>CAJTNL010000062.1 GCA_910577755.1 uncultured Eubacteriales bacterium | reverse complement strand
GGATTCCCCGTTGAGCAGGATGAAGCGGAGATAAGGAAATGCCGTTGCTTGGGATTTTTTCATGCAACGGCATTTTGGGTGGTTCTTATTCAATTTTTAAGCGCACAAACTGGAATTTATCTCTTTCTTGCTAGTTGTAAATCAATCGTGTCATAAATTGTGATTGTGCCACCATATTTGTTAATTGCTTCTTCGATTTTTGAAAAGAATTTAATTCTGATTGTTTCTTCGATAGCAATATGATCCGAATAAGTTCCTAAGAGTTCAACATACTCTTTTGCCGAAAACATACGCTCCCGATGGAACAACGCATATTGAATATCTGTAAATCCATATTTTTGAGCAATTATCGCTAGCTCTTTTGCTTGCTCTTCTGAATATTCAGATAATGCTTTATGTTTCACCTTGTTGTGGTACTTATTGTAATACTCATCATAAATTTCATCTATTTCTTTTGAAAGCTCTGGCTTACCTTTATCGCGATACGGATGATTTGCAAATCGAGCAAAAACACCATCTTTTTTCAACATCGAAAACACTTTTTCATACCCTGCTTTTTCAGGTACCCAGTGGAAGGCAGATGCCGAAAAAACCAAATCAAAAGCATCATCTTCAAATTCTGTATCTTCAAATTTGCCTGTAATTACCGAAAAATTGTGATACGCCTTAAATTTATCTTTTAATAACTCAGAAAATTGTTCTCCATATTCAACTGCAGTTAGTCTGCATCCTGTCTTTAGTATTGGCGTAGTTGCCTGTCCACCGCCACTTCCAATCTCAACGACATTGCTGTTTTCACTAATAGAAATGTAATCAAATAATTTTTGATACAATTCTTCAACATAACCAGGGCGTAGTTTTTCGTATGTAGAAGCCACCGTATCAAATGTCCACTCTAATCCTTTGAGTATTGGCATAAGAGCACACCTCCAAATCCCGACTTTTCGTCCTCTGCAAATTCCCGACAAACTAATATTTATTGGTGTTTCTTCATATATTCTTCTTTAACTTTATCAATTGTTTTTCCACCAATACCAAAATTTTTGTCTGAAACTTCCTTAATTGTAGTCACAAAAAATTCCTGTGGTACTTTCATAATTTCACACCAGTTTACAACTTTTTGATTTTGATCTTATACCGTGAATAAATCTAGTATATTCGATGAATGTTTTGCAAATATATGAATATTTATTCGCTTTACTGACTTAAAATCAGCACTTTTTTGGTTTTTCTCAAAAACTTGTAAACTGGTGTAATTTCAGAAGAAACTTCTGTCAACCGTTTTATTAATTCTTCTTTTTGCTCATCTGATAATGCGCCGCTTTCAACTGTAATATATGGCATTTTAATCTCCTTTCAAATTTGTTCCATTCTGCCAATCTCGATTTGTCGATACCTCCATTATACCACAGTCACTTTCCAGAGGGAATAGATTTTCCGAAAAAATCATTGTGTCATAAACATTATTCTGTTGAATCTGCTCTTTTCCCGTTTTTTGTGATGATAAGCTGCCCCTGCT
>CAJTNL010000061.1 GCA_910577755.1 uncultured Eubacteriales bacterium | reverse complement strand
ATCTAATTTGATTTCTGCCATATAACAGAAAATCAGAAACACTCCAAAGCTATAGCCTGCGGAATATTTCCGATTCTGTTTTTTAATAAAATACTACCAGAGCTTTAATTTACCCTTATACTCCTTGACTGAGCTCCTTTTTATCATGAGAAATTTCGGTTGTTAAAGTGAATTTTATAATGATTGTAATGTTTATATTATCCTAAAAATATATTAATTCTGTAATTATAACTACCCTTTATTCCTGACTGCTGTCCCAAACCAGCTTAAACTTGAATCCTGAAAGATTATTTTTTTTCACAGTTTGCTTAAATTCATCCGAGACAAACGCCCTTCTTGTTGGCTCATCTACAATCTTAAATATATTATTGTTTAACAACTCTGTACAACTTTTAAAAGCATATTTTTGAAATGCCATGATCCGCTTTCCATCACTGTACATTATATATTTCGATTTGGAATAATCAATTACATTTAAAACAGCAGTTACATTAATACCATAATATTCTGCCTCTTGAAATTGAAGTGCCAATTCTTCAATAGAATTTTGAATAAGTGGTCTTAAAATTTCTAATGCTTTTTTACTAAACACAGGAATGATAAATCCTGGCGCATCGCCCAATTCCAATTTGTTTTCTGGTTCCATCCTTTTTACAGGAAGTGGCTCCCAAATATCTTTCTTTTTTCTACCATCAAATGATTGAATTTCGTCTGCGGTAAACTCTCTTATAGGAATAAAATTATCGTATTTATCTACTTCAAATTGTAATTGCCAAATTTTCATTACATCTCCTCCATTATTTCATAAACGTTCCATTTTGCAAAGACTCCGATATATAATTCAATACATCTAATGCTTCCTGCTTACTCGTTACATCACGTAATAAATTATTGATTTCATCATAGTATAAATTCGTATTCAAACTCGGATGATACTCTCCTTCTACGACATCTTCAACTGTTGGTAAAAACGTTCCGTTTACAGCATCATTAATATCAATATCATATTTTTGTAAAATAGCCCTTGCTTCTGCTGCTTTCATTGCATTACCTGCAACTATATGATGTGCAGCATTAGAATAATCTGGAACCACTACCCCTGCATCAATCAAGTTCTTTCGTAGTACCTTTGAACTTGGCTTTGATAGAACATCTGAACTACCCTCAATCGCTCCACCAACTCCTGGTTTTGTTACGGAGTCAACTTTACTAACACTATCTGTAACATCGTCAATATTCTTGATACCTTTTACACCTGCGGCAGCATTATCCATGGCCTGAAATGCTTTACCACTTTGTGTGCCTGTTGCCACACCTGCTGTCAGGCTTGCTAATCTGCCCAAATTTGCATTTCCTGTGAAATCCTGCACCAATCCATACATAACTATCGTCTATTATTTTTGATACTGCACCCCAAATTGGACGAAAATTGAGTTTTTGTTCTGTCACCATGCGTTTGACTTGATTGAGTCGATCGACTTGGTATTGTAATCGCTGATTCGTATCTTGATACCCAGATAGCTCAGTT
>CAJTNL010000060.1 GCA_910577755.1 uncultured Eubacteriales bacterium | reverse complement strand
TCGCAATTCAATTATACCATCAAGTGCAGGTTTGTGCCTTTTTTATGGGCTACAGTATTGATTTTTCAAGGTTCAGCACACCAACTGGTGTGGGAAGTTTGAGTTAAGAACTACAAAGAACACGCCGAGTTTGAAGTCGTATTGCCAGTTTCGTAAGTAAAATGTAAGAAAGTTTATAGTAAATCAGTTGAATATTGTGTGTGTAAACAAATAAACCACACTCTTGTTTTTGATACAATAACAGTACCAAAACAAGGGTGTTTTGTTTTGCGCAAATATAGACGAAGGAGCAGTTTTATGTCAAGAAAAAGATTAACACAGATATTTCCTTTTTTGCTTCCTCTCCGTAAATGGCAAAGAAAAAAATTTTTTTATTTTAAAATGCGGTTGGACGGGTATAGGTACGCACAGAAGAAATCCGAAAAAATACTTCCCAATTTGGCATTTGAAACTTCGATTCCTATGCTGAATGGAAACAGTGGATTTGATATGAAATATCAATTTAATAAAGTACACAATTTAAAATTGGCAGCTAAAACAATTGATAAAATTATTATTGAACCTAAAGAAACCTTTTCATTTTGGCATCTTGTCCGGTGGGCGGACCGCTTTCAAAAATATGAAGCAGGGCTGAATGTGATTGATGGGAAAACCGTCACATCTTATGGAGGCGGATTATGTATGTTAAGCGATATGTTGTTTTGGATGTTTTTGCATACGCCATTAACTGTTATTGAGCGACATGGACATGCTGCATTATCCTTTCCGCCCACAACAGAAGATTTTCCAAAGGGAACAGATGCGACGGTTAATGAGGGCTGGTTAGATTTAAAAGTTTGTAATAAAACGGAGAATACATTTCAGATAGAAATTTACTTTGATGATAATATTATGTATGGCCGTATTTGGGCGAAAAACGTTGTAAACATTGAATATTCTGTGTTTAATTCAACTGTAACTTACAGAAAACAGGGTGAAAAAATCTATCAGACTGCATCTGTCTGCCGTATGGAAACAGACAAGGATTCCGGCAGAAAAACAGAAAGAAAATTGTATGTCAATCGATGTCAAATAGGTTATCGGCTCCCTGATAACATAAGAATTATAGAAGACGGTGTATAAGATGAAAAAAAGGATAGCAGTTATTTTTGGCGGTTATTCAACAGAGTATGATGTATCGCTGCAATCAGCATTTTCTGTTTTGCAGAATATCGATAGAAAACATTTTGAGATTGTACCGGTTGGTATTACCAGAGATGGAGAATGGTATCATTATACAGGAAAAATTGAAAATATCAGTAATAATTCATGGTTTGAAGACGAGGAAAATTTATATCCAATTATGTTTTCCCAAAGCCGCATGGTACAAGGATTTACAGAGTTTCATGGGAATAAGTTTAGGGAGATTCCAGTTGATTTGGTATTTCCCATATTACATGGCAAAAATGGGGAAGATGGCACTCTGCAAGGATTATTTGAATTGGCAGGGATACCGGTTGTTGGATGCAATACGCTTTCATCGGCGATTTGTATG
>CAJTNL010000059.1 GCA_910577755.1 uncultured Eubacteriales bacterium | reverse complement strand
TGTTTTCAATGTTCGCAAGGTAGTGAGGTGAGATAAACATCTCATCGCAAACTTTCTTTCTGGATTCCCTGCGTCCTGTCCGTGCAGCCTTGATTGCAGCCCCAAAAGCCTTAAAATCATATCGTGGTACTGGTCTTTTTGACATATTTGTTCACCCTATTGTATTGTACAGTTTACTTTTTTAATTGAATACGTTTACACAGTTACATCAATTGGTCTAAATAATTACAAAAAATACAGTAATGATTCTTGCGTGTATTCGGCTAACCGTATATAATTGTAGCAATAGAATTTATGGGAAAGGTGAATGAAGATGTTAGAGTATATTTCTGCCCCGGAAGCGGCGAAGAAATGGGGCATTTCAGAAAGACGGGTGCAAAAGCTATGTGAGGAAAACCGTATACCGGGCGTGGCAAAATTCAGCCGCTTGTGGCTGATACCAAAGGACGCTGAAAAGCCAGTAGATAAAAGGAAACGGGAGGAAAACAGAAAGTGAAAATATTTGTTGTTGAAGATGAAACAGAGATTTGTAAAGAGTTGTCCGTTCTGTTACAGAAATATGGATATGCTTATGAAAGCAGTACTGATTTCGCACATATTACAGACCATATTTTGAAAGCGGAAGCAGACCTTGTACTGCTGGATATAAACTTGCCATATCAAGACGGTTATACGATATGCCGTGAGATTCGGAAACAGTCGGATATTCCGATTATCGTTCTGACAAGCAGAAATACAGACTTTGACGAATTGATGAGCTTGAATATCGGTGCAGACGATTTTATATCAAAGCCTTATAACGCACAGGTATTGATAGCACGTATTCAAAAAATATTAAAAAGGACTTATGAAGCACAGGTTAATTCTGTCCTTATTCATAAAGGGCTGACAATCAATCTGCTAAAGGCTGCTGCTTCTTATGGGGATAAAGAGATAGATTTAACAAAAAATGAACTTGGCATACTGCGTTTGCTGGTTGCAAACAAAGGCAATGTGATACCGCGTGACGCGATCATAGATGAATTATGGCAGAGCGACGAATTTATAGACGAAAACACACTCAATGTTAATATTGTGCGATTGCGTAAGAAGCTATCGGAGATCGGTGCGCCCGATTATTTGGAAACAAAACGAGGATTGGGGTACAAAGTATGAAACTGACTAATTATATAATTGACCGCTTTTTTTCTGTTGTAATGTTTTTGGTAGCTGTTATTTTTTCTATGGGGCTTCTTTGGTTAATGGGATTGCGTTATGAATTTATTATTTATATCGAAATAATATTTGGCTTTTCTTTTCTTGCAGCCTTGTTATGGGACTATACAAGAAAAAAGAAATATTACTGCGGATTTATGGCTTTATTTGATGGACTTGACGACAAGACTTTATTAGCAGAGCTTATAGAAAAGCCGGGATTTCTTGACGGGAAACTGTTATACCAAATTCTACGCCTGTCTAATAAGTACATGAATGATAAGTTGGCAGAAGCGGGGGCTACTAATCAAGAATACCGGGAATATATCGAAATGTGGGTACATGAAATAAAAACGCCGATAACCTCTGCCCATTTAATCATTGAGAAT
>CAJTNL010000058.1 GCA_910577755.1 uncultured Eubacteriales bacterium | reverse complement strand
GTTTTGGCATTGATGAATAATGTTTAGCCAGTTTGTGCGTCGTACATCATGTGTAGATTGATCCATGACAGTTTGTGCCTCCTCTAAAAAACTACTAGTTTTTTCGTGTCTTTTAGAATGTCGCACAAATATGCTAACTAGCCAAGGCGAGAGATTTGACGGTTACTTTTATAGCAAAAACCTCAACAGAAATGTTGAGGTTGCCGGGTTTGTCTATTCTCTTAGAGGTAGGAAAAAAGCGTATGTATCATCCAATATGATACCACAAAGAATATAAAATCTTGTACTTTGGGCTTTTTTACCAAGATACGCAATTTTTTAAATATGTCTGCTCCATATATACCAAGAATAAACAGACAAAAATCCCTTAGTAGCCTATAAAAATCGATTGCAAACACCTCCCTTTGTATTAACCTAGCAAAATAAATAATGCTATGTAAAATCAAATAACACTAGGTGTTTAGATTCGATGGCTAAGTTGTAGTGCATACAAAGTCATTTGCAATCACATATGAATCCTGTTTCATATGGAGTACGTATCTCACTTATAATAATAGTTTTTTTGTCAATTTATGTCAATAGTACAATTATTTTAATAATATTAATCTTTTACGTTTAGTCCAATCTCATCCATAGCCACATCATGCGCCTTCTGTATCTTTAAATTCAAATCAAAAGGTTCCGATTCCGGATAAATATCCATCCACAAATTGAAATCTGCTTCAGCCTTTAATAGTGCTTCCCCGCGTTTCTTCACATCCTTAATAGAATTACATTTTTCCACTTCTTCCATATATTCTTCGTAGCGATCACACCATGAGCGCATTAAAGAAAGTGTGCCAAAGCTGACAGCAACCATATCATTGCCGTCCTGATCCTGATATTCAAACAAATGCCCGTCATACTGGCGGAACACTTGAAAAAGCCTGTGCATAGCTTTGATGCCGTCAAAATCAGAGTTGGTTAATACTTCTACATTGACAGCGAGTGCCTGTGCTAAAGCTTCTAATGATTTTAACTTGGGGTTTCTGCGCCCGCTCTCATATGCTCTAATGTAGGCTTCGCTGACGCCAACCATTTCTCCTAATTGCTTTAATGTCAGACCTCGTTCTTGACGTATGCGTCGAATATTTTCGCCGACTGTCATAATTATTATGCCTCCTGTGTTATGGTATTTTTCATCAATATAAGCAAATATCAAATGCAACTTAATCATATCATAAGATACGGAATAAATAAAGAGATATTAAAAAAGCCATTGACACGTATCAAAAGATACGCTAATATATAAACGTATCAAAATGATACACATAAAAAACAAATGGTATAAATAGGAGGAAACAACATGAACGAAAAACTTTATTACAGTGCAGCAGATATTGCGGCAATGCTCGGCATCAGTATGGGAAAGTCCTACAAGATTTTACGGGAAATGAACAGCGAATTATCTTCTAAAGGCTTTCTCACAATCGCAGGGAAAATCCCCGTAGCCTATTTCAAAGAAAAATGGTACGGGGCGGCAAAGGAGGCGGTTGTATGAGCTGTAATGCGAAAAAAGATCCAAACGGCACATGGCGGATACAATACCGCTGGACGGATTGGACAG
>CAJTNL010000057.1 GCA_910577755.1 uncultured Eubacteriales bacterium | reverse complement strand
ACCCTTTTTAATGACCTTGAAATTTCAAAGGAAACAGAACTTTGTGCAAAATATATGGGGAAATTTCCTGTTCTGTCTATTACATTAAAAGGAGCAACCGGAGAAAACTTTGTAGAAGCAAAGGAAATGCTTCGAAGTATTATTGGTAATGAAGCAATGCGGTTTCAGTTTTTATTGCATAGCGAACAATTAACAGAAGTAGAACGTAAACGTTATGAAGCGCTTATCAATATTGATGAAACTGGCGCATATATAATGTCTGATGAACTTTTAAAGAATAGCTTACTTATCCTGTCACAGCTTTTACAAAAGCATTATAATCAAAATGTTTTGATATTGATTGATGAATATGATGTACCGTTGGATAAGGCGTATCAGTCAGGATATTATGATGCAATGGTAGAGCTGATTCGCGTCCTTTTTGGAAATGCTTTTAAGACAAATGGCAGTTTATACTTTGCAGTACTAACAGGGTGCCTGAGGATATCCAAAGAAAGCATTTTTACTGGTCTAAATAATTTCAATGTATACACAGTAAATGATGTTCAATACAAGGAGTATTTCGGGTTTACAGACAATGAAGTACAAGAATTGCTTCAATACTATGGGTTTAAAGAAAAATATAATGTGATAAAGGAATGGTATAATGGGTATCATTTTGGAAATTTGGATATTTACTGTCCCTGGGATGTAGTAAGTTATTGTCATGCATTAAAAATGAACCCATCAATATCTCCACAAAATTATTGGGTCAATACAAGCAGCAACAGCATTATTAGAAGTTTTTTAAGCCGTGCAAATGCAACAACGAAAAACGAAATCGAACAATTAATTAATGGGAAAAGTGTAAAAAAGAGAATTCATCAAGAACTCACTTACAGAGATTTGGATTCGAAGCTGGATCATCTATGGAGTATCCTTTTTACAACGGGTTATCTAACGCAGAGCAGTACACAGACAGGCGATTTTACAGAACTTGTTATTCCAAACAAAGAAATACAGTGGATATTTGTCGAGCAAATCCGAGATTGGTTTGATGACGAAACAACAAAGAACAGGGAACGGCTTGAGAATTTTTGCAAAGCATTTGAGGAGAATAATGTTTTGGCAATTGAAAATGGTTTTCATGAGTACCTAGAGGATATGATTAGTATACGTGACACAAATGTCAGAAAAGGGATGAAGGAAAACTTCTATCATGGACTTTTGTTAGGAATACTGGGAAATATGGATAACTGGATTGTGCAGTCCAATGCCGAATCGGGAGATGGTTACAGTGATATTAGTATAGAAATCCGCCGGAAAGGGGTTGGTATTGTAATAGAGTTAAAATATGCAGAAAATGCTGCATTGGAAGAAGCCTGTAAAGAAGCGGTGGAACAAATAAATAAGAGAAATTATGAAGAATCATTAAAAAATGATGGGATGACAACGATTTATAAATATGGGATAGCGTGTTATAAAAAACGCTGTAAAGTTATTTCCGGATAGTTATACTAAGGAACTGTTCAAAAATAACTTTTAATACCACTTGTCTTTTTCTCCGATAGCACCACTCAAAAATCAATTATAGTAAACGCATTCAGTGTCTGCGTTTTAACTTTTT
>CAJTNL010000056.1 GCA_910577755.1 uncultured Eubacteriales bacterium | reverse complement strand
TCAGTTTTGATGTCAAACTGATGTAAATTGAAATAAATATCTAAAATATAAGGCTGTAACCGTTGATTTTACGGCATTTCATATTTTGTCGGCAACAACCGTTGCCAAAATGTTGCCACGCATTTATTATAGCAAAACCCTGTAATTTGACAACCCATTTTTGAAATGTTACGCAATAAAAGCCGTTTTCAATGATAAAAGTACAGAATATCCCCTACGTTCATTTTACAGTTGAAAGTTCTCGCAAAATAAGACTTTCAAAACGCCTAATGCGTAACACGACACCTCTTTTCTCCTTATCCAACCTTAATACATGGTGCTAGCACCATGTATTTTATACAGTTAAGGAAAATTCTACTATGCATACTATTTCTAAAATGGAAAGAATATATTCGATTATTTTTTACCTATAATCAGGTATTCCCAACCGTTGTGCTGCCTCTCTCCAATACTTCTCATCTTCAGAATCCTGTTCCCCCGCTTCTCTTGCCAATTTATTCGCCAACTCAACTAATTGTGATGAATAGTCAGTTCCTGTTAAGAGAATTTGTATATTACTATTTACAAACCATGGTGCTTTACTAAGCAAACCGCTTTTTCTTATATCCTGCACGACCTTCTTATTGTCATAAGGAATCTTTAAAAAAGTAGGGTTCCATGCTATCTTACCATTTGTACAAAAATCTTCAATAATCATACACTGCGCATAACCGCAAATGCCAATAGCAATTCCTACTGAACCACAATTATAATAATGTTTCCCTTGATATTCCAATTCACCCGGCAAATGTGTATGTGCACAAATCAAATAATCTGTATTAATCTTTTTTAACCATTCTTTGGTATTTTCCCCCTCAATAAGCAAACGCTCACGGGAACTTACAGGAGAACCATGACAAATAGTTACATCTGGATAGCCTATTTTTGAGTACTGATAGGAAATTGGTAAATGTTCAAAAAAAAGAAAATCTTTTTCATTCAATTGCCTATATGCAAACAAAAGATTGCCTGTAGCCGAATTCCATCTCCATTTTCCATTTTCAACACCTTGCGCAATTATCCTTCTTTGTTCCAACATATAATCTTCTCTGTTTCCTCTAAGGAATATACAATTATGCTTTGAACAAAAATCATACACATAATCTATCGTTTCCCGTGTGTAAGGAGTATCTGAAATATAATCTCCAAGAAAAAAGTATTCATCACAAGGAACCGATTTCATGTATGAAATGCAGGCTTTGAGTGCAATAATATTACCATGTATGTCCGATATGATACCGATTTTCATAATTAACCTCCTTTTTTATAATTTCATTTTATCTAGGATACATATGATTGCTTTATTACGCAAAACACTAAAATTTACTTTCTTTTGATTATACCACTCCCACTTTCCATTTTCCACATAAATATGTGGCATGGCAGCCGCCATGCCACACACTTCTTATCGTTCCAACGATTTTTCAATCTTCCACTTCTGCCCTTTCAAGTCATTCTGCTTCTCGTACAGATTATTGCGCTCTTTGCAAAGTTCTTTCATGCGTTCCAACTGCGCCCGCACTCCCTCCCGGCAATCCGGCTCTATCTTCTTATATTCCCCGGTCAGATTGCGGATTATATTATTGTTTTCCTTTATCTGCTCCGACAAGCATACCCAGTCTATCAGATTTTGCACTTCCTTGTCCGTTTCGTAAAGGTCTGTTTC
>CAJTNL010000055.1 GCA_910577755.1 uncultured Eubacteriales bacterium | reverse complement strand
TTAGACAGTTCATATTGATAGACGTAGTTTTCCCCGGCGGTGGTCGGGCTTTTTTTGATGTGTCAATGACCGTCGGATTTTGTCGATATGGTATGTGCTTCATGGCGGCTACCTCCTTTTAGCCGCCGCTTTTAACAGTGATACCGCGTCATTTCATTAGAAGATAAAAAGAAACGGCGGCTTTGGTTTTTCAAAGCTGCTGCGGAAATCAAAGAACGACAAGCAACAGTTCTGATTTTGCTCCAATATGGTTATTGGGGGCACAAATTAAATCAAAAAAGAGCCGATAACAGCAGTATTTCAAACTGCATATTATCGGCTCTGCGTCTGTGCGTCTGGCTCTTTTAATTAAATTATTTTTGTTGTTTTTTGGCTTTATTATATGTATTAGCTAACTGTCCACAAGCTGCTTTAATCTCTCTACCATGAGAAACTCTCATGGTAACTTCAAGTCCTGTTTGCTCTAATTGATGTTTGAACGCAACCATTTCTTGTTTTTGTGGTGCTCTAATTTTTGAATTACTCGTCGGGTTGTATTGCAGCACGTTAATCATAACATTTTTGCCCTTAAACCATTTTGCAAGTTGCCTTATATCTGAGGAACGGTCATTTATACCTGGTAAAAGCAAATACGCAAATACCACTTTTCGATTATGCCTTTGTGAATAGGACAATGCTTGCTTAACAACATCTTCAATAGCGTACATGTGCATATGAGGAATGATGCAGTTTCTCGCAGCCTGTGTTGCTGCATGTAAAGATATTGTCAACTGAATTTTTAGATGTTCTTCGCGCAATTTTTTTAATTGATTAACTGGACCAACTGTTGATACGGTAATGCCGTCGGTTGGAAAGTTAAGTCCATTTCTATCTCGAAGAATATGGATTGCTGCAATCAAGTTGTCGTAATTGAATAAAGGTTCTCCCATTCCCATAAAAACGATACGATTTACTTTTTGACGTATCAATATGACCTGTTGCACAATTTCAGATGGTGTTAGATTACGAACGAAACCATTGCGTCCGGACTCACAAAAAATACAGCCAACAGAACAACCAACTTGCGTACTTACGCAAACAGTCCCACCATCTCGCCGTTTAATAAAAACCGTTTCGATATACCTGTTGTCTTTCAATTCATAAACATACTTTTCAGTATCGCTACTTTTATAGACTTTTTTTGTTGATATTGATAGATTTTTTTTGTGAAATGGCTGTTTATACAATTCCGCATATAAGGCTCTTGCTTTATCCTCTCCAATTACTTCCGACATTTCTTTGTAAGTAAATCCGTATGGGTCATTCAATATTTCCGTAAGTGTACTTTTAGGTAAGTGTTTCATTTAATATCCTTCCTTTTGTTTTTCAGAGTTTTTGATTATGATTTCTAATTTTTCAACATCAATGATATGTGTTAATTTACATTTAGGGCAGAAAAGAGGAAAATTTCTTAATACCGTATTATAAAATACTTGAACCCTCGTCTTTCCGTTACAAATTGGACATTTTATCCAATATTTTTCAAGCATAATATTTCTCCTTTTGCGCAAAAAAATGCAGGTCAATTCTCAACATGAGCATTGACCTGCATTTATACATATAACACTACAACAAAATTAAGGCATAGTTTTTATACTATGTCTATACATCGTTAGTTTTGTTGTATAGCATACGCAAAATAAGCATGACAAAAAAGCCCATATTGAAAATGGGAAAAATCTTTTTTGATTTCAATGCTTATCGAATACGCATGCTATGTAACATAAACATTTCCCCCTTTTAATAATACTATACAAAAAAAGCGGCTAATTGTCAACATATACATATGAATTATTTTGGCTAACTGATTGAATTGTGTAGACATATCCAAGAAGAAAGGGGAACAGTAAAATGTAACAGGGTGAATAACTATGGCAAAAAGACCAGTACCGAAATACGATTTCAAGGCTTTTGGGGCAGCGATAAAGGCGGCGCGGACAGGGCGCAAGGAGAGCCGCAAGAAAGTAAGCGACGAAATGTTTATCTCGCCGCGCTACCTTGCGAACATTGAGAACAAGGGGCAGCACCCAAGTTT
>CAJTNL010000054.1 GCA_910577755.1 uncultured Eubacteriales bacterium | reverse complement strand
TCAGTTTTGATGTCAAACTGATGTAAATTGAAATAAATATCTAAAATATAAGGCTGTAACCGTTGATTTTACGGCATTTCATATTTTGTCGGCAACAACCGTTGCCAAAATGTTGCCACACATTTATTATAGCAAATCCCGTCAATTTGGCAACCCATTTTTGAAATGTTACGCAGCAAAAGACCATTTACAAGAATAAATATATAAAAAAAACATCTATGCCTTTTTCAGCCCTTTACAAAATAACACTTCTAAAGTTGCTAAAGCGTAACAAACACCATAAGCCAGCACAACTTTTCTCCTTATCCACTTTATTACATGGTGCTAGCACCATGTTTATAAGATTGTCAAAGAAAATCGTTCCTTCGTTTCCATTGAACATACTTACTACATAATATCCCATATATTGAAAAGATGTTTGTTTTGCTGTTTCTTTCTACTAATTTCCAATATATACTTTTTACTTATAACTGCACTTATCATATACTTTTCAAACCACGAATCCGAGCAAATATAGTATCCTTTATGTAAGCCATCTGTTCCGTAAGAATTCTCTACTTTCCACCGCTCCGGCATTCCATCTTCTCCTAAATGAACACCTGTTAATATCATAGAATGACTTGCAATTCCAGCTTTTAATTGGAAATAATCCTTCCTACTCATTTCAAAATCAAAGCCTGTCACATCCACATAATCAAAACTATTATCGTCCCACAGCTGTAATTCCTCCATGCACATTTTGTCATCATCAGCCATACATACCACAGGAATTCCATCCTTTAGTTGTTCGATACATTTTTCTTTTAATTCATATAACGGAAGATTTAAAAACTGTTCCTCCTGACCACCTACCACTTGAAAAACATCCGTCAATACACATATTTCTCCAAAAGGTAATTTTTCATAAGGGAGAGAGATGATATTTACAAACTGATTCAAAAATTCTCCTGCAAAATCATTATAGAAATCTTTTGGAGTGTATTGTTTCTTTTGCTTTTCATCTTCAAATGTATAAGTAAAAACATCCGGCGGACAACCATAGCATCTGCACAAAAAAGTAAAAATCTTTTTCAGTGCCTGCTCTTTTATTTCTACAATATTCTCTATATTTTGCCCCTCCAAAGCTACCTTTCTTATCTCTGCGCTGATTTTTCGCAAATAATAATTCAAACAATTATTCATTTCTTCTGTATTCGAAGATTGAGATGTTTCCGGCATTATTTCCGCCGGAACAATTCCATACTTTTTTACAAGTTCTTTGAAATTCGTCCAAAACCCTCCGTCTGTTACCGCATATTGAAACCATGAATAAACTTCTCTTTTATTATAGGATTCATTCCTATATTGAATCGCTTTTTCCAAAAAACAATTTGCTTTCTCCAATTTATCCCAAAAGCAAAGATAGCCCAAAGAAAGCTGAAAATTCGCAGATTGCGGAGTACTTTTTCTAAGCCCTTTTACTATATGTTCTCTCAAAAGATTCAATCCCGCAACAATCCAACATCTTCCAGCATTACCCTGTGCAGTAGCCTCCATCGTTGAAATGTCTACAGAAAATTCAAAAGGTTGTAACTTTGCTTTTTCTTTATCAAATGCAATATCTGATATATATTTCTTTGCATATTCTTCTTCATATATACTGTTTTTTACATCTGACTTATACGCTTCTTTATTGTTTTGAATCCAAACAGTTGTAATTTCTTTCATTTTAATCAAGTCCTCCCTAAAATCAAAAAATATTCATTTCACGCAGTATGTTTCTCATCTGCTTTACTAAATTTCTTGGCAAAATATTATACGGCAATTTATTATATCACTTTCCCACTCCATTTTCCACAAAGCATGGGGCATAGCAACCATCACGCCCCACACTTCTTATCGTTCCAACGACTTCTCAATCTTCCACTTCTGCCCCTTCAAGTCATTCTGCTTTTCGTACAGATTATTGCGCTCTTTGCACAGTTCTTTCATGCGCTTCAACTGCGCCCGCACTCCCTCTCGGCAATCCGGCTCTATCTTTTTATATTCCCCGGTCAGATTGCGAATTGTATTATTGTTTTCTTTCATCTGCTCCGAAAGGCATACCCAGTCTATCAGATTTTGCACTTCCTTGTCCGTTTCGTAAAGGTCTGTATCTGC
>CAJTNL010000053.1 GCA_910577755.1 uncultured Eubacteriales bacterium | reverse complement strand
GATAATGCCGAAACAGTGGAAAGCCGAGATACAGTCTTTGCAGTCTGAATATGACAGTATCGGCAAAGAGCAGACCAAGACCGCTACAGAATTAGCGTATGCCGAGGTAATCAGCTACAACAAAAAGAACCTTGAGAGGGAGCTTCAGAACGAGAGCCGACAGCATAATAAGCAACAAAACAAAACTAAGCGGAGGGAGGAAGAATTGTAAAATAATATGCAACTGGTATTTGCTTTTTAGCACTTACCAAACTCTTTATTCTTATTGCCATATACTTTATAATGGCAACCAGAAGGGTGATTTTTATGAATATGAATATTATATCGAAATATTTACAGTTTTTGCGTAAAAGCAACAACTACACACAAGATGATTTAGCAAAAGAATTAGGCATATCAAGGCAGGCAGTATCAAAATGGGAAACGGGAACGACTATTCCCGACTTAGAAATTTTATTGAGAATTTCTAAATTATATGACATCACAATAAATGACATATTAGAACCAAAGGTACAGCCACAGCGGATAACTGATTTTGAGCAGATTTCAACAATTTCTGAAAAGGAACTGAAAGAAGTGTTGGAACAGTTTGACACTAATTCGCTTGTAACAGCTTTAATGGGGGCATCTCCCGAAACAAATAGTTTTTGTGAAAGATTGTTTCCCGATATAGATTTTGAAATGACAAGAAAAAATATAGGCAGAATTAGGATAGAAACTGTTGAGGATATGCAGAACCAAATAATTGCTATGATAAATTTGCAGGCGGTTGACAAGGAAATTTAGTATATGAAAAATTCATATGAATTTCATTGTAAATACAGGACTTTTTTTGTATAATTGAAGTGTAGCAGGAGTAGATTATATTGTATCTTGTGCCACGGATTTTAAGAAATCGAGGTGTTAAAGTGCAGGACGATACAAAACAGATAGAGGAAGTCATGGCAAAGCGTACCGCAAAAAACAGCGTATTCCTTGACCTTTTTCAGAACAAGAGTTATCTGCTAAAACTGTATAAGACGCTCCACCCAGAGGACACCACAGCGACAGAGGATTCCCTAACTGATGTAACAATAGAAAATGTGCTGACCGACAATCTGTATAATGACTTAGGCTTTATTGTCAACAATAAGCTGATGATTCTTATAGAAGCACAGTCTACATGGACAATGAATATTTTAGTAAGAGTTTTGCTGTATTTGGCGCAAAGTTATCACGAATATTTTCAACGTACCAGCCAAAACTATTACAAAAGCAAGAAAGTGAAAATGCCGAAGCCTGAACTCTATGTGATTTTTACAGGAAACAAAGGACGAAAACCCGATAAAATATCTTTGTCTAAAGAATTTTATGAGGGCGCGGATATAGATATTGAGGTAAAAGCAAAGGTTATCTATGAAAGCGATACAGATGACATTATCAATCAGTACATTATTTTCTGCAAAGTTTTTAATGAGCAGACAAAACAGCATGGAATGACACAAAAGGCAGTTACGGAAACGATTCGCATATGTAAAGACAGGAATGTTTTAAGGGAGTATTTGTTTGATAGGGAAAAGGAGGTTGTGACGATTATGATGAGTTTATTTGATGAAGAACAGATAATGAAATCGTTTATCAAGAGTGAACGTGCAGACGAAGCAAGGGAAAATGCAAGGATAATGCTAAAAAATGGGAGAATTTCGGTAGAAGAAATACCAAGTTTTTTCCCAAAATTAACATTGGAAGACGCAAAAGAAATTGAAGCCGAGATTATGCAGTTGGCGTAATTAACAGAACAATTTAATATCAAAATAACAGCGTAAAGGCGCATGGAACAGTAAATTGTAAACCATGCGTCTTTTTTTGCGCCAAAAAGGAGAAACATGAGTGACAACATTCAGACCAACACCACAGGGCGATTAACACCCTGTCTGCAAAAGAAAATTGATAAGACGACCTATTTAGTCGAGGTACATTTTTCTGATACCAGTACCCAAAGCGTAGAGGACAAGTTAAAGCGTGTCATTCTCCACGATTTGGAGCATGGGAAACAGGGCAGACCGAGAAAAAGTGATGAAAAATGATGAATACGGGGTTTGTCAAGTAAAGTGTGTAAATTTTTTTGTGTTTTTATGGTGGCCAGGAAACCCGGCCACCTTTTCCATGTAAAT
>CAJTNL010000052.1 GCA_910577755.1 uncultured Eubacteriales bacterium | reverse complement strand
TATACAATAAGTATGATTTGCCATATCATTATGCCTCCATTTAAATTATAATGATATTATATCACACTTTTCAAAATATGCACTATTTATTGTTTGATGTACTAGAGAGAAAAAGAAGTGGTATTTTCACACGGAAGCATTCAGAAAAAGAAGTCATAAGAAATTAAGCATGGATGATATACGGAACTACTACGGAAGTACAGAGGTAGAGACAGACGGAACAAAGAGACTTAGACAAGCATTTGCATAATCACAAATAAAAAAATGGGTGTGACCAATGGAAACGGCTACACCCTGACAATAAAAATATATGAAAAGGAAGGTATAAGGATATGACGAAAGAACACTTTGAAAACAATACCAACTGGAAAATGAGTTATGAGGAATTTCAGAAATGTGACTGTACACAGTGCAATAATAAAGATTGCGTACACCGTAACGCTTTTAGGCGTGTGCCTGTCATTGATGGCGGTTTAGGATTGTGCCCTAACTTGAAAGAATCATAAAATATTATTCGCGAAAAGGAGATCAAACACCATGAAATATTTCACAGTGGATTATAAAGGCAATCTGAAAGAAGTCGGCAAAAAAGACTATCTTAGACGGATGGAAAAAGATGATACATTCGTTGCATATGAAGATAACAACTATTTGCTAATGACTGATAGTGCAAACGATATAGAGATTGTTAAAAAGGCAATATTGAAAATGCTACAACCGAATATTTACTTTGATATTGATTAATATTTCAGGAAATTCATACAGATATTATAAAGGCTATGTGCTTCAATGGCTCATAGTCTTTTTTGTGCGGTTTATTTGGTTGTGATTATATGTCTATGTTATGATTTTGGGGGCAAATCGGGCTTGTAATGGCGTTGGCGGTATCTTTTAGGGTAACGCTTGAAAAGTGGCTAGAATTGGCTTGTAGCGCGTTATTTGGGGTTTGCGAATGGGGTGTATGATGGTATGGGGGCAGCAGGTGCAAGGGTGTATGCCGGTAGGTTTACATTATTTTTACGAGACTTTAACGCGAGAAAGCGCCTATCTATTGCATTTCGACATCACCCCAAAATTTCAATCCCGAATCGAATATACAGGGGGATAGGGGGGGTACGTTTCAATTCAAAATATAAAATCCCATATATACGGGTATACCCCATATAAAATATGCGCCTTTATAATGTCAATAATCAAACGTATATCTTAGAATTTCAAACATAACACCATTACCCTATCAACTTATCATCTGTAATCATTCCGTCTGAAATTTAAAGATAGACTATTGATTACAAAGCAAGAATGGATATCCATTTTAAGGATACCATATAAGGGGTAGGGTGGTATGTTTAAATCTGGAAATTTTAAGTACCTAATACATATGGGTATACCCCTTGAAAAATCGTAAAAAAATAAGGCATACCAGACTTTTACATCCGATATGCCTTATGTAATCTTATTCTTTTAATACACCCTCAAATTCTGCTCCATAACGCCGCATAGCTTTTTCAAGATATGGACTCCATCTATTCTCCAATTCCTGACGTTCACGCTCCGCATTTTCCCTCTTTGCCTGTTCCTTTGCAATCTTCCGTTTCGGCTCCCTGAATATCCTATCAACCCCTTCCGCATTTTCCCTCTGTACTTTTCTACGCTGGCATTGTTCAATCATATCTTTTGCCCTCTGCTCAATATCTTTAATATCTGTCATAATCAAATTCCTCCCTCCTTAATAACTCAACATTCTTTTTTCAAGTTCCATATCCATTTCAAGTTGTATCCGTTTTTCATTAATCTCACGTAACTGCTGATTATCATGGTTGATATGTGCTATGGTTTCCTCCGTATCTAAACGGTGGAACTTCTCCGCATATTCATCCTCAATCAGTCTGGTTTTAATTCTTCTTTCAAAATCTGTCATTGTAAAATGTCCTCCTTAAATTTTAATCTTCTATATATGGTTTTACTTCATAACGCATAAGAGCATCAAAAACTCTTTGTGGAATATAATTTTTATACTTTACAGCCATTACCGTAATATCTGTGAATATTCCGATGCGGCGGAGCCGCCTGTCCGGTGTGGCGTGAGCCACCTGTCCGGACAAGCGTGAGCCACTGGTAAGTTTGTACCTTTACAATTATATACAGTCAGATTCTTTCAGC
>CAJTNL010000051.1 GCA_910577755.1 uncultured Eubacteriales bacterium | reverse complement strand
ACATTTCATGCTGGCAGATGCAGCGCCAGTAAAAATTGCCAATGCGTTTACGCCTATTTGGAATCCATTATAAAGCCCCGATGAATGTAATCTGGAATTCAATGTAACCAACGGATTATTCGGATCAAAAAGCCCAACGCCTAAAGCAAGCATATTTCGTATTTATTAAATACCCATTTCCTCCAACTCTTCAGTTGATTTTAAATTGTTAATGATCTTTGAAAAATTATTTGCAACAAAATCAAGTTCTAAATAAACATTGTCTTGCAGATTTTCATCATAATAGCCCGTGGGGGTTCTTGAAAAGACTTGTCCATAAGAATCATTTTGAGGATTGCAATTTAATACGACCGTGCAACCGCAGCTATCTAAAATGGGTAAATGATACTTTTCAATGATTTTCTCCTTGCGACAATTCTTATATATTTCAGGAATATTATCGTACGTGAACCATTCTGATATCTCTAAAACACTTTCACTTTGCCTATCAATCACATAGTTTTTTCTTAATGTTGATTCAAAATCACCGCTTTTAAGAAAATATAAATAATCTTCCGGGACAGGATAGCAAAAATCCTGTTTTATCCAATTTAAAATATCTTGATATGACATGCTAATTCTCCTTTATGTATGGATAATGATTAACATATATTACTTGTTTAAGGTTTGTATTTGATCCCTGTCAACTTCTGCCACGCCTCTACACCACCAGAATGTGGGAAACCACCTTGAGCTGCATTTTGTATTTTACTGCTTACAAGTTGCATTGTACTCATATCTTCATGATGATGCCAAGTAGTACCTGCCGGACGTGGATTTTTACTTGTATAACCAGCTGCTTTATCAGCTAATCTAAAATCTTTTGAGCGTGAACCAGAATACTTAATTTGTACCGATTTGTTACCATTTGGAAGTGTTTCCGCATAAGGGGAAAAATCCGGATATCCTTCTTTATTGTATTTTACGCTAACTTCTTTGCCATCAATATTTTTAGTGTATATAGTAGTTCCATCTGGATTTTCTACTCCACCATTTTGGGGTCTTATGCATGTATTATGTACTAAAATTGTGTTATTGCCAACATGATATGTATGAAAATCCTCAACCTGAAAGTTATAAACTTTTACTGGTTTATCTATAATTTCAACTTTCCTATCTTCCACTATCAATGTGTTACCGTTGGAATCAAGCAGCTTGTCTCCTATGTATAGCTCACCTGTGTTGACAAACCCATGCTTCTTTACATAAAACGGATGCTCTGCGGTTGTCTTAATTAGCTCAAAAGTTTACTATTCAAACTAAAACCTTAAGATTAACTACAAAGATTCCATAAATCTCTAAAAATTGCATTTTCTACAGTCATCTGAGTGCCAAAAATACAATTTTCAGGAATATCAATATTAGGAATTACTTCCTGCATATCAGCATAACTAAGCCGTATATAATTTTCACTCTGCAGAAAAGATGTAACTGCTTCATCCAACATATATTGCATTTTAGAATAAGGCTGATCATCAAAACCATCTAAAATTGGTTCAATCCGATTTTCATCTAAATTATCTACTGCAAATTCATGATGTAAATAAAATGCATCATATACTTTACTGATTAACAGTACTGAAGAATATTTTACATGAAACTCTCCTTGCGAAAATTCACCTATATCAAAGTGTAAACCCACTGCAGGATCATCTAGCTCGTCCGACAAATGAATCATCCGACAATACCCACTAGTTTTTTTTGATAAGTCATCTAAAAAATCCAATTTTCGTTGACACCTCTCAATAAAAAAGGAGTTTTCTTCTTTCGCATATATTTTTTCTATAATTCTTCTAATTTCAGTCAACATAATTAATACTATCCCCTTATTTTAAAATACAATTAGAATGAATACCCTTTTGACAACTATTTAATTTTCAAGTCATGTCTGCCAGAAGTATCTGCTGGTTTAGTTGGATTGAAATCAAAATCCACTTCTCCTTGATGAACTCCCCTCTTATTTGCTGTTTCAAATCTTCCATGTTGCGTGTCTACTGAATACAACTCACCAGTTTTAGTATCCTTATAAACCGTACGACCATTTTTCTTTGATATAATTGGATCTTTCACTAAACCTTTGTTTCCAGCGACTTCTGCAGCTTCTTGTTTTACAGTTGCAACACGTTCACTTGAATCCATAGTACTTATTGCTTCTTCAAAAGCTTTTGCCGTTGCATAATTTTGGCTAGCATTATGAACTAATACACAATTTTCACCAACATGATATGTATGAAAATCTTCTACCTGAAAGTTATAAACCTTTACTGGTTTATCTATAATTTCAACTTTCCTATCTTCCACTATCAATGTGTTACCGTTGGAATCAAGCAGCTTGTCCCCTACGTAAAGCTTCCCTGCGTTGACAAAACCATGCTCCTT
>CAJTNL010000050.1 GCA_910577755.1 uncultured Eubacteriales bacterium | reverse complement strand
ACCCTGGGGATAACAGGCTGATCTCCCCCAAGAGTCCACATCGACGGGGAGGTTTGGCACCTCGATGTCGGCTCATCACATCCTGGGGCTGAATTCGGTCCCAAGGGTTCGGCTGTTCGCCGATTAAAGTGGTACGCGAGCTGGGTTCAGAACGTCGTGAGACAGTTCGGTCCCTATCTGCCGTGGGCGTAGGATATTTGAGAGGCGCTGTTCCTAGTACGAGAGGACCGGAATGGACGCACCGCTGGCGCATCGGTTGTCATGCCAATGGCACGGCCGAGCAACTATGTGCGGATTGGATAAACGCTGAAAGCATCTAAGCGTGAAGCCATCCTCAAGATAAGATATCCCACTGTTTACAGTTAAGACCCCTTATAGACTATGAGGTTGATAGGCTGCGTGTGTAAGTACAGCGATGTATTTAGCTTGGCAGTACTAATAGGTCGAGGGCTTGACCTTAACGTCAAGTTATGTGTTCAGGCTATTGTTAGAGTTCATATCCTTTTCCTGTATTTAGTTTTCAGGGTATATGCCTTGAATTGTGAGCTATGCACCATTAGCTCAGTTGGTAGAGCACCTGACTCTTAATCAGGGTGTCCACGGTTCGAGCCCGTGATGGTGTACCATCCTGGCCCGTTGGTCAAGCGGTTAAGACATCGCCCTCTCACGGCGAAAACAGGAGTTCGATTCTCCTACGGGTCACCATACCTGAGGATTTACCAACAGGTCATTTCAAATAACTGTGACCTCTTTGTTACAGTTCATAGTCGGTGTTTATTACGAAGAGGGTCCACCCGTTCCCATCCCGAACACGGTAGTTAAGCTCTTCTGTGCCGAAAATACTTGGCGGGTAGCTGCCTGGGAAAATAGGTCAATGCCGACATCTTCTTAAAGAATCACTCTGGAATGAGTGATTCTTTTTTCTTTGATAATACTGATAAAATTAAGCAGAGAGTTACCCTCTCTGCTTTTTTGCTTTTGTTATTGCATTGTTCCAATATTCGAATAGCCTGTCTTCACTCCAGGCAGCGTTTGCAGGGCTTGTTGACGGCAGAGCAATAGCTGTAATGCCTGTATCTTTTTCAATGTATTTTTTGTACAGTGTTTCTGCCTTTTTGCCGTTTACAAATATTTGTCTGATGTTTGCTGTTTTCAGAATCTCTTTCAAATCGTTAGGCTGAACATTTTTTATGCTGCTGTCTGCAGAACCTGTGATTTCGCATGATTTTATTACATCCCATAGTGCAAAACGATTATTTATTATCATATTTGTTTTTTCTTCAATACTTTCAGGTGCCGGACTGTTGCAGATTTTTGCCATAATGCGCCAGAAACGATTTTGAGGATGTCCGTAAAAGAAACCTTCTTCTCTTGATTTAACTGACGGAAACGAACCGAGAATGAGTATTTCAGAGCTTTCATTATAAAGTGGTTTTATAGGATGAACAATCAAAAATATCCACCGCCTTGATAATTGTTTCAATTTTAATTATAGCATTTGCAAAAAACATAGTCAATCCAACAAAAAATATACCCCTTTAATAAGGGGTATATAAAAATCATTGTTCATCAGTAGTTTCTGCTAATCTGCCGTTAAATATTTTTCCCAAAACAACAAGTATTGTTTCAAGCAAAACAGCGTATACAACAGGTACTGCGTAGCGGCTGAGTCTGAAATAAAGCAGAAGTGCATTAGTTACCGCAAATACAATTAATATTGCAATTGTTATTCCTTTAAATACTTTTCGTTCCTTGTCTGAAAGTTTTTTCTGCGGTGTATCTGCAGGTGATATAACCGGCAGTAAAATACTGCATACCAGCTGAATTGCAATTACAAATAAGAGATTAGAATAAATTAAAGATACCTTAATAAGTACAATGCTTATCAGCAACGATGTTAATGTAAGAGCAAGACATTTTGGTTCTGTTTTTACGTGCAATCCGCCCGCATAACGCCTTACAAATAAAAATGCAGCAAAGAAAACTATGCTTTGTGATGTGATTTTTAGTAACAATCCGGCAAAAACACAAAACGAGAACAAAAACAGCTCTGATAAAACAATAAAGAGTCCATAATGGTAAAGCTCAAAATCTGCTTTATCAATATGTTTTTTGTTTACTAAAATTTTTGCTAGTTGTTCAGAAAATGTGCCAATCATTTGATTTTCTTGAATTCAGCAAGTTTTGCAGGTACTTTTGGTTGAAAAATAACTGTCGTACAAGTTGAATTGGCATCAACCTTTAATGAAAAATTGATTGCCCTGATAATTTTGTTTGCGATTTTTTGGTTCATATAAAATTCCTCCTTAATAAAATAATTCTATATTTTTAATCGCTATGTTTCAACTCAAATACGTTTATTTGGAAAAAAAGCACAAAATTGCTAAAAATACAAGTACCGTTATGAAAATAATAATAGGCTTATAAGTTTTTACAAATACCACTATATAAATATGAATACCATTTGCTT
>CAJTNL010000049.1 GCA_910577755.1 uncultured Eubacteriales bacterium | reverse complement strand
TTTTTTGCCTGTTCCAATGTCGGTTGTTCTGTCCAAACATATACTTGCATAAATTCTTTTCCCTTTAACACTGGATTGTCGGAATTTAATATCATTTGCGCATTCTCATTTGATGTAACCTGGTAATATTTTCTTGCAGAATCCCGTCAATACTTTCATATTTATGGTATTTCTTCAGGGCATAATCCAATGCTTTACGGATACTTATCTCCCGTTTTATCAATTTCCCCGAATATAACAGTTTTACCATGTACCACTCTGCCCTTTGGACTGTCCCTGCATCAACTTCCACGTCGTTAAAATAATCCTTTTCCTATCCCGGTGTCCCGTTTGTAAGGAGAAGGGAGATTACCTCCCCTCCCCCATACACCACTCCTTTTGTAAATACATTATGTAGTTAACATTTTTTCTTACCTTTCTTTTTTTTCTTCTTATCTTTTACTCCTCCCCATGAAAATACAAATATCTCCAATCCAATTCCTAACCTTGCAATTTTATTTATTGCCTCTGCAGATAACATATAATCTACTTGGGCATAATCCGACTGGACATAGCACTCAACAAAAATATTAGCCTTTTGACTTAGATTTGATAAAAACATTTCATTATCCATAAGTTTATCCAACAATGAGACCAACGTTTTATCAGGATTATATTTTCCACCTGTTTTTTCATCAAACCTAAGGAAATCATTTTGGACTGCACCTATTACACGATTAACTATTTCACCTTTTTTTCTCTTTTCAGATGCTTCTATTTTTAATGTTTCTTCGATTAAGCTAAAATCCAAATTATCTCCTGTTATAATCAAACTGCAATAACCACTATTTGACATATCTACTCTCCTCCCAAAAAATTTTAAGCAATTTGTGTATATTTTTGACTGGAAAATTGCACCATGGATTGCCGTTTTTTTCACACTATTTAATCGTTCCTCGCCATTGAAGAAATTCCCTGCCATGTTATCAGTCCCACTGCTGACGTTCCCCAGTGTCACCCTTTAGTGAACCACTGCCATGCTTTGTTCCCCTCCATTCCCGCAGGAAAGTTAAATCCACCTGCCAAAAATCTCCTTGAATTTATCATACTCCATCCCTAAAGAAAAACAAGGGTATCCATCAATTATTCAATCCCCGCCATTACCAATATTACGGACACTGCTCTCACCAAAACAGTTCCCATATCATATATACAACTCATATTTTTCCCAAGTTAATCACCGCTTAAAATCTACAATCAAAATAACTTTATCACCTTCATAATTATAAAATAAGATGATAAAGTTATTTTATGCGATTTCACCCGGTATAAAACTATAAGATTCTGCTTGCTGTTTCAGTCGGTTCCCATTAAAACGCACTGAAGGCATTAACGCTCACAAATGCCACCAAATGTAAAAGAGATGCTTGGGCATACGCCCCTCAGCTTATTGCTTGCAGGAATCAAAATATACTGCATAATCCTCCTTCATTTTTTCATCCATACACCCTTGGGCATATAGCAGCGCATCGCTATATGATACTAAATTACAACTCTCATTTAATATATTACGGCCGTGCAGTGCCTTAGGAAGATGATGAAGAACCGTCAAGATACGGTAAACCATTTCCTTATCTTTAAAATCATTTAAGTTCTTTTCCATATCCGCCATTAAACGTTTTGTTAAATTACGTATTTTTAATTCCTCATCCTTTTTTCTCTCATAGGTACAATGACCATTTATTAGTTCCTGTTTCTTTTTTAGTACCCTCTCGTAATTTGGAAAACTATACCTTCGGCACAGTCTTTCAAGATTTCCAAATACTTTTTCCGAACAGTCAACACCGTTTTCTTCATCTGATATAAACTCTAACAGACTTTGCCAAAAATTAATTTCTTCATTAAGACGTCTCCTTTCACCTATTCTCCATCGTTTTCCATTTTTATTCCCTTTTTCATACAATATACCAGTATCTAATAATTGATAATAAAAGCTAATATCCATTATTATTCCTCCACAATTTTAATTGTCTTCCTCCAAAATTGATACCATTTTTTAGTCCAATATACATTTGTGGCTGATGGTAAATCGTTTGTTATGGTATTCATATTAATTGCACTCTCTTTTCCCAACATTTTAAATGCTACTGTTGTATGATGTCCTTCAACCAAATACCTGTTAATACCATCCGAATACACACTACTATATGCCTTTATTGGATCATAATTATTCTGTATTCCTTCCAAAACCTGATTTAACTGATTCATATGTAATTCTGTCTGTCCTGGTCTCAATCCAGATGCATCTAATTCTTTTATTGCTTGCTGTAAAGATACTGGCGTATTAACAATGCCGTTACTCCGGCCAGCCGAAAATCCGTTCCACAGCCTCTCAATCCCCTTACCAACACCGTAAAACGCCGCGCCTGCAATTCCACCCGTGACTCCGCCGCGCACTGTTTCCCCAAGAAATCCCATGAGACTGGGCTTTTTCTTCCTCCCAATTCCCAG
>CAJTNL010000048.1 GCA_910577755.1 uncultured Eubacteriales bacterium | reverse complement strand
ATAAATAGTAAGGCTCTCCCATGCCATAGAAGATAAGACTGCCGATAAATAACAGCATATTTCGACTTCTAGGAGCACCAAAATAATATAAAATAAGAAAAATTGGTAAAAATATAAATATAAATGTCAAGCTGCTGAAAACCATGATGTCCCCCTAAATCATGATATATGTGGAAACAGATTTAAACCACCGAATTATATTATAACAAAAGATGTTTGAAAATTCTATAAATTTTTCAAATTTAAACAAAATCGGTAATACTTCGTCACCGTTGTTTTGCAACCCCAAAATCAATACCTAAACTCAAAACCCTTATTACATCAGCATTAACAGAATTTTTTTATGTCAATATTTATGTATTTTTTTGTTGTATTCTATTGCGTTTCACGTGAAACATTGCTATAATGTTTTGTGGAGGTGATTTTTTGTATCTTAAAAAAAGCTTTAATAAAAAAAGAAATAAAACCCAGCTTTCTTTTGTTCAAGGCTACCGCATTGACGGAAAAGTTAAACATAAGGTCATTCAAAACCTCGGTTATTTAGAGGACTACTTGGACAAATACGAAGATCCTATTGCCTATTTTCAACAAATCGCAAAAGAATGGAATGCTAAGCAGGATGTTCCAGATACTATTGAGGTTAAACTTTCTCAAAAACTTCCAGATCAATGCACCAACCGGAAAAATCTTGGATATGCCATTATTAAGATTATTTATGCAAAACTCCAAATCCGTGAGTTTCTCCAAAATAAGCAGCGCCAGATTTCTGTGGAGTATAACCTAAACAGCATTTTCTCTCTGCTGCTATTTAACCGATTCCTTTTCCCATCATCAAAGAAGAATGCTTACGAAACAAAAGACAGATTCTTTGACACTTTCGACTTTTCACTGGATGATGTTTACAGGGCACTTGGTTATTTTAACAAGTATTCACAGGAACTCCAAAAGCATTTACATCACAGGGTTTCCAGCCTTATTGGCAGGGAATCCGAAAAAGCTTATTATGATGTCACAAACTATTACTTCGAAATACCATATGAAGATGAAGACAGCAAAGATACGCAAAGAAAAGTGAAACGTAAAAAGGGGCCATCAAAAGAACACCGCAAAGCCCCAATCATACAAATGGGACTCCTTATGGATACGAATGGTATTCCGATGGCATTCCATACCTTTTCTGGCAACGAAAGCGAAAAGACGAATATGCTCCCAGAAATACAAAGAGTCAAAAAGGATTATGAAATCGACAGAATTATAGTTGTCGCTGACAGGGGACTCAATACCAGTGACAACACATCTATCCTTTCTGGAACGAATGCTTCTGACGAGAAAAACAATGATGGATATGTATATGGTCAGAGCATCCGTGGAGCCGATGCGGAATTCAAAAAGTGGGTACTAGAACCAGATGGATATGTTACAACCATGGAAAAAAACAAAGATGGAGAAGATATTCCCTTCAAACACAAATCCAGACTGTATGCAAAAGAAATAACAAAAAAAGACGCGAATGGAGTGCGCCGACTTAAAATGACAATTTATCAGAAACAAATGGTATATTATTCAGAAAAATATGCCAAAAAACAGAAATATGAAAGGGAAAAAGCCGTTATGAAGGCAAAAGACCTAATCAAAAATCCCGCAAACTACACAAAAGCAACCAGCTATGGATGCGCCGCATACATCAACAATATTTCCTTCTCTAAAGATACAGGTGAGATAGTGGACGGAAAAAAGCTTTCTATCAATGAAGAAAAGATTGCCGAAGAAGCATTGTATGACGGCTATTATTCCATTGTCACAAGTGAAAAAGAACTTTCTGATAAAGAAATCCGAGATATCTATAAAGGTTTATGGGAAATCGAAGAATCTTTTAAGATAATAAAGAGCGAATTTCAAACTAGACCTGTCTTTGTTTCTACTGAGGAGCATATACAGGCGCATTTTTTAATCTGCTTTGTAACACTGTTGGTTATGCGCGTTTTAGAACAGCTAATAGGAAAGTGTCATACCGTTAGACAAATCCGAAACTCGCTGGCAAGCTATTCCTGCTCGTACTTAGACCAGAATTATTACCTATTTGATTACCGGGATGATGTAATAATAACAATGGAAAAGACATTCGGATTAGACCTAAGCAAAAAAATCATGCCGTTATCAGAAATAAAAAGAATATCTATGTATAAAGATATATAAATATAAAATTTTTATAAACACAAAATAAGGCAAAAAATACAACACTTTTGTGCATTTTTGAAATGCTCCGAACGCCATTATATATGCGGTGTTCAGAGCATTTTTTTACTCGATTGCCTGCAAAACTCAGGATACTACACAAATTCAGCTTAATAGTCAAGTATTTTATTATATTTTCTATCTTGTTTGAATGATTTCAGCCTTAGTTCAATAAGTGCTTGATCGGGAGTTCGACACTTCCTATTACCCAAAAACTTCTTAAAGCCTTATTTTAGGCTTATTATTTTGTCAAATTTTCCCTATTTTTATGTTGTATGTGCTGTATGTATATGATATAATGGT
>CAJTNL010000047.1 GCA_910577755.1 uncultured Eubacteriales bacterium | reverse complement strand
CTTATACGGTTGCCGAAATCTTCTCGGTCTAATCTTCCTAAAAACACATCAGAACATTGAAAGCGGTGTTACAGCTCCGATTTATTTGTCGTTCCATCAAACCGACTGTGAATAGTAACAGTAGCTTTTTTGATGAAAGTCTGCTATACTTGACAAAGATTTTAGTTGTATGTTTGCCGGATTTATCAAAGGAGGTGTTAGAGGTGAACGTTAATAATGTTTCAGATAATGGATATTCCCATGCAGAATAGTAGAAGTGCAACGGTCTGTATGGGTTAAATGAAAGTTGCATAGTCTGCTGATTCTGCACTTTATTTAATAAAAATTAAGTAAAGGACGGAATAAAATCGTGAAATATATAAATGCAGCAGATGTGCTTCCTATGGAACTTCTTAAAGAATTGTCAAATTATGTAAACGGACAATTACTTTATGTTCCATCTATGGAGAGTAAAAAATCATGGGGCAGCAAAAGCGGCTCTAAACTGTATTATGAACAGAGAAACCGTGATATTGTTAATCTGCACCGTAAAGGTGTGAATATTGATGAACTTTGTGGACGTTTTCACCTATCCTATGATACAATTCGTAAAATTATAAAATCAGCTTAAAAGGGCTTTATCCAGCAAAAAGGGTAAAGCCCTTTTTGTCGGATAAAATGATTATAACTATTTTCCGCCCTTTTTTTCAAAGCCTAAAAATTTATAATGGTATAAGTCAAAAGAAAGGAGTTAAGAAAATGAGTAAACAAACGAATATGACAACAGGCAACCCTGTAAAATTACTTTTGTCATTTGCGATTCCCCTCATGTTAGGAACGATTTTTCAACAGTCATTTATCATTGTAGACAGAATTATTGTAGGGCATTTGATAGGGGCAAATGCTTTTGCTTCCGTAGGTGCGACAGGTTCTATCTCAATGGTATTTACTTCCCTTTGCTTAGGGATTGCTATTGGGGCTGGAATTGTTATTGCACAATTTTATGGGGCGGGTGATGAAGCTGGTACGGCTTCTGCTATTCGGAACGGAAGCATAATAAGCATATTGAGTACGCTTATTGTTTCGGTGATTGCATTGGTTGTCACAAAGCCAATTCTGATACTGTTAAATACCCCTGTTTCCTTATTGGAGGACGCTGCCAAGTATATGCTAATATCTTTAGGCGGTTTGGTTATTGTAATTCTTTACTACATACCATTCAGTATTTTGCGCTCATTAGGTGACGCAAAGACACCCATTATTTTTTTAGCTGTTTGCAGTATATTAAACATTGTTTTTGATTTAGTATTTGTCCTGCTTTTCCATACGGGCGTAGAGGGAACGGCTGTCGCTTCGCTGCTGGCACAAGGGATAGCTGGCATATTATGTTTTGCCTATGCTGTAAAGAAATACTCTTATTTTGAAAAGGCATTAAAGGAAGCGGTTTTTGATAAAGTGATAGCAAAACAAATCCTTAAAGTCTGTATACCAATGGGTTTTCAATATTCGCTTATTTATCTGTCAAGCAGTATTTTGCAATGGGTAATCAATGGGTTTGGAACAAGCATAATAGGGGCGTTTACAGCGACAAGCCAGATAGAGAACTTAATCCAACAGCCATTTACAGCATTAGGTACAGCAATCGCAACTTATACGGGTCAAAATATCGGAGCCGGAAAAATGGATAGAATCAAACAAGGCTTATTTGCAGCCTTGAAAATCTGCGCCATATATTCCCTTGTTTTGCTTTTTGTTTTTTGGGGATTTGGAAAAATTGTAATGAATATTTTTGTATCTGATATGGATATTATCGAAAATGCCGTGAAAGGTATTCGTATTACCAGTACATTTTTTATGGCGTTAGGCGTATCCCAAATATTGCGTTATTTGCTAAATGGTACGGGCGACTCTGTATATTCTATGGCAAATGGTATCTTAGAAATTGTTTGTAGGCTTGTTTTTGTCTTTGCACTAACAAACATTTCTTTCATCGGTCAATGGGGAATATGGTGGACAACAGCTTTCACATGGCTTTGGACTGCGATTTTCTCATTATGGCGATATAAAAGCGAGAAATGGAAACAGGAAGCGAAAAAATGATAAGAAGTGCTGGAAGCTGAAATTGTTGGAAGAAAGGGGGATTTTTTATGACTTGCACAGAAGCATACAAGGAGCATATCGAATACACATTTAACGCCTTTTGCAGAGTGGTCATATACTATGCGGCTATCAACGCATGGCGTGACAGGGATAGGCGGCGACAAAGAGAAATATCTTTTGAATACCTCACCGAAGAAAAGTTTTACCCATTCAGCACGTCAGACACATATTTCATAGACCCCTACAAGCAATACCCTGTTACGATATGTGGTCAGAGGGTTATCCTCACAAACGGGGAGCTTGCCACCGCCCTGTCCTCTCTGCCGGAGAAAAAGAGGGAAATTATCTATCTTTACTTTTTCGGGCGTTACACACAGCAGGAAATCGGAGAACTATACGGACGCTGCCGGAGTACAGCATGGCATCACATACACAGTGCCTTGCAAATGCTGCATGCGCCATGT
>CAJTNL010000046.1 GCA_910577755.1 uncultured Eubacteriales bacterium | reverse complement strand
ACATTTCATGCTGGCAGATGCAGCGCCAGTAAAAATTGCCAATGCGTTTACGCCTATTTGGAATCCATTATAAAGCCCCGATGAATGTAATCTGGAATTCAATGTAACCAACGGATTATAGACAGCAAAGAATTCAATCTCCATAATAAATATGATTAAAAAAACTTCTATTTATAAAAAATTAATTTCTAAACTACTTTTATCCTCAAGCTTTTCCATACAATCATCGCTTTTTGCAGAAAGAAATATATCATTACCAACTACAACGCCAATTATGCCATCTCTGCTACAAAAAACAGAGCCTTCCCCATTACCCTTAGAAATTTTAAATAAATATTTTTCAAGTTCAACAGTAATTTCTGCACTTACTTTACCAATGCAATGCAAATATTCAGTGCCTTGAATCGCCAATAGATATATCAAAAAATCTTCAATATCTTGGTTAACCGTTTTAATGATATTGTTACTATCGTCAAAATACATTGGCTTTTGTGTATTAATATTTATTCCATAACTACAGACATTCTGGTACTCTTTGGCTATCATTAATATATTATTTTGAATATAAAGTTCTCTTGGAGCAGCAATGTCAAACATACATTTCAATAAATCTAAATTCCCTCCAAACATTAAATAAAATTCTCTAAGGGGTATAGGAATAGTAATTTGCAAATTGTTCTCAATGGATACAATTTCATCTTCCGAAAAAGACTGATTATGTTTCTCAAAATAAATTTCACTTATTATTTGTAATTTTTCATTAAAGGTTATCTGCTTTGACATATAAAATACTCCTCCGTTTTATAGCAATGATTTTCTACCCCATGTACCGTTGGATCTTTGATAATAATTGTAACTTGAAGTGATAGTATTGCTACCTGTATCCACAACAGTTTGAATAACAGAACGATTTCCATTCGGTTTCCAATTGTATTGAAATCCCGTATCAGTAGCATTATATGTTGCCGTTACACCGTTTTCAGATACAAATTGTCTAATTTTAGGTTGGCATCCGGGTTGGCATGGATTACGGCTTCCAGTCATTTCAATATGGTCACCTGGCATAACTTTTCCCTGTATATCATTTAAAAATTTAGCCTCTGTATGTGTATCTAATTGTTGTTGGTAATTCAATTGTCCACACCCAGGTTCTCCTCCACTTTTATAAGAACCGCCAATACCTTCTACAATTTCCCCATCTCGAGTTACTTTACCTTCCATTTGATGAGGCGGACCACAACTATTATGCACCAATATACCATTCTTACCAACATGATATGTATGAAAATCTTCTACCTGAAAGTTATAAACCTTTACCGGTTCATCTATAGTTTCAACTTTCCTATCTTCTACTATCAGCGTGCTGCCGTTAGAATCAAGCAGCTTGTCCCCTATGTAAAGCTTCCCTGCGTTGACAAAACCATGCTCCTTTACATAAAACAGATTCATTCAGTGCTATATCATTTTCAATTTCCACGTTGAGTAAACAAATCAAAAATCTAATATACTGATTTTGACAGGTGTTTCCTTCCAAAAATCTTCTAGATTAACTCCAGATGCAATAACTTTTTTTCTAATTTGTATAAAACTTAAAACATCATCTAAACTATTAGCCAATCCATTTTTGTTCAAATGTATGTTTTTGGATAATAAATCTAATTTAAACTCATTGCTCTCAGATTGCAAATAAGAATAATAAACCGTCGCAATACAATCAAACCCCATTACTTCAACGATGTTCACCCTATCATCAACAGTAATCGTGTTATTTAAAGATGCAAAAAGAAGTATTTTTGCTGGAAAGTTAATTCTGTTACAATAATCTAAATACATTTTTGCATAATTTAAGTCAGGCACAATATGCTGCATATCATATCTGCAAAACCATTCATCATCTGCTTTATCTGTTAAAGATTCAGCAATCTTATCATTTGATAAATCAGACAGAGGCCATGAATCATATGCTTTACCATCAATATTTAATTTTGCCACTACATAACCATTTTGAAAAAGTTCCATTTTTAATCTCCTATTATCGGAATATGACTATTTTTTTTACCGGAAGGAACATGAAGATGTGGTTGTCCAGAAACTCCAGCAGCTGGCATATTAGGATTCATACGATCCATGTGTCCTGCATCTATTCTCGCTTTATCTGGTCCAATGCCCACTTCTCTACATTGTTTAATATAATTCTCCGCTTCTGTTTGAGTTGTTTGTCCTCTTTTACTTATATTTTTTCCCTGTTTTACTACCTCCTGCTGTTCAGGAGTATATCTCTGCCCGTAATCACCCGCATTATGTACGAGTACATAATTTTCACCAACATGATATGTATGAAAATCTTCGACCTGAAAGTTATAAACCTTTACTGGTTTATCTATAATTTCAACTTTCCTATCTTCCACTATCAGCGTGCTGCCGTTGGAATCAAGCAGCTTGTCTCCTATGTAAAGCTCGCCCGCATTAACAAAACCGTGCTCTTTCACATAAAATGGGTGCTCGTAAGTTGTTTTGATAAGCTCTCCGTTAATTGTTAAGTGTACCAGTT
>CAJTNL010000045.1 GCA_910577755.1 uncultured Eubacteriales bacterium | reverse complement strand
TGTTTGCAGCCTTGATAGCTCTGCCTTATAGTCGGTTACTGATTTTTTTGCCTCTTGTATCAGCCTGGGCATCTGGTTTATCTGCTTTGCATATAACTCAATAGTTGCCATCGTTTCACGTCCTTTCATTCACATTATTTGTGTGGGTGTTGATTTTGCTGCTATCCATATTTGCTGATCAATGTGTCCATAATGACCCTAGGGATACTATAGAATTGAATACATCCAGCAAGATAACAAGATATATTATGAAACACTAAATAATTTTTTGATATCCTCCTTAATACCTGGCGGTAATACATTCCCGTCATAGTGAAAAAACAGTTCATAGTTATTTGTAACCCAAGTGCAAATAATTGAACATAAACCTTTTGAAATAATTGAAGTTTGCTCAAGGTTACGTTTGTTCTCCACAAATTTCGCAAAAGAAACGTTAGGGTTAGGAAAACAAAATAAAACAACTTCTGCTTCACATTTTAACAACAGATCAACAAATGATAGAAAAAAAGATACGTTCGATTTTACAGTGATATTTTTCAACTCTTTTATACTGGTGATATATACCATCTCACTGGATTTTTTAGAAAAGAAAAGCCATAATGGATCGTCGATTTGTATGTTTTCAATTGAAAGAAAGAATTGATCTTTTGTGAATTCTTTAACAATATTAATCAGTTGATTTTTTCTTACACTACAACTAATTGAAAACATCCTTAAGTTATTTTTGGCGTTGTACCGCACCCCAAATACCTCCTAATAACCCAGTAAGCCTGACATGTGCATCTTGTCTCCCAGGGTCAAATAACCACCACATACTTTGAATAGCTTGAGGAAAACTATTGAATAGTTTGCTTGTAATATGAATATGAAATAGCTGTTTTCCTGCTTCAAAATCAATTCTAAATGTTTTTCCTATCTTAAACAACGTTCCTCCTGAATTTGGATTTGTTAAGCTATTAGGCGACCAGAACTTTAAATTTCCCAGAGAAGTACCTGTCGCACCGATTTTAGCGGAAAGTTTAAAGATCGCAGATACAGATTGTGATACTCCTGCAAAAATACCACCAAACTTAAAACCACTTGCCAAACCATCTCCAAAGGCATTAAGAGCCTTGCCTAATAGCGTTGTAAAATCTTCTCCAGTAATAAGAGAAGCCCCAATCGAAAGCACTGTACTTATTCCTCCTGAAATCAACCCTGCTATTGCCGCCGCTTTCAAACCTGCCAAAAGTGCGGGCAAAAAAGCTGCAGCTCCAGCCGTAAAAAACGTTAATAATGCCCCTACAACAATACAAGCAAAACCTATCAGAATCTCTACCCAATGTTCTTTACACCACTGACCAACTTTCTTTAGTCCAGATTTCCAGCTATTCCAAATTTTTTCTAACAAACTTTCCGGCTTTAAGTAGCTGTATTCGTCATAAAAATCACTTTTGCGCTGATTGATAACATTAACGGCGTATCATTTTGCTGGTTTAAAAACGCCAAACGTGAATCAGCTAAAAGTTGCGATACGCTATTGTTGTCAGACATTGAATGACCTCCCCAATATTGTTTTATAACGTAATCATAGCGGAAAAAATTTAGATCATTAGCTTAATAGTTACATTCTATAATATTTCTCCAGATTTCGAATAATTAAAGTCTGGTACAATACGGAACTCTATTTCTGCATTCTCCAACTGAGTTTTAACCGATTGAACATCTATTGCTTTTCCTTCAAATAAAACAAACTCCTTGAAACTCAGTATTTTTTTTACTTCTATATAGTTTACCGCTAATATACGAGATAGAGTTTTCAATTGATCCAATTTGGGTGATAGATTTTGTAGTATGTAAATCGTATATATTTTTGTATCCTGCCTAATTGGAGGAATATAAGTTGTAGCTAAACCCCATCCGCAAATAGGACAAGTCCATGTTATTGTTGATTCATCACGATCATAAACCAAATTAATGTTACATTTAGGGCATTTATCTGACCATTCCATCATCAAATTACTCCTTATTTTTATTTAATAATATTACCGGGCATAAAATCTATAAATCCTCCTAGAGGTTTACTGAGATCCGGAACCAAATTGCCGAGAGAATTTGTCTTGCCAGCTGCCACAAAAAACGTACCATCTGGTCTACACCACAACAAATCACTCGGAGCAGATACAGTTACTCCTAGTTTATTTGCTAAATTTTGTGCGAAACCATTTTGGTTGTAACCTGTGCTACATGACAGTAACCTGATGTTTTGCCCATTATAGCTCGGAGAACTCTGTATGAGTCTAGCAGCAGTTTTATAGTCAACAACCTGCCTGTTACCATTAACAACCATTTCTATTCCATTGGGGTTCCCATGAGCTATTATATCTAAACAACCACTAGGATCAACCTCGCTTCGTCGTGAAGCATATTTATAAAATGGATCTGAACTTTTCATATAATTGATATCACCAGCAGCCGGTTTGTTGAAAATCTTCAACTTAAGTGCGTTAAAGGCTTTAGAAAGACCATAACCTATACCAGCAAATACAACTCCCAGTGTACCTGAAATACCTATGTTTAAAAGTATTTGTCCATATGAAATATCTTCGCCTTTGATGAATTTATCACCTAAATCACTGATGA
>CAJTNL010000044.1 GCA_910577755.1 uncultured Eubacteriales bacterium | reverse complement strand
TGTCGTTGCTTTCGCTTCCTGTTTTTTCCGATGTGTTATCTTCTTCGGATTGTGGCGCATCTATGGAGCTCCCACTTTCAAAACTATTCACATTTTCCTGACTGTTGCCACAAGCTGACAGATTAAGAGCAAAAGCAAGCATAAGCATAATGCGCATGAATTTCGTTTTCATTTTTAACCCCTCCTTATTTCGATAAAATAGTTTCGTTTTTACTTTCCGTCATTTGAGTATCAGATTTTTCATTTTCCCCACCATTTGCATTAAGATTACTGCTTCCTTTTTGGGGCGTTGCAGAGCTGTCAAATATTTCAACAGTTACGGATTGCTGACCGTTATCTTTAGACTTTTTGGAACTGTTATCTGCATTATTCTCGAATGGAATTGCGTTATTGCCCTTTTTATCCGTATCTGATTCCGTGCTGCTTTTTTCCTTAGTGCCATCCTGTGGTTTAGCGGCATCTTTATTATTATCGTTTGGCTCTGTGGGTCTGGTATCTTCACCGACATTCTCTGGCTTTGTAATATTATTGTCGATATTATCAGCAGGAATGCTGTTATTGGGCTGTGTCGTTATTATATCATTTTGCGATTTCTCTGTATTATCATTTTGACCACCGCTACATGCTGACAGGGCAAAGGTCAAAACAAGCATAAATAACATACATATCAATTTTGTTTTCATTTTTCAGCCCTCCTTATAAAGCAAAATTGAGCCTGTCTTATTTGTAGAACAATCATTGCTTGCAGCAACGGCTACCACATAGAAAGTATTGAAATCATCTAATTTAGAGGTGTCTATGATGGCTTCAATTATCCACACATTTCCTTTGCTTAATGTTGCATCGTATGAAATTACTTTATCAAACGATATGGGCTTATGATTTAAGAAGAATGATATGCCATACCTTGTACCCGGCGTTCCGCAAATCGTGTAACGAACTGTAAGCGTATCTTTATTGGTAAGATTGATATTGTCATACACTAATTCGCCATCATAGGAAATAGTTGAATAAACGCCGCTATCCAATGTATCCATAGTAATTCCATCCCAACCGTTTTTCACAAGCTCATTCTCAATAAAAGAGGAAGTAATTTTTTCTTCTGCAACGCTGACATCACGAAAAATATTTTCACTTTCTCCATAAAAGATATCGCTGTCTGGAGCATCCTCATTAAAATGCAGTTTCAGCACTCTTTCAAGGTGTTGGTGATACCAGCCGTAACTTGATGTTTCTTTCATATCGGGTTGGAAAGCAGGCTTGGTAATGCTCATGATTGTAATATTTAGGGTATCACCTTTTTTTCCCGTGTTCGGTGTAAACACAAACGAAAATTTTTCTTCGTGCTTTTCTGATGTTTGGAAACAATGGAGATACTCATATTCCGCCCTCGTATCATTTACCTTGTATGCCTGTGGCTTTCCGTCCAAAAAGAGCAGGAAGCCTATGTTATCCAATTTCCCCTCTGATACAAACTGATAGTCCAAGGTAAATTCTCCGCCGTTATACTCATACGGTAAAACACTCTGGTCATCAGCTCTGGTGGGACTCGCTTCCTCGTGGCTGAGAAAACCTAAAGAACCATCTTCCTCTGATTTTGTGAATGGATTTTCTTCCGTGTTTTGCGGGGGAGCTTTTCCGTCCTCTATGTTATAATTTCCGCAAGCTGTCGTAGTGAATAGCAAGCCGCAAATCATAACTAATGATAATATTCGTTTTCGCATTGTTTATCCTCCTGTCATGTTTGATGTATTTCAATTATAAAAGCCAAATGTCAAAATGCGGTCAAGGAATAGAAAATTACATAAGAAAAACCAACAAACTGTGAATTTCTCACAAGCCTGCTGGTTCTGCGTCTTATGTGTCTTACTCTTTATGTATTTATGTTGCTCGATAAATGGGAAAAGGTATCATAATAAATAGTATCTATTTTGCAACAAATCTATAAACCGCATAAATTACCCATATAAGCCAAGAATAAGTCCATGCATCAAGCACAATACTTATTGTTAAATATCCAACGGCAACTATAATTGCTATTATCCAATTCATCGTTCTTTTTTTAGCCATTTCAATTCCTCCAAAATAAATCTTGATTTGATTCTTTGCCAATCACTTTTTACTCCAATAAAAATATCACCCCACTTTGTTGACTGCAAGTTTAATTGTTACAGAAGCTCCACTCGGAGTAACATTTGAAAGTTCTAAACATCCGCCGTGTTTCTGGCTAAGGACACGGCTTGTAGCCAATCCCAATCCCATATGTTCACCCGTTTTATCCTCAGAATAAAGAAAGGTATTCTTTTTGCGGAGCATTGCCTTTGAAAATCCTTTGCCGTCGTCTGTAATGGTTATAGTAAGTACATCATCAATAAATGTGTATAGGAAGCTCACTTTGCTATTAGCATACCGAATGGCATTGGAAAAGATATTTTCAACAATACGGTAAAATATTTGCTCATCTAATTTTACTTGACATTCGGATACGGTAGAATGATATTCAATCTCCAGGCTATGTTGTCCTGCAATAAGTGAAAAACTTTCTGTAGCATTTTTCAAAAAATCTGGCAACTGAACGACAGAATACTTTGTTTCGGTTTCTTCTATGGTATTCAAATCACGAATATAATCTGTATAACGCTCAAGTCGTTTTGAGGTTATTGCAAGGTTGGATAGTGTATGCTGCAATTTCTCATCATTCAGACTTCC
>CAJTNL010000043.1 GCA_910577755.1 uncultured Eubacteriales bacterium | reverse complement strand
AGTAAAGGATGTTGCGGATCGATTGCCGCCAAAGTCCACCCCAAACGAAACAAGTCTGATACTTTGATTCGTTTCTTCCAGATATGTATAGACGTTACCAATCGTATATCTGTTTTTGTCGTTTGCAAACAGACCGTATATCACACCCTCTGCCGCTACCCATTTTCCTAAAATGAATCGGTCGTAAAACACGCCGACATATTCTTTTTTCAGTTGCTTAACATATTCAGAATCAAGAAATGTATTATCGTCAATCAAAAACTCCATCAAAAACATATTTATCTCACTTCTGCGCTCTATATAGTTTTTACAAAGCCAATGCGTCGGTATATCGGGATTCGTTGTTGCAAATAGCTTAGCTTTGGATTCAGACAGACGGGAAAGCATCATGGTGAAAAAGTCCTCCGCATATAGCGTAAGCTCGTCACAATACGCCCCTTGCAATGTCATACCGCGAATTTTGCTCTCTGCCCTTGCATCGTTCGCTCCCTCTAAATAAACCTTACGCCCAAATAGATAGGCTTCTTTTTGCGCTAATGAGTATGTAAAGTTTTGTTCTCCTACCAATTCAACCAGTAAATCTAATGCATTACGTTTCAGCGTGGTTAGAGACTTCGCTGTCATAAGGTAATTTTTATCTTTTGGCATTGTACCAACCCAAAAAGCCCATAACACCAAACTAATCCATGTCTTCCCCGAGCGGACAGAACCAGACAATAGGTTGATACGTTTTAGTTTATCCGCCTGCCATAACCGCAATAATTCTAACTGTTTAGGCGTATATATGCTATTCATACCTTAACCCCTCAATCAGCGTTTCCAATTGTCCGGCGCTTTCATTTTCTTTTCCATCCTCACCAATAAGATTACGCAGCTCCTTAATAGCTGCAACATCACCTTTTTTAGCTTGATTAAATAACGCCAATACAATCAATTGGCTATTGTCCATGTCATCAATTTCAATTCCCATTTTCACCAAAGCATTACGATCTCTGGTACTGCTGACAGGCAAATCAAGCAGCGCATTCATGCTGTCCTTTAACAGCTTTCGTTTTCGTCTGGACACACCGCTAGCCTTACCGCCTTTTTTACCTAATGCTCTTGCTTCGCTCGTGGTTCGTACCGGAATTAAGTTTTCCTCATTTGCCAACACCTCACCTCATTAACTGTAAATAAAAAAGACCATGCAAAGCACAGTCTATCGTTGGTCTGGCTGTCAAGGACTTGTCCTCGCTTGTATTACTATTGCAATACTTAGCCATACATTTAGCGCGTAACGTGCGCCATTCGTTTTATATCAAAAATTTAGAAAGGAGGTTTCAGGGATTTCATATTTCCCTGTTTATACTGTATCATGGGTTGTGTATAACATTCTATAACATCTTATAACGTAATTAGCTCCAATGCTCTGCCGTGTAATCTGCATATTTGCATATAACTATATGACATCTTTATTGCAATACGCTCCCACGTCCAACCGTTGATATATCTGTATCTCAACAGCAATCGTAATGTATCATCCTGTAAAGTATGTATGGCTCGTTCAATATCCTCTTTAAAATCTATCAGTTTGTCAACTGTGTAATTGATTTTAGCATCTTGTTTCTCAAGTCGTTCCACTACAGATGGTATTTTACCGTTATTAACTACTCCATGCGGCATATCGCTATATGTAGGCGTTACCTTTGTGCCAAGTGCAAGAATCTCCTGTTTTTCTAAAAGTAATTGATTTACTTGTTCATCCAATCGTTTATATCGTCCTAAATATTCTTTTTTCTCCTTGTTTGTCAATTCTGATCACTCCTCTTTAAGTAATTGCTGAGATATCTCCTTTACCGTCACGAATTCACCTCCTTATTTTATACACTTTTGCAATTTCTATGAAATATCTTACAAAATATATTGTTTTTTGCTTAATCTGTTTTATAATATAATCATCTTAATGAAAAGGAGAGACTACATATGAAACAATTTAATCAAATGACAGAAAAACGTATGAGTAACATCAATGGTGGATTATTATTTGAGTTAATCGGCTCTGCTGTTTTAGCCACTTTAGCCAGTACTGTATTAGGTATCGGCATTGGCGTTGGTGTTGGCGCAAAAAAATAATAGCGCCTACATAATAACCTATAAAATTCAACACGAAAAGCCCTAGGCAATGCCTGGGGTTTTTATTTTTTGTATAGATTTAACACTCAACTCTTTTATTCCACGCTTCAACAGCCTCCTCCCATGTATCGTATATATAAGTTCCGATGTCTGCGCCATCATCTGCATATGTAGCAATCGGGCAACCAGGATTGTTTTCCCATGAATGCTTTAATTTATATCCTAGCCCTGACCAAGGATTGTTTTCATATTCTTCGTCATGGTCATTCCCTTCATCATCACATACGCCTATATAAAGGAAACCGCCACAAAACGGACATGGTTTGATTTTGTTTCGCATTTTTATCCCTCCTTTTGAACTTCCAGATATTTTGTTGCATACCCACCACCAAAATATTTTCCTGTTTCATGGCACTTTATTTTAACCACTTCGCATCCACAAATAATATAAGGCGCACATAACACTTCAAATTTTTGTCCTTTGTATATCTGTTCTTCTGCGCTTCCTTTTATGATAACAATATCACCTTTTTTAATTTCCATTTTTTATTCCTCCTCATCTATTTTCACTCCGCATCTAGGACAATAGCTAAATATGTATTCATAGCAACTTTCGTATCCTCTATCCTCGTCATACTCATAACGATGTAAATCTCTCATT
>CAJTNL010000042.1 GCA_910577755.1 uncultured Eubacteriales bacterium | reverse complement strand
TGGATGAAGTGAAAACAGACTTAAAGCAAGTCACTGCTCGTCCTGCAAAATGGTGGGACAAACTGATAGCCGCCGCTATCGGTGCGTGTGCATCTGGTATTATAGCGGCAATCCTAACACAAATATTGAAATAATGGAGGAAAGTAATATGGATATTTTAGAATATATCAAGCCAGAGTTATTAATTTTAATACCTGTTCTATACATCATTGGCATGGGAATTAAAAAAGCAAACTTTATAGCGAATAAGTGGATACCTTTGATACTTGGAGGATGCGGCATTGTGCTTTCGATTATTTATGTACTGTCAACCTCTCCTTTAAACAGTGTGCAAACAGTTTTTATGGCGATCTTTACCGCCTTGACACAAGGCATACTGGTAAGCGGTGTAAGTGTATATGCTAATCAGATTTTTAAGCAGTTTGCGAACAAAGATACTGACAAAGAAGAAACAGGCAATACCGAGCAAAAATAACATAAATTAAAAAGAAGTAACAAACAAAGTCCTCTCTTACCATTAAAAGGTAGGGGAGGACTTTTCTTATTTGTACTATTAAATGATTAAATATATTTTGAATGGTTATTGACATTTTATTAAAGTGTGCTTATTAGGATACATGAATTAAGTGTTTAACAACTTCTGGGGTGTGTTAATTGCTACAGGGTTGCTACAGAATGCTCAAGAAACCGCATAAATAGGCCATTTTGGTTTGAATGGCATTCAAGAGGTCAGCGGTTCGATCCCGCTTATCTCCACCATGTTTGTATGATAATAGTTAGCTTAAAGAGGCTCGCTGTTATCATAGAGTGAAACATTCAAAAATTTGAGTGCTTCACTCTATGATAAACGCAAGCGTCTACCATAGAGCTATGAATCACAACTGCCGATGGTAACGGCATCATCAGTGTTTACTAATACTACTTGATGTTGACAAAGTCTCTCACGGTTGCCTGTCATGGCGACACAAGCACCATACTTGTGTTTTTCAGCTATTATGCGCAGAATGCGCGTGCTCGCTTGGCAGTATTTCTGCCGGCAACTCGCTTCTATTATGATTCACTATGTATAAACCGCAAAGGTTAGATAGCCTTTGCCCTATAAAAGTTATAGGTCTGCACAAGTATTCAAAGTGCAATTTGAATACTTGTCTTGGCTTATAATTTGTCAAGGTACAGAGTAGTAAAACAAAAGACTGCACTCCTTTGCCACTAGAAGTACAGTCTCTACAACTTGAAAATCTATCCTAAATGTGATAAAATTACAGAATAGGCATTCATCAGCCATAGAAGTATCTTTCTACCTTCTATGGCGCAAGCCTTGTTTTGAATTGGTCGTTCAGAACAGGGCTATGAGTGTTTATTTTTTGTTTTACTAAAACTAGTATAGCACAACTTTAAAATAAATACAATACTCTCCAATGTTTTTTTATTTTTAGCAGAGTAAAAATAAATTCCTCAAAAAATAAATGACGCAAAAGTTTCGCTGAATAAGGCGCACTACTCCTTTGTAATATACCTCTTAGTTAACTTAGAGTAAATAGATCTTCCTTTTTTAAGGATAGTTTTACTTATGGATATAGTTCTCTGGGGTGACATTAGTGACATATGGGAGGGTGACGAAAGGAAAAAAGCAAAAGATAATAGGAACAAAAATGGATGAAAACGAGCAGATAACGGTATTTGTTTTGTTTTAAAAGCTTTTTCTTCAGGATAATTGACTGCTGCGCGATGACTGGTGATGTATTGTATCATTTCACAATCCAGATTGTAAAGGTTATTGCCTTTTGCTTGTTTACCAACAATATTGCGGGACTGGTTTTGAAGTTTAATGACAGACTTGGACACCAGCGTTTTTAGACAACGAAAAACGGTAGAAATGCTAATTTTGCAATCATCGGCAATTTCTTTGCTTGACGGAAAGCATTCTTTATTTTTATCAGCTCTGGCAGCAAGGCAATGATAGACTCTTAATTCTGTGCCGGTTAACGTAAGTTTTGCTAGTTCCGTCTTACATGGATAAGTCCTGCAATTCTTTTTTGGTGCAGAGGATATATCTGTTAGAATGTAAAGATTATTGATTTGCTTGCCCTTTGTGGTGTTAATGATACCTTTCGATACGAATTGATTTTTTATTTCAAGCAATCCTTTTCTGACTAATTCTCTTGTCGCTCTCTCTACATTTCGATCAGATATGTCGCATTGCTTTGCAATGGTTTTGACTTTTTTATAGCAGCTTCTATTTTTATTATTGACGGATTTTGAGAGATATTGATATACCTTGAAAGTGGATTTGGTTAAATTCGCTTGTAAAGCGGTTGTATTGCATAAAAAGTAACTCATTTTTTATTTCTCCTTTTGCTTGACATATGATTATTTCATGGTAAAATGAAAGATAGTATTACATATAAATAACTCATGGGAAAGCAACCGACAGACACGCCAATGTACTGAGTCGGTTGCTTTTTCTGTTTTAGGTTAGGAAGTCGAGGAGGTAAGCATAGCCTGAGTATCGCTTACAACCTGATAAAAGATTGCGGTAAACGCTTCCCTTGTATCGGGGAAAATAAGCGTTGTAAGCCCAATGGCGGCTAACGTCAGCAAACAAAGAACGGCTGCCAGTTTGATCAGCCTGACAGCCATTTTTACCGTAAATTTTTCTACCACGACAACATTATTATCGTTGATATTATGCTTATCTTTTAGCCGCCGCTGTTCTTCCTGACGTTTCGTATCTTCTTTGTATTTAGATACAAACCCTGATTTAAACTTTACACTGCGCCGAATAACGGTTTATTGGCAAAACCTTGCAGTAACATATCCTGCGGATGATTAGACTCCTTTATCAGTTCTACATAGCCTTTTTTCAGGTTATTTACAATCGGCTGTCCGTGATTGGCAGTGATTTCTACCACCGCAATGTCCTGTCCCTGATAAGTAAACTCTACAGGGTACTTGGTTGTGTCCAGTACATATGCCTCATTGGTGGCAATTTCCTGAAGATAGTAACTGCCGATGGGCAAATCTGTTGTAAATGTACC
>CAJTNL010000041.1 GCA_910577755.1 uncultured Eubacteriales bacterium | reverse complement strand
TGAGGAAGCCTTTCAAATAAATTGGCCATGCCTCCACCCTTGTAGTCGATTAGTAAAAAGCCAACATCATAAGGATGAAAATTAATCGCAAGAGAGAGAATATAAGATTGCACAATTTCAGATTTACCGGAACCTGTTGTGCCTGCAACAAGTCCATGAGGTCCATGTGCCTTTTCATGCAAATTCAGATATACAATATCATCTTTTGCCCGTACACCCAAAGGAACAGCAAGCGATTTATAACACTTATTATTGTTCCAAAGCTGTTCCAACGGTATTTCCTTTGGCTTTTTTACGCCGTATAATTCAAAAAATGTGATACTATCAGGTATTTGAGTAGACACCCCTTTATGATGTATCAATGGCGTAATGGTTCTGGACATACGTTCTAACTCTATATTCTCTATATTATATAAGGTTACTTTTTTATTAAGCAACAGACTATTATCCATAACCAAAATCCCTGTGTGATTTTCATTGACATTGAATATGGTATGAACATTATCCGGTAAATTCGCCTGTATATTGGTTGTATAAATTAAACTAAATCCTAAATTCATTGACTGAAGCTGCAAATACTCCATGATGCTATGATTAATGATCATTTTGGGATTATCAATAATAAATACATAATGAGGTAAATATAAACTGTCTTGCTTTGCCTCATCCTGTTTTTGCTTCCGTTCTTTCAGTATTTGCGCAATGTTACCAAGTACTTGATCTCGTTGGTTTTCCGACGAAACCAAACCGGAAATATTAATCGATTTAGCCTTACAATGAGGATACCATTTCATCCACTCGAAAAAAGTTTCATCTTTAGGATGGATCAATGCTATAAGTTCAATATCATGATAACTCTGATGAAAACATAATTGTGTAATGATAGATACCAATACTTTTTTTATGTATTTCGGCTCACCTACAAGACCGAGATGGGCTTGCTTTAAATCAATGACAACAGGCATATCCGGCACCACTGTATAATGATCTAAAACACCATACAATTCTTTTTCCAGTTCATCTTCAGATTCATCAATCTTACGGTTCGGTTTTTTTATTTGAAAGCTCAGCGGCTGTGAAGCCAGTCCTAATGCGAGACATAAAAAATCGCTGTCTGTTGCAGACCGTTCATATATTCTGCTTGAATGATGCGTTATCATGGTCTCTATATTCTCAACGGACGGATTATGATACAGTAATGAATCGATTTGTTGCTGATACAAAGAATATATTTCCGCCCTCTTTGCGACAAGGTAATGATCAAATGTTCTCTCTCTTTTTTCTTTTTGTATTTTTTTCTCTTTTCTTTCCGTGACAAATGTAACAATAGAAAATATTAATGTCATTGCCGTTGTAGCCGCACCAATCAGCATCATAATGCCCCTGCCCATAAAGATACCCAGAGCAATGGTAATACATAAGGTAACCAGTGGCGGTACAATGATTTTTACCAGCTGTTTATTACTTTTCGTCAGCTTCTCAGGCAGCTCAACGCTAACACTGGATGAGGGCAACGGCTTTATCATTCTGGGGGAACGTTTATAAATCGGAAAATCTTCATTGATTTCATCGTCTTTCCATGCTCTTTTTAAATGGCATGTATATCCGCTGCCGGAGCATACAATCGACTGATCTTTCAAAATAATCTTTGTAGCGCCAACCATAATACAATCTCCCGCAGAAACAGAGTAACTTCCAGCAAATCTCTCCTTTCCATTTACATAAGCAGAACCTTCTACAATTTGAAGTGCAACATCCGTCAATAAAAGAGAGGCTTTGGTATCGTCTATCCATATATCCGCATTACTTGTATTTCCAATGAGTATGGAACCGTTTATAAAAGATTTTGAAAAAAGCACTTCATCCTCCACAAACAGCAACGCGCTTAACTCTTCATCAATATGCACTTTCTGAAAAGGTACGAGCTCCGTTTCATGGATAAAGACTTTCTCATCAGAATTTGTTACAAAGATTGTTCCATTTTGATCGGGCAGCAGCTGAGCATTTAACCTGACGTCTGAATCTTCCGTAATTTCTATGTATCTGTTATCTTTAAAAAGCATCACTTGTTTCATAGGGAGTACTCCTTATTATTCCGTCGCAGCTGTACGATTGGTTGAATCTCTCGTAACGGCGTCTGTCATGGAAGTGATTTTTTCTTCCAATTCCTTTAATTTATTTGTTTTTTCTTCACCTGAGAGCGTATTGTTTTCTTGAATCACAGCACGCTGTTTCATATAAGCATAAAGCAATAGTTCATCATCTCCTATTTTTTGTGCTGCATCAATGGCATGATCAAAATCCAGTCTGCCGACATATATCCAATAATTCATGACAAGCTCGTTTGTATTGAATGTTATTCCATTTAATATGTTGGTTTTCTGCTCCTGCGTCATACCTTCTGAAATAATATAAGAACGTGATAATATAAATTTTTGTGCAATAGGCAAATCATCTACTGAGATATTGGTCAAAACATTCTGTACCTCTACGTAGTTGCCGATTAAATAATAATGATCTGCTGACAAAATCGTATCTTTCAATGGAATTTGCATCATGTAAGCCATGGATGTAGCCACTGCTAAACCAAGAATAAAAAGTGAAAGAATTGGAATTGCAATTTTACAAAACATCACTTTTTTCTTACTCACTGCAACCTTTGTTTTTTCTTCCATCTCACATAACTGATTATATTGATTCAGAAAAAATGTTTTTATTTTTTCTACATCATCACAATCAACTATCGTACTCAAATTACGGTTTTTCTGAAATAAATCTCCACCGCCATGATAGTAATTCTCATAAGAATATTTAGGATTCAAAATATATCCCGCAAGCGCTTTATAGCGATCAAGAAATAGTCCTTTTACATCCGTAAGCTGTTCAATCTTATCCCTAAAAAGTATTTTTGGCACTAGGTTAATGTCACACATAATATTTTCAGGCTGCATTGAAAAATCAAATTCCTTATTGATGTTTTTTAAATCTGCACAGTTTGCTAAAAAACGATATTTATCTTTTGTCGTTTTCAGCATATCGCCGCAACTAAAAAGTCCGTCTGCACTAAATTCAAAAGAAACGCTGTCTTCAGAGATATATGTTTTACTAGGAACAAGAAATTCACACTCATGAGATAAACAGGAAATTTCTTCTTTTGTTG
>CAJTNL010000040.1 GCA_910577755.1 uncultured Eubacteriales bacterium | reverse complement strand
CACCCCAAATTGGACGAAAATTGAGTTTTTGTTCTGTCACCATGCGTTTGACTTGATTGAGTCGATCGACTTGGTATTGTAATCGCTGATTCGTATCTTGATACCCAGATAGCTCAGTTCGCGCTTCTTTTCTTTGAGATCTATACCTTTTATAAAGTCTTTCTTCATTTGCACTCATAGTGATCCTCCTTGATACATAATTGGTATTTGCACGTCAATGATTTGGCAAAGATATAATAAAAATCCTTTTATAAATATCTCAAACTCGAAGAATGAAACCGACGTTCCTTTGCTGCTATCCCCACTTTAAAACTGACTCTCTTTGAATATATTGAAGGCTTTTATACCTGATCAAAAATAACTTCTCTTCTTTCAAAATCTCTCTTAATTTTACTTTTTTCCGTCTACTTTATTGACTATGAGCCACTCTATACCTCTTCTCTTTGTAGTTTCTGGCTGTTTTGATAGTCCTCTTTATATTGATTAGTTTTTTTCTCGCCATCCTCTATTATGTACCATTCAATATAATTATCAAGACCAGCCAATTCACCATTATTCCCTGATTTTAATTTCAGCGCGACATCTTCTGCACTAAAATCTAGTTTCATACCTTTGTCATTCATGTAAGCTAGCAGACTCCAATCTAAATCTTCCTTATTTATTTCGATATAATACATCTGATATTTTCCATCACTAAAGCTATAACTAGCACTTATATGAAGCGCAGTATAGTTATTACCGTCTATCAACAACGTCTGGAGTTGATCAATTGTAGAATTTGTAATCTCCCCCTCCTTTTGAATAATTAAATACTCGTTCTCAATCTTTGCCATTTCCATCAATATTGTTGTACTAACAGCTAATGCACCTGTAAAAACATTACTTATAACTGCACTCTGTATCCCAGAGGTGATAAAACCTTCAATCCCATTAATGATCTCTTCAGATTGATTTTGTTCGATGTCCACACGGAATGACTCTGCAAGTTGACGAGCCTGTTCATCAAAAGTGAAATCAATACCTAATCCGCTGTGAATTCCATAAACATCTATCGTGAGTGAATTGGGATTCATACGATCCCACTCATCATATGGTGTGGGAGACCCATAAAATTCTAAGCGATAATCATTCTCATATATCGTATGAGATTTTGATTTGTGATTTTTTAGTGTCAAATCAAGATCATAGATAACATCTCGTATAAAATGGTAACCTGTAACATAAACATCGCTACCCTGTTCACATACCGCACGTAATAACGAATAGTTTCCAATAAATTTTTCAAAAACTTTTTTTGATTCCTTTTTTAATTTTTTTTCTAATTCATCATCATTTTGATTTTCACTAACGTTATACTTTAATATTTTATCATCAATTAGTTGGACATATACCTCAGATAAAGCAATCAATACATCACTTACTTTATAATGATTTTTATGTTTGACATAATCTCGTGAAACAGGATATTTGTCCGGATAAGAATCAGTTTGCAGTATATAAGCGCTCTCAATAAACTTTTCCTTGTCGGTCAAATCCATTTCATTGAACGTGCAAATCAACGCCGCATATAATTCCACAGGAATCTTATTTGGATCAGTGTTCATAATCTCCCTTAAGTATTCGTAATCATATTCACCGTTGCCTTCACTATTCTTGAGTCTTTCCAAATAGAAAGATACTTTTGAATTGGTCAATTCAGCAGAAACAGAAGACATGCGATGGACAATACTCATAACATTGAAACTCAATCCTTGCGTATCAATACAAGCTGCTAATTGCTCAATATATTCTCGCTGCTCCTTTACATGGTCGCAGCATGTTTGAAAAATGGATTGATATGCTGCATCCACAGCTCTCACGTCCCGAAATATCTCGGCTAACTTATCCTTATCTGTATCTTTTTTGTCTAATATCTTTTTGTGGTATGTGTCAACATCATCTAAATAATTTTGAATATCCAATCCCAAAATGAAAAAGTCGGCAATGCCATCCGTCCATTTTTCCCACGGTTTAACATCAATTTGGTCAATTAGGTCTTTTAAGGACTGTTCTGCCGTTTCTGAAAAATCTCTCCTCATAATAGCTATCCCCCTAACTTCATATGGTCTGCTAACGCTTTATCTTGACCCTCAAAACTTTTATTTACGTTCATCATATATTCCTTTGTCTTATCCAGTAAGGTTATAACAGCTTCTTTCATCTTATCATATTCTTCATTTATACTTTCTAACGCCTTTAACGCTTGTCCACTTCCACTTTCCATAGGCGCTAGAACAGCAATGTTTAATGAATCTTTTATTAATTCCAATCTTCTCACTGCATCATTCACATTAGTCAGATCAATTTGAATTTTGTTACTCATTACAATCCTCCTCAATACAAATATTGATCTTTTTCATCTATTTCCTCGATAAAGCGATTACACACGCTTTCTATTTCTATACCAAAGGATGATACGATATCTTGAAGTTTTTTTGCATACACCAAAAAGCTATTCAGCGCATCATAAGTCGTACCCGATTTAATAGCATTTTCTGCAACCCAATTCATTGTGCTAAGATATTCATCAATTGCGCTCTGCATTTGTTTTGCATATTTTTTATAATAACTACCTAAATCCTTTACATATTGATCATCGACTATTAAATCTAACATGATTGCACCTCTCTTAATCATTTTCTAAATCATATAATTTATGTTGCAAGTACACAATGGTATCTTGCCAATCTGAAATTTGCCATTGCTTTTGCTGTATTTCTTGCCGTAACTCCTCTATTCTATTTTCTGCAGCACGAATTGCATTTGTTAAACCATCGTGTCCACTTTGATAGTCATCACCTGTGAGATCTCGTGACATTCCGCCACTGAATTCCAAAGTAATGTTTTGATTGATCGTAAGTTCATTGATCCTACCTACTACCGCCATATGCTGTGTTTGCGTTTCAATAAATTTTTGTAGTCTTTGTCTTAAATAACTCGATATTTCTTCAATTTGAGCAATAGCCTCATATAAATCATCAATATCTCTTTCATAAGCGTTAATTTGCTTTCTATAATTGGAAATTCTACGTCTAATGCTACTTGCACTTGCCATAATACCAACTCCTTTTCCTGTTACTCACAAATATAAAAACATTTTGAGATCAATGTTCAAATTCATCTATTAAACTCAGATATAAACTTTTCGCTATGGGTACTCATAGTGAGTCTCCTTGATACATAATTGGTATTTGTACGGCAATGGTTTGACCGCGGTGGCATAAAAAACCCTTTTCAACCTGCGGTTTATACCCACGTATGGGTGGCAGCATAAACATGGTTTGTTCTGCCGGATTGCCTAAAACCACTCCGCTTTGCGTATCCTTCAGCAATTTTGTTGTGTTATCAAAACCGCGTAACTTACCTGGTACAGTTGCGGTAATGATTGTCACTCCATATTCGATCGCCTTTTTTAACACTTCTTCAGCTCGTTTGGCCTGTGATTTTGTAATCTCCACAAAATAATCGCCGTCATCAATCAAAATAAGAACCGCAGGTTGACGTTCGCAAAATTCTTTTAATGTTATGGTACCTCTGTTCATTTCATATTCCTGTTCTCT
>CAJTNL010000039.1 GCA_910577755.1 uncultured Eubacteriales bacterium | reverse complement strand
CGATATTTTTATTTGTTGTTTTTTATAAATTGATCAAATTGAGCTATAACTTGTCGCTCTAGTGGATGCACACCAAACATATTGCGCTTATATAGCTCTAGTAGTCTGTTTAAGCGTATTTGAGCAGATGTGAAAGATACATTACAAATTTGCATTATCTCGCCCACTGTAGTCATGTGGAGCTTGGCAAGCACACAGGCAGGCATAAGCAAGTCTCTTGCAAATACATTGGCTTGAACCTCTGGTATGGATAGCTTGTCATCCGATTCAGAGTTTCGGTGGGCTATAGGGTCTAGCTTATGATTTAAAGTTACATGCCCTAGCTCGTGCGCTAGTGTGAAACGCATTCTTTTTCTATCTTTTGCATCATTTATAAAGACAAGTTTTTTACCGTCTAGTAGAGCGGCAGTAAAACCATCTCCCGCGGTTATTTTGTCACTGAAAATATCATCCCCTAACTTAGAATATGGAATTACGCTAACATTTAGATGCTTGGATATTGTTTTCAAATTAACAGGAAGTTGACTAATTCCTGATTTGATTAAAATTTCCCAAGATTTGTTACGAGCTTGCGTGTAATCGCTATACATAAAAACACCTCTGTCATTTGTTATTCGGTATATTTTACCTTTAACAGAGGTATTTTTCATTAGGAGATTACTGGAAATTAATCGAATATGTCGGGTACTTCCTTGTCTTTGTTTTCTTCAATAACTTTTAGAAATTTTTGATATTGTTCAGAAGTCAACTCCATTTCTTTTGCACCATTGCGAGCGGCAATACTGATAGTAACAGTTTCTTTGTACTTGTCACTATTTACTAGCTCGTCAGAGTAATCAACCAACTTTGTTTTGTCTGAAGTGTCTAACTTATTGTAGTTGGTTAAGAGTTTTTTTTCTTCCTTGTCAATCGCATTCGAGCCTTTGATTAAATAATCTAAATCTACATTAAAAAAATCTGCAATAGTTTCTAGCATTTCAAAGTCTGGCTCTCGGTTTCCGTTTTCGTACATACTAATTGCGCTTTTGGAAGTGCCTAACTTTAAAGCTAGTTGCTCTTGTGTCAACGACTTACTATTTCTAAGTAGCTTAAGAACATTTTTAAACATCTTGTCACCACCTTGATATAATATTAACACATATCGTGTGAATTGTCAAGCTAAAAATTTCACAAAATGTGTTGACAATTCGAATTTAGTGTGTTAAGATATAGTTAGTTCACGAAACGTGAACAGAAGGAGGTGATAAAATGCTTGATAGATATACGGTTGGACAAAAACTGATTAAATTAAGGGGTGATAAGCCTCAGTCTGTCGTAGCAAGCGACCTTAACATCAGCACGTCTGCGCTAGGCATGTACGAACAAGGACGAAGAACTCCACGTGATGAAATTAAGTTGGCTTTGGCGCGGTATTACGGGACTACTGTAGGTTGTCTTTTTTTTGGAGATTAAGTACACGATTAGTGAACTATATCATAGCACAAAAAGAAAGGGGATCAGAAAAATGGAGTTAAAAATCAATTTAGATACTAGCAATGATAAGATGTTGATTAAAGTTGAAGAAATCGCTGAACTCACTCGCCAGCTAGGTAGAGCGATTAGAGACCTTGAGATTTTACAAGGTCAAAAATTAAGCGCCACCGTTGTGACTAACGATGACGCTGAATGAATTATCGGTTTACTTCTTCTTCTAGTCGAGAAAAAACATCGACAATAATATCCGCCAACTGGCTTGTTTCTGCATTTTTAAATTGTGCATGGTTTTCAATTTCATTTACAAACTCATATTTTAAGAAAGAAACAGCCTCAGGCAGCGTTTTTATCGCCATAAAATTACCTCCTTTCCAAACAAATTTTACCACTATTTGGAACAGAGGACAACAGAACTAAAAAATATCTACCCATTATCGACAGCAAAGAGTAAAAATTACATTCTTATTACTACAATTCACTTGCTTTTAAATTTTTTCGTGTTATTCAACAATTTTCCTCTATATTTATAAAATTCAACACAAACATCATTAAAACTTTTTGCTGTCGGTAATGGGTAGATATAAAAATTGAAATAAAAAGAAAGGAGATGATTAAAATCGATAATAATAAAAAAATCACTCTCTCCGGCAATGAAGACGAGCGATTATATAGATTAGAAGAGCAATTACATAGCTTAAAAAGAACTGTTCGTTATCTTTCGATAGGTCTTTTCCTCACAGAATTAAATCTTATTTTAATGATTTTTTAATCTGATTTTTCTTGTGCATCTTGCAACTCTTGTACAATGTCTGTTAGCTCGCTTAACGTTTTTAGAATTTCATCTTGTTTTTGATTGTTAATTTTCAGTTCCTCAACAATTTCAGCGGTTTGATTTGCTCGACTTATCGAATCGATGTGTGACTGAATAGCTTGATATGCGAAAATGCACAACGGGATAATTACACTGGTTGTTATTTTTAAAAGTATTTTAGGTGACATTTTACTTTTAATACTGCGGAGAAAATTTTGTTTATCTTTATTTTCATCAGGAACGACATCTTCCACAAAGTTTGTTAGGCTTTCAACAAAATCATCATCAAGAACTATTTCTGTAGAAGATATATTTTGACTTATTTGAGGAAAGCGCGGTAGACATCTTTCGATATTTAAGACAATCTCATTTAATTTGTCGATATTAGGCATTTGATATGTATTAGCTATGGAGTGAGCTATCGTTGCGAAAGATCGGTTTGTCTCCTCAACCATTTGTTGAACTAAAAAAGGTTGTTGCCATTGCTTTACTCCCCCGTTGTAAGCCCTCAAAACGGGAGCAAGTGCTGACTGAAAGCGTTTAGTCATGTTATTAAAATTATTGATGTGATTCGTTAAAGTGTTGTAGTTTACTTTTGAGTTAATATCCAATTCATCTGTGTTGATAGAAATTTCATTTTTCATTTTTTTACCTCCTTTCCACCAACATAATACCACTTTTTAGGAGGTGTTACAACAAGATTCTACAGACTAACTAATAACGATTGAAAGGAGGCGAGGGAGATGAAAGATCATGAGTTGGACAGTGGTTTTGATACTCGTATTTCTCAAGAGGTTTTGGCTGGAATTTCCGATGCGTTTTTAGATTTGCGTAATTCAATTTGTGAAAATCGCATTAGACATTCTGGACAAATTGGAGAAGCAGGAAAAAGTTTAACAAAACGAAAAGCAGACCGACTAAAAGCACTGCTTGATAATTTTATCGATCTGCAATGCGAAATATATTGTGTTTTGTATGATGAGTTAGCCAAGTGAGAAGATTCTCCGCTTGAAAGGAGGTGGGAAAGTGGATGGAAGAATACATAAAAGTCCTGAGTGATGAATTGGAAGATGCAAAACGCAGACTAAGGTTATCGGATGAAGAGGGGCGAAACGTAATTAAAAGACAAATTAAAGAGATTAAGCGAGATATTGAAAGGATGTGTAGCTATGAACACTCTAGCGGAAATAGAGTTGTGCGATAAAGAAATGCTATTACCCACAGATATAGCGGGAGTATTAGACTGCGATGCGCATTCAATTCGATTACAAGCACGAGACGATCCTAAACAACTAGGATTTCCTGTTGTGGTTGTAGGTACTCGAATCAAGATACCGCGTGAGGGATTCTTAAAATTTATGAGGGGGGAATTACGGACAAGCACCCAACAGGAGGAACACAAAAAATGAGACGAATCATAAAAATAATCTGTAGTATCATAGCGGGGTTATTAGCTATGTGTGCGCTGATTATCTTGCTAGGCACAGTAGGAGCATACGAGTTAGGAAATATCAGCTTTATATGGTTTTGTATAGATTTTG
>CAJTNL010000038.1 GCA_910577755.1 uncultured Eubacteriales bacterium | reverse complement strand
CTCCGCAATCTCGGTATCGTTCATTCCCTCGAAGTAATACAGCAATATGGCTTTGCGCTTTTCTTCCGGCAAAGTACGGATTGCTTCAAGAAGCAGCTTCGGCGTGATTTTCTTCCCGGCTTTCTCAAAGACGGTTTCAACAGTTTCCCGTTTGAAATATTCATCAAACGTATGAAGCTGTCGCGCTTCGTCTAAGGTCATGTCGGAAAAGGTGACTTCCCTTGCCTTATGCCTGTGCAGCTCCCTATGAGTGTCGCACGCTTCATTGTGCAGTACCGTATTACAAAACTTCTGAAAAGCACACTGTTTGTAAAACTCCCTGCTGTTAGGTTCCACATTCTCACCTCCTTTCTCGTTGGAAAGTTGGTGGTGCTTCCCCCTTTTCGCGGGGCAATACGGCGGTTTTCAAAAACGCCGAAGATTTTTTGAAATTTCTTCAAAAAATTTTTTGAGCAGCAAAATGCGCCCGTCCGAAAAGCCCGGACAAGCGCATTGGTATTGTGAGTAGTATTTAGATGATTAGACAGTTCATATTCAAGGGCAGAGAGATTTCCGGCGGTGGTCGGGCTTTTTTTGATATGTCAATGACCGTCGGATTTTGTCGATATGGTATGGGTTTAATGGCGGCTACCTCCTTTTAGCCGCCGCTTTTAACATTGATACCGCGTCATTTCTTGAGAAGATAAAAAGAAACGGCGGCTTTGATTTTTCAAAAGCCGCCGCGTCAAAAAGGGCGTGTGAAAATATCTCTGCTGTACGACGGCTTTTTTTCTTTTGCCGTCGTGCGGCAAATATTGTTGTAACGATATTATCAAAGGTTTTAGGTTACAAATTTGATATTCTACAAATGATGATAAGTTTTTTTGCCAATATAGCCTATGACCAATATTGCGATTGAGGTTAAAAACATTATAACGGGAAGATGATTTATAAACTTTTCATATAGATAGCCATAGAGCAAAATACCTATGGGTAGGGCAATGCTTACTATTGCAGAATAAAAAGACATGATACGTCCTAACATATTATCGGGTACATTTTGCTGAATGGCTGACATAATATAAACCCCTGCTATACTTGCACTTATAAAAATAATAATGCTAATAATTACAAATATGATATAGGTCAAGTTTGCAGAAAGATTGAACAATAGGCTACTGCCAAAAGCTGCTATTGATATTCCCATAATCCAAAACAGACGATAAATTTTTTCTGTTTTGAATTTATTAGCAACCATTCCGGCAACTATCCCGCCTACAAGTCCGGCAGCTCCCATAAAAGCCTGTGACAGACCATTTAATACAGAACTTAAATCAAGTACAACTCGAATTATGAATGGTGCGCCTGTTGCAATCAACGGCTGTATCAATAAAACAAAAGCAGCATTTAGGAGAATTGCTTTGAATACATATACTTGTTTTGATGTTAGGAAATGAAAACTTTCGCTCAAGTCATTTTTTATTGCGTGTAATGGTTTGCTGATTGGGTATAATGTAATCTGTGGTATTTTTATAAACGCTTCAAGGATAGCGGCAGAGAAAAAACAAATGGCACATCCCCAAAAAACAATTCGTACATCCTGTAAATATGCTTTTCCGATTGCACTATAAAGCAGTCCTGCCAATAATGGCCCAATTAGATTAGCGAGCATATTTATCTGGCTGACAATGGCATTGGACTGAATAAGGCTTTCTTTTTTTTGAATGAGTGGTATGCTGGATTGCACGACAGGAGTTTCAAAAGAAGATACAATCGACAATCCTACCATGATAACAGTGATTAAAACAAGCACATTAGAAAACGATAATGAAAGCACTAATAGAATAGCCATAATACCATACAGGCTATCTAAGGCAATCATAAGATTTCTTTTATCATTTCGGTCAGCCATAATACCGCCGATAGGAGATAGAAAAATAGGTGGTAGATAGCTTATCGCTGTAATCGTTCCAAACAAAGCAGCAGAACGGGTCAAATCAAGTATCAATAAAGATACAGTAAATTTGAGTAAGACGGTTCCAAACATAGATGAAGCCTGTCCTATTATCAAAAGTATAAAATTTCGGTTCAATGTTTTTGTTTTCATATCCTACCTCTTAAAGTTTTTTCTTTAATTATAAAAATGAAAGCCTGACAGTGGTTGTCAGGCTTTCAAAATCTTTATAGGGGTTTTACTTGATTATTTCCAACATAGTAGCAATATCCTCGGTTGCCATTGCTACTTTTGACTTTTCGATTAAGATATTCCCTCCTGTCATTATGTATGACGGCATTATCCGAATACCCTTATAATAAATTTCGCTATTCCGCAATTTATAGGTGGAAACGGCGGGAACAGCGTTTTTCTTTGTTGACTTTTTCGTAATCATGTTAAAGGCTTTCTTTGCAACATCTCCCATAAGCATAATAACCTTTGTGTTGGGGAATAAAGAAAGCTCTGCTTCTAAATATGGCAAGCTACTTTCAATACTGCTTTTGTCAATGGCATATTCTGTCTTTGGGGTTTTTACTGCATTTGTGATATAAATACCCATTTGTAATATGTCTTGTATAGAAGTAACTGCCGTTCCCGCTCCTTGCAAAAGGGGGATAGTTGTTTTCAGATAATCAGCGTCGGGCAGCCCATAAAAATCCTGTAAAGGGTCAGAGGGAACAACTTCATTTATCATAATTGCTTTAATCGTAAGAGGGGGAATATCAATATTGTTTAGATAAATACTGTTTGCTATACCTACTTTTGTTTCAAGTTCTCTTTTAATGTTCATATCTTTATTCTCCTTTATGATGTTCTCTTGCAGCCTCATGTTTTGCTTTCAATGTTTGACGAATAGATTTAGGCTGAATTATTGTTACTTTGTTTCCAAATGACATAAGGAAATCATAAAGCCAATCATTTTCTGGCAGAGTGAGCTTAACAGTATATCCGTTTTCATGCTGTGTAATAGCTGTATCGTCCAACGTATCAAATAACCTGTACCCAACATCTAAAGCAAATTCTAATTCTAAGTCTATTAAATTCCCGATTTCTTCTGGCTTTGGAAAAAGAGAATGATATTGGTATGTTTCTGTCTTGCGTTCAAAATGTACTTCGGTTAAAATAAGGTTTTTTATTCTTGAAAGACGAAACAATCTGTTTTCGCTTCGTGATAGACAAAAAGCGTACAAATACCATGCCCTGTCTTTATAAACTAATTTATATGGATATACATTTCGCCTGTTGTTATTCCCAGTAGAATTATGATAATCAAAAGTGATTTCGCGGTTTTCTAATATAGCTTGTTTTAATTGTCTAAACAATCCATTTTCGTTTTCCGCAACACTACCCCAACGTGAAAAATCCACATCAATCCAGTCTGTTATACCGATTTGAAAAATCGCACCGAGTTTGTTCAAAACAGTGTCTACTTCTGGATATTGAACGGCTGATAAACTTTGCAAACTGGATAATATTTCTAATTTCTCACTATCTGAAAAAAAAGATTTATTGAGGACGTAATCATCAAGAAACTGTATGCCGCCGTTTCTTCCAGTCGTAACATAGATAGGAATACCTGCACTACTTATAGCGTCTACATCACGATAAATTGTGCGGACGGACACTTCAAATTTTTCTGCTAATTCGGGAGCCGTAGCACGTCCCTTATCCAATAGGTAATACAAAATTCTAAACAGTCTGCTTTCTTGCAACTCATCACCTCCATAGCTTGATTATATTATAATAACCTTGACAACACTATGTCAAGGTTATTATATGTTTTATTTTGGCTAATTGATAGAACTGTGTAGACATATCCAAGAAGAAAGGTGAACAGTAAAATGTAACAGGGTGAATAACTATGGCAAAAAGACCAGTACCGAAATACGACTTCAAGGCTTTTGGGGCAGCGATAAAGGCGGCGCGGACAGGGCGCAGGGAGAGCCGTAAGAAAGTGAGCGACGAAATGTTTATCTCGCCGCGCTACCTT
>CAJTNL010000037.1 GCA_910577755.1 uncultured Eubacteriales bacterium | reverse complement strand
AATTGGAGTATTGTACTTTGTGAAACGAAATCCAAACTTTTTCCGGCAAGAATCCCCAATTATCAAGCTGTTTTCAGAAAAGTTTGGATTTTATATAAGTTTGGATTTGTGGAAAAATCTAAACTTTTGGATTTTACACACAATGCCGATTACTACGAAATCCATATTATTCTTATATCTTCTTTCAAAACAAAAAAGCAAGTACAATAGCAACTTGTTTTTTTCGCTTAAACGAAATATAATATCTTGCGAGGAGGAAACGATTATGGATTTTATGACAACTAAGGAAGCCGCCTTGAAATGGGGGCTTACAAACAGAATGGTACAATATTACTGCAAAGAGGGTAAAATTCAAAAAGCAGAAAAAATAGGAAGCATGTGGCTACTTCCAAAAGATGCAAAGAAACCTATTGATAAAAGGACTATGGAGGGGAGAGCTAAGGAAAGTGGTCAATAAAATTTTTGTCGTTGAAGATGATATATCTATTTGTGAAATGGTTGATAATTATTTAGTTAGTGAAGATTTTAGAGTAAACGTTTTTCATAGCGGTTTTGAAGCAATAAGAGCTTTCCAGTTAAATACGGATTATGCACTTGCTCTGATCGATTTAATGTTGCCAGATACAAGTGGCATGGAAGTAATCAAAGCTATTCGTCAAATCAGCAAAATCCCTATTATTATTATTACAGCGAAAGACAATGATACGGACAAATCAATGGGTTTGAATCTGGGAGCGGACGATTATGTGGTAAAGCCATTTTCCTTAATTGAGCTTACTGCAAGAATCAAAGCCAATATCAGGCGTGCTACAAGCTATGACAACCAACAGGAAGAAACCGTCACAAGAATTAAGGATTTAGAAATTAACCAGACAACACATAGCGTAAAGGCTGCTGGAACCGTTTTGGAATTAACCCGCACAGAATTTGAAATTTTAAATCTAATGGCTTCTCATCCGGGACAGGCTTTTTCTAAAGAAAGACTTTATGATTTGATTTGGAAAGAACCGTATTTTGGAAATGAAAACGTGTTGAACACGCACATCAACAGGCTGAGGGCGAAATTAAAAATGATTTCAAACAGTGATGCCACATATATTAAAACTTTATGGGGCATCGGATATAAAATGGAGGAATAACTGGTGTACACACTACTTATTGTTCTCATACTAATTTTATTCTCAATGTTTTTATATGAATGGTCAAAAAACAGAAGAACAGCCAAAGAAATCAAATATATCAGAAAATGGTTTGCAATGGCTCCTTACTTGAAAGAAAACCGACAGATTTTAATCCCGTCTGAAAATGCAGAAATTAAAGGGCTTTCAGTAGAATTGAATAAATTACTGGATGAATTTTATGCACAAAGAGTCAGTTATGAACATTCCAGACAAGCTATGATGCAGGTGCTTACCAATATTTCACATGATTTACGGACACCTCTCACTGTTCTAAAGGGATATAGCGAATTACTAAACAGAGAAGTATCAGATATGCCGGCAAAAGAGAAAATTACGGAAATGGCAATTAGAATTGATAGTAAAGCAAATGAATTAGTTGCAACTATAAATGAATATTTTACTCTGTCAAAAATAACGTCCGGGGATATGAACATGGAACCCAGCATGGTAAATGTCACACAAATATGTCATGAAATAATATTGGATTATTATGATGTTTTGGATGAAAGAAAATACAAGGTTGAAATAGAAATCAGTCCTTTGCCGGAATATGCATATGTAGATACCCCCGCACTGAACAGAATACTGAAAAATCTAATTGATAATGCAATAAAACATGGCAATGAGGGGAAATATCTTGCGTTCCGTTTAAAAAGAATATCAGATAAGGTCATGATAGAGGTGGAAGACCATGGCAAGGGCATAGCAGAAAAAGAGCGGGAACACATTTTTTACAGGAACTACACGACAGCGCATAAAAACTATGGAAGTGGGCTGGGCCTTACGATTGCTAAAAATCTTGCGCTGCAAATGGGGGCTGATATACAAGTTGACAGTGAGCCAGGCCAGAAAACAGTTTTTACCTTGATTTTAAAAAGTTAGAAAAAAGTTAGATTTCAGACAGATAAAAGAGAATTCTGTTTTGTATACTGTGGAATAGCAAAGGAGGCGTACAAAATGGATTATATTATCGCAACATCAAATTTGACAAAATCCTATAAGGAAAAAGTTGTAGTTGACAAGGTAAATCTTCATGTTAAAAAGGGAGAAATCTATGGCTTTGTTGGGCCAAACGGCGCAGGAAAAAGCACTATCATGAAAATGCTTTTGAATTTAGTGCACCCGGATTCCGGAGAAATATATATATTCGGCGAAAAAATGGACGATAAGAATTATGAATGTCTGAAACGGATTGGCTGTATCATAGAAAACCCTTATTTCTATGAAAAAATGACAGGACTACAAAATTTGGAATTGCATTGTGATTATATGGGTTATCATAACCGCAGACGTATAAAAGATGTTTTGGAATTGGTTAATCTTCAAAACATTGAGGGAAAAGCAGTTTCGCAATATTCTTTAGGGATGAAACAGCGTCTTGCCATTGCAAGGGCAATTTTAGCAAAACCAGAATTGTTGATACTGGACGAACCTATCAATGCGCTTGACCCAGAGGGAATAAAAGAAATGCGTCTTTTATTTGGGCGGCTACATCAGGATTACGGGACAACAATTTTTATTTCCAGCCATATTCTCTCAGAAGTTGAACAGATTGCGGACAGAATCGGTGTTATCGCAGGCGGAAAGCTCTTGAAAGAAATATCTATCCATGAAGTTCATGAATATCAGACAGAATACATTGAAATAGATACGGATAATGTGAAACAAGCCGCCTGCCTTTTGGAACAAGACGAGAGGCTGTCACATTTTGATGTAGTGGACGATACGATTATCAGGATTTATAGCACCGTTGTTTCTGGAAAAGAAATCTCAGCGTTGCTTGTAAAAAATGGAGTTGGTTTAGAAAGCATAGGACGAAAGGAAAACAGCTTGGAGGATTATTTCTTCCAGCTTACAGAGGAGGGAAAATAGAATGGTTCATTTACTGAAACTTGAAATAAGAAAATTCAGACTGCCCCGCAAAATAATGACTGCTTTTTTTGCAGTTGCTTTTTGTATATTGTTTATTACGGTGTCTTTGGTTGACAGCATGACCGACCCGGAACAGACAAAAGACACATTTGAAAGCACATTTCTTCTAATAGGGCTTTTGGTATCATTTATTTTTCTGATATATTCATCAATACTTACATCTACATCAGTGATTAACGAATACAGCCAGCGAACCATTACAATCCTGTTTTCTTATCCTTTAAACAAGAAATTGCTTATCGTAATAAAAATGATGCTTATTATGGCTTTTACTGCTATTTCATTGCTGTTCGGATATGTTTGCTGTTGCGGATATATCGTCGGAATGGATTATGCTTTTGATATGTTGGAGGGTTCTTTTCAGATATCTTATTTATCAGAATGGGTGCCGATGGCAGTTACCGGCACTATCATTTGCAGCGTTTTATCATGGTGGCCGTTTGTTATTGGAATGATAAAAAAGTCTGTTCCTGCAACGATTGTTACTTCTCTCATTGTTTTATTTGTCAGACAACTTATCATTACGAAGAACCCGACTAATCAAGAGAATTTGTTCCAAGTAGTTTTAGTGTTAATAGTTACATTAGTAGCCGTAATGATTGTTTTTCGAGAAAAAGTAACAAATATAGATTAGATAAAACAAGGGATAGAATCAAAGTCACAAGGACAAGCATCGTGAAAGTGTGCATAACAAGCTATGGATTCATGGATAACTCTGTTTGTAGGACGCGGAAAAGCTAAAGAGCAGCTTTACACCACGCCCGTTGTTGACAGACCATCTGCCCTTGCTGGTTGGTAATCAAAAGGCGACAGCAAAAAGTGTTGCTATCCTCTGAATTATAAATGTAACTGAAAAACATGCACCGCCATATGTGGGAGAAAGGGGGAATCATCTATGCCTTGTACAGAAGCATACAAGGAGCATATCGAATACACATTTAACGCCTTTTGCAGAGTTGTCATACACTATGCCGCTATCAACGCATGGCGTGACAGGGATAAACGGCGGCAAAGGGAAATATCTTTTGAATACCTCACCGAAGAAAAGTTTTACCCGTT
>CAJTNL010000036.1 GCA_910577755.1 uncultured Eubacteriales bacterium | reverse complement strand
GAGATAGGGAAAGCTGACCTTGCGGCACTGCCGGAAACGGAGCGCAAAATTTTATCCCTGATTGCGAACCGCCTGTTATGCGCCACCGGGGAGAAGCATCTGTATGAAACAGTCAAAGCGGAGTTTTCATGCAATGGATATACTTTTTCGGTTTCCGGCAAGTCCGTCACGCATAACGGGTGGAAATCTTTTGAGGATGCCTTTAAGCGTTCCTTTAAAATCTCCGGGAATCAGGAGGAAGAAAAAAAGGAAAAGAAACTGCCGGAACTGTCGGAGGGACAGGCGTTTGACGGTGTGCAGACAAAAGTCAGCGAGCATTTCACAAATCCGCCCAAGAGATTTACAGAAGATTTATTATTATCCGCAATGGAGCGTGCCGGGGCGGAAGATATTGGGGCAGACGCAGAACGGAAAGGTTTGGGTACGCCAGCGACAAGGGCGGACATTATCGAGAAGTTAGTCAAGGATGGGTTTGTGAAGCGTGAGAAAAAGCAGATCATACCCACAGAGGACGGATTAAAGCTGATTACGGTGCTGCCGGATGTGGTGAAGTCCCCGAAACTTACCGCCGATTGGGAAAATGCCCTGACACTGGTAGCGAAAGGGGAGCTTCCGATGGAGGACTTCATGGCGGATATTGAAAATATGATGTCGGAGCTGATACATACCTACCATGAGGTCAGTGACGAGCAGAAAAAGATGTTTGCACAGGAACAGGCGGCTCTTGGGGTATGCCCGAACTGCGGCGGTCAGGTGGTAAAGGGAAAATTTGGTGCGTACTGCGTGAAGAAATGCGGTATGAACGTGAGCTGGGTAATTGGTGCTGTCCTTACCGATGCACAAGTAAAGGATATGCTTGCCGGAAAGAAAATCCTGTTAAAAGGGTTAAAGGGCAAAGCGGGCAAACCTTACGATGCCTATATCATTCCGAGTGGGACGGAAGAATACCATTACACCAAAGACGGGGCAGAAAAAAGCGGGGTACAGTTTAAGTTTGTCATGGAGTTTCCGAAAAAGAAATCTTTTGGCGGAAAGAAAAAATAAATAGAAATATTATTGTAATTGTGGTATTATATTAGCGATACAAATAGAAATTGGTCATGTATGGTAATGTTGTATTTGAGGAGGTAAATTTATGTATAGAATAAATCATAATGATGCGATAGAGTTAGAGCATCAAGTTCGGAGATTGTTTAAGTGTGACCGGGCTGGAGTTTCTGGATTAGCTGATGCGGACAACTTTGAATCCCGTCCGATGGATGCAGCAGTTATGGTAGTGTCTTACATTCATGCGAAAGGGATGCAGAGTAGTGAAACGCAATATGATGAGTTTTTATGTAAATATGATGCAATCTTTACATATCCAGATGAAAATGATGCGGATCATGAAGTGCAGAACTATATTGACGAATTAACGGAAATTGTTGAAGAATATTTATAGTTATTGGCATAAGTCAGTTTTGGTGTCTTATATAGATTTTAGTTATTAGCCAATAACTACCACAATTACAGTAGAATAATTACACAGCGTTAGAGCATATAGAGAATATCCTATATGCTCTTATTTTTTTTTGGAGGGAAAAGTATGTTTACAACCGGTGATAAGTTATTAAACGTGATGAAAGAGGAAGAAATCAGCATTATGGGGCTTTCCAGAATGTCGGGAGTGCCGGAGAGGACAATCATGGATATTTTGGCGGGCATCAGGGAGCCGGAACTTGGCGTGGTGTGCAGGATTGCGGACGGTATTGGTATCTGCGTCCATGAGCTTCGTGCCGATGAGGAACAGTATGCCATATCCGTACAGAAGGATACCCTTGCAAAGCTGATCGTGGTCAGCGAGATAAACGGTGTGGAGCTGGAGGAACTGATACATACCATTTTAGAAAAAGGCATTGAGGAACATGGGTTTTATGAGTAATGCTGGAAAGTAACAGGAAACAGGCTGCAAGATACGATTTATGTATTTTGCAGCCTCTATTAGAAGTGTATTTTCAAGAATATATCTTAATAGAAAAAAGTAGTAAAATCTATTGAAATCTGAATACGTTGTGGTTAAAATTAAATGATAGTGCTGGTTATAGAATATAGATTGTTTTTTGGTTAGGAGTAATAAAGATGAATAGATTTGATGACTTTTTTAGAAATATGACAGATGAAGAATGGGAAAAATTTGCGGTTGCTGTTTTAAGGCAAGTGGGATATATACCAATAACATTGCCAGCTTATGGAATAGATAGCGGTAAAGATTTCTTGGTTGAAGGACAAAATATTAGATATATAGTTAGTTGTAAACATTATATAAAATCGGGTAAACATGTGGGACAAGATGATGAACAGAATATTGGGGATAGATTATTGCAACATAATGCTAATGGTTTTATTGGGTTTTATTCGACAGGTATAACGACTGGATTGCAAAAACGATTAGATGGAATATGTAATAATCATCAATATGAGTATATAATCTATGAACCACAAATAATTACTCAAATTATGCAATCAATGGATACAAAAATTTTACAGAGTTTTGGTTTGTATCCTAATAAATATTATATGAATGTTCCAGAACATGAATATAAACCATTAAAATGTGTTTGTTGTGGCAAGGATATTTTGACTGATCAAAATATTCCAAATTCTATTGCGGGTTTGGCAAAATGTAAAGATGGTAAATACGAATACGTTTATGGATGTAAACCTTGTTTAGCGAGAGTGAAATTATATTTAGACGCTTTCTTGGAACTGGAGCAGGCATTACACTTGAAGTGGTTACAGGGATGGGAAAACATGATTGATGAATGGATTGAAGAAGATGGGTTGGAACTGCAAGAAGATTTTTACAAAATGCGACATCAATTTATCCAAGGAGTTCGCCAAAGACAATTACCGCAAACTGATGGAACATGGTATGGATTAGATCCAGATAATTTCTAATGAAGCTATGAGGGAGAAATGCCTTATGAATATTATTTTTGGAGTATTGCCATTTTTGGTATCAATTTTAGTGGTTTTTACAAAAAGGAAGATAGTAAATTCACAAAGTGGAAGGAAGTATGCATATAGGGAAATGATTTTGGATGTAGTAAGAGTTCTTGTTGTCACAATTATTTCTTTAAGTGCAAACGTGTTATGTGGAAAAGAGGTTTCAATTTGGACTCTATTAATTGATGTTTTTATGTTGTTAGTATACATACTACCTTTATTACAAAAAAATTATGATTATGTAGAGAGAAAGGCATTGATGGGAATTTGGGCTTCTTGCATATTTATGTTAATGATTGCAATAGCAATATTTCAGATGTTAATTGGTTCATATGATATTAGCGACTCTGCGTTAGCATTTTGCTTTGTTAAGGGAGTATCTTATTTTGGCATATCTATTTGGTGCTGTTTTACAACAGGGGAAATTCGTAAAAAGGATAAATTTAAGACACTAATTAATGGTTTGGTTAGTTCGTATAAAGATTATAAATTAAGTGTAATAGATTATTATTGCCTTGCTTTTTTGGAATTATTTATTTTTACTGGCATGAACGGATATTTTAATCCAGTAGGAATATTTGGATTACATGAGATTATAAACAAGAAAAAATTAAAAGGTTTTATCTGCATAATTTTGGGGAATTTTTGCCTGTTTTTACAACACAAATTTCAAATTTGGGGTGATATAGCGTGTTTAGTTTATACACTTTTTGCGTTTATCGATATGTTAATTCATTTTATTAAAATAAGAAAAGGCAAATGATTTTCCCGTAAGCTAATATTAAGTTAAGAATAGTACCTAAAAGTGAAATTGTAGGTACATTTTTATATAAAAGAAATAGGTAATTGTGAAACTCAAAACGGGATTGATGTGGATAGCGCGTGAATTTTCCAACGAAGTTATTGGATTTGCAAGGATCAAAACAAGAATAACTACTAGAAGATGAGCACTTTTAGGAAATTATCCACATTTCCACAGTCACTGGTAAGAGGTCGAAATGAACAATTTTGAGGAGAAATTACCTTACTTAAGGAAAAGAAACCTGTATATTCAATGGTTTCAAAGTTTCGCAAACACCTAATAAAAGAAATATGGAAAGGAGCATACAAAAATTGAATAAAGTTTACCGTCACTGGTGGCAATGGCTTATGAACGAACCATAGCCGCCTTTTTTATTGCCAAAAAACAATAAACAGGAATGGAGGTTTACCATGAGAAAATATGACTTAATTTCTATACTTTCCGCAGAAACATCAAGGGAAGTGACGAGAAATGAAGAAAGCTGGAAGAAATATCTGAACACAGCATCAAGGCTTTACAAATACCCGTTCAAAGACCAGCTCCTTATCTATGCCCAAAGACCGG
>CAJTNL010000035.1 GCA_910577755.1 uncultured Eubacteriales bacterium | reverse complement strand
TTATGTATGCTTAATTTATCAATGGAGAACATGCGTTCTGCGCTGTTCGTCCGAACAATCGGAACAACGTCTTTGACAGCCTCTGGTACATTGCCCCCAACCGCATTGCTCACCTGACCGTCTTTCTCCTTGAGCCAGACATTCTCAATAATGTACCGTCCATTTTCTAAATAATGTATTTGAAGATATACATAGGCATCCTTTCCGATACGCTGATAACTTTTAAAAACGCATTCGGTAATCTCTCCATTTGCACTGGACAAAGGAATAATATTACCTGCATGAACATAGTTGATGCCAATACTACCCTCAACCTGTTCTTCATCCTGCGTAATGTTTTTTACATACGGAATGTAGGCGGTCATTCCACAAGCGCATTTTAATTCCTGATATGCGTTGATTTTCTCATAAAAATTATTTGCCTCCAGAACTGTGTGCACAAAGTCGTTTGTCTGATTATCTGATAGCGTAATCTTAACCCGCTCGTTCATGAGCATATTCGCCCAATCCTCGCATACTTTTTTTTGCGATTCCCAGCGTTGCCCTGCGGCATTTCACAGATTGACAGCCGTTATATACTTTGTATTTATGAAAGTTAGCTACCGTTCCTCCATACCAGTCCATCCATTCGTTAATGTGTATATAAAAGCTTTCAGAGATTGGATGAAATCCGCGCTTTTTCAAATATTCAAATACAGTCATGCTAATCTCTCCTTTTTAAACAACTGTGTTCAATCTGCTCAATATACGGCTCAATGCTATATTCAAAAGAATCTAAGCTGTCTATATTCATATTTCCATCGTCCAGTCTGGTATCTTCCAATTTTTTATCATCGTATACAGCCGATGCAAACGCATCAATGGTATGGATACAGTTTTTACAGATTTTAAGCCTGTCCTGCGCCATCAACAGTAACGTGATTTTGATTCGATCGTTAATCGGTCTCTTTAAAGCTAATTTGACTTTTGTTCTTAATCCTTGTTTTTTAGCGGTTAGATCCAACCCTCGGATTAAAACGCTTTCCGCACTGTCGGCTCTGGTAACCCCAGCCCCATATAACTTTGTATTCCGCTCAATAAAGGCGGCATACTCCGTATTAAGTGTATCCGGGTTTAACTCTTTTTTGATATACGCCTCGTCTGCAATGATCACCGTGCCTGTATTTGTAATCAGCGTTGCAATAAAGGATGTTGCGGATCGATTGCCGCCAAAGTCCACCCCAAACGAAACAAGTCTAATGCTTTGATTTGTTTCTTCCAGATATGTATAGACGTTACCAATCGTATATCTGTTTTTGTCGTTTGCAAACAGACCGTATATCACTCCCTCTGCCGCTACCCATTTTCCCGAAATGAATCTGTCATAAAACACACCGACATATTCCTTTTTGAGTTGTTTTACATATTTAGAATCAAGAAATATATTATCCTCAATCAAAAACTCCATCAAAAGCATATCTATTTCGCTTCTACGCTCTATATAGTTTTTACGAAGCCAATGCGTTGGTATATCAGGATTCGTTGTTGTAATCAGCTTGGCATCAGATTCAGATAAACGAGACAGCAGCATAGTAAAGAAATCTTCCCCAAATAGGGTAAGCTCGTCACAATACGCTCCCTGCAACGTCATACCGCGAATTTTACTCTCTGCTCTTGTATCATTTGCACCCTCTAAATAAACTTTACGCCCAAACAAAAATGCCTGCTTTTGCGCCAATGAATAAATAAAGTTTTGTGCTCCTATTAATTCTGTCAGTAAATCTAATGTATTGCGTTTCAACGTTATCAGCGATTTTGCTGTCATGAGATAATTTTTATCTTTGGGCATGGTCTCAACCCAAAAAGCCCACAACACCAGACTAATCCATGTCTTACCGGAGCGAACCGAACCGGACAGCAGATTAATCCGTTTTAGTTTATTCGTCTGCCATAACCGCAATAATTCTAACTGCTTAGGCGTATATACGCTATTCATCTTTCAACCCCTCAATCAGCGTTTCTAATTGTCCGGCGCTTTCATTTTCTTTTCCATCCTCGCCAATAAGATTACGCAACTCCTTAATAGCTGCAATATCTCCCTTTTTTGCCTGATTAAACAACGCCAATACTACTAATTGGCTATTGTCTATATCTTCAATAGGGATACCTATTTTAACCAAAGCATTATAGTCTCTTGTATTTCCGACGGGTAAATTCAGCAGCACGTTCATACTGTCTTTTAAGAGCTTTCTTTTTCGTCTGGATTCACCGCTGGCCTTACCACCTTTTGATCCATTTCTCACGGCTTCCTCACGGCTTTGTTCCGATGTAAAGGGAATTAAGTTTTCTTCATTTGCCAACACCTCACCTCATTAAAATAGAATGAAAAAAGACCATGCAAAGCACAGTCTATCATTGGTCTGGCTGTCAAGACCACGCCCTTGTACCAACTATATATATATATGCCAGCCTTTGCCCCGACTGGCTAGGGTTTTACTTTCCAAATTGAGTTATGCTATCCGTGTCGCCACTACGGTATTTTCACGTGCTGTCTTATGTAGCTTTTTGCATGCTATCTAAGTGACACTTGCCACAGCACAGGCGAAAGAAAGGAGATGTTAAATAAAAAATGAAAATTATTTATCAGGAACCACTCTTCCCTCTTACACTATATCATAGACTGACTATGACATACTATGACATCTAATGCCACTCCGTGTAACCTTATGATTTGCCTCCATGAGTAGTGCATCCGCACAGCAATATTTTCCCATGTCAGTCCGTTGATATACCGATACCGCAATAGCAATCGTAATGTTTCATCCTGTAAAGTATGTATGGCTCGTTCAATATCGGATTTAACCGCAATGAATTCGTGGATCTTCTGATTAATCTTCTGTTCATGTTCTTCCAGTTTTTCAATGGTAGTAGATGTTTTATCCCCTATGTTTGATTTATGCGGTATATCGCTGTATGTAGGCGTTACCTTTGTGCCAAGTGCAAGAATCTCCTGTTTTTCCAAAAGTAATTGATTTACTTGTTCATCCAATGGTTTATATCGCCCTAAATACTCTTTTTTCTCCTTGTTTGTCAATTCTAATCACTCCTTTTTAAGTAATTACTGAGATAACTCCTTTAACATCACGTATTTACCTCCTATTTTTATACGCTTTTGTGGTTATTATGATATATTTTGTAATTTATATTGTTTTTTCCTTTTAATGGTTTTATAATGTAGCTATCTTAATTTAGAAAGGATGTACTACAATGAAAAAATTTAATCAAATGACTGAAGCACAAATGAGTAAAACAAATGGTGGTTTCGGTTTACTCATTGGGATAATTGTTGGTCTTTCAGCCGCAATCGGTTCTCTGTCGACGTTAGGTACTGTACTGGCTATAGAAAACTCTAAAACAAAATAAGAAACAACCATATAAAAGCCCTAGGCAATGCCTTGGGTTTTTATTTTTTGTATAGATTTAAATCTTAACTCTTTTATTCCAAATTCTTATTTCCATTCTTCCAATTACCATAATCGCTCCTCCAAAAGACATTTGTTATGCTCCTCACAAATCTTTTTCGCTGATTCTTTGTCATTCGCCTCATCTACCCTCCGATCTAGACTATCTCTAATTCCCCACACGCAACGATCATTCTCAAAATAGTTATAACAATGTACTTCCCATAATTTCTCTGTATTTGTATGAACTTTGACTAATTCTATCGTCATGATACAATACCCCTCTTTACAATAACTATCTCGTAATATGTATCTGACTAATGCTTGTATCTCTCTGAAAGTTATTTTTGGTTTTTAATCTTTTTTATAAGTTTACAGATTATATGCTTGATTGCAAATATTATTATATCTATATCACACTATCTACTTAGAAAAAATAAATTAAAACAGTCTGGCTTTCATCTTTGCATTTTGCCTTTATATGCTTTCTTTAGAGAAATAGACTCTTTTAAAAATCCTATACTTTCTTTAAGCAGCAATATGATGTTTTATTGGATATTTTTTATCATCTTCCTATGGTATTTGCCCCAATAAGACAAAGAGTATAACCTCCTACCAAAACAGCCAGCCCTATAATTAGTTCTTTTACATCTTTTGCAAAAGACAATCCAAACATACATGCAAAAACTAAAGGTAAAAGTATCGGAGTACCATAATAAAAAATTATATTAACATCATAATTTGGAAGCATTTCAATAAACAAGGGAAAAAGTAAAATTCCTATTGTGAATATACAGCAAACAATAGCTGTAATAAAAATTCCGATTTTCTTATATACATAAGACCCTTTAACAAAAAAGCTAATACATAAAACAACTGAAAAGACAATATTCAAATAAATGTATGTATTAGATACAGACATCATAGGAACCCAAATAGAAGAATCTGAGCTAAATATATTATTCCTATTCGAAGTATAAAGGGCTATTATTCCTACAATAAGAGATATAGTGAACCCTAATACAACAAACCAATTTCTGTCTTTCCAGCTTTGTTTGGCCTGAATTGTTTGTGCGTTTTTAGAACCGCAATTGTAAGCATTTATCGTATTGTTATCACCAGTAAACTGAAATTGTTGGTTAAAATCTCCCTCCGCAATTTGTCCGTCATTACAAGGCTTTTGAGCCGTAGAATTTTTATCTTTTTTTAATTTCTTATTTTCCATGAATTTGAAACCATAAGAAATGATGCCTGAGATAATAGCACCTATTGCTCCATTAACAAGTCCCAACCAATTCATAGTGCCCTCCAAAAACAACAACAATTTTTACCCTTACATCACAAAATATTACAAATGTAACGTATATTGCAATACAAAATCAAAAAAGGAGTTTTTTATGAAAACAGCTACATTAAATTTAAGAGTAGAAGCAGATATAAAAGCACAGGCAGAAACCGTTTTGTCACAACTCTGTATTTCTATGTCAACAGCCATTGAGATATATTTAAGACAGATTGCATTCACCAACAGTATTCCTTTTGTACTTTCATTACCTAATCACAATGATAAATTGGAATGACGTGACACTCTAATTTTTTAGAGTGTCCTTTTTATTTTATCGGGACGGTTCGTCCCACTATATGCGTCCGCTATGGCGAAGCAGTATTGTTGCTGCTGAAAGGTTCAAATCCTTTCAGACGCACCATCTATAGACCTAGATTGGTTTGCAGAAGAAATCTTCTCTTTCTTTTTTGTTGCTTTAGACGGTTATGAATCAGCCATATTCATAACCGTCGCTATGCAAATATCGTCTAATAGTAAGACTTCAGTGTACTGGAGATACAGGTTCAAGTCCTGTTATTTGCACAAACTTTCCTATATAAAAGGGGGTGATTCCATTGATTTAAGCAAGACTTTATCTAAATATCTAAAACAGGAAGGAGATATCAATGAATATCAAAAAAGGCAAAACAAAAATTATAGCAAGTATCATGTCAGTCATCATGGCATTGTCCATGATTCTCACTCCATGCGTTACGGTAAGTGCAGCCGTAACAGGATTTAGAGACCAAATAACCGATGGTGTTAACACTGTCGGTTACTTTGAAGT
>CAJTNL010000034.1 GCA_910577755.1 uncultured Eubacteriales bacterium | reverse complement strand
GGTGAGCATATCAAAGCTGGTTGGGGTATCAAAGCTGGTGGGGATATCGAAGCTGGTGGGGATATCGAAGCTGGTGGGCATATCAAAGCTGGTGAGGATATCGAAGCTGGTGGGGATATCGAAGCTGGTGGGCATATCAAAGCTGGTGAGGATATCGAAGCTGGTGCGTTTATCAAAGCTGGTGAGGATATCAAAGCTGGTGGGGATATCGAAGCTGGTGGGTATATCAAAGCTGGTGAGCATATCAAAGCTGGTTGGGGTATCAAAGCTGGTGGGGATATCGAAGCTGGTGGGGATATCGAAGCTGGTGCGTTTATCAAAGGTGGTGGGTATATCAAAGCTGGTTGGAGTATCGAAGCTGGTGGGCATATCAAAGCTGGTAACGATTATGGTATATACGCCGGATTAAATGTGCGACTGTCTGAACAAGAACAATATGGCTACATAACCGCAAAAGCGAAACCTCAAAATATCATGTGCGGAAATTGGAAAGAAAGTGAATCAACATGATTACCAAAGAACGAAAAAATCTATTAAGGGAACTTTGGATAAATGAAACACATGAAGTGTACACACGACAGTGGCGAAAAACACTAATCAAAGAAGAACGATCTCTGATTGAGAAATGGGATGTAAGTCATGGAGATCAATTACAAAAGTTTTTCTATAACATTACAATTTTACAAGAAGGAAAGGATTTTTAAAATGAACATTATATCAGTAGCAAACGACAAAGGCGGTGTTGGTAAAACAACGACCGTCTTAAATATTGGAGCAGGTTTAGCCAAAGTCGGTAAAAAGGTATTGTTAATAGACACCGATCCACAAGCTCACCTTAGCAGTTGGCTTAAATTTGTACCGGATAATAAGCCTACCGCAAATGATCTGCTTTATCAGGCAATCTCCGGAGTGAAGCCTAATTATACAGATTTTATCCGTAGAAATGAAAAAGAAAATATTGATTATATCCCCTGCACAGATGTCATGCGCGGAACTATGGCTATCTTAACCGTAATGGCTGCAAACGGAAGCAATCTAAATATAAATGGCGGGAATTTAAATATTTTAAGCAGCGTTTTCCATGACAAGTTTTTCGAGCAATACGATTATCTTCTCTTTGATTGCCCGCCAAATCTGGACTTATTAGTTGCAAATATATTAAGCTGCTGCAATGACTTAATCATTCCGGTACAAGCTGAACCTTTGGCATATGAAGGCGTAAGCAAAATGTTAGGAATTATGCAGCAGGTAAGACAGACAAACAACTTAAAACAATACCTGTTGGGTATGCTCATTACAATGTATGAAAAAAACACAGTTGTATCTCAGGAGGTAGAGAAAGCTTTGATTTCCAGCTATGGTGATTTAGTCTTTTCTACCGTAATACCAAAACGTACCGAAGTGAAACAAAGCCCCGCAATGAAAAGAAGTTCTATTCGTAAAAAATCATCCGATGCCGGGCAGGCATATATGGATATTGTTCATCAAATTATAGAGAGGTGTGAATAATGGCTAAATTTTCTTTACCCACTCAAGCGCCTATCCCCACCCCTAATGAAACATATAACAATATTATTTTAGGAGCAAAAATAGATAACAGTGAACGAATTGTAGAATTAGACATTGATTTATTAGATGAAATTGACGATCAGCCTTTCAGAATCAATCATAAAAAAATAGAGCAATATGCAGAATCAATAAAAGAAGTTGGCTTACTAGAACCCATACAAGTACACCCTAAAGAAAATGGCAGATATGACATTTTAGCTGGTCGACACAGAGTTAGAGCGTATAAACAAATTGGTCTGGCAAAGATAAAATGCGTTATAAAAAATATAGATGATAATACGGCAAGACTAATACTATTAAAAACGAATACAGATAGAGATGATGACTTTCTCCCCAGCGAATTGGCAAAGGCATATTGTGAGCAGGAAATTCTCCTGCAAAAATCAGGAAAAAAAGGAGCAACTACATCAGAAGTTGCAGAAAGAAACAATACCAACCGAATGCAAATCCACCGATACAAACGATTAAATCAATTAACTGAAATATTATTAGCTATGGTTGATGAGAAAAGGATTCCTGTGTATATCGGTGCAGAACTGTCATATCTGGACGAGGAAAATCAAAACAAAATAGCAAGTTTCATTCAGGTATATGGAGAGAATACAAACCTCAATGCAGAACAAGTCAAAAATTTGCGTGAGCTTCAAAATGAAAATAACTTCCCACAAGATATGAACGAATTTTTTAATCCGCCAAAAGCTAAAAAAACACAGGAAAAAGAAAAAAAGAAAACATCTATTAACCTAAAATTGAAAAAGATAAAAGATTATATTCCCGGAGATATCTTGAATAATGGAGCGTACGAAGAATACATCATTGAGGCATTGCAATTTTATCAACGCCAGCAAGAAAGATGAGACAGCCATTCTAATTTTGGAATGACTGTCTCTTTTGCTTCATGGAAAGGAAAACAAAAAATGTTGCAGGGATGGAATAAAGCTTCAACCAAGGCACAGGCAGAACGTGGGATACCACGAATCGAAACGCTATGGATGAATTATGAAGTTGGTCAAATGATGCTATAAAAGAAAAGCAAAAAGAAATGATAACGGCATTTTTAAAAACAACGATATTAAGATAGCAAAATACAAGCGATGTAGAATCATCCCGTGAGAAAGGAAAAAAGGTGAAAATATGAATATTTTCTTAGGTATATTTGTCTGTACACTGCTGCTGGTAGTTTTTTTGTTTATTGCAGTTCGAAGGCAGATAAAAGCAAGAAATCATAAAAAGTTATCCATCAATCGAATTTTAAACTATACTTATTTTTGTTTAGGCGATATAATAAATATCCTATTTTTCACCTTATTGATTGATGGATTTTCAATCATATTTGGAATAGTGATGAATACTGTAAATTGGGCAGAAATCAATTGGACAGAAAATTGGATAGCAATAATCTTTGTGGGTATTCCTATTCTTCTTATCATTTGGGGGTGGTCTCTCGTTTTTCTGGGTTATCTTTTTGTACGCCCTGTAAAAATGACAAGAAATCCAAAGGAACTTATGTGTACATACATGAACTCAACATCTAACTTATTTGAAAATACACTATATGATTTGCGTTTAAATGGTATCACTACTCTAATAGATGATGATTTTTCCGACTATTGCAGTAAAGGAGACTTAATTTTTTACTCCGAAGGAATAGGCGATGAAGTGACAGGAAGATGGATATTACTAAGAATCACCTCTATTACAAAGCGCAATAAAAAATCGGAAATCAACGCAGAACCTTGCAAAATTATATCTGACGGTACTATTAAAATAGAAGATGAGAAGAAGAAACATAACGCTGAGTAGAAATATAATTTTTGAGTATGGAAAAATCGTGCCGAAAAAGAGAAACACACCTAGATTTGCTAGGTGTGTTTTATTATCTGAAAGGAGTATTGTATACTCCTCATCATGCGTCCGCTATGGCGAAGCAGTATTGTTGCTGCTGAAAGGTTCAAATCCTTTCGGACGCACCATCTGTAGACCTAGATTGGTTTGCAGAGAAATCCTCTTTTTCTTCTTTGTTGCTTTAGACGGTTATGAAGCAGCTGTTTCATAGCCGTCACTATGCAAATATCGTCTAATGGTAAGATATCAGTTTACTGGCGATACAGGTTCAAGTCCTGTTGTTTGCACAAACTTTCCTATATAAAAGGGGTGATTCTATTGATTTAGGTAAGAACCATATTTCATCAACAGCAGATATATACAAAATTTAGGAATACAATGTCCCATAAACAAAGAAAGGAACAGAAACAATGTTACAAAAAGAATATATAGAACGATGTCAAAAGCGGTGCCAGACATGACAGTTACCTATTTCAACCCTGAAGAAGAATATATGAGCATTGTAAATTATTTAAAATTAAGGCAATTACCGAGTGTCTTTTTTCTTGTAAAAAAGCATAGATAAGACAACTATAAAACAGAATTTTAAAAATGCGGGCGGTATAGCGGGTAAGATAAATAACGTAAAATAAAGATATATAATAGAGTTAAACAGGAGGCAAAGAATAAACTAACCTTCTCTTTTGGGTTAGCGATATGTATTATATTTCCGGAAAATAAACCATTAAGATTTCCTTTTTGTTTTTTCGTATTTGCTCAAATACTTTTTGAAATTGAAATTTTTTGTAATATGGAACTAATTTAGACTCACAATACAAAACAATTGGCAATTTACACTTATTTGCCAAAGCAATAAAATTTCTAATAAACTTTGTTCCTGCATTCAGTCCTTTTGTTGGCGCAACCAAATACAGCAGTTCGAATACTAAACGGAAGTTTAAAAGGCAAGGGACTGGAATTTCGTTTTTTGAAAGTGCAATTTCTGCTAACAAATTAAAATCCTTTCTAATGATTTGGATTGTCGGCTGGGGAGGAGGTGACAGAGTATATAGATAGTTATTTGTATTTAACAACCAATACGCAAGATTTTCTAAAGCATTGTATAATAGTATATTATTTTGATTGTTAACCATTATTTGTTGTATTTTTAAATTTATCTGTTTCTTTTTCAGTTTTGCATTTTTTAAAAAATGTCTTTTTGAAAAATAACCTTGAGACTTTAATGCAATGAGATATTTTTGTCTTATTATTAATTCATCAATCATATTTTACCTCCAAAACAAGAAAGGATTTTAACAATGAGAAAGAGTTTACCAGAGCATGAGTATTATTGGATTGGCAGAACCAGAAACTATATGGGGGAACGAATATATTCACCTTTCGAATATTTTTCTAAAACACAATATGGTTGTATTTGCCGTGCGGTGAACAACAGGCCTGAAACAAGCGAAAAGATCGAATACGAAGATGCTATAGAAACCCGTGAGGCTGTATTTAAGGAATTGGGGGTGCAAAATATCAATGATTTAGATTCATTGCAGACCTATACAGCAGTTCCTTCCTGCAATGAAAGCTGCGGAAATTGTTCAAAGTTAGTGTTAAGATTGGTGTACAAGCGAAAATTTTTGCATGTTTTTCGTTGCGGAGCTTTTGGAACATTATTTTATTTTTGGGAGTGATTTTTAAGTATGCACCAAAAGAAAATTTTTCCTTTTGTCTATCATACCACAAAATAACGCAAGCTGCACCATGACAAAATCAAAGGAGTGTTGCCAATGGAAAAGAAGGGAAGCATACATATTCGTGTAGATACAACAGCTAAAGAAGAAGCCGTTAAGGTTTTAAAACGTATTGGCATATCTATTACCGAAGCCATAGAAATGTATTTACGTCAAGTAACAATTGAGAAAGCTATTCCTTTCCAACTCTCGCTGAATGAAAAAAAGGAAAGGAATTATCGCTTGTCTGTGAGAAAATCAGCGACAATTAATGTTTTTATATCGGAAAAAATAAAAACAGAAGCCGAGGAAGTATTAGAGTGTTTGGGATTATCTACCGCAACCGCAATTGAAATATATTTACGGCAAATTGTATTCACACAGAATATTCCTTTCCTCATATCACTGCATAAAGGTAACACAAGATAACAAAAACCATTCTAAATTAGAATGGTTTTTCTCTTTTTACTTCTATTTTAAGGGGGTGATTCCATTGATTTAAGCAAGATTTATCTAAATATCTAAAACAGGAAGGAGATATCAATGAATATCAAAAAAGGCAAAACAAAAATTATAGTAAGTATGATGTCAGTCATCATGGCATTGTCCATGATTCTCACTCCATGCGTTACGGTAAGTGCAGCCGTAACAGGATTTAGAGACCAAATAACCGATGGTGTTAACACTGTCGGTTACTTTGAAGT
>CAJTNL010000033.1 GCA_910577755.1 uncultured Eubacteriales bacterium | reverse complement strand
TCTGTTGTTTCTCGTATGTAAGTTTCAAGTACGGTCTTCTCTGCAACTTCAAAAGTATCTGCGTTTGTCGAAATTACTTCATCTCCTGCTTTAATAGCTTCTATCGCAACAAGACCGCTTGCAGTTAAAATCATTGTCCCTGCTACAAAACATGCTACGGTAACTTCGTTTTATCCCTATATATCCATATATTTTCTAATCATTATCATCCTCTATCGGTGAAACTTCCCATTCTAGTTCAAATCCAGCATCATTAATAACTTGTTTAGCATTATTCAAAAATTCAATACAATCAAAACCAAAAGAATACTTGGCTATAATCCTAATTATAATTTTGTCATAATCTTTCGGGCTAAAGTGTTCATTGATCTCTCCACTTTCAATGAATCGCAAATAATCATTTATCTTGTTTTGCAGCATAAGTAGATGAACATCATCTGATTCTTTTCCCCAATTTAAGTGATCAAATATAGAAAGAATAAGATTTTTATCTTTTTTTCTAACCCTACAAAATCAATAGTTACCTCATCCATAACAGACATATTATTACCTCCCACCTATAATTTAGTTATTGGGTCTAACGATAGTTACTTTAGTTGGTTTAATTTTAGTACCTCCTGTGAATAATCCTTTACCTTTACCAACAACGGTTGCCCCGCTTTTCTCAATTTCCGGAAAAGCTAGTTTTTGTTTGGATGTTAGACTAGCTGTAGATGATGATTTTGCTTCTGTTAATACAATTTTATCATTTTCGACACCTATAAAATCTAATCTAGTTTTTGTTCCACTTTCTGTCTTTACCGTAATTTGTTCAACAATATCGGATTAAGTTTTTTAAAGTTTATCCTTTGTTTTTTTCTCAAAAATTTCACCTTGTTTCTTATTTGCTTGGAGTTGAGAAACCTTGTCATCATAACTTGCATTATGAACCAGAATACAATTTTCACCAACATGATATGTATGAAAGTCCTCAACCTGAAAGTTATAAACTTTTACTGGTTTATCTATAATTTCAACTTTCCTATCTTCACTATTAATGTGTTACCGTTGGAATCAAGCAGCTTGTCCCCTATGTAAAGCTTCCCTGCGTTGACAAAACCATGCTCCTTTACATAAAACGGGTGGTCGTAAGTTGTTTTGATAAGCTCTCCATTAATTGTTAAGTGTACCAGCTCTGTTGTTTCTCTGACATAGGTTTCAAGTACGGTCTTCTCTGCAACTTCAAAAGTATCTGCGTTTGTCAAAATTACTTTATCTCCTGCTTTAATAGCTTCTATCGCAACGAGACCGCTTGCAGTTAAAATCATTGTCCCTGCAACAAAACATGTCATGCTAGCAGATGCAGCGCCAGTAAAAATTGCCAATGCGTTTACGCCTATTTGGAATCCATTATAAAGCCCCGATGAATGCAATTGCGAATTCAATGTAACCAACGGATTATCCGGATCAAAAAGACCGACTGCCTGGATATTCTATTATTGTCAGACATTTGATAACATCAACAAATTTTACTGCTTGTTTTATTGATATATACTATTTGCTTCAATTAATAACCCCATATCTGTTAAATTATCGCAAGTATATCCGCATTCTATTAAATTAACAAGAAGAACATCTATAATTTTTTTCCATTCTTGTATGAACTCCCCTTTTTTAATCTTTAAAATATTGTGACTTTTCAAATAATCTGAGGCATTGAATTCCTCTCGCCATTGAGCCTCTATTTCTAGGGAATCCTCAAACCACTTGAAATCCCAATTGACAGCAAATGTATTCGAAGACCAATTGACAAACCATTTTCCAGAATGATTGTTTTGTAAAGTAAAAATCATTTGTATGATATCATCAATTATTGTGCTGATATCATATCGATAAGACAATAAAATATTTTCAGCTCCCCAAGACAATATTGCATTTTCCGTCTCTAAGGGAAATATAGTGTATATTGCTTCAGATAATTTAGTATCTTCATTGTCAAAATCAGAATTATTCTTAGGATTGCAAGCCTCAATTTTGAAATCTAATTTTATTTCCATTCTATTACAACCTTCATAATAATTTTAAAAATTTATCTATTTAGATTTATTATTGCATCGGATAACCATGCCAAGTTACTCCATTGTTTTTTATCCAAAATCGTATTGCTTTCACAATTGTTCCATCTGGCATATGAACAATAGAAGTGGAACCTTTAGGTAACTCAAAGTATGCACTTTCACCAACTCCCAGCGTGTTAGCCATTTTTGTTGCATAATCAATGTCGGATTTTGACCATTGTCCTTGAGGTTTATTTGTAGCTTTCGCTCTTGCAGCACCCTCCTTCCAATTAACTCCATGTTTTTTGCTACCTAAAACAGCTGCTTCCGGCTTGCAGTCATTATGTACCAATACTCCAGAATTCCCCACATGGTAAGTATGCCAATCTTCAACCTCAAAATTATAAACTTTAACTGGAGTTTCAAATGTCTCAAACGTTACACATTCAACTTCAGTGCGACTTGTGTCAGATAACATCAAAACACTTCCACGACTAAGACTTGCGGCAGAAATCCAGCCTTTATTTACATCATAGAACATATGTCCTGGTGTTGTGCTTATTTTTTCTCCATTAACAGTGACATGTACCAGTTCTTTTGATTCATTAACAAAAGTTTGAAGAACTGTTTTTTCTCCTCTTTTCAATGTTTCAACATTTGTTGATAAAACTTTATTACCAGCTTTGATATTTTCTATCTCAACTAAACCGCTTCCTGTCAAAATCATAGTTCCGGCAATGAAACATACAGGGTTCTGCATTCCTTTAGTAAAACCACCACTAAACACTGCCAACGCACTTATGCCTATTTGAAAAGCATTGTACAGTTTGTTTGAATGAAGCATTTGATTAAATTGTACTAACGGATTTGTCGGGTCAAAAAGACCCACACCAAAAGATAGTAAGTCAAAACCAGCCATTCCCAGTGATATTCCAGCAGATATTTTTGAAATTATGGGAATTGCCTTTGCAGCCGTACCAAGGAACTTCAGCACCTTACATGAACTACCAAGTACTTGCCCTACGCCGCCAAGTCCTCCAAACAAAGCTCCGGCCAGTGCTCCTGTGAACGCACCGTTTTCAAAACCGTCAAAGAACGAACCACCAGCGACTACGCTGGATAATCCACCCATTATCCCACCAGTTATCGCTCCCATTATTAGACCTTTTGCAACTCCAACTAATATTGTAGCCATCGGTCCTAATGTTGTACCAGCAGTACAAACAATTATTGCTATAGCAACAACAACCAACACCACTGTAACAATTATTTTCCAGTGTTCTTTACACCACTGGCCAACTGCCTTGCAACCATCACAAAACTTTTCCCAGCCGTTTTTCTCGCATTTTGGCTTTAAGTAGCTGTATTCGTCATAAAAATTATCTTTTCGCTCATTGATAACGTCAGCCACGTTACCGTCAATGCGCACAACGTCTGCTATGAAATTTTCGCTGTTCTGGTAAAAGGCATCCAGCGAAGCGATTGTCTGCTCTTGCGTCTGTGTAGAACTCTGAATGGAACTGATCACACTATCCAAATTACATACGCTTCTGTTAATGGATAAAGATTTTGTTTGCAGCCTTGATAGCTCTGCCTTATAGTCGGTTACTGATTTTTTTACCTCTTGTATCAGCCCGGGCATCTGGTTTATCTGCTTTGCATATAACTCAATAGTTGCCATTTGTTTCACTTCCTAGTTAAGTACTGGATAATAATGTTTACTCAATACTAATACCTAACTCACCTAAAGACTCCAGGCATTCTTTATACCCTTCACAACGCTTATTTATAATGCAAACCTCTTTGTGGTTAATTTTCAATTTACCGTTCTTTAAGCAGTCAAAAAGATATTCTGCCACCTTAAACTCCTCTGAACTAAAACGATATTGCTCTGCCAAAAATTTTCGTAATCCATGATGATCAATAGCGATATTTAAGACAAACTCTCCACCATTGGAATGAAAATCATTTACTTTATCTGATAAAAATATATCATTATCCTCGTTCCAAAAAGCTACGGTAGCCATGGGCATACTAACACCGTTAGCATCATCATATAAATACTCTAACGCTTCATTAACTGCAAGAAGTTTAGCCTTTTCTGGTGCATCTTTAAACAAATTCAGAGCTTTGTATTCAGGATACCAATCCCTCCTCCTGCTTGTTTCTTCCCTAGCTGCCCCGACTAAAACATGATTAGATACATCAAACGTAATTGTTCCCCTTGCAGTACCATATTGAAAACTATAATTTATACCATCCCATGATTGCTCATATGAAAAAAAGGGATTTGCCAAATTAGATATTGCATGAGCAATTGATGAAAATATACAATTTTTATATAATTCTGCAAATGTTATATTTAATTTTGTTTTCATTCTTTTTTCCTTTCAGACTATAAACGTTCTGACCAACCTGAATGGATTCTAAAAAACCGAAACCGAATGCTCGCAGTAAACTTCCCTGATCGGGCATACTATAATTAAGGTAATCTGCATTAGTAAAGCTAAAGCTATTGGATTTGGCGATATTTGCAGAACGCTCAATTACTTGGGCATTGCTGAAACTATTTGTTCCACCATGTGCTCTAGCTAATATATGATCTACTTGAGCTTCATTAACTGGAGGTTTAACACCCTTTACCGATTTAGATGGTGTTTCCAAAACCTTTCCGGTTTTATCCCTTCTTAAAACCCCATTATTTCGATTTCTGTTTTCAGTGTATACTGCTTTTTTACGTGTTTGATCATATACTGCTCCCTCCTTATGCTTCATGCGTGGATGGTTTGATTCTAAATTCGAATATCCGAGCTTTCCATTTTCAAGTGCTTTTTGCCTTGCAATAAATTCCTTGCCAGAAACACCTGTGAGAGAATTATATATATTACCTATAGAGTATGCGCTATTTGAAATTGCACTAACAATATTTAATCCCTTTTGCCAAGTGTTGAAAATTGGGTTATCTATTTTGCACCAAATATCAACAATATTCAACGCCGACGAACCCACTGTTGATAAAATAGCAATACCTGCAGTAGTAAGACTTATCACGGTTGCTATCGTCATAGCTGTTCCAGCTGACACTCCCAAAGTTGTTAAGGCAGTCGTTAATATTGGAACTAATGCAAGTCCACCGGTAGCAATTACAGCTGCTATCGCTAATACTGCACCAATTACTATCGTCATTGTTATAAAAATTTCTTGCCAGTGCTCTCTACACCACTGACCAACTTTCTTTAGTCCAGATTTCCAGCTATTCCAAATTTTTCTAACAAACTTTCCGGCTTTAAGTAGCTGTATTCGTCATAAAAATCATCTTTGCGCTGATTGATAACGTCAACCAAGTTACCGTCAATGCGCACAACGTCTGCTATAAAATTTTCGCTGTGCTGGTAAAAGGCATCCAGCGAAGCCATTGTCTGCTCTTGTGTCTGTGTAGAGCTCTGAATGGAACTGATCACACTATCCAAATTACATACGCTTCTGTTAATGGATAAAGATTTTCTTTGAAGCGCAGTTAACTCGGACTTATAATTGGTTACGGATTGTTTCACGTCTTTTATCAGCCCGGGCATCTGGTTTATCTGCTTTGCATATAACGCTATGGTCGCCATTTGTTTCACTTCCTTGCCATTGACCCCAATGCATGTTACATCCATCTAATTTAAATGACTAAGCGTAAATCAGTAAGCAACTCCGATTACTTTTTATTATTGTTAGTCACCTTTAGAGTTTAAAAATCATTACAAACAATTACCTATTATTATCTGGAAATGATAAATGAAAAGAACGTTTAATTTCATACCCTAAATTTCGCATATTCTCAAATAATTGTAATACCTTTTTTTCATAAGTTTTATTACGTTCGAACCAAAAGTCTGCACCATGATCATTACTTGTAAAATGTGCAGATAATATTCCTTTTTCAATCAATTTTATCGGTTTATGAATCACTGAAGTTGCTAAAAAATCTGACCATTCGACTTTATTGTCGAAATAATATATAGTAGCTTCACAAGCACAATCAAAATGATTAATTTTAATTCTTGCGTCACTAAGGTGAAAAAAGGTATTGAAAGGATCCAGTAATATCTCCGCTTTTGCTAAAATTACAGCGGGGTCGATTATTTCGCGGTCATCTTTATGTGGTAATCGATAACCATGAAAAAATACTTTTCGTTCTTTAGATATATCAAGAAGAAAATCATTCAGTAAAATAGTAACTTCATTGTTTTCCTCAATACCTGGACACCAAAAAACAATAGAGTTAGCTTTCGTTCTATACTTTAAAATTTCATCCTTCAAAAACATTTTAATCACCATTTATAACTTTTAATTTTTGAAATAATTCATGCAAAAAATAAATCGAAGCAATACGAGATATAACAGAATCAATTGTCGGCGATAAAGGTATGTGGGCTTTGGAGCCAAATAAGGAGGGAGCATGATAATGCAAATAGTGGAAGGTATCAAATTCTACCCTAAATATTGATCGACCCCCACGGTTAGCAAAGTTCAAAGAAACACCTTCGTTGCTACCCGTTGTATATGATGTTATTATCCCATAATTAGGATTGGAAGTTTTTCCTATCCTAAACAACTCTTTTGCCTTCGAAAACCACGAAACATTTTTAAATAATGCACCAAGAGACTTAGAAAAACCATAACCTATACCAGCAAATACAACTCCCAGTGTACCTGAAATACCTATGTTTAAAAGTATTTGTCCATATGAAATATCTTCGCCTTTGATGAATTTATCACCTAAATCACTGATGA
>CAJTNL010000032.1 GCA_910577755.1 uncultured Eubacteriales bacterium | reverse complement strand
TATACATAGTGAATCACAATAGAAGCGAGTTGCCGGCAGAAATACTGCCAAGCGAGCATGCGCATTCTGCGCATAATAGTTGAAAACACAAGTATGGTGCTTGTGCCGCCATGACAGGCAACCGTGAGAGACTTTGTCAACATCAAGTAGTATTAGTAAACACTGATGATGCCGTTACCACCGGCAGTTGTGATTCATAGTTCTATGGTAGACGCTTGCGTTTATCATAGAGTGAAGCACTCAAGTTTTTTGAATGTTTCACTCTATGATAACAGCGAGCTTTATTAAGCCAACTACTATCATAAAATACGTGGTGGACGTTAACGGGTTCGAACCGCTGACCTCATGCACGTCAAGCAGGCGCTCTACCAGCTGAGCTAAACGTCCTTATATTACAAAATTATTATATCGGAAGATAAAATAAAAATCAAGTCTTATATTAAATTTGTTTTCGTTTTGCGTATATAGCGTAATTGGTTGTAAAAACTATGGGATTCCGTTATAATAAAAATACTTTTTTGTTAAGGAGGCGGAAAATATGCCGGTTGGACTGGTGTTGGAGGGCGGCGGCATGCGCGGTTGCTATACGGCTGGCGTACTCTCTGCATTTGAAGATAATAAAATCCAATTTCCCAGCATATATGGTATTTCAGCAGGGGCTTGCAATGCTCTTAGTTATATTTCAGGTCAATCATATCGTAACCATGATATTTTTTATCAATATGTACAGGGAGATAAATATGTAAGTATAAAGAATTTTATTAAACATGGATGTATGTTTGATTTTGACTATATTTTCGGCGATTTATTTCATACAATTTTACCCTTTGATTATGAAGCTTTTTCTTGTTCTCCTGTAAAATTTTATATTGGAGCTACCGATATCACGACAGGACTTCCGGTCTTTTTTTCTAAAGATGACCTTGATGAACAAATGGACGTGGTGCGTGCATCCAGTTCTCTGCCGTTTTTGTCCAACATTATTAAAGTAGGTAAATATAAATTGTTAGATGGAGGCATTTCGATGCCGATTCCGATTGAACGCTCCATTTGTGATGGAAACCATTTAAATGTTGTGGTATTAACCCGTGATGCTCAATATAAAAAAAGTGCAAAGCCCGAGTTTCCAATGAGTTTGATGAGAATAAAATACCATAAATATCCTGCTTTGCTAAAAGCACTTCAAAAACGTGCTGATATTTATAATGAACAACGTACTTTTTGCAAAGAGTTGGATAAAAAGCAAAAAGCTATTGTAATTTTGCCAAGTAAGCCAATTGAAATGAGCCGTTATGAAAAAGATTCGGACAAGCTTATGGCTGTATACGATATGGGGTATCAAGATGCCATAACACGAGTGGATGAAATTAAAAATATGATTGCTACCGATTCTATGCACTCTGCTACCAGAGAAGGGTAATTTTTTGTTTTTTATAGAGGTAAAAGAAAATTCATGAAAAAGTATGTTTGCTCTTTATAACACTGTATAATTATGATAAAATAATATTAATTATCCTATGAAAAAGATAACTTATTTGTTTGCCCAGTAAAAGGAATAAAATTTTGCCGCAGAAGGCGTAGCTTGCTGATAAGACAAGCAAGATAGAACGGGAGGAACTATGTCAGTTACCAGAATATATGTTGAAAAAAAGCCGGGATTTAATATAGAGGCGAAACATATGCAAACCGATTTAGTATTAAACTTGGGAATGAGTGGGATTGAAGAATTGCGTCTTTTTCATCGCTATGATATCGAGGGACTTTGTGATGAAGAGCAAAATGCTGCAAACCGTATCATTTTTTCCGAACCCAATGTTGACTTTATTTATGAAGAGGAGTTGCGGTTTTCCAGTGACTATCATGTATTTGCAATAGAATATTTGCCGGGTCAATATGACCAAAGAGCTGATTCTGCAGAGCAATGCGTACAGCTGTTGACGCATGGTGAACGTCCACAAGTAGCAACGGCGCGGGTAGTAGTGATAAAAGGTGCTTTATCCGAAACTGACATGGAAAAAATAAAACATTATTTAATTAATCCAGTTGAATCACGTTTAGCATTGCTAACCAAACCGGACTCTTTAGTTTTAAAAACAGAGTTGCCGGATGATGTAGAACAGGTCAGCGGTTTTATTGACTGGGATGATGCTACTCTTGAAAAATATTATAAAGGTATGGGTTTTGCCATGACCATGGAAGATTTAAGGTTTTGCCGTGATTATTTCAGAGATGATGAAAAGCGGAATCCATTTGTAACAGAGCTCCGTGTAATAGATACCTATTGGTCTGACCATTGCCGTCATACGACATTTTTTACTGCTTTAGAATCTATTGAAGTACAGCGGGGACCTATCAGTCATGCTATTGAACAGGCTCTGGAATTGTATTACGAAACGCGCAATACAATATATGGAAAAACTGAACGACCTGTCTCTTTAATGGATATGGCAATTATCGGAGCAAAGCTATTACGTAAACAGGGTAAACTAGATGATTTGGATGTTAGTGAAGAAATTAATGCTTGTTCGATTGAAGTACCTGTTGAGGTTAATGGAAAAACCGAACCATGGCTTGTACAGTTTAAAAATGAAACCCATAATCATCCAACAGAAATTGAACCTTTTGGTGGTGCTGCTACTTGTCTGGGCGGTGCTATTCGCGACCCATTGTCAGGTAGAGCATATGTCTATCAGGCAATGCGTGTAACAGGCTCTGGTGATCCCAGAAGACCATTCGAAGACACACTTTTGGGAAAATTACCAAGCCGCATGATTACCACAACAGCGGCGGCTGGGTATAGCTCTTATGGTAATCAGATTGGTTTAGCAACAGGACAAGTAGCGGAGTTATATGATGATGGATATGTGGCAAAGCGGATGGAAATAGGAGCTGTTATCGGCGCTTCTCCAAAAGAAAATGTAATGAGGGGTACTCCTATAGATGGAGATGTCATCGTTTTATTAGGCGGCGCTACCGGTCGTGACGGTTGCGGCGGCGCTACCGGTTCTTCTAAAGCGCACACACAAGATTCTATTGTAGTATGTGGCGCTGAAGTACAAAAAGGAAATCCTCCTACAGAGCGTAAAATTCAGCGTTTATTTCGTAATGGTTCTGTTTCTAGATTGATTAAACGCTGCAATGACTTTGGAGCGGGTGGTGTTTGTGTTGCAATTGGTGAATTGGCGGACGGACTTTCGATAGATTTAGACAGTGTTCCTAAAAAATATGAAGGTTTGGATGGAACAGAGTTGGCTATCTCTGAATCACAAGAGAGAATGGCGGTTGTATTGGCTCCTGAAAATGTAGATGCTTTTTTGGAGGCTGCGAAAGAGGAAAATTTAAATGCACAGGTAGTCGCCCGCGTTACAGCAGAACATAGGCTAAAAATGTCATGGAGAGGTAATACCATTGTCAATTTGAGCCGTGCATTTTTAAATACAAATGGAGTCATGCAAACGGCAAAGGCTGTAATAACAGCCCCTAATCCTGAAGAATATTACAGAATTTTAGTGCCGGAATGTCTAAAAAACAAACCATTGCCTCAGGCATTTGAAAAAAACCTTTCACGTTTGGAGGTGGCTTCTCAAAAAGGCTTGGTAGAACGCTTTGATGCAAGCATTGGCGCCGGTACGGTGCATATGCCTTTTGGAGGTAAGTATCAGCTGACGCCGGAAGAAGCCATGGTGGCAAAGATTCCGTTGGAACACGGTGAGACGGACGATGCAACTGCTATGAGCTATGGTTATATGCCTGGCATTGCAAAATTTAGTCCTTTTCATGGGGCTGCCTATGCGGTTGTAGAAAGCTTGTCAAAATTAGCGGCTGTCGGCGCTAATCCACTAAAAGCCCGTTTGACTTTTCAGGAATATTTTGAGCGTTTACGCAGTGAACCGAAACGTTGGGGGAAACCTGCTGCAGCGTTATTGGGAGCTTTAACAGCGCAGTTGGGTTTAGAGTTGCCTGCAATTGGCGGTAAGGATAGTATGTCGGGTTCTTTTGAGAGCATGGATGTTCCGCCTACCTTAGTTAGCTTTGCCGTTTCTATGACAAAAGCAAGCAAAACGATTTCTGCTGCATTTCAGCAGCCTGGTTCTAAAGTGATATTACTACCATTGCCAGAGGATGGAAATACACTTTTACCTAATTGGTCTCAATTAAAAATATATTATGAAACGGTGTTTCAAATGATTCAAAGCGGCGCAGTGCGAGCAGCGGGTGTTGTTAAAGAAGGGGGAGTTGCGGCAGCAATTGCAAAAATGTGTTTTGGTAATACGATTGGATTTACTTTTACAAATACCGTAACAGATCCAACTTTGCTGTTTGCTCCCACATGTGGCGCTTTGATTCTGGAGATGGATAATCAGACTTTGGTTCCTCATGATTTGACAGTCATATATTTGGGACAAACTACCGACCGCTCTGAGATTGTGATTGATAAAACCGCTTTATCTCTTGAAAAGTTGCTGACCAGTTGGACAGGCACTTTGGAGCAGGTGTTTCCAACGCAAGCTCCTCAAACAGAGATCACACATGAAATTGGTTTGTATACGGAGCGTAATCAAAAAGCTCCAGCGGTGAAAAGTGCAAAGCCAAGAGTGTTTATTCCAGTTTTCCCTGGTACAAACTGTGAAATGGATAGCGCTCGTGCTTTTGAACAGGCTGGGGCCATCTCAAATATTTTTGTTGTGAAAAACTTAACTCAACACGATATTGCAGATACCATTTCAGAGATGGTACGTAGTATTCATGAAGCGCAAATTGTGATGCTGCCAGGTGGTTTTTCCGGAGGTGATGAGCCGGATGGTTCGGGTAAATTTATTGCTACAACATTTCGTAACCCAAAAATAAAAGATGCGATTAGCAATTTACTTGAAAACCGAGATGGATTAATGCTGGGTATTTGTAATGGATTTCAGGCATTGATTAAGTTGGGATTGGTGCCTTATGGTAAAATTACAGAACCGAATGAAGATGCTCCTACTTTAACGTACAATACTATTGGGCGTCATATTTCCCGCATGGTGTATAGCCGTGTTAGTTCGGTAAAATCTCCGTGGCTTGCAGGCGTTAATGCAGGAGATACATTTTGTGTTCCGGTTTCTCACGGAGAGGGGCGCTTTGTAGCAAGCGATACTGTTATGCAACAGCTAATTGCAAACGGGCAAATTGCTTTTCAATATGCAACGCCATGTGGTGAACCCAGCGGTGATATAAAGTGGAATCCCAATGGCTCAATTTGCGCCGTGGAGGGTATTACAAGCCCAGACGGTCGTGTACTAGGAAAAATGGGTCATTCAGAGCGTTTTGGCAATCACTTATATAAAAATGTGCCGGGAGAGAAAGATCAGAGAATATTTGAATCTGGAGTCAAGTATTTTAAATAATTCCTTACATTTATAAATTTGTATAATAAAATAGAGTAAGTAAAGTGCAGCACCCCCTTGCATAACGGTTTTTGTGATAGAAATCGTTTACTGCAAGGGGGGCGTTCATGTCAGAAAATATTTTCATCATTAAAAATTGCTATTGCAACAGCTTTTACAGCGTAAAAAAATACCCACAGATGTGGGTGAATAATGAGTGTATGGAAAGGTGCGTAATTACCGTTCACTTTTATACCATTCTTCACCGTTGAAAATTAAGTCATCTAAATCATCGCCTACCACCAGACTGCTAAACAGACGCGCAAATAAGCTTCTGTCTACATCTTCGGGACAATGAATATGCAGATTTCTTTCCATTTTTGAAACCACCTTTCTTATAATTCTCATATGTTTTCTTTTTAAAAGCATTTGTTTAACCAGTATATGTTGTTTCATATAAAAAGTTGCATGAATTTTGGCGATCTTTTTATTATGTTCGTCTACGCAGTTGACTATTTTTCTGTACAGACATATAATAAAAGAATCAAGGCAGGAAATACCAATGATGTTTTTTGCATAATACCGGAGTGGGATATGGATAAATTTTTTAAAAGAACTTGGGCAGAGATTAACTTAGATGCAATTTGTCATAACTATCATGAGGTTAAGAAAACATTAAACCCCAGTACAAAAATTTGTTGTGTTGTAAAAGCGGATGGTTATGGTCACGGTGCGTCATTTGTAGCAAAGGAGCTGGAAGGGATTGGAGCACAATGGTTTGCGGTTTCTAATTTAGAGGAAGCTATACAGCTGCGTCGAAGCGGTATACATGGCAATATGCTAATACTGGGTTATACGCCGCCGCAAGAGGCCGCAAGGCTGCATCAGCTGAATATATCGCAAACGGTATTTTCTTACGAATACGGAAAAGAACTGGCAGAATATGCGACTGCTGCAGGCGTACAAGTAAAAATTCATATCAAAGTAGATACAGGAATGAGCCGTATTGGTTTTCTATATCAGATACCTAAACGGGATATGTCTGTAATTGACGAAATAGATCAAGTTTGTCATATGCCTGGTTTGTATCCGGAAGGTATTTTTACTCATTTTTCTGTTTCAGATGAGGGTGAGTCTGGGGACTGTTTTACGGAAAATCAATTTCAGGATTTCATGGGAGCGATTGATATGCTAAAGCGCAGGGGTATCCAATTTCAATTACGCCACTGCTCAAATAGCGGTGCAATATTAGATCATCCAGATATGCAGATGGATATGGTGCGTCCAGGTATTATTTTGTACGGTTTACTTCCCTCCCGTTGTATTAGAAAAGAGTTAAATTTCATACCTGCTATGGAGTTGAAAACGATTATCTCCATGATGAAAACCGTAGAGGAAAATACCAGTGTTAGTTATGGTCGTTGCTTTGTTACACAACGTAAAACCAGACTTGCAACTGTACCGATTGGTTATGCCGACGGTTATCCAAGATTGCTGCATAACCATGCAGATATGCTTGTGTGTGGTAAACGAGCAAGGATTGTAGGGCGCGTTTGCATGGACCAGCTGATATTGGATGTTACGGATATTCCGCAGGCTCAGACAGGCATAACTGTGACTATTTTTGGTAAGGATGCTGAAGAGACTATTACCGTTGACGAGCTTGCTTCTTATAACAGTACCATCCACTATGAAATGGTTTGTTTAGTAGGTAAACGTGTACCTCGAATCTATTTGCAAAATGGAGAGCAGGTGGGACAACTCAATTACATCTGTCCGGAATCTTTTTAATTACAGCGATTATTAAAAAGGGTATAGTCATTCGGCAACACCAGATAAGGAAGTTTTTATGTAAGGTACGGTGTAACTCAGTAAAATGGGTTACACCGTTTCATTTTGTCATTATGCTACAAAACGGAACTCCTGCGGATTTTCCCGTATTTCTTCCATCATAGCAAAGATTTCCTGTTCGGTCAGCATCATTTTACAGAACTTGGCACAGCTTAAAGCATTGTTTGAGAATCGGCAATGCCGATGAGTTCCTCTATCTTGGCGGCAACGAGCAGAGTACCCATAAGTTTGTAAGCGAGCTTCTTGGAAAAGCTACGATAGACACGAACACCTACGGGAAAAGTTCTGGGCGGAGCGGCAACTATTCCACCAACTACCAGATTTCGGGGCGTGAGCTTTTAACCCCAGACGAGGTGCGTATGCTTGACAACCGCTACGCACTTCTTTTTGTGCGTGGGGAACGCCTCGTCATGGATTTGAAGTATGACATCTTGAAACACCCGAATGTGAAACTGACCGCCGACGGGGGAAAGCCGCCGTATATTCACGGTGAGCCGACGCAGGCAGTCGCAACCCTTGTGTTTGACGATGCTTTGCTGATGAACGCAGAGAGCATGGAAACAGTCAGCACATCCTACGAGCTTCTGTCCGATGAGGACTTGGAAGAAATAAGGACGAATCACCCTATGAAACTTTTTAAGAAAAACGAGAAGAAAGCAACCCAGAAACTGCCGATGGGCAGAAAGGCAAGAAAAGCGTTCGTCGTGTATGCAGCCCTTGTACTCTGCATGGTTTTCGGAACGACTACCGCCTTTGCTGCCAGCGACCCGATTGCCGTCGTCAACAACCTCTCCAACTTCATCTTCGGTCTGATACGGGCGGTCGGGATGATTATGCTCGGCTTCGGCATGGTGCAGGTCGGCTTGTCGCTGAAATCCCACGACCCGTCCCAGAGGGCGAACGGCTTCCTCACGCTGGCGGGCGGCGTTGTGATTACCTTTGCAAAAGAGATTTTAACCCTTATCACGGGCTAATGCAAGGCAATAAGACAGCAGATTGAAATAGCAGGCTGATATATAAGACAGGGATAACGGGGCAGATCCGCTCTGCGGAACTTGCCCCGTTATCCAATTTTAAGAACGGAGGTGGTCGAATGTCAGATAACTGGGTAGTCCAGAACTTGGAGAACGCCCTTAACACTTGGAATGAGAAGTTAGCCGAGATATGGCAGCTCATTACCCAATCCCCAGAGAACTTTAAAGGCGGTGCGATATGGAAAGTCATCGTTGACATCCACGGTGCATTGCAGGCAATCGGGCTTGCCCTGCTCGTGCTGTTCTTTGTCGTGGGCGTGATGCGTACCTGCGGCGACTTCGCACAGGTCAAGAAGCCCGAACACGCATTGAAGCTGTTTATCCGTTTC
>CAJTNL010000031.1 GCA_910577755.1 uncultured Eubacteriales bacterium | reverse complement strand
AGGATTTCACAGGAAATGCAAATTTGAGCAGATTAGCAAGCCTGACAGCAGGTGTGGCAACAGGCACACAAAGTGGTAAAGCATTTCAGGTCATGGATAATGCTGCCGCAGGTGTAAAAACTCTAAATCATATTGACGATGTTGCTAGAAAGGTTGATTCACCAGTAATAAAACCGGGAGTTGGTGGCAGTGGTTCTGGGACTACCAAAATTAGCGCTGAAATGAAGATCAAGATCTTAGAAGGGCAAAGAAAATCATTAAGCAAAAATGATATAATAGGAGGACATTCTTCACAAATTAACAATACTAATGATTTATTTGCAGTTGAAGTGATTTCGGTAAATTTAGATGGAACTAAAAATATAAAATTTATAAAAGATTTGCAAGATGGGAATATATCAAAGATTAAAAAAAGTACAATATTTCCAGATCTATGGAACGATTCAAAAATTATTGACAGCATAAAAGAAGTTGGGGATTCTCCTATTATTTCTGTTAGATTAAGAGATGGGGCAACATGGCACAGAAAAATTATCGATGGTGTGGAGATAGATGTAATAAAACTTGGAGATGATGTAATATCAGGATATCCAACTGGAAAAGTTAATGCACCAAATCCATCAGGATTCTAAAAAATTTAGCGAGGTAATTATATGTATAGTGAATTAGATAATCTATTGTCTAAGGAGGTAACAATTGATTCGTGGTATGATGATGGTTTTCTTATAGCTCAAGATATTATGAACAAATTTTCTAATGCTGATTGGATAAAATTATCTGAAGAAGTATTAAATAAAGATTTGAAATGGCAAAAAAAATTAGTATATTGCCTTGATAATCAACTGATTGAAGAAGAACTTGAGATTATTAGTAAAATGCTTTGTGTCAAAGATGATGAATTATTAGAGATGTGTATTGATGTATTACGTGCATTTGATAATGAATTAGGACATTCATATATCAAAATGCATCCAGAGATTATAAGTGAGGCAAAGAAAAGAATGAGTGCGGTTGACAGTGTAACCAAAATGATGTTAAAATCTTTTTTAATGAAATTTTCTGAGTGTTGATTCAATATAGTTATACTTTCAAAATTTCACTATCTTAAATGTCTATCTTGTGCTTTCTTGGTGAATGCTAAGGAAATTCAGAAGATAGATTTATTTTTTATATTTGGATATAAAAAGCTACTATTCATGACCAGATGGCCAAAGAGAAAAATTACATATCCAGTTATACGCCGCAAATACTGGCAAACAGTCCGGCATATGCAAAATTGTTTGATGCAAATATGAAGCTAACGGAAAAACAGGCGGAAAAAGCAGATGCGTTACAGCTAGCATATGAGCGTGAAACGGCAAGAATAGAGCAGTTAACAGAAGAAGCCGCCCAAAAGAGAGAAGAAGAGGGCTGGTGGAAAATGCTGTTGGGGGCAGGGGTTGCAGTGGTAGGAGTCATAGCAATTGTTGGAACAGCTGGTATGGCAACGCCAGTGGTGGTAACAGCATATGTAGCGGGAGGAAGCGCAATCGCATACGGTGCATCGAACATGGTAGAAGCGGGGCAAGATATCGTATACGGAGCAATGGGCGATCCATATACGGTAGCGTGGAATCCGATCAGAGATACGATATTCTGCGGGAATCAAACAGCGTATGATATATGGGGAGGAATTAGCACAACTGTAGCGGGACTGGTAGTACCAATAGGACAAAGCTATACGTTTGCAAGGACAGCGGGACAAAGCGGAAAGGTATTAGTGCAAACCGTAGGCAAAACCGTAGCAAAAGAGTTTGCGGAGGACTTTGTGATAGATAAGGTTAGTATGGGAACGGGAAGCTTGGTGCAGGATTTCACAGGAAATGCAAATTGGGGTAAGTTAGCCGGTTTGACAGCAGGTATGGCAACGGGAACACAAAGCGGAAAAGCATTTAAATCCATAGATCATGCTGCAACAGGTGTGAAAAGTCTAAATCATATTGACGATGTTGCAGATGTTGCTAAGAAAGTTGATTCCGTAACGCAGCCAGGAGTTAGTGGAGCTAAAAAAATTATTAGGAAAGACGGAACTATAGAGATTATTGGGACAGGTGATATAACAGAAGTCATTGATAATAGACCATACCTTGATCCCAAAAACAGGCCTTCATTTAGAAAAGGGATTCCGGAGAAAGTTTTTGAGACAGCAAGAAAAAATTCTCCAGATGGGAAAGTTAGGGATCCTTATAGAACGGACAAAATTATAGAATGGGAACCGGGTCAACCAAGAAAAGGTGTTTGGGACATGGGGCATTTGCCAGAACATAAATATTCTGAAATGCACAAACGATATTTAAATGGAGAGCTTACCCCAAAAGAATTCAGAGATTGGTATAATAATCCAAATAATTATAGACCAGAGTTACCTAACACCAATAGAGGACATAAAATAGAATAAGAGGAGAAGTTAATGAATGAAGATTGATTTAACAGCTAAGTTAAAGAGTTTTGAAGATTTTCTTGCAACTTATAAGGATGGAGATCAAAAGTACTTATATGATGGAAAAAATCTATTATTTTTTTCTCTATCAAATACAAATTTAAACGATAGATATAAAATCAGCGAATTTTTAGTTAAGACATCTATAGATGCGAGGGGAACTAATAGGGATGGACAAAATGTTTTTCATGTGTTGTTAGGACAGAATAAAAATACAATACCTGAAATAACAAGGTTGTGTAAAGCTTTTATTACTAAAAATGTTAATATTAATGAAAAAGATAAAAATGGTCAAATGCCTTTACAGTATATTGCAAGAATGTATAATACAGATGAAGAATTAGAAGAACTTTATAATTTATGGTTTTTACAGGAAAATTTGGATGTTACATCTAAAGATAATTGGGGATGTACTCCATTAGAGTTTGTAAAGAAATTTCCTTATAGAAGTGAATTAGTGAAAAGGATAGAGAAGTATGGAGAAAAATAACGTAATTGAGTTTATTCAAAATGCAGGTGCTTGTATTGTATCTAAACGGATAATAAACGGAGAAGCAAAATTAAAATGGTTATTACGAGAACAGCCCACAGAGAAATCTGATAATGGATGGAGATTTTTTTCGAATTTAGATGATTCGGAGTATATTAATAATCCTGATAATATAATAGTGTGTGATTTTAATACAGTTGCAAATATTGAACCAGCTATTATAGGGATATACTTATTGCCCATAGGGAGTGATATTCAATTAGTATCAGAAAATGGTAAGATCAGTTTTTATGATAACATTACGAGTGAAAAAATAGATCCAATTTATAAAACAGAAGGTTAAAATAAAAATGGGATAACCATCAATAAACAGTATTGAAAAAATTATATCTCTAAAGGCTAGTGACGATATTATTAAAAATAGAAAAGTACATTGTAGCTTATTAAGTAATTAAAAAGAATATCTTGAGCTGTTTTCCTATTGTTCATACTTAAAAAGATAACAATGCGTATCAAAGCTATTTATAAGTTTTGCAAGACTTATAAATAGCTTTGATATTTGGGTTGAAAATTTTTCACAGAGAATGCAAATCTGAGCCGGTTAGTAAGCCTAACGGCAGGGATGGCAACGGGCATGTAAAGCGGGTAAAGAAGTTAAAGCCATAGATCATGCTGCTACAGGTGTAAAAGGTATCAAGAATATTGAGGGTCCCACAGACGCTATTAGAAAAATTGATATCGTAACGCAGCCAGAGATTGGAACATTAATCAATATTGATGCTAGAAAATGGTATTTAGAACAAGAAGCAAAAATAGCTGATTTAATTGATGGATCATAGTCAATAAAGTGGATAGAAAAAAGAATAATTAGGAGAGATTTTGAAAGAAGAGAAGTTCCTTTTGGTTAGGAGAGACCATGTTGTTAAAAGAGTGAGGACGAAAACGATGATAAAAGCCTTCAATAGATTTAAAGAAATCCAGTTTTAAAATAGAGATATTTTTACAGAAATACATGTAGGTTTTATAGTAGACATTTTAGGTAATTGCATTGTTTTCATCAAGCGATATACTCTGCCGACACTGATGGAAATATCATAATTACGGTTAAGAACAAAACGAATTTTATTTGTTCCCAATCGTTTCTTAGAAGCTGCATAGACTTCTAATTTGAAATCTTAAATGATTTTGCAAAAGTGATAGAGATTGCAAATATTACAGCAATATTTATCTTCTATGTAGCTTAACAAACTATTTTGAGGAAAAGACTTTTTACGTGTGTAGAAAGTCTTTTTTTGTTGTATAGCCATCTTGGTAAACATGTTAAAGATAGTATGGTAAAGAAAGGATCATTCAGATATGCCTATTTATAAGATGGAAGGTTTACGCAACAAAAAACAAAAGTATCGCGTCTGTGTTAATTTTAAGGACCATCATGGAGAGTATAGACAAATCCAAAGAATCGCTTATGGTTTAACAGATGTCAAATTCCATTTAAGAACACGGGCAGATACGCCCCTTTTACGAACAGAATGCGGAACTTGTAGAAGCACTTGCTACTGACCGAAAGAAACGGTTAAGCGGCAGGTGCTTTTACTTTTTCAAAATATCAGAATACCATGTCTAAAAACATATCCCCCTACGGGCTGTTGGGTGAGAGGTCAAAACCTCCCGCCCTTTTTTATTGCCGCAAAACGATAGCGATAGATTTGCTCCTTGAAAACTTCATAGCAGCCGCCAGAGGGATACCTGCCGCAACGGACAGCAGAGTGATGATACAAGCCTGCCCGTTGCTCAATCCGTGCATAGCACCGGCAGAGGGAACGCCGCTTTGGAAAAGCGTGGAACTGTATGGACTTGGCTGTGTTACATACCCTTGCTTCATTGCAGGGGTAAATCTATTCAAGGAGGTCATGCCTATGTGCAGTAAAACCAAACGAAAACGCCGAAAGGAGGAAGCCCATGCAGAAGATAAATCTGGTGGAAGCGGAAACGCTCCTTTACGAGCCGCTTGAGAAGCCGTCCTTTGTGGTGGACGGTCTTATCCCCACGGGCTTGTCGCTGTTCTGCGGCTCACAGAAAATCGGCAAGAGCTGGCTCATGCTCAAGCTCTGCCTTTGCGTGTCGCAGGGGCTTCCCCTTTGGGACATGCCGACAAAGGCGGGGGATGTGCTTTATCTCTGTCTGGAGGATATCTTTTTCCGTATATAGGACAGATTATTCCGTCTGACCGATGAAGCCAACAGGAAGCTCCATTTCGCCGTGGCGAGCTGTAAGCTCTCGGACGGTCTGATGGTGCAGCTTGAGGACTATCTGAAAGTATATCTCGACAGCAGGCTCATTGTCATTGATACGTTGCAAAAGATACGCACCGCTTCCAAAGACAACGCCTACGCCAACGATTACGGCGATATATCGCTGATAAAGGATTTTGCAGACAGGCATTCTCTTTCGGTGGTGGTCGTCCACCATATCCGCAAGCAGAACGACAGCGATGTGTTCAACAAGGTGTCTGGCACGACAGGTCTGACGGGGAGTGCGGACGCAACCTTTGTTCTGGAAAAGGAGAGCCGTGCGTCTGATACCGCAAAGCTGTTTGTGACGGGCAGGGATACCCCGTATCAAGAGCTGACGCTCCGCTTCCGTGATTGCAGTTGGGAGCTTGTGGAGCGTAAGGAGTAGGCGGAGCTTGCGAGGGAAGCCGTGCCGCCTATCCTTTTTCGGCTGGTGGAATTTATGCGGGACAAAGCGGAGTGGTCGGGGACGGCAACGGAGCTTTTGTCCGCTATGGGGGAAAGCGGGGATTTATCCACGGTCATCACGAAATGGCTCAACGAGTACCGCACAACTTTTCTGAGTGAGAACGGTATCTGCTATGGCTACCGCCGAAAGCGGTACGGCAGGCAGATTGTGCTTACGATGGGCGGTGACAGCCGTGACAGGTGTGACAGCGATATTGGGATGCCCTCCCGTGCTGTCACGGTTGACGGTGATACCGCCGTTCTTTTATCCGAAGCGCAGAGCGGAGGATAAAGCAGGGCGCAGCCCTGCCAGAAGGGATTCCAGAGGGAACGGCTGGCACACGACTTTGCAGGGCAAAGTGTAGTTACACCTTGTAAACGCAGTCTGAAAAATCGGAAGATTTTTCAGACCGCAGGGGTGGATTTACGAGCCGAAGGAAGGCGAGGAAATCCCATCCCTGCACCTTGCGTTTACGGGGTGTTCTCCCGCAGGGTGACAGCCGTGACAGGTGTGACGGGTATTTTGAGATACCCCTGCCGCTGTCACCCTGCGGGCAGGGCTTACGCTCTGCACAGACAAAAACGAAAGGAAGGAATGAGATATGCCTTATGCAATCCTGCGCTTCCAGAAGCGCAAGGCGGGCGTCGTGGCGGCTTGTGAACGCCACAACGAGCGCAAGAAAGAAGCCTACAAGAGCAATCCCGATATTGATATGGAACACTCAAAGAACAACTATCACCTTGTACCGCCGTCCCGATACACCTACAAGAAAGAGATTAACCGAATGATAGCAGAGGCAGGCTGTAAGGTGCGGCGTGACAGCGTGATGATGGTGGAAACCCTTATCACCGCTTCGCCAGAATTTATGAACAGCTTACCGCCCGAAGAACAGAAAGCGTATTTTACGATGGCTCTGGATTTCATTTCGGAGCGTGTCGGCAGGCAGAATATCCTCTCCGCTATGGTGCATATGGACGAGAAAACGCCCCATATGCACCTTTCCTTTTGCCCGATTACGCCCGATGGGAAGCTGTCTGCAAAAGCCCTTTTAGGCAACCAGAAATCCTTGTCCGAGTGGCAGAAGCGGGGGAAACCATAGTACAACCTTGAGGCATATCCTTATTATTTTGAGCTTGATGAATGGGAGCGGGAGGGATGTGTATAGTGGTTTTAATTTCTTCTTTACCAACCTCAATTGATTGGACAAAATTATCTATAACGCCTTGTAAGATATCTGTATCCGCAGAAGATAATTGTGCCATTGTATGAGATAAATATTTTTTTATTTCATTTTTATTATAATTTGTTTTTTCTGGTTTTACATAGTTAGCCTTTTGTATCTCTATGGATTGACGTTGTTCCTCTAACAAATGAATTTGTGACGAAGCTTTATCCATAGATATTAAATCTGCATAATACATATCCCATGTTTTAGAAATAGAATTATTCAGTTTTTCTATTTTTGTTTCTAAATCTCGTTGTATTTTAGTATAGTCAATTGTATTTTCAGTTAAGATACGGTAAACTTTATCTGTCAATTGATCTATCGTTTCACTATTCAGACTATTGTGTATTTGTTGTATAACAAAAGGCTCTATTTTATCGCAACGAATACTTTTATTTAAACAGTCATTACGCTTCGACACCCGTCCGTTACAAGCATATCTATAATACTTATTACGTCCGTTATTACCACCATAAAATCCATCTCCTACATAAGAAGCACCGCATTCAGCACAAACCATTTTGCCAGTTAAAATGTATAATCTAGTTCGATCTCTGCGGGGCTTCGTCTTGGCATGAAGTCTGTCGTTTACCTTATGCCATAATTCGTTAGATATAATACGGGGGATAGCATCTTGAATTCTAATGATTTTATCATCCGTTTTATATACTCGGTTGCCTGTTTGTTTTGATTGGCGTTTATTATATACGTATATACCCAGATATTTTTCGTTTGTGAGAATTTCCCTTATGCTGTTTTTGCCAAACGGTTTTCCCATCTTGGTTTTTCGTCCTATGTTGTTTAGCCTTTCACAGATTTTTCCATAACCATAGTTTTGAGAGTACCACTCGAATATTTTTTGAACGGTGTCTGCCTCTAACTCATTGATTACATAGTGTTTGTCTACAATATCATATCCGAGTGGGGGAATACCTCCCGTATGTTCAGCTTTTTTCGCTATATTCATCATAGCATCAATAACTTTAGCTTTTGTTTGCAGAACATGGGCATGATTCATTACCGCTGTTACACTTTCGCTTAAAAATACTGATACATCATTGATGTCACCGCCCACATAAGGCTGTGTAGCTGATAAGATATTTACATTATTAGCTTGCATATTTCGTCTAAATGTAAACCAGTCAATTATGTCACGACTAAACCGAGATTGATCGTAAATAATTACACAGTTAATTAGATGCGAACCTGCAAGCTTGAATAGTTTTTGTAATTCTGGTCTGTCAGATTTCATTCCAGATATAGCTTCATCAGCAAAAATATCAACAATGTCAATATTGTTTTTTTCTGCATATTCAGCACATTTTTTTACTTGGACTTCTATTGTTTCATGTGATTGATTATCTGTTGAATACCTTGCGTATATAGCAGCTTTCATTTTATTATCCTCCTAAAAATGGGTGCAAAAAAGCAGCCCTTGAATTTACAGGCCGCATAGTGTATAATAATATAGGTTTTTATTTACCATGTAGCCCGATAGGGTTATATTGTATACGTCCTTATCCTGCTCCAACAGGGTAGGGGTGTTTTTTATTGCTAAATATTGAAAAATATTGTATAATCATGGCGTTGTCGTTTCCACTCTGGCAACAGAGGGGAGGTGGACTAGTGGATTACATATTTACCCTTGTAAATTCTGTTATGGTACGAATAGT
>CAJTNL010000030.1 GCA_910577755.1 uncultured Eubacteriales bacterium | reverse complement strand
GTGCAATCGCCGTGTCAATCGCTTCTAAATCGTGTCCATTTTCTACCTCAATAGTATTCCAGCCAAAGGAACGCCATCTATCACCTAGATTTGGTAAATCACAAATATCGCTTACATTGCCATCAATTTGCATATTATTATAATCGGTAAATGCTATCACATTATTTAACTTTTGTTGCGCTCCAAACATAGCCGCTTCCCAAATTTGCCCTTCTTGACTTTCTCCGTCACCAATGATAGTGTAAATGGTTGCTCCGTCTTTACGAATTTTAGAAGCCAAAGCTATTCCCACAGCACAAGAAAATCCCTGCCCCAGAGAGCCGGTTGTCATATCAATACCTGGTGTACGGTTCATGTCGCAGTGGCTTGGTAAATTTGTACCTGATTGGTTTAATGTTAATAACCAGCTTTTATCAAAATACCCTTTATACGCCAGCATTGCATAGACCGCAGGACCACTGTGACCCTTTGATACAATTAAACGGTCTCTCCCCTCCTTGCTCGGATTTTTCGGATCAATATTCATGTATTTTTCATACAGTACCACCAATAAATCTACAATTGATAGGCTTCCACCAATATGTCCTACCCCCAAAGTTCCAATGGTCGTCACAACATTGGAACGAACATCTCTACAAACCTGCTTTAAATCTTCCATTTCTGCCTCCCATATTCACACCATGGATCTAATATTCAGTTACTGTAATTTCTATTTATTATAGCTTAATCCTGTTTAAAAAGCAATAAATCCGTGCCCAAAATATTGCATTTATACCCTTATTTTATCATCTACTCTACCCAACAATAAAAAATAATTCTATTATTAAAGTCTGTATTTACATATTTGCAAATTGACTTTGATATAATTTTGCATAAAAACCATTACGGGCCAGCAATACCTCATGATTTCCCTGCTCAATAACTTTTCCATTTTCCATCACGAGAATTGTTGTTGCATTTTGAATCGTAGACAAGCGATGCGCTACTATAAAACTGGTTCTGCCTTTCATTAAATTTTGAAAAGCTGCCTGAACTTTTAACTCAGTGCGTGTATCAATGCTGCTGGTAGCTTCATCTAAAATCAGCATTGGAGGACACACCAACATTACCCGGGCAATACAGAGTAATTGTTTTTGTCCTTGTGAAAGATTCCCCCCATTTTCTGAAATAACGGTATCATATCCATTAGGCTGTTGCATAATAAAATCATGTGCAAAGGCGGACTTTGCCGCCGTAACAATCTCCTCATCTTTTGCACCCGATTTACCATAAGCAATATTATCACGAATAGTACCGTGATGTAACCAAGTGTCTTGTAGCACCATGCCAAATTGATTCCTAAGACTGTTTCTTGTAATTTGTGTGATTGGTATGCCATCAATAGAAATCCTCCCCTCGGAAGCATCGTAAAAACGCATCAGTAAATTTATTAAAGTACTTTTACCGCTTCCTGTTGGACCTACAATAGCAATGCGATCACCAGGATTCACCTGTAAATTAAAATCTTCGATCAACCTCATTTCAGGCCTATAAGAAAAATATAAGTGCTCAATAGATACCTGCCCCTTGCAACCAGTCATAGTAATTGCATCCGGTGCGTCCAGCGGCTCTGCTTGCTGGTCCAAAACATGAAACAAACGCTGGGCCGAAGCAAACGCTGTTTGAATTTGTGTAATAACTCCAGTCACTTCATTAAAGGGTTTCGTATATTGATTTGCATACGTTAAAAAAGAAGTAATACCTCCTATTGTCAATGATACCGGACTTCCTGTAATGGCGCAAACAGAGCCTATAACCGCAACAGCAGCATATACAATTCCGTTTACAAAACGTGTTGACGGGTTAGCAAGCGCAGAATAAAATTGCGCCTTTTGTCCGCATATTCGCAGTTCTTCATTTAAAATTTCAAATTTTTGAAAAGCACGTTTCTCATAACAAAATACCTTTACAACTTTTTGATTACCAATCAGTTCTTCAATATAACCGCTCAATTGCCCCTGAATAAGTTGTTGTTTGACAAACATTTTATGAGAAAGCTTCGCCAAAAAAGCCGCTACAAATAAAGAAAGCGGTGTAATAAATACAACTAGCAATGTAATGAACGGACTGACAGACAACATAAACATGATTGTACCTACAATGGTAACAATTCCCGTAAAAAACTGTGTAAACCCCTGCAAAATGCCATCTGCTACTTGATCAGTATCATTCACAATACGGCTGATCAAATCGCCATGAGCATGACTGTCTAAATATTTTAAAGGCATGTGATTGATTTTACGGTATACTGCAACTCTTACATCCTGCGTTGTACAATAAGTAAGTTTGTGGATACAATAAGTCATAATCCACTGAAAAATCATCGCTCCAACAATGGTTGCCGATAAAAAACAAAGAGTTTTTATAATACTAATATAATCTACATTATGATAAGCAATCATAGCATCAACTGCCTGACCAATCAAAATGGGACCATAAAGAGTAAGTGATATTTGAATCATCGCACTTATCATTGCCAGTACAAAAAAGCGATTATATGGTTTACAGTATATAATAATCCTTTTTAAAACAGAAATTTTCATACCATACCACCCTGCTACAATATTAAAATCAAAGCTCTTCTTCACGCATTTGAGAAAGACAAATTTCCCGATAGACCAGACACTGCTCTAAAAGTTGGTTATGAGTTCCAATACCAACGGCATAACCTTTGTCTAATACAATAATTTTATCAGCATAGCGAATACTGTTGGCCCTTTGTGACACAACAATCACCGTCATATCTTTTGTTTCAGTTGCAATAGCATTTCTCAAATTCATATCCGTTGCATAATCCAGAGCGCTGGAACTATCATCCAATATTAAGATGTTAGGCTCTCTCACCAAAGCACGTGCAATTGTCAGACGCTGTTTTTGACCGCCGGAAAAATTAGCTCCGCCTTGATGAATCTGGGTTTGTAAACCTTGTGGCAATTTGCAGACAAATTCTTCTGCCTGTGCTATCTGCAATGCTTTTCTCATTTCTTGTACAGTAGCATTTTCATTACCCCATTTTAAATTACTCTCAATGGTACCGGTAAACAATACCGCCCGCTGCGGAACTACACCAATTTGTTCACGCAGCTGTGCAAAGGAATAATCCTTGATATTGATACCATCTATTTTTATCGTACCTTTCGTTGCATCATAAAACCGCAGTATTAAATGAACAATAGTAGATTTGCCGGAACCTGTACCTCCAATAATACCAACTGTTTCTCCTGGATAAATTTTGAAAGATAAATTGCACAGTGCATTTTGTTTGGCTTGTATATCATAAGAAAAAGATACCTGTTCAAAGGATATTTTCGGTATATGACTATCCGATACTATCTGAAACAATTCATGGTTTGTTTGCAATACAGAAGTTTTTGTATCCAACACCTCGTTTATCCTTGATGCACACGCCGCAGCTTTTGTAAAAATAACCACCAAATTGGCAACAACAATCAAAGCCAGTAATGTCTGGGTCATATAATTGACCAACGCTATGATATGACCCTGACTAATTGCGCCATTATCTACACGATAACCACCAAACCATAAAATAGTTACAATCGCAAAATTCATAACCGCATAAGTCAGCGGATTTAATAATGCGGTTAATTTTCCAACAGCAATAGCTGTGTTGGATTGCTCTTTCGCTGCTTTGTTAAAACGTTGCTGTTCACTCTCCTGCTTTGAAAAAGCCCGTACTACCCTTGCTCCTGATAGACTTTCACTGGAAATAAGTGAAATATGATCCAGTTTTTTTTGCGCCTTTTTGTAAAATGGAACGGAACGAGTCATAATCATATATAAAATAAACCCAATCAACAGCGTTGCTATAAACAAAATTAAACCTAATTTCCAATCAATTAGCAAAGCTGCTATCATGGCGCCAATAGCCAAAAAAGGCGCCCGAATCACCAATCGAATCAACATAGCAACCGCAAATTGAAGCTGATTCACATCATTGGTAATACGTGTAATCAGCGATGGTATTCCAAACCGATCAATTTCAGCATAAGAAAAAGTATTAATTTGGGTATATACTTGATTTCGAACGACAGTTCCAAATCCTTGTGAGGCAATAGAAGCAAACTTTTGACATATTAATGCGCTGGCAAGTCCTACCACACCAAGCAGTAGCAGTACTCCCCCCATTTTCCATACATAAGCTACATCAGCTTGCCGGACACCTTTATCTATAATTTGCGCTGTGACAATGGGAACAATCAGCTCCAAAATAGCTTCAATTAATTTAAATACAGGCCCGAATATTACATATATGCGATATTTTCTTAAATACGAAAAAAATCGAAACATAAAACCATTTCCTTACATAGGATATTTTTCTCATGATACCAACATAAACTGCATATACCGCTATCATATTGAATCAATTAACAAAAAAATACATCATTTGTAACAGACAAATACTTTTTACATCTATTTCATACCACTATGTGTATTTAATTATACGTTTTTGCATAACAATTTTAGATTACTCCAACATAAAACGTGCATAATGAAGTATTTATTTCATTCTACCATATATTTTTATTTTATCATATATTTTCACTTTAATATTGTAAAAAACCATTAATTAAACATGTGTGTATGATAAGCAATCTATTTTTGAAAATAAAAAGGAGAACTAATAATCAGCTTTTAAAAAGTGAATTATAGTTAATAAAGTAAACAGAAAAAAGAGGGATTAGGAGAAATTTGAGGAGAAGATCCGTTTTTTGGAGAAAAGAAGCATATTGTTAAAACGATGGGGAGGAAAAAATCATGAAACATATAGAAGTAAATTCTGTACCACAACAGTAAGAAAAAATATCAGATTCTTAAGATAATTTCTTTTGAATATATCTTCTCAAAATGCTCCTAAACAAAACCTCCAGGGGTAAATTTGAGATGCTGTGTCCACAAAACGCTTTGCTTTTGTAGTCTTGTTCCATATAAACCGTCCGGCGGTATTGAACTGATTAACAAAACTGCAAAGAGCTGTAGTGGGAATCTTTCTTGAACGATCTTGTGTTAGGGGAAAACAACACCAATCTACAGCAGCCCTTACAGTGCAGCACTTGCCCTTGGAGAGAGGCTCTAATAACTATTACTCTATAATGCAAGGAAATAAGCATTGGAAAATTACCGAAAATATGATGAAGACTTTAAGCAAAGCTTAGTAAACTTATATTACAATGGTAAAACACATTTTCATCAATAAAAAAGGAACAGTACTTCATACATAGTACCATTCCTTTTTTACTTTAATCAATCAGGAGATAAAGCGACTATGCGACTATTTTGTATCACAACGCACTTGTTTTTGTAATTCTCTTTCTTTTTTAGAAAATATACAGCCACAATAATCCTGTCTATATAAATCATATTGATCTGACAAAAGTAACGATTGTTTAAAGCCTTCTTTCTTCTTAAAATCAGAACATAAAAAGGGGATGTTATATTTATCTCCCATGAGTTGACCTATTTCATTTAACAACGCAGCATTTTTATGAGGACTAATCGTAAGAGAGGTTGTAAAGTAATTCACTTCTAACTGGACAGCCTGTTTTGCCGCCTCTTCTAATCTTAATGCAAAACACCTTTCACATCGTGCTCCACCCTCCGGTTCGTTTTCTAACCCCCGAACACATTGATAAAACTGTTGCGAGTCGTAGTCCCCTTCAATAATTTCAACAGTGTTTTCCAACTCCATTTGTTTTATCAGAATTTTCAACTCCTCCAATCTGCGGAAATATTCATTTTTTGGAGCAATATTAGGATTATAAAATAAAATTTTTATTTGAAAGTACTTTGATAAATACTGCAATACATATGTGCTACAGGGCGCACAGCAACAATGTAATAATAAAGTTGGTTTATCTTGTCCTGTTGGTAAGGACGATAAAGTCTCCTCTAATTTTTTCTGATAATTAATCTTCATACTTACCTCATTTATAGCTATTTATTATAATATAACATACTGTAAATAAAAAATCCAATCATTTATTAAAATATATTATCATCATTATTCACACTAAATCATAAAGGCAAGTATATAGTATATACACTATTGCAAAAAAGACATGGACTTTGACAATACTATATTTATAAAAACGCTATAGACAATTAAAAATTATTTTTTCTATTAATCCAAGCAGTTGAAATATCCATTGCCGTCCTACAAGCATTTGTTTGGTCTAAAGTATTTAGCGTAACAAAATCATGAATTATGCCCTGTAGGCGGACAGCAGTAACATCCACACCTGCTCTCCGTAACTTTTTAACAAAAGCCTCTCCCTCATCTCGCAGTACGTCCGCCTCTCCATTGACAATCAAAGCGTCTGGTAAACCATGCAATTGATCTATAGCAGCTTTTAAGGGAGATAATAAAATATTACAACGATTTTTTAAAACAGGTGCATACTGATTCCAAAACCACATCATTCCCTCACGATACAGATAATATCCAGATGCAAATTGAAGATAGGAAGCTGTTTGAAAATAGGAATCAGTTACCGGATAATAAAGCAACTGTTTGTGAATATTAGGTCCGCACCTCTCTTTTGCAAGCAGTGCCATGGCAATAGCCATATTGCCGCCAACGCTATCGCCTGCTACCATAAGTGCATCCCAGTTCATAGCAGGAAACTGACATTTTATAAGTTCAGGTAACATACACAGCACATGATAACACTGTTCAATAGCAACAGGAAACTTAACTTCTGGAGATCGCGTATACTCCGGAAAAATCAGGATAGAATTTGTTCGGTAAGCCAATTCACGCACTAGTTTCTCATGGGTATGAAAACTACCAAATACCCAACCTCCACCATGAATATAAAAAATAATACTTTTTATAGATTGACAATCTTTAGGGGCTACCATATATACAGGTATTTTTAAATTTGAATCTACCCGTACTTGTACACAATGAATGTTTGCAGGACACATAAAAACAGGAATACTCTGTGCATTTTCTAACACTTCTCTTCCTTTTACTGGAGACAATTGGAATATTAGAGGCGGTATAGCGCTTTTATTACATACTTTCTCTGCTTCAGATTCCAACGATACGAATTTTCCCATAAATAATCCCCCATTACAATAAAACATTAATTTATATTATGTATTCATACCGTAATAAGCCACCTGCATTATTTATTGAATATTTAAAGTAATGCGCCTTATATCAATATTTTTACTAAATTACAATTCATAAATACAAGTTATTAAATTTTAAAAATGCAAATATTTGTTATTTCTTGTTCTATCATTGACAAGCACACAGCAAATATGATATGCTACCAAATACAGCAAGGAGGCTTCATATGGCAGACAAAACATCTTTTAAAACAATTGCTAAAAATAAAAAAGCCTACCATGACTACTTTGTAGAAGAAAGCCTGGAAACTGGCATTGAATTGTTTGGTACAGAGGTTAAATCATTACGTCTAGGGCGTGTAAATTTAAAAGATTCTTGGTGTTCTATTACACACGGAGAATTATTTATTAATAATATGCATATCAGTCCATATGAGCAGGGAAATATATTTAATAAAGATCCGATGCGAGTAAGGCGTCTGCTGGCACATAAACGTGAAATCATGCGTTTATTTGGTTATGTAAAGCAAAACGGTTATTCCCTCATCCCTCTTTCTATTTACTTTAAGAATTCTAAAGTCAAAGTACAGGTTGGTGTATGCAAAGGTAAAAAACTTTATGATAAACGCCAGGATTTAGTTGCAAGAACAGCTAAACGAGATATAGAACGTGCAATAAAAGAAAAGTATCGTTAACTCATAATTAAAATTTTTATATAAGGGGGCGTAAAGGTTTCGACGGGGATTATGACCCATTGTAAGCGAGTAGTGGTGCGGATCCACTTAAAACGCCGTATTTTTAAATTAAACGACAACAAACAAGTTGCGTACGCAGCCTAATTAAGGTTGCCGTCTTATTTAGGAGTACCACGACTTAAATATAGACGTCGATTAGTGGTGTACGTGAATCAAGTTTCGCCTTACACTTGGTCATGAATTTAAGGCTACCAAACTTCATGGATTTCCAATTTGCAATGGAGTTTGGGAAATAAGAATAATTGGATACACTCGTAGAAAGCTTTGGCAAATAATTTTCGGACAGGGGTTCAATTCCCCTCGCCTCCACCATAATGCGCACATACGAACACCAAATGACCATTGTGGCGTTTAAAAATGTGTTTGCAGTATCATTTAAATTCACTGGAAAGGGTTAATCCAATTCAGTGATTTTTTATTATTTAAGTATATAATAAAAAAAGGCCTCTCTTACCTTAACTAAAGTGACCTCAAAAAATTGAGATTTACTTCGAAATGGTAAGAGAGGACTGTTTTTTTTATATTATTTCTGTTCTGTATCTGTATTGCTATCAGCCTTATCTTTGTTCATAAACTGCTTAAAAATCTGGTTAGCATATACGCTTACGCCGCTTACCAGTATGCCTTGTGTTAATGCGGTAAAAATCGCCATGAACACAGTTTGCACACTGTTTAAAGGAGAGGTTGACAGCACATAGATAATTGACAGTACAATACCGCATCCTCCAATTATTAAAGGTATCCACTTATTCGCTATGAAGCTTGCTTTTTTGATTCCCATACCAATGATATACAGAACAGGTATTAAAATCAGCAGTTCCGGCTTGATATAT
>CAJTNL010000029.1 GCA_910577755.1 uncultured Eubacteriales bacterium | reverse complement strand
GTATGGGGGTAGAGCAAATTACAGCGGCAGTACGTAAATACTGCACAAAACCACTTATGGTTAAGTTGTCCCCAAATGTTGCAGATATTGGCGATATTGCCGCCTCAGCTGAGGCGGGAGGCGCTGATGTAATTTCAATGATTAACACGATAACGGGTATGCGGATTGACATCCAGTCGCGCAGACCGATTATCCGTAATAATACAGGAGGTATATCTGGGCCCGCTTTGTTGCCGATTGCAGTGCGTATGATATGGCAGGTATATAACCGGGTAAAAATACCAATTGTAGGTATGGGCGGTATTTCTACATGGAAAGATGCAGTTGAGCTTATGTTGGCAGGTTCTAGTGCTTTGCAGATTGGTACGGTGTTTTTTACTGATCCCTATGCACCTGTTCACATCGTAGAGGGTTTAAACCGTTATTTAGATGAAAATGGAATTGCATCTGTCACTGAATTAACGGGCACTATGCTGCCATGGGACAATTAAATATATGACCCGTGTAATTTTAATTCGCCATTGTGAGGCGGAAGGAAATATTAAGCGTGTGTTTCAGGGTCATACTGATGCACAGATTAGTAATAATGGTAAAAAACAGTTGGATTTGCTTCGTTTGAGATGCCGGAATATGCCGATTGATGTGATTTATTCTAGTCCGCTGACACGTGCCTATCAAACAGCGGAAGCGGTTAACAGTTTTCGTAATGTAACCGTACATATCCATGAAGATTTGATTGAAATTAATGGTGGAGATTGGGAAGGTCATTATTGGAGTGATATTCCTATCTTGTTTCCAGAAGATTATATGTCGTGGGTTCACTTTCCCAGCAATTTTGCTCCGCAAAACGGGGAGCCAATGCACCATGTATATACCCGCATGAAAAATGTTGTACATGAAATTGTTCAAAAACATAAGGGACAACAGATCTGTATTACTTCCCATGGCTGTGCAATTCGTAATTTTTTATGCTGGGCGATGGGTAAGTCGATTGAACAATTGAGCGATGTGGATTGGTGTGATAATACTGCAATCAGCATCATTGACTTTGATGATGATTTTCGTCCCACGGTGGTATTAGCAAACGATGCTTCTCATTTATCTGAGGAAACTTCTACCTTTTCTAAGCAGACATGGTGGAAGAGCGAGGGTCGTCCCAATATGGAATAGAATGAGGGGATAATTGAATGAAAATTTTAGCCATTGATTTGGGTAAAGTTCGAACAGGTATTGCAGTTTGTGATGAAAGTGAAATTTTATCATCACCAGTTACTGTTATAAAAGAGCATAATGAGGCGCGTTTGCTGAATAAAATTATGCAGTTAATAGCAGAATATCAGCCGAAATTGCTGGTAGTGGGTTTACCGCGGAATATGGATGGCACTGAAGGAGAAAGCGCACAGCGTTGTCGTATCTTTGCAGAAAAGTTACAGCAGTGCGCTGCGCTACCTGTCGAAATGCAGGATGAACGTGGTACGACTATTACGGCTCACAGTTACTTAAATACAACAGACATGCACGGTAAAAAACGTAAGAATGTGGTGGATGCCGTGGCAGCTACTATTATTTTGCAAAACTATTTGGATTTTCGGCATAATAAAAAGTAAAGTTTATATGTATAAACGCCCGTTATTGTATGAAATAGTAAAAGATAAGAGATACAAAAGATGTTGTCTCTTATCTTTTACTATTATTAAGAAAAAGCAAAGGAAAAATAACAAGGGGACAATTTTGTGAATAACAATATTAACCTTAATATTTGTTATTATAAATGATATTTATTGTTTTAACTAATCTATTTATCTCATTCGTCAATGAGAACAAATAGCGCCTGTTCTAATTAAAATTGAACAGGCGCTATTTCTTCTTTTGTATAATTCTCTATTGCATTACAGTAATTAATCTGGACGTTCGGATCCTATATAGATAACAGCCATAATACCATCGCCTGTATGGCTACCAATAACTGGTCCGACATATTGGATTTGCACATCTTTTACGGTAGGAATTGTTTGTTTAATACATGATGCAACAAACTCAGCATCTTGCAAACAGTCTCCGTGTAATACATAAACGGTTTGTACTTCCGGTTTTATAATAGATTCAGACATGCGTTTTACAATATACTCTAAAGATTGCTTGCGGCCGCGTATTTTTTCAGTAGGAATTAGCTCACCTTTTTCGTTTACACGCAAAACAGGCTTAATACCCAACATACTGCCGAATAAGGCTGATGTAGCGGAAATTCTGCCACCGCGTTTTAAGTGATTTAAATCATTTACCGTAAACCATAAGCGTACATATTTACGGTTTTCTTCCACCCATTGAGCAGCTTCTCTGACGCTGGCGCCTTCCTGTAGCAGTTCTAATGCTTTTATGACCAGTATACCCTCTCCCATACTGGGAGAACGGGAATCAATGGAATAGATCTCACGTTCGGGATATGTTTTTCGTAACTCCTCTATCGCTGTGAGAGAACGCTCAAAAGTTGCGCTTAGTGCAGAAGAAAAGCAAATATAAAGTAAATCTTTACCGTTTCTTAAATGAGGTTCAAACATTTCAATAAAACGTTGCGAAGTAATTTGAGTGGTAGTAGGCATACTGCCCTCACGCATTTTTTGATAAAATTGTGTATTCGTGATTTCACGTCCGTCGGGATAGTTCATATAGATTTTATCATCTATCAAAAATTCCATAGGAATTACTTCAATGCCAAGTTTTTTAATTTGTTCTGGTGTAAAATCGGCTGTAGAATCTGTCATAACAAGATATTGACTCATAGGCTCTCTCCGTTCATTATATTTATATTTTGTTCTATTATATATGATTTGAAAATAGATGTCTATATTTGCTATAAAATTAAAAAAGACCTTTGGTGAAAGTACCAAAAGTCTTTTACAATAAAATCAAGCCCACCCGGCCGTAATGTGCTAAGAGTAACCTGCTACTCAATAGCAGGTGGGTGCCCTCCCATTGATTTCATGCTCCCTTCTTCCGGTAAACCGGGAGGTCTGCAGTCTGTCAACGGAGAATAAGCTCCCTAAATAAAGGTTGTAGGGTTACTTATGCAACGGTCCGCGCACCGGGCAGGAATTCATTCTTTGCTCAAATTATATCATATAGTATTCGGCTCATAATTCTTTTTTGAAAATTTATGAGTGAATATTTTTTCCAAATCATCATTATGCATCATCAGCAGATTCGTACATTTCGTCAAAATGGCTTTCAAAAATTTCTGCCAGTTGATCCAGCAATTCCTCATCTTCTACCTCTGCTAACTGTTCTTCTCCATCCTCTTCAATAGCTTCAAAAATATAATAAGTACCCTCTGATTCAACGGAGGCTGTTGGATCTTCAAAGGTTGGTAAAAGTGCGTAAAAACATCCTTTGTCATTTTCAATGACATCCAGAATTTCAAATTCATGCTCTGTGCCTTCGTCATCAATTAAGGTAATTAAATCTACTTCAAATTCCTCATTGTTGATATTATCACTCATATTTTCACTCCTTATACTTTTAATCTCATTGTACAGTCCCAATAACAGGAAGTCAATAAAAAAATAAATTATTGAAATTATGCCTAAATCAACCACAAATTTATAGTAACTATGTATAAAGTTTACCTGTAAAACCCAGTTTGTTTTTTGTAAAAACTTTATAATTCATCGTATAATTCAAAATTTTTGCAGATAAGTATGGTGTCCATTGAAAATTGCTATGCAATTTCTTTTATGTTATAATAAAACCATCATAAATCAAGGAGTGATGGAATGAATACAATCTTATATGACGTAATTATTATTGGAGGCGGACCGGCAGGTTATACAGCGGCTTTGTATTGCGGACGTGCTGCAATGAAAACATTGCTTTTAGAAAAATATGTGCCGGGTGGACAGATGGTAACTACAGAGCATATAGACAACTATCCGGGTTTTCCTGAAGGAGTTGACGGCGTCACCTTGGCAATGAATATGCAAAAACAAGCTGAGCGCTTTCAAATAGAGCATAAAACGGAAGAAATTGTTTCGGTTAAAATAGAGGGATTAGTCAAAGAGGTGACGGTTGCCAACGGAACCACTTATACATCGAGGGCAATCATTGTCGCAACTGGTGCTTCACCGAGAGAGTTAGGATTAGAGGAAGAGCGCGCTTTGCGTGGCAAAGGTGTATCGTACTGTGCAACCTGTGACGGTGCGTTTTTCCGCAATAAAACAGTTGTGGTTATTGGTGGTGGCGATACAGCGGCGGCGGACGCTGTGTTTTTGTCAAAATTGTGTAAACGGGTATATATTATACATAGGAGAAACATTTTGCGTGCTGCAGCAATATATTACGATGTGTTGAAACAAGCGGAAAATGTTACGTTTGTATGGGATAGTACTGTAGAAGAAATTTTGCATGAACAAACGGTATCGGGTGTGAAAGTGAAAAATAAAAATACAGGAGAAGTCACCACCATTGAGTGTCAAGGTATCTTTGTAGCGGTCGGTAATGTTCCTAATACTGATTTATTAAAAGGTCAGTTAGAACTGGATGGGAATGGTTATGTGGTGGCGGACGAATCCACAAAAAGTTCTCAGTTGGGTGTATTTGTTGCAGGCGATGTACGAACAAAACCGTTACGTCAGGTTGTTACAGCAGTAGCAGACGGTGCGGTGGCGGCTTATATGGCAGAAGAGTATATCCAGTTGCAATTAACCGATTCAGAATGATAAAGCAGTATTTACAGCTTCTGTTTTATAGATGAAATGCGTATAACTGAATTGTGTTTTGACTTAGTATAAGCATTTGCGATGATGTGTATTGACACTTATGTTTTTCAGCGCATAGTTTTATTATTTTGTATACGTATGTTAAATGCAGAAAAGTTTGTGGGTTGGTTATATACTTAAAATAAAAACTGTTGTATTTCAATAAAATACAACAGTTTTTATTTTACAGTATAGTATGCACAGATTTATATAGATTCATTTTTATAATCTTACTGCATAATATGAGTTTTTACGTACATATACCATGTTTTACATGCCTCGGGCGTTAAATGGATGCCGTCAGTAGTGTGCTCCTCTGATAACGCACCGTTTTCATTTTTAAAAACTTCGGCGGCGTTTAGATAAGGTATATTTTTTTGTGATGACATCTGAATAATCATCTGATTCAAATATTCAATTTTTTCATTTGTATAGACTTCATCAGTTTCAGACCGCTGCGCGGATACCGGTAGAATAGACTGTACACAAATTTTAGCATTTGGCTGTAGTTCACGAATCGTATCAATCAAATCTGCGTACTGGTTGATGAATAGATCATAGTAAACCCATCCTAATTCATTGGAACCCAGCAAAATATAAATTTGGTTAAATTGTCTGTCATGTAGAGCGTCTATGATTGTTTTATCACCGTTTCCGTCCATATCGGAAGAGTTATCTGCATTTACAACTTTCATTCGATGAATATTTTCTACCGTCATGCCGCGTCCCTGATAAAATGTGGCGTTGTCTAGGCCCGAGAATCTTTGAAATCCTTCTGTAATTGAATTACCAATAAAAAGAGTATCTGCAAAGAAAGTATTGTCAACTTCGGTAGATTGCGGTATAAAATGTTCGGTACTTATAGGGGGAGTTTCTATATCAGTACTTTCTGTAACAATGTTGTCCGGCCTGTTTTTTTCATCAGTTGGTACGCTTTCTGAAATAACTGTGCTTTCGGGTTCAGAAGCTGTTTCTGTTGCATTTGGTTTTATAGTAAAAATGCAAATTAAGGTGATGATGATTGCTAATATCACAATACAAGCAACACTTGCAGCAAACAGAAATCTGGTTTTAACAGTTTGCATCCAGCGCTTCATTTTTAACCTCCATTCTTACTTGTTTTTTACATGCTTATTTATTATAGGCAATGTAAAATGAATTTGCAAGATGTAGTTGGATATTGTCACCTTTTGTTATTTATCTGTAAGGATATGGTTTAAAGTACTATTAAGATATTTTCCTTTTAATAATTTTGCTGATAAAGTTACTCGCAAGGCATATTAGAAATATAATTAAGTTTACAATGACAATACTTGCGCCGGTCGGTGTAGAGTATTGGTAGGAAACAACTATGCCGATAAAGAAGCATACAATAGAAATTATAGCAGCTGCAATGATAACCCAACGGAATTGCTGAAATATGCGCATGGCAGATAAAGCAGGAAAAATAATTAAACTTGATATGAGCATGGTACCCATAATACGCATACCAACTACAATTATCAGAGCAGTTAATAAAGCCAGCAGAACATTATATACATTGGATTTGATACCGGTTGCTTTTGCGAAGCTTTCATCAAAGGTAACAGCAAAAATTTTATGATAAAATATAACAAATAAGATTAAAACTATAACGGAAAGAGCAATACTGATATAAACATCGTTGTCTGTCATAGCCAGAATACTGCCAAACATATAGCTATATATATCAGTATTTTGACCCGATGATAATGAAACAGCCATAACGCCAATAGCCAAAGCGCTGCTTGCAATTAAAGCGATTGCGGAGTCGCCTTTGATTTTACTGTTAGCGCTTAATTGGAGTAATAAGAAAGCGGCGGCAACTACTACAGGAATTGCAATGGGAAGCGGAGCCCATTGCATTGCCATAGCAATCGCTATTGCACCGAAGGCCACATGAGAGAGACCGTCTCCGATCATAGAATATCGTTTCAATACTAAGCTAACGCCTAGCAAAGAAGCGCAAAGAGAAACCAGCATACCGACAATCAATGCCCGTACCATGAAAGTATAAGAAAATAAATTTTGTAATAGGTTCAACATAAGGTATTCCTTTCCGGTACTAAGAGCCTTTTATGAATGTTTTGCCAAGATTGGTAGAGATATATGATGGCGTATCACCATAAAAAAGTAGTGTTTGATTCATATGTAAAATTTTGTCGGCATATTTGGCTGCTGTGGCAATATCATGAGAAACCATGATGATGGTAACACCCAACTCATCGTTTAATTGTTGAATTAGTTGATAAAGCTCGGTAGTCACTAAGGGGTCCAGTCCGGTAACGGGCTCGTCTAGCAATAATAGCTTGTCAGTGGCGCACAAGGCGCGAGCTAACAATACACGCTGCTGTTGACCACCGGATAATGTACTGTACGAACATTTTTTTAAGTCACTAATACTCAGCCGTTTCATATGTGCAAGCGCCAACTGTTTCTCCGATTTACTATAAAAAGGTCTTAAACCGCAACGGTTTAAACATCCGGACAGTACTACTTCATAAACAGAAGCAGGAAAGTCCTTTTGAATGTGGTTTTGTTGGGGTAAATAGCCGAATCGTTTGCGGGATATCTGCGAACCAAATGTAACAGAACCATATTTTAGAGAGACTAGACCTAATATACTTTTCAGTAATGTGCTTTTTCCAGAGCCGTTTTCTCCTACAATGCAGACATATTCACCTTCTTCCACATCAAAAGATATATGATCAACGACTCTTTTAGCATCAAATTCAACAGTTACGTCACGGCAGGAGAGTATCATAGCGTTGTTTCAAGTCCTTTTTTCATATTTTTAATATTTTGCTTCATAAGAGATAAATATGTTTCACCGTTGTCAAAATCTGATTTGGAGAGGTTGTGACAGGAGTGAAATAAGAGCATTTCAGCACCAGTTTCTGCACTGATGGTACGTGCAATTTGGGGATCTATTAATTCTTCATAGTAAACAACAGGTGTTTGCTCCTCTTTTATTTCGTTAATCAAGTCAGAAATATCTTTCGCACTGGGTTCTGCATCTGCTGAACAAGAATCATAAGCAGAGCGATAGTCCAAATTATACTCATGGGTAAAGTAGAAAAGCGCAAAACGGCTGCCAAAAACCAATTTTTTGCGATTGCCGCTTGTTATGACGCTGCGAATAGAACTGTCTAACTCGTCTAATTGGTTCAAATAGTCGGCTGCATTTTGTCTGTACGTATTGGCATTGGTAGGATCAGTTTCACATAGGGCTTCTAGTATATGGTTTATCATGGTTTTTGCATTTATGGGACTGGTCCAAATGTGAGGATCATACTGATTTAATTCTGCATCGCTAATGTCTTCGTGGGTATGTCCCTCATCATCTGTGTGGTTATGACTGCCGCTGGGACTTTTGAGCAGAGGAATGTCCTTTGCAACATTCAGTACGTTTACTGAAGCAGGTAAGGTGGTAATTACATTATTTGCCCATGTTTCCATATTTGAACCTGTATATAGAAAAATGTCTGCATTATGAATGGAGATAATGTCAGAGGGAGAAGGATCGTAGGTATGGCTCTCAACACCCGGGGGTAAAATCAACTGAACATTTGCTTTGTCGCCAGCAATTTGACGGGCAAAATCGTACTGGGGAAATAATGTAGCCACAATGGTAATTTTATTTGATTGATTGCTTTCTGAGAAAGAACTGTTACCGGGAGCGGAACCGCAGCCGGTTAACATGCCGCCTAATACAAGCATAGCAAAGAAAAAGGTAAGAAGTTTTTTCATTTTAAAGCTCCTTTATATAGTAGTGGTTAGACTTGTGATTTGCAGTTTTCGCATTGACCGTAGAATACAGTACGTGAGGGATCTATTGTAAAGTGGTGATCAGTTAATATATGCCGCTCAATTTCATTTAAAAAGTCACAGTGTAAATGAATCAGTTTTTTGCAGGTAACGCATTTTAGATGAAAATGCATTGCGCAAGATTTCTGATCTGCATTATACTGGTAACATGCGCCAGAGTCTTCCAGTAAATATTTTCGCACGTCACCTTGCCCCACCAGTTTGTCTAGATAGCGGTAGACGGTTGCCTTTCCTACCGGATTGCCTGCACTTTTCAGATGATCGACGACATCATCAACAGTAACGTGTTTTTCTTGATTTTTAATTAAAAACTGCAAAATATAGTCTCGTTGTTTTGTTTTGTATCCATCTAATTGTGTCATTTAATAACGCTCCAATATGAAATTGATTCTCAATTTAATATTTATGGTACTATACATTTGGGCAATAGTCAATAGCTATATAGATTTATGGATTTCTTTTTTGTAAAGGTATGAAAAGGTATGATTGGAGATTAGATGGGCATAGTGTTTCGGGGGATTTCATAACATGATTGGAAAGGAGGCAATCAGAAATATGAAAAAGAATAAACTGGTTGCTCCTGTTTTAAAATGGGTGGGAGGTAAAAGGCAATTATTAGAGACATTTATGCCATTGCTACCTAAACACATAACCTCTTATTGTGAGCCGTTTGTAGGCGGAGGCGCTTTACTTTTTCATTTGCAGCCTAATACTGCTTATATTAATGATATAAACAGTGATTTAATTGGTGTTTATTCTGTGATTAGAGATCATGTTGAACCTCTTATTGCTGCTTTAACTGAATATAAGAATGAAGCTGAATTTTTTTATTCTGTT
>CAJTNL010000028.1 GCA_910577755.1 uncultured Eubacteriales bacterium | reverse complement strand
GGTACAGGAGCAACAGGTCCGACCGGTCCAACCGGTCCAACGGGAGCGACAGGAGCAACAGGTCTGGCAGGCGATATAGGTCCGACAGGTCCAACAGGAGCAACAGGAGCAACAGGTCTGGCAGGCGATATAGGTCCAACCGGTCCAACGGGAGCGACAGGAGCAACAGGTCTAGCAGGCGATATAGGTCCGACCGGTCCAACAGGAGCGACAGGAGCAACAGGTCCGACTGGTCCAACCGGTCCGACAGGTCCTGAAAATGGTTTGGCGGCTTTCGGCGGACGGTATAATACCACTCCTCAGACCCTTAACTTGACGATTGCTGGAACAACGATTATTCCACTGCCTACTACCATGCCGGCCAGCAATGCGACCTACGCTACCGCCAATAGCGTTACTGTTACAAATGCAGGTATTTATGAAATTAACTTTTCCAGTACGTTGTCTGTAGCGGTAGGTACGACCCTGACTTTGGCAGTGCGTCAGAATGGTACGAATATTCCTGATGCAACCATCAACCGTGTTCTGTCTGTGGGTGTGGGTTCTCTTCTTAGTGGAAGTGTTATTCTCACCTTGGCTGCAGGCGATGTAATCAATATGGCGCTTTCCGCATTGGTTGCAGTAGGTGTAACGCTAGGCGACGGTGTTAGCGCAACTCTGACCGTTAAGCGGCTGAACTGATAAAAACCTAATGTGAAAAGTGTGTAATTGCTAACATGCAAATTTTGAGTCGTTGTAGTTAAAATATGTTAATAGATTTGGTAAAATGGTTGGAATACAAAACTTATGTAAAATATTGATATGCGAAACAGGTAGGCAGCCTATATGGAGGTGCCGCCTGTTTTTGATAGAAGCAGTGTAATTATGACTAAAGCACAGTATAACGAAAACAGTTAGCATACCGTATATCAATTATATATTTGTTGTAAAATAATATATAGAAAAACAGTCAAGCATATTGACAGCTGAATCTAAGCATTGTACAATAAGCAACAACTGGTATAAATATATCTGCTGCCCTTAAGCTTAAGGGCAGCATTCTATTTTCGCACAGGGCAAGGTTAGAAGAGAGGTAATTGTATTGAATATACTTGTAATAGGGTGCGGACGTGTAGGTATCAATTTAGCAGAGCGTTTGGATGAACATGGACATGACGTTGCCATCATAGATGCCGACGTTGACAGATTTCGGGCATTAAGCGATACTTTTACAGGTCTTACCATTTGTGGAATGCCTATGGATATGCGTGTTATTCAAAACGCAGGTGTAGAAAACTGTGATGCTGTAGCAGTAGTAACCTCAGATGATAATTTAAATATTACAGTTTCGCAAATTGTAAAAGAATTTTTTGGGGTTGAAAATGTGCTGGCAAGAATTTCTGATCCGGCGCGGGAGAAAGTGTTTCAAAAATTCGGGTTAAAAACAGTATGTCCTACTAATTTGGCAGGTGACGCTATGTTCGCTGCATTAACACAGCCGTATGAGCATAAAAATTTGACATTTGGGGTTTCTACGGTATCTTTTACATGTGTGCCTATACAGGAACAATGGGCAGGTAAGGATATTAGGAAAATAGAAAAAACGGATGACGAGCATAGTGTGTTTGGCGTTGTTCATACAGACGGCTCTATGGATTTATGTACAATTCATAGAGAGATATTGTTACAGCAAAACGATGTACTAATATTTGCAAATTTGTGTGATTAGAAAACATTTCATAGGGGAAATAAGCATGAAGATAGTAATTGTTGGAGGCGGTAAACTAGGTAAGGATATCGCTGATAATATGTTGGAGAGAAAATATGACGTACGGCTCATTGAAAAAAGCAGAGCTAAATGTATTGAGCTGGCAAATGATTTGGATGTAGAGGTGATATGCGGCGACGGCACAGAGCTGGAGGTGCTGGAAGAAGCCGGTACCAAAAATGCCGATTGTTTTATTTCTGTAACTGGCAGTGATCAGAATAATTTAGTGGCAACGCAGTTGGCTAAAAATGAATTTAATGCTCATAAAGTGATTGTGCGCGCTAATAACCCTAGAAATGTAGAAGCATTACGTACTTTGGGTACAGACATTGTGGTAAGTAGTACAGAAATCATTACACGTTTGATTGAGCAGGAGGTAGATGTAGCCAGTATGCATTTGCTTGCTACCTTGAATAAAGGAAAAGCGAGTATTTGTACCGGTATAGTGCCCCACGAATCTCAATTAGACGGTAAAATGCTTAAGGATATTACATTACCGCAGGGATGTTTAATTATTTCTGTTTTAAGAGATGATAATATGACCATACCCAATGGGTTTACTGTGATTTATGCAGAAGATGAAATTGTGGCTGTTTGCGATAGTGACAGCAGTCAGAGACAATTGCTTAAATTATTTCGAAAGCGCGGTTAATATAAAAAACACCGGAATCATAGAAAACTTTTCTTGGATCGCTTTGCAACTTTTTGTTGCTTGGCTTAACCGTTTCGGGCGTGTTTTCTTTCCGGTGTTTTTATTGGTTGTCTTTGGGTTTTCTGTCTAAAGAATTTCTTTAATTAGAGGTATTGCCTTTCGGAAGAGAATTTTTGATTTTGTAGATGGTACGTTTTGGGCATTTATTTTGTTTTTGATCTGCTTTTTTCATAATGAGCATGTAAAGACCAAAAATCGGAATTGTACATGCAGAGATCATTGCGCCTGTTTTCAGACCGGGTGTTTGATAATGGAATATGATTTCAGAAGAGCCGGCTGGTACCTTTACCGCCATAAAGCCGATATTGACTTTTTCTACATCAACAGGCTGACCGTTTACAGTGGCTGTCCAGCCGTTTTCATAAGGTACGCTGAAAAATATCAGCCGTTCTTTGTCTGCGGTAAAATGGGCGGTGAAACCATAGCTGTGATATGTAAAGTCTGAGCAAGCCATAGATTTACGATTCAGGCAATCGCTGAAATAGGCTGCCTCTGTATAAGAAAGAGCGGCGGTATCTGGCACAGGCATAAGAATATCTTGATATTTCAATGCCTGCTCGTCACTTAGTACAATTGCTTTTAACAAAAGTAAATGACGGTTATTTTCTAATAGATTGTTATATTGTTCTGTTGTAAAGTATATGTCGTAGCTAAATCCCATGGGAATATAATATTGGTTTTCCCAGACATCATAACCGTTTTGGGTGTCATAATAGTTCCATCCCGGCATGCGGGCGTTGCCGCTGTCAGTTACAAAACTGTTGTTATCGCCAGTGTAATCAAACAGCCAGCGGCAGGAGGTTAAAGCGCGCAGACCATAATATTTCACATCCGGCCTTGAGCCTACGTCACGGGTAACGCCAATGGTTGGATAAAACTCCATAATTGAGCCGGGAACGATGCTATGAAATGCCTGAATAGTAGGTATTTGCCAAAACATTGCCTGATTATCCATGCTTTTATAAAAGTCGGAGCGTGCAAAGTCCGATTCCGGCAGGTTTAAATCGCTGCCGCCGTTGAGCGCGGTGGGGATAATTTGATTATGTGTGCTATAGGATTGGGTTTTACCCAGGGCAATAAAATAGGTTGCGTATACTAAAGTCATCAACGCAACGCCTCCAGTTAGTAAACGAGTAAACCATATGCCGTTTTTATTGCGGTATTTTAAAATAATTGTGAGCAGCAGTAGGCTGACAACGGCGATTGCCACATATGCCCAAAATCGGACGGGATACTGCTCTAGCCCATAGGTTGTGGTAGTAGTACCGTCTTTTGTAGTGGTTTCGGGCATAAATCCAATAGGCAGCGCAATGCCAAATGTAATTAGCATTGTCCAAATGATAGCGCGTTTCCAGTTGATGTTTTGCAACTCTAAACAGGAAATTGTAGCTAAGGTCATCATTAGTGTGAGCATATAGAACCAGCGGGCATAGTAAGAGGCGTTAAACAGTTGAAAGGAGCTATTTAAAATAGGAATCATAGCCATAAGAAATAGAATGCCTAATGTATATTTTAGCCAGCGCCTTTTCTTTTGCTGCATAAAACCTATAACACCTGTCATGCTGAACAAAGGAAGCCATGCCCCAAGAGAAGACCATTTGGATTCTGAGTTTGGGGTAAAGTTGGGTCGTGCGGGAATGTCCGGCGGAAAAAATAAGCTTTGCAAAATATGTACATAACGCTGGTTATGGCTGTACAGCAGGGCATTCCAGCCGTTTGAGGGGTTGTCTACCCTTGGGTTCTGTATAATTGTAAAAAAGGTAGGAATCAGCAGAATACAGGAGAGTCCTACACCAATAAAACCTTCAAAAAGCAGAAGGAGAAAATCTTTTACTGAAATTTTCCAACTTTTTATAACAAGGCGTATTACAAAATAAATCAGACAAAATACAACTTGTCCTACAAAAAAATAATAATTGACAAAGCAGCTTGCAAATATGGTTAGAGCAAAAACGCCGCGGCGGTGTTTATACATATATTCATCTAAAGCCGCAAGCATCAGCGGGAACAAGATGATTGCTTCATGAAAATGGTTGAAAAAGATATTGTAAACGGAAAAACCAGAAAATGCGTATAGCATACCGCCGATCACGGCAATATTCTGGTTTTGTACGTAACGCTTTAAATAAATATACCCCGATAAAGCGGCACAGCCGAATTTTAAAATCAGAAGAGGCCCCATGAAATAAGGCACTGCTGCACTAGGGAATGGCAGGGTTAGCCAGAAAAAGGGACTGCCTAATAAGTAAAACGTATAAGAGCCGATGAAGTTTACGCCAAGATCGGTTGTCCAGTTCCAACCAAAACTGCCGTTGCGGACTGCATCGTGCGCCATTTGGTAAAACGGTATCTGCTGTACGTTAAAATCGCCATAGAATAAAAAATAGCCTTTATCATATAGGATAAATGGCAGAAAGAAGAGAAAGGACACTCCCATACCATAGATCAATGCTTTTATATAATAGTTTTGCCACAAATACTTTGGTTTTAATGCCGTTGTTTGCATAGACTGCCCCCTTTTTTGTATGAAATTTATTATATCATAAGAGAAATTATAAAACAATTTTTAACACATAAACAATAAAACATTTTTATTACCAAACAAGATCTGTGATGCTAAACCTGTTGCAATATAAAAAATAAAGGTTAGAATTATTTATAACACATTTATACGTCTAAATTCAGAGAATATTGAAAGAATATTATTACAGTTGGATAATCTGTTGTACTATAGTAAAAGAATTGATATAATAAAAAGAAAGTTTAAAAGGAAGATTTGCTGATGTCACATTTTTACGCTATCTTATCTCGTATGAAATATATCAACCGATGGGGACTTATGCGCAATACGCAAAATGAGTCAATTTGTGAGCATAGTTTAGAGGTTGCTATTTTAGCCCATGCTTTAGCTGTGATCCATAATCGCAGATTTGGTGGCTCAGTTAATGCGGAGCGTACAGCAGTTTTGGCCATTTTTCATGACACACCCGAAATTATTACAGGTGATTTGCCTACGCCGGTGAAATATCACAATCCGTCGATAGAAAAGTCTTACCGTGAAGTGGAAAAGGTTGCGCAACGTAAGTTGCTGTCTATGGTTCCCGAGGATTTAAAAGCGGATTATCGTGGTTTGTTATTTCAAGAACATGAGACGGATAGTCAATTGTTGCCGTTTGTGAAAGCGGCAGATAAGCTTTCAGCTCTTATTAAATGTGTGGAAGAACGTAAAATGGGGAATGCAGAGTTTATAAAAGCAGAACAAACGATTCGTAAAGCTGTATTAGAAATGGATATGCCGGAGGTTCAGTGCTTTTTGACAGAATTTTTGCCGTCTTACGAATTGACTTTGGACGAGCAGGAGCCTTAAAAGTAAGTATAAACGGAAAGCAAAGTTATTAAAAAAATTTTTATATGCAGAAATGCCTTGCGTATTTAAAATGGTAACGGCGTAGCTGTGTAATAGTTATGAAATGCTGAGGGATGGACTTTGGATAAAAACGAGCGGAATTTTCAAACACAAAATGAGCAAAAAATAAAACAGGTTTCTGATTTGAATGAGAATTTAAAAAACAGCACGGCTCTAGAGCTGAATAACGAAGTAAGTTCAGAGACGGACAATCTTTTTGATGAAGAGTCGGCTGAGACACCGCAGAAGTGTGATAAGAAACGAGGCGAAACAATTAAGCTTTCAAAAGGCAGGATTGCCGTAAATGCAATTGCGGCAATTGTTAGTGTTGCTTGTATTTTGTTCGGTGCAGGTTGCTTTTATGTTGATAGCTTGATTAATAAAATTAATTATGTAGAGGGAGAGGGGACCGTTGTAAGTTTCACTGTTAGTGAGACAGGGGAAACAACCAGCTTGCCAGATCCCATGTTTGTGGGCGGTTTATATCATGACCAAGCCATTACGAATATTTTGGTGCTCAGCATTGACGATTATCGTGAGGGTGATGTGGGACGTTCGGATAGCATGATTTTGTTATCTGTTGATACCCGCCACAAAAAAATTAAAATGACGTCATTTATGCGAGATATGTTTGTACAGATTCCGGGAGTAGGTTCTAATAGACTAAACGCTGCCTACTCGTATGGAGGTGCGCCGCTGACAGTGAAAACAATAGAAAATAATTTTGGTGTGGATATTGACCGCTATATGCTAATCGACTATGATGCTTTTGAAAAAATTATTGATAGTGTAGGAGGCATATATATTGATGTTACCGATGAAGAAGCGGTATATATTAATGAATACTCTTTCCGTAAAGATGTAGTAGGAGGATATCAGCTGTTAAATGGAGATTTGGCGCGATCCTACTCAAGAATTCGTAAAATTGGCGACGATTTTCAGCGTACAGAGCGCCAGCGCACAGTCATGTCTGCTGCAATTAACAGGCTTAAGTCGTCCAATATTGCTACTATTAATAGTGTGTTGTCGGAGGTTTTGCCGCTGATTACTACTAATCTCAGTAAAGATGAGGTTTTGAATTTGGCGACTAATTCTTTGACTTACTTAAATTATCCAATTGAACAAATGCGTGTACCAGAGGACGGTGCATATTCCGATACAACGGTTATGATTAGCGGTATGGAAGCTGATGTACTGCGTCCTGATTTAAAAGTTAACAGCGACGCTTTGGTAAAGTTCCTTTATGAGAATGATATACCCAAATTTGCTAATTGATAACATTTGTATCGAGACATAAAAAAGGAGGTTATGCAATTATTGCATAACCTCCTTTTTTCTCAAATTGATGCAATATATGTACTCAAAAACATGGAAATCAGTACATATTATCTTGAACAGCGCTCATTTGATAAAGGATTATGTAAAAGATACGAAATATATGTGAAGGTACGTAAACTTGCAAAACAATTTACATGAGCTATGTGGAATCAAGTATTCCGCGTCTTGCTGCAATATGGGAATTTTGTTAAAAAATGTGTAATGCGCAATTTGCGCATTACACATTTGGTCGGGATGACGCGACTTGAACACGCGGCCTCTGCGTCCCGAACACAGCGCTCTACCAAACTGAGCTACATCCCGAAATTTTCGTATTATAGAGTGATTTTGCATAAAATAACTTTAGATAGACAAACCTGAATCTTACTTTATTAATTTTATAATATATTTAGTATAACATATCAATACTGAAATATCAATACTTAACACTATCATTTGCTGTTATGTTTGACGTAGCATTTATATATTTTAATATTTTCCATGTAAAAATGTGTTATGGTTTTTTGGATGATTCGTTATTCCATGAAGTTAATTTTTTTTGTTTATAATAATGCCATATTAACTAAAATATTTAATATATTATGGTAAAATTTTCTGAAAATTGTGCATAGTGCAATGTTTTTTTCATTTAGTTTGTATTATTTTTTGACAAATGTTATTGTTTTATGAAAATCAAATGTAAAAGTATAGACTTTCAAATGAGAGTTTGCTATAATGACTTCGTAACCAAAATATATTTAATATATTAAAAGTAGTACTGTAAACCATATATTTTGATTTTAGCAAAATATTTCGTGATTCACAAGTTATTATATTTTTGCGTAAAGTATAAAGGGCTTACAGACTGATTTGCGTCGTTGATGATTTTGAAAGGGTGGATGCGTGGAAAATATGCTGGCGTGCCAGAGGGAAAGAAAAAAATGAAAGATAATAGTATCTTTCGATATAGAGAGAGCAGATGTTTTTCCCAAATTTAACTCTTTTTATAATTGAAATACAACTACTTATTGTTTCAATTATAAAGTTTTTTGCTTTCTATAAAGCAAAAAAAGAATTCAAATTATAATAAGGAGGAATTTTTAAGAGATGAAAAAGTCTTTTAAAATTACAAAGAAATGGTTAGCGTGCCTTTTGGCAGCGCTGGTTGTTTGCGGTACAGTGCCACTTTCCGTTCTGGTAACACAAGCGGTAACCAATACACCGCAAACAGGTGCAGATGGAAAAGTGGTATCAAGTACAGATCCCACCACTCACATATGGGATCCGACAAAGGATTCTAATGAATCATTTAAACTGTCAATCGATAATTATGATGATGCCACAAAAATTGCAACCTTTCGTGTTCAATTTAGATTACCGAGCACAGTTACAGAGTATGCAACAGGTGTAGCGATACCTAGTAATGGGTTGAGTGTTCAAAATGCACGAGTTGGTATCGGATTTAACACGGACTCTTTACTTCCTGTAACAACGGATGGTACAGAAATTTACATAGGCAGTAAATATACTCCAGGTGCAACGAATAATTACCAGAACTTAATTAAAACTGCAAGTCCGGGAGGTATTGATCTTCCAACTCTTGATCCAACTTCTTTTAGCGAGGATTACAGGAATGCGCATTATGTGCGTTCAGCTGATATTGCGAGTATTGTAGTGAGTGGTAGTGGTGCCAATGGAGGTCATAGTGCTACTCTTGCAGTAGGCAACTACCAAGGTTCAGGCGCAACTGCTCCACTTACCGGTCCTCAGTTAGGAGTGGTAGCTTCTGGAAATACAGCTCTCCTTGCATTCCATATGCAGCGAAGCAATAATTATACAAATGTACGTACTGTAGATAATTGGGACATCTCAGCTAACGTTTGGAATGATTATAAAATTTCTTTTAAGTTACAGGATGGCAAAACAATTGAGGATATTACAGAAAATGATATTTGGTTTGGAGGCAGCAATGCCAATACAGCGAATACAGATTATGCATTAGTTGGAATATATAGTTCACTAACTACAATGAATAGTGATCCATCAATTCTGAAAAATCCAACAAATATTAATTTTCTACAGACGGGCTTTTATGATAGAGCTAGTCGTAAAGGCGGTACCTATTCTGCTGTTTACCAGGATGTAAAACCAGGAGATAACCTAAATACTGGTTACTATAAGGATGCAACCAATTTAGCTACCCCAGTTGTACACCTTTCCAATCTTACATTTTATAATAAGGATGGTACAGTTGATTCACCATTAGGTCAGGTCCGCTATAGCTATGGAGGTAGTGTAGCTGATGGTATTACGGCTGCCGGCGTAGATGATAAAAAGCAATGGATGAAAGCAAATGCCGATGGCGCATATATTGATGCAAATGGTAACGTTACGACTGATCCTGCTCAAATGGTACCGATGAATGCCCAAACAATAGGTGTTGGCGATCACTATGTTCGTCTTTATGAGGGCGTAGTAAATCCAATTACTATTACTTTTGATAAAAATGGCGCTAACGCTACCGGTACAACAGGTACTGACAACAATCAAGAAGTTACAACAGAAACAGCAACATTAGCTGCAAATGGATTTACCAACCCTGGTTTAACGTTCCTTGGTTGGAATACAAAAGCGGATGGCAGTGGAACTTCTTATAACGATCAAGATCAAATAGCTCGTACAGTTGGAGATATCACACTCTATGCACAATGGGGTTATCCGGTTACTTTCCATTTAGGTGAAGGTGCAACTGATTGGACAAATGATCCTATCGGTAAATACTTTGTAAGTGCAAATGGCAAGGTATTTGAGAAAGACGCAACAGCCAATACTTATACAGAAAAGGCTGATCCGGTATTCCCAGTATCAGGCACAGACTTTATGCCGGCAACAGGTTATCAAGTGAAAAATGATACTTGGAATTATACAAATTATGATGCAAACGGTCCTGTTGCAACAAAAGCTGAGGCTACTGGTTATACAACCGTTAACTTAACAGAGTTAATTACCAATGCTGATGCTTATGCTACAGCTAATGGTGAGGATTTGGCAACAATCAGACAAGGACTGTTTACATTTACACCAGTATGGCAAGTAGAAGTAAAAACATATACAGCGACTGCTTATGATGCTGCCAATAAAACATTCACTTATGATGCAGGAACATCTCAATGGATGGATATTGATTCGTCTATAGATACAGCGCCGATGGCTACTAGACCGGCTGGAACTGAAAGTCAATTACAAGAGACGGCTACATGGTACACAGAAGCAAATGCTGCTGGAAATGCAGTGACATTCCCATATACTGTGACAGCGCCTGTGAATCTATATCCATACTTTGCTGAAGTGGGTAAAACCAATGTTGTATTTAATGCAGATCCTAATAATCTTGGCAATGTTGTATGGACTGATCCTGCTGATAGTACCAATCTATCAATAGCAGCGCCTTATACACTTCCTACTCAAACACCAAGCAGAACTGGTTATATCTTTAAAGGCTGGACCACTAATGCAAATGGTCAAGATGAAAATCCACTCATGGCTGGTTCTCAAATTAATACTGATGATAACAGGGTATTTGTAGAGGGTGAAGATTACAATCTCTATGCAGTTTGGGAGGCAAAGCCTGTCATTGTAAAATTAACGGATGGTACGAATACCATTCCAACAACAGGTTCATTTGTATCGGATCTGACCTATGAAGACAACCTTGCTGGATTGCCGACAACATTACCTAACGGTTTGTCGGTCGATACTGGCAAATATTTCACAGGCAAGTGGTTGTCAGGTAATACTGAAATTACAAATGGAACTGCTATTAGCACGATTGTAGGTACGGAAACAGATACCGATTATACGATTACCTTGACAGCGGATTTGGCTGATATTACTTATACGTATGAGTTTGATTTAGGTAATGGAACAGGTACAGCTCCAACCTTGGCTGACCAAACTTATACTGAAGCTACTACAAATCCACATACTATTCCAGATGATGCAGGTTTGATAGCGCCAAAAGGCTATTACTTTAATGGTTGGAAAGTTGGTACAGATGCTACTCCAACAGATGCGACGACTATCACAATTGAATTGTTAGAAAAGGCAACGGATGTTCAAGGTCAAGTAGGTCAGAAAAAGCTGACTTTCACAGCAGATTGGCAGCCAACTACCCTTATCATTAAGTTTGAAAGCGGCGACCCTACGGCAACTGGAACTGTGCCGGCTACTATAACAAAAAACTACGAAGAAATCAAAGCATTAACAGGTGCTGATGCTAATATTCCAGGTCAAGGCGATTTGGCAGTAACAAATAAATATTGGGATGGTTGGACTATTGGCGGTGACAAAGTAACTGAAACAACACTTTTGGAGCTGATAGATAGATATCTACCAACAGATGATAACACAGTAATGGAGGTAGAGTTAACCATTGTAGGCAGTTGGGTAAACGCATTTACTTTAACGTTTAATGGAAATGGGGGAACTCCTGCAGAGCAGATAATAAGTGTACAACCGGGTACACAACCTACTTCTCAACCAACTGATCCTACAAGAGAAGGTTATACGTTTAGCGGATGGAACACAGATGCAAACGGTAATGGCGATACGTACAATGCAGGTGCTGTGCCAACAGGCAGTACAACTTATTATGCACAATGGACACCGCTGACCTATACAGTAACATTTAACGGTGGAGACGGTGCAACTGGTACAATGGCGGATCAGACATTTACCCATGGCGTAGCACAAAACTTAACAACCAATGCAT
>CAJTNL010000027.1 GCA_910577755.1 uncultured Eubacteriales bacterium | reverse complement strand
TTACACCATTCACCCACTGCTTTACAAGCGTCGCAGAACTTTTCCCAACCGTTTTTTTCACTATCCGGCTTTAAATAGTTATATTCGTTATAAAAATCATCTTTACGCTGATTGATCACATCGGCAACATCCATATCGATACGATTTACATCACTGGTAAATTGCTCAATATTGTTACTCAAATTTTCAAGCGACGTAATTTCCTGCTCCTGCGTTTGTGTAGAGGTGGAAATAGAGCTAATAATATCATCTAAATTGCATACGCTTTTATTGATTTGCAAGGACTTCTTCTTTAAAGCAGACAGCTCAGACTGATAATCTGTAACAGATTTTTTAACGTCTTGAATAAGCCCGGGCATAGTATTGATTTTGCTTGCATAAAGTGCGATAGTCGCCATAATTTGATCTCCCTTTGCGTTTATTCTTCTGCTTTTTCATTAGATAATAAATATAAATTTTCAAATAGATTTTCAAAGAAAACTTCACGGTTTACTTCTTCTTTACCGTCACTGTAGTACACTGCTGATATATGGTTATTTCTATATACATGTATGACGATATTTTCCCATGATTCTGCTCCTTCAATCAAATTACAGTATAGTCCTCTTGTTTCAATCTTTTTGCATGCATGCTTATTTAATTCTTCTAGCGTCATAAAAGGCCTCCGTATGCTTTACGTTATTTTTTAAGAGATATTCCCTGCTATACGTTCCAAAATTTCTCGTTCGCTCCAATGTGTAAATCCTTTTATCATAATTTAGGGTTGATCTAGCTAAACATATTTTCCTTCCTGCTAACCCCTAATTTCTAATCATCTACATACGCTTCACAAATACCACGACATACATAGTCTTCCTCGGACCATATCTCTAATTTAGGAAGAATGCTGACTGCTAAATCTTCATGATAACCTTCTTCAACATCATCAGCATCATATAAAAGTAAAGCAAATCCTCCATTTACATTAAAAAATAATCGAAAAGGTTCAAATCGTGATAATAACACATTTGTATCTTTAGTTTTACAGCCATTTTCAATAATGGTTTCAATTTTGTTTTGAATATCAAAGATGTTTTCCATAAAATATGTGTAAGCACGTTCCTGTTTTGGAGTTATTTCATCTGCGGTTGAGTTTGAAACAGCAAAAAGCTCAATATCAAATATTTTGTTCCATAATGTAATCTGTATCTGTGTTGTGCCATACCACCCAACTCCTCTATTCTCCATTTCTCCAAAAATTCCATTGATTGTATTCTTTCGCTTATTTCCACTCTTTTTTTTACCAAACACTTTCAATTGCCTCACTTTAATCATTTTAATACATCATAAGCAAATCTTACTATTCCAAATCCAGATTTTCCAAACAAGTCACTGAATTTATCGGCTATCCCTTTCAAATTAAATTTGTAATTAGCTATACCCCCATTGTGATTTATATTACTATGTATTTCAGTAGCAACAAAATAACATTTCTTTGTGCTTAAATCTTCATGGATAGTTATTGGGAAGCCCCTATCCTTCTCCAAACTTGATAAAGTTATTCCTTCTGGTAATTTAGCTTGAGCCTTGCTGTAGTTAATATCTCTAAGAAGTTTATTAAACTCCTTCATCTGTTTTGCATCCATATTACCACTAAGAAATTGATCTATATCTATATCAAGATTTTTCATACTAATCTTTACCGGATCTATTACAGATAACGCATTCCAATCAATATCCCCACTCTTTGTTAATGGGATCGAAGTTATTGGGAGCGAATCAATAGTATAATCACTTAGTATTTTATCAAGTGTTTGTCCTTTAATATTCCGAGTACCATTCCTACCAGGCTTAGGAGTATAATCTAGTTCCGGCCATAAATCGTTTTGAATTTTTATCCAGTGATTATTTGTTAATAACGGGTCTAATTGCATTTCCATTATATCAAATATCCTCTTGCCGTTTTTAATCTTCGTAAAATCATCAATATCAAAAATAAATGTCTTAAAAGCAATTTTTCCAAGATTTTTAACTCCGTTTTTAAATCCACTTTTAAAAACCTTTTCAACGGTGTCTTTAAAGGCGAGTTTTGCGGCTTGTATTGATCCCTTTACAAAAGATTTTACCCCCACTTTTGCCATTGTTTTAATTGCAGCGCCGGCAGGGAAAACAATAGATACGATATCACATCCAATAGATATTCCGTCAAATATTTCTCCTAACCAGCCCATGCCGTTTTCTCTGCATAAATCAGAAATGCTTTTGCCTCCTGTTGCAAGTATACATATTACATCTGCGGCACACAGTACCAAAGCTACAATTTCGGCCATAGCCGCTATTGCCGCTATGGCAACGCCAAAAGTTACTACTGCAACAACAGCAATTGCTATGACAACCAAAACTGTAACAACCATTATCCAATGCTCTTTACACCATTCACCCACTGCTTTACAAGCGTCGGCAGAACTTTTCCCAACCGTTTTTTTCACTATCCGGTTTTAAGTAGTTATATTGGTCATAAAAGTCATTTTTTCGCTGATTGACTATATCTGCTACATCCATATCGACTTTTTGAACCTCTGCCGCAAAATGCTCGCTTTCTTTTTGAAAGTGATCAAGAGCGTGCATTGTGTCTTCTTGAGTCTTAGTAGAAGTGGAAATAGAACTTAAAACATCACTTAAATTGCAAACGCTTTGATTAATTTGCAATGATTTCTTCTTTAAAAATAGACAGCTCAGATTGATAATCTGCAACAGACCTTTTAACATCTTGAATAAGTGCGGACATAGCATTGATTTTGCTTGCATAAAGTGCGATAGTCGCCATAATTTCATCTCCCTTTGCGTTTATTCTTCTGCTTTTTCATTAGATGACTCAGCAAAAATCAAATTATATATTGTATTTTTATTACTTTCATTTAATTCCATAAGTTTTGTTATCTCCCGCTTTTTATCTTTTTTATCAGCAACAATATTTGAAAAATTTTTATCAAACGCCATAGGTAATTAATCTCCGTTATCTTCACCTGACTGTGGATTTCTATTAAACTCAGCAAGTTGATTGTCAAGGTTTGTGTATTCGTCTTTAATACTTTTCACCGCACCATTGTTTATGCTGTCCAAAACATCTTTTACACCGCCAATATTTTCAAGAATATGGTCGGTTTCTTGCTGATAAGCATCCGCACCTTCACCTTTCCACTTGTTAAGTAAAGTAGAGTTTATAGCATTGAATTCCTCCTTAATTGCATTAAACTCTATAATAGCCTCCTCGCTATCTGACATAAACTTAGAAATTTTTGCAATATCTGCCGAAACAAATGCACCGTCTGCCATAATTTTAATCCTCCTCAAATTTAATAAATTTTGCTTTCAGTAAATGATCCGCTTCAATATCATAGAAGTATCCGTCACCTCTTTCACATCTGGCATAATCCTCCTTTAAAGCTTTAACATCCATATTGCCAAACACAGTTCTTTGCCCGCGATCACCTGCAAATTCTGCAATGTTATCAAGCAAAAAAGCTGTACTAATAATGCTGTTAAATACCATATTTGTTTCCATTTCACTGATTTTTTGAACATCAGAAAAAATAAATAAATAACCTTTATCTTCTGCAACCGCAGCTAATCTAGGTAAAGCCTTTTCAATAAAATGCCTGCTCTCATTTGTATTTAAATAAACTAACTTACTCTGAATAATGAAAACTGTAAATGGAGTATCGCCATATTCATTTTTGCCTGCAATACGCCTTGTATCCATTTCAGATACATTGAAAATACCACCGATTAAACTTTTTGGCAAATCAATGTAGTTGTCGTTAAGATAAAGATAAAACCTTTGCAGCGGAGACAACTTTTTCGTTCTTGTTTCTTCCTGCTTTGAGCCTGCGGCCTCCAATTGAATGGTTTCTTCACAAAAACCATTCAAATACACACTATCGGTTTTCTCTTTATATTTATCATAAATATCTTTAAGCTGATTTCGGCCATCGTCAAAAAATACGACTCTTGCATTTGGTTTCCGCTTAGTAATACCCTTTAACAATAAATTAAGCAAATTCGTCTTGCCAAATTCTTTTTTACCATATATTGATATAATATGCGATTCCTCCAAGTCAACTGTTACTGGACAAAAATCAACATAATCCAACGCAACGCTTACAGGGAGTTTGGGCACTTTTTCTCCGTTCCTCTGCTGCTGCTTTATCTTTTCAAACTCGTCAACAGTTAATTCTTTCGGAAATGTCTGATATTTTTTAACACACCTCTCATATTTATCATCTACAAAACCAAATTTTTGTTTTAACTTGGAAATAAAACTTTCTTCTGTGTCAGCGTCGTTATGACCATTGACCTTATATGGCAATGTACATTGGACTTCATAGGGCAAGTTCATTCTGAAAGTTCCTGTAACACCATCAGGTTTAACGGTTACATTTGCAAAACCATGCCCCGGATTATTTCCTATTTGACCAACCTTACCTGTGAAAATCTCTGAATATTTATCAGGCGGCATTTCAAACGCTATTTTTTGCTTAAAACTGCCAAGATACGAACCAAGCCCTTTTGTTTCAACTGCCGTTACAACGACCGTTATGCCTTTTGAAAGTCCGTCACGGCAAAGTTTTGCAAATTTTTCTTGATAAGCCGAATACCTCGGCTCATCCATAAAGGCATTGATGTTATCAATAATAAATGTTGTATGCAAAGGCTGATTTTCGGAATCACGATAGTTTTTCCCGTTCAACTCCTTGATGTTGTCTTTCAAAATATTATCCATAATTTTAAAAATACGCTTAACGTACTCTTCGTTTGAATTGTCAAAATAAGCGGACACAAGAGGAAAATTTTTATACTCATATAAAGCTCCGCCAAAATCAAGAATAAAAACCTGCTCTTGTCTTTCATGATATTGTTTATGCAAAATATTAAGAAATGTCTTTAGCAAAGTGGTTTTGCCGCTCATAGCCGAACCAAACAGTATAATATTTGAATCCAGAAAATCAACAGTAAAGAATGGCTGCATTTGAATAATAGGTATATCAAATCTACCCAATCTGCATAACATTTTTTTCATACTCATATTATGCAAACCTCCATTCTGTTTCGTCCACTATTTTTTCAGGAAGAGGGGGTAAGAATATAGGCTTAGGTTTTTCCATATCCTTACTAATTTCAACAATGGTGTTTGTGATATACGCAAGTTGTGTATCGTGTTCGTTAACATTGGCATTTTGTTTCTTGTCTTTTTCGTTATCTTTTTTAGAAGAATAAAAATCGGAGTTAAATCTACCAGAATTCGGAACTTCTGCAACCACAACAGACGGTCCAATATTTAAGTTTTTGTTTGCTCCTGTATATGCCGATTGGAAATATTCGAAACGTGAGCCTGTACCTACAAGCAAGTAAGCACGACCATTAAGCGGCATTGTTGGGGCTGCTGCAACGGGAGTATCAATCATCTCTTTTGATGCCTGTTTTGTGGCAACCTTTAAGCAGATTCTCGCTTTTGAATTAACACGGATATCATCGGTAATGGCTCCTTCTATATTTTGTGACACCAAAACAATGTGAAATCCAAGTGTTCTTCCGACACGAGCAATGGTTGTAATTTCGGCAATAAAATCCACATCACTACTTTCGCTGGAAAACCTCTTTAGTTCAGTAAATTCGTCAACAACCAAAACAAGGTGAGAAAGCGGATGTAAATCTTTCAAATCTTTACTCAACGCCTCCTTTTGCTTATCGTTAAGTTTTTTGTTTAATTTTTCAATTTTATCTTGATTTTCCGGGGTATTTGTAATATTCTTAATTGTTTTAATAACGCGCAACGCACGAATATAGGAATCAACATTATCTACACCTAAGCTTGAAAGCAAAAGTTTACGACGTTTTATTTCCGCATTGAGCGATTGCAAGAAACGTTTCAACATATATGCCGCAGAAGTCCCTTCATCTTCGCCAGCGGTATCGGTAACAGCACCAACGCAATGAGGCAGACCGCCCAAACGGTCGGAAAATCCTCCCCCTTTCATATCAACAAGCATTAAGTTTAAATCCATGGGTGAAAATTTCATACATAAACCAATTAAATATGTTATGATTGTTTCCGATTTACCAGATCCAGTCGTACCTGCTACCAGCATATGAGGCCCATCTGCTTTTTCATAAAGATCAAGATACATTGGACCATGCTCATTGGCGCCAATGGGCACGCAAAGATTACGAGTAATATCATTTTTATCGACATTTTTCCAGCTTTCCAGTATTTTTTGTGCGGGTTCACCTTTGCTGACACTTTCAGAATTGTAGCCCCAAAGCTCAAAAAGTGTGACCATAGACGGCACTTTTCCGTTTTCAGCGATTCGAGTATAATAAATGGCACTTAATTGTTTAAATGCTTTGGTAAAATTTTCGTTGTATTTGCCTTGTTGATCAAAAATGTATTCGTTTTGAAACGCTTTGTATTCAATAAGTTTATCAGTATCATTTGCCTGTTCGTGTTTTTTATCACTGCCGCTCTCACTTAAAACATTTAGCGTTTCACGGCTGAGAACATTGTAACGCAAACTGCTGAGCCTGTTTTTAGGGTTATCCTTATCGATATTAATAATATTACCGCAATATTTTGGCAGTTTATCTTTGACATTTTGAATAAAGATAAAAGTCAATCCGTTCTCATTAACATAAGGTTGACCCTCTTTCGGAACTTCAGGCAAAAACTTTGAAAAACCAGTCTCTTTGATGTCATAATCATAGAAAACAACGCAAACAATCTGAGTTTGTTTTTGCCCAGAAACTTTTTCGTCATCACTTTCCCTTTTATTTTTGGTGCGTTCGTTCATAATACTAAGCAGTTGCCCAAAAACAAGACCGGAGCTTTCTTTATTCAAAACAAATTGAGATATACCGTCAAACAATTCATTTGTGTGCGGTAGATATTTATAATTTTTAAAAGTTTCCTGCAAATTCATCTTTGCTTTTTGAACTTCTTTTTCTTTCGCCTTTATTTTATCTTCGCTTTGTTTCTCATGTTTAAGCGTAGATAACTGTTTTTCCAGCCTGATGATATCTTCTTCATATTTTTTGTCAAAGAAAAATACAAACTGCAAATCTTCGGGCGAATGATAGTATGCAAGCTCAAGAACCACATGCTGAATAAAATTTCTGGAGGTTTGGTCGTCATTTGATATAACGCCCAACGCTCCGCTTGATTGCAAATCTACAAGCAACGGCGGTTGAGAACCGTCATCGCTACGTAGGTAGTTAAAACCGATAATTTCATTGTTATCGGCAGGGTCAATCCCTTTATTGGCAAAAACATAGGGCAGCTCTGTAAGTAAAAACTTGTTTTTATTCTCGTTTGCCAATTCGTCAGGCGTTAATTTTTTACGATATTTTTCATCTTTTTTTCCTGGTACGAAAATTTTTATTTTATCACCGTATTTCTTATAATAAACATCATAAGAAATACTGTCTTTTTTCTCTGATTTAATTTCAAACAGAGGCTTAACTTCATCAGAAGTACCAAGAGAAACACGCATAAAATCGTTATCATTTTGCGAACGGGAAAAAATTGCACCATTGATATTAGCAATGTTTGCAAACAGCGTACTCATATTAGGATATGTGCTGTTCAGGTATTTAATGTCGCTTTGCTGCCATTCTTTTATGGTAGCAATTTTTCTGGCAATATAGTTTTCATAGTTTTCTTTCCATTCTTCGACATTTTTTTTATATTCACGCTTTTGCTTTTTATAGTTGTAAAATGAAGTAACAAAAGCAACAACAGCCATTGCACCAGACATCATCATCATGGTATTACCTATACTGCCCGTACTCGGATCAAGAAGTTGTATGAGATATCGCGCGGCAATCATACCACCTGCCGACAATACAGTGGGAATAATAACCTCTAGTAACGATTGTTTACTTTTTTTCGGAACTTCACCGGGTGGTAAAATATCAATAATCGACGGCTCAATAACATTAAGACGACGTGTGCTTATGTTGTATTCAAGGTTATCCTTGTTTTTTAATATATAGCTGTTTTCAATTTTTTCAAACAACGCCCGAGAATTAACATTTACATTAGTTGTAAATAACATCAAGCTAGAGGTTACAAACCCCAGTTCATCAAGAGGTTTATCAAATATCCTCAAAGATTTATCTCTACCATTTTCATCCTTAACTATAAAAGTATCAGTAAAGTCAATAACATTAAAATCACCTTTTGCATTATAGAGAATTTGCAACTCTTTACGTGTTTTTAAATACTTCTCTAACAATTCAAAATGCTTCTCAAATTTATTTGACTTTCTCAATCCATAATACATAGCTTCGATCAGCGCTCTAAGTGTAATATCTTTAATAACAAGAAAGGAAATTTCATCGGAAAGTTCCGCACTTTCGAACTTTGCCGAAATCATGATCTCGTTGTTTTTCATGCAAGAACTCCTTACTTTGTTTTATTTTTTATTTGACGGTAATAAATGTTTAATAAACTCGTTTGCATAAGCGTCAGGCACAGTAAAATCACCAACACTAGGAAAACCACTGATTTTGCTATCAACTTTTTTAAACGGTTTTACAGCGATAACGTTAATTGACGGATGTTCAATTTTAGGCGTGTTATGCACCGACAGCTTAAAATATGAACCTGATGCTACAACCGGCTTAGTAAATATCGGAAGAGCAGACTTTTTAAATTTGGGTGCAATGTATATCGGAACCTCTACTTTCGGCGTGCCAACCATGGGTAAATCTGACAAATTATATTCTGATTCAACAAATTTCTTTGTTGGAACAACAGCTTTTTGAGCGGTCGGCATCTCAACTTTCTCCATATTCGGCTTGTTAAATGAAGCATAAACTGGATTTGGAATAATTGATTTTGGCAAAACAGGATTTACTTTTTTGGATATTTTAAACGCCTTGACCTCAGAAAATTTTACCGATGATTGAGGCAAAACAGGTTGTGTTTTTTCAGGTAATGTGAATGCAGATAAGTTGATTGCTGATGGCGTTATATTAAGATTGCATACTTTCATTGCTTCTCTATCAATTGAGACAGGGACAGAAGCAAAAGCCAATTCGACAAAATTTTGCAGTTTTACTGGCGTTGGTAAATTCGGTCTTACCTGTTCAATTTTTTTAGATACCTTATGCGGAACAATGCTTTTTACGCTTGCAGGCAATGCAGGTTTATCTTGTTCGGGTTTTATAAACGTTCTAATCGGAACAACTACTTTATCAATTAGGGGTGTTGCAGGTTGATTTTGTTTGGGTTTTACAAATGTTGTAATAGGAGCAACCGTTTTACCGATTTGAGGCAGTACAGGTTGATCTTGTTCAGGTTTCTTTATATGTTCTACAGATATATTTTTAGGTTTTGAATACTTGGGAACAACAACTGTTACGGGTTTATCAAAATGAATGGCTGCGGTTTTGGGTGCAGATTTTACATCAATGTCGATAGTGTTGATAACATATTCCGGATGTAAATATATCTTTTCAGGAGCTTTCCCAACATCCGAAATATTGACAAGTTTAGGTTCATATGGTGTGATTACTGCGTTCTCAAACCTCTCCATTTGCTCAACGAATTTCACTCGCTCTTTATAAATGGCAAGTTCTTTTTCGTAGCTTTTACGTTGATCTTCCGTAAGAAGCTCTATCTCGTTAGAAGACAATATGTTAAATGCCATATTCACTCATCCTTATTTAATAATATTTCATAAAGTTCTAACCACGCCTTATCGACGTGGTTAGAACTTTATGTATACGATTATTGACCGCCGCTGGAAATGCTGTCTGCAATTTTCATGTCAACATCCTCAAAGTTTTGTCTGTTAGCTTCAAGGAGTACTGACATGCTGTTTATTGCATTTGGAAGGTCTTCTGTAACAAATTTTTGAACATCAGTAGTGAAAAATTTCTCAAGAGCATCTTTTGTTTCACCCTCCATACTCGATATAGCGGCCTTGAGCGCCTCCATAAAAGCATCACCAGCCTCTTTATATGATTTCGCGATACCTTCCGGTGAACCTTGAGTGTCACCTCCGATGGTTTTGATAGCGGCCTTCACTCTCTCGTTAACAATTTTGCAATCTGCCATTGTATTTATCCTCCTTTTTTATTGTCTGTTTCCTTCACCAAGCTGGTCGTCAAGACCATTGCCGCCGGGAATAGCATCTAATGCACCTTGCGCAATATCATCAATTGCCTGAAGTAACTTATCTAATCCTTCTCCGTTTGCAGGAACAATGTTGTTTCTGTAAAAATCTCTAAATCCATTCGCAGCTTCTCCAACAAAATGGTTGTCTATTAAGCCGTCAACTTCACTTTGTAACTGTTCTTTGAGGGAATTTGCTTTTCCCCTGTAGTCTGAAACTGCGTCTTTGATATCTGTCATCATCTTTACTGAGATGTTGACTGTACCTGTTTTTCCCATAGCCATAATTTTTTCCTCCTAATATTTAAAATTAAAATTTTATGTTTGAATTAAGTTCTTCGAACTTAATAAACACATCCTTATAATAACTTGTTCCGATAATTTGCGTGAGTGTTGATGAAATGTGGTCAATAACAAGCAGCATATCATCAATCGGCTTAATCAGAACCTTCTCCGCTGTTGTTTCAACAGCGGCTCCTGCAGGGGTATCCATTGCAGTCGTCAAGTCTTTATACATCTGTTGCAGCTTTGTTTTCAGCGTTTCTGTTCTGGTTTTTAACGCCTTCATATCAGATGATGCGGTTGTAAAAGCCTGATCATCCAAAACAATATCTTGCGATAACGACAATATTAATCACCTCCTCTCTTTGCTTTGGCAATCTTTTCAAGCAACGGTTCTTTGATTTCCTTGGTCAGAAGATTGCATATCTCCTCTGCCTCTGTGTAATTTTCAATATCAATGCAGCACTGAACACGGAATGTCACGGCCATAATATCTGTCGGATCTTTAATCATTGCATTTCGAAAGAATTTAATTACTTCTTTATATCTTGCCTCTGCATCCGCTGACCCCATTTCTTTTAGAGCATTAACCTCTGTATATTTTCCTATATATATATTTTGAACGCTTTCGCTTGCCTGCAATACTCTTGCGTATTCAATAACTTTTTCAAAGTCTTTTTTCAGGGTGTAAGCACCAATATACAAACGGTTGATTTGATCTTTGTTGTCTCTTGATAGTTGATATTGTTCAGACTTGTCCAATTCGAACGATGATTTATCTTCATGAGGCTCTTCTTCAATCTCTGTAAAAAATTCATGTTCGCCGTCTTCGTTAGGCTCTGTATTCTCGATAAGTTCTGCAAGCCCATATTCGCCGAATTCTTCTTCCACTTTTTCCCGATCTGCCTCAATCATTTCTTCAATGGAATAGTCATCAAGTTCAACGGGAGGTGTAAATGTTACATCAATAATAGCAAACCCATTGTTATACGCATCGGCAGGTGCCTGTGCTGCATTTAAACATTCAAGCGTTTTATCTGCATTTTCCAGCTGCAAATGAATTTCAGCAGCATTTATGTAGCTTTCAATTACACTTATAATTTCAGGTTTAACAGTTTTTAAAGCCATTTCAATAATTTGAAGAGCCTTATGAAAATGAGCCTTATTTTTATCAATATTATAGCTTTCAAGCTCAAAGGTCATTTGGTCAAAGTAAAAATCCATTGTGCGCATTGCATATTTCGCCGCTTTTTGCAGTTCTGTTTTCGCCATATCAAGACGTTTGGTTTGAATAAGCAACTTGAATGCAAGTTGATAACCTATGTATTCCGATGGAGCAATCAACTTAATTTGATTGGTAATTTGCAATCCATTGCGAATATCACTTTTGATTCCATAAATAATAGCCTTGCGTTGGAGAATATCCAAATTTACACCAATGAGTTGCTCCGCTTTACTTAAATTGATAAGTGCGTCATCATATTTGCCAATGTCAAAGCAAATAATACCAAGTAAATTATATAGTTGAATAGTATTTTCGGGAATACATCCCAACTCATCCGCCTTTGCAAGATTTTTCATGGCATCCGCCAATTTTTCGTTTGTCGCCTGTGCAAAACCCAAATCATAATAACGGTTGCCGTTGTTTGGATCGTATTTTACGGCAAGACTGTAGTTCTTAATCGCCTCGTCATAACGTTCCAGTGACATCAATGCGTTACCTGCGCATTTGTAGGCATCAGCATTGTTGGACTCAAGTTTTATGGCTTGGTTTGCCAAGTTTAATGCTACATCATTTTGCTGGTTCAGAAAAGCAAGACGTGAACTGCTCAGTAGCTGTGTGATATTTGATACATCTGGCATTGGGCCACCTCCTATTAAACATCGTATAAATATGGTAAAATTTCTTTAAAAGTTTTTCCTAGAAATTCTTCATCTACAATACAGATAGAATCATCATATGCTCCATCCTCATTTAGAATTAGTTTACAATTTGCATTATGAACCAATACACCATTCTCACCAACATGATATGTATGAAAATCTTCTACCTGAAAGTTATAAACTTTTACTGGTTTATCTATAATTTCAACTTTCCTATCTTCTACTATCAGCGTGCTGCCGTTAGAATCAAGCAGCTTGTCCCCTATGTAAAGCTTCCCTGC
>CAJTNL010000026.1 GCA_910577755.1 uncultured Eubacteriales bacterium | reverse complement strand
CATTTTTAGTATACACTAATTTTTCCATAATGTAAGAGATTTATAAAAAGTTAGTTGATTTTTTCTTTGTTGGTATTGGCATAACATAGCACGTATGTCCCACAACAAAATGAAATAAAACACCACCGAAATTTTTAGGTGGTGCTTTTGTTACTGTTGCTAAATTCTGTACAAGTTATATAAAATCCTATAGAGATTCATATATGCATGTGAATTCTATGGGATGTACGTCCCACAACAAAGCACAATACTGCTATTTGGTGGTATTGTGCTTTCTTTGTTAGATATTTATTGAACCCTTACGAAATATTTAATTTTGGGTGTAACGTGATTATTATGATAAGCTTTGTCGATGCTTTTATAAATTTATCGGTATATATTATATTACAAAGTTGCTAATAAAACAATGATCATATTATATACGTTTATTATGTTGAAATTTCGTGATATATATGATAGAATATAACAAATTCGGTAAATTATAGAAATGAATGAGTCTTATTGAAATACTTTGCCAGATAATTTTACTATCCAATCTTATACTATCCATCTATTTATTACGGGTATGGTATTCATGATAAGTTTTTTTAAAGGTGTGTTGTAATAGTATAGAATGAAAAGAAAGATTGATGTATTAAAATGTAATTTGAAAAGAAAAACCTGCAAATAAAAGTAAAGTGCCAAAATGAAATAGTTGAAGAACTTTTGGGAAAGTAAAAAAGGTATAGTAAATAAACCGCTGAGTGCCTTGTTTTTAAAGCGACGGTTGAACCTGTATGAAAGATGTTCATTTAGTTGATTTCGATACTGTCTAGATAAGTTTTTACGGTGGCGTAAAAGATACGCAGAAATTTGTTAGTAGAATCCATCATGTAGACTTTATAAAGCTTTCCTGCGGATCACTTCTTATCCATGAATTGGTACACAGGTTCATCGTTGGGTGAGTTCCGCAAAATCACACTCATAATGAAAAAAAGTGTTTTTCGAAGTGAAGATGATCCTCGTTTGGAAATATTTCTGCTACGAACATTCACTGTACCAGACTGGTAAGGAGGTACGTCAATTCCAGCAAAAGCCACCAGAGCTTTCTTTGAATGAAAGCAGCGTGCATCTCCGATTTCCGCCATGAGTTGAGATCCAAGGGAGGGAGCAACCATACATCTGCATCACCACGGGATACTCCGACAAAGATTCAGCCAGAGTATGCATCTTTTTTTGGAAGAGTTACTAGTGTGGAAGAAGTGGTTTGTAATTGCGCGACAGCTTGTTGAATTAGTAGCTTTGCAGTATCCATCTTTGGTATAACACCAACATGTCTGTAAGCAGAAACGTAGATGTCAAAAGCCTTTTGTTTGCTGAAATTGTAGTCATGCTTTTTTCACCCTTTCTGATAATGCTGGATAAAAACTTTTTCAGAGAGATTGCAAATACACTCACAATGCCAGAAAGTAGCTACAAAATCCAGCCATTTCTCTCTGCCATTTGTGATGTGAGAGCTGTTAAATAAGCGGTTTGCATTGGGAAAGGTTGAATCTAGCAGAGAGATTAGGTTGTTTTTCATCATCGTTCGCATTTTAGTGTACTGCACGTATTGATGATAGCAGTTTTTCAACGTCAGCCGTGTATCTTGCACCGGGAAGTATCTTGGTAAAGTGAGCCAATGTTTAAGAGCATAGTTTGCCAACTTAATGGCATCTTTCTTGTCGGTTTTGGCTCGTCTTAAACTATTGTTCTTGTAGTGGCGTATCAGCATGGCGTTCACAACAGAAACATAGATGCCAGCGTTATGTGGTAGCCGGGTAACGGGTTTCACGATCCAGATTTTTGAGAAGGTCTACCAGCTTGCTTAGTTCACTGTCGATGTGAACCACTTCAAAGGGTAAGATCACTACTTTTCCGAAGGGGCGCATGACGACAATCGTGCTTTTTCCTTTAGAGACATCAATACCAACAGCGTTCATAGTCATTCCTACAATACAAAAATTGTGCAACCCAAATCCATCTTTTCTCATTGCCGATTCAACCTATTGGGTAACACGAACACTTCGGTATACGGTGGCTCAACCTGCTTAAAAGGAACGCTACAACAAAAGGATGGCTGACAGCCTTTCTTCTGGACATGAAAGCCAAATAGAGGGTAAGTTAGCCGGTTGCTCCTCTTATTGTAGCTTAGGCACGAGGTCAAATAAAGCCCGGCTGGTTGCCGAGCTTCGCTTCCTAACTTATTGTAATAGAGAGGGATTTCTCTACAAACCTAGATTGGTTTACAGATGGTGCGTCCAAAAAATTTGAACCTTTTAGCGTAATAACAATACTGCTTCGCCATAGCGGACGCATGATAAGGGGTGTGGTACTCCTTTAAAATTGCTTGCTAAAGAGCAATAGAAAGCACCTAGCAAATAAGTACGGATTCTCACTGTTCTTCCATTCATTAAATTATTTATTATATGTCTTCTGCAGGACAGAATTCCCAATGCGTTTTCTTTGATACTATATACTAACTATTCGTACCATCAATCCATCTGCTCTAAAAGCCGTTAAGTTCACACCTTTCAGCGGTTCAGGCTTCCCTATACCATCAAAATATCCTCTTTGAATGTCTTTCAGTAATGCTTTGATGCGTTTTAAAGTCTTGCCTTTGCCAATAAAGAGAATACTCTTATACATCATCAAACCATACTTTATTCATTCGCCTTTATCTTCAATAAGTTTAGGTTCTATGCCTTTACTGGCATTATGGGCGGTGATACTGCGCCGTAAGTGCGACAAATTACTTTCAGAATAAAAAGGATCGATTTCAGATGAAATTTCAAAAGGTATTTTTTGCTGACGTACTGCTTGTTTTAGAAAAAATACAAATAGCAGTAGACATATTTATCCAACTTCATAACAAAAAGCATCAAATTGCTTTATAAATTTTCGTCCATTCTAATACTAATATTTGTTTGAGCCGTAATACAGCACTCTCCATATTAGTAGTATATTTATTATAATAAGAATTATGTGTATTGTAATACAATTGTAATATTGTTTGATACAATGGTAAAAATTGTTGTTTTCTGAGGATGATAATATCCCAATTGACTATGGTTGTTTGTAAGCTTATTAAATTGATTATAAAGAATTTGTATAAATATTTTTATAATTTTCCTATTTAAAAAAATATGTCTTTTTGTATCATTTATGAATTATAATGAAACGAGATTTAAGAAGAATGAGTTGTATGGAGTATATAATGTTATGACTTTACATTGTATATTTTGGAAAAGTGAACCAAAAATTTCTGTTGTTAACTAAATTAAAGACACAGCAAACCTTTTGTAATACAATGTGAAGGAGAAATTATGAGGAATATAATTGAAATTAATCACCTTAATAAAAGTTTTGGTCAATTAAAAGCAATTCGGAATTTAAGTTTCTGTGTCAAAGAGGGTGAATTGTTTGCCTTTTTAGGTGTCAATGGAGCTGGAAAGTCAACTGCTATCAATATTATGTGCGGTCAGTTATCCAAAGATAGCGGTAGTGTGGTAATTGATGATACCGATCTTGACCGAAATGCAGAATATATTAAAAGAGAACTTGGTGTTGTTTTTCAAAATTCAGTGCTTGATTCAGCTTTAAGGGTTTATGATAATTTGAAAAGTCGGGCAGCCTTATATGGTATTGTTGGATCTGCGTTCAAAACACGACTTTTAGAGCTTTCAAAGTTGCTTGAATTTGAAGACTTGCTAAAACGTGTAGTTGGAAAATTGTCAGGGGGACAACGCAGACGAATTGATGTTGCAAGAGCGTTATTTCATAAGCCTAAAATTTTAATTTTAGACGAACCTACAACGGGTCTTGATCCCCAGACAAGAAAAATGATTTGGAATGTGATTTCTAATCTCCGTAAAAATGAAAATATGACTGTTTTTTTAACGACACATTACATGGAAGAGGCTGCCGAAGCCGATTATGTTGTGATAATTGATGATGGTAAAATTGCTGCTGAAGGGACGCCGCTTGAATTGAAAAATAAGTATACCAGAGATTTTATTACGTTTTATGGGATTGACGAGAACAGAGTTAAAACTCTCGGTGTAGATTATGAGCAGATTCGTGATACTTTTCGTGTATCTGTTCCGAATACAAAGACAGCAACAGAGCTTATTATCGCAAATCCAAGTGTATTTTGTGATTATGAGATTGTAAAAGGCAAAATGGATGATGTATTCCTTGCAGTTACGGGTAAGAAATTAACGGGAGGTATAGAAAAATGAGTACAGTAGTTGCGCTGATAATAAGAAATATAAAACTGTTTTTTAAAGATAAAGGAATGTTCTTTACTTCTTTAATAACTCCCGCTATTTTACTTGTTTTATATGTGACATTTCTCGGAAATATCTATCGCAACAGTTTTAATGAAAGTTTGCCGGAGGGACTGAATCTTTCTAAAAATATTATAGAGGGATTAGTAGGCGGTCAGCTTATTTCTTCGATCCTTGCGGTGTCGTGTGTAACGGTTGCGTTTTGCTCCAATTTCTTAATGGTGCAGGATAAAGCGAAAGGTTGTATAAAAGATTTAAAAATATCTCCCGTAAAGTCTGCCATACTTTCTATGAGCTATTATACTGCAACCTTAATTTCTACACTGATTGTTTGCTTTGTAGCAACGGTAATCTGCCTTATGTATGTTGCAATAGTTGGTTGGTATATGACAGTTGCTGATGTATTCTTCTTATTGCTTGATATGTTGCTTCTTGTATTGTTTGGTACGGCTTTATCCTCAATTATCAATTTCTTTTTGTCAACACAAGGACAAATTTCGGCAGTAGGTACCATTATTAGTGCAGGTTATGGATTCATTTGTGGAGCATATATGCCAATTTCGTCTTTTGGAGATGGGCTTCAAAAGGTCGTTTCGTTTTTACCGGGAACATACGGAACTTCACTCATTCGTAACCACGCTATGCAAGGAGCGTTTGCAGAAATGCAGCGCGAAGGTATTCCCGCTCAAGTTATAGAGGAAATAAAGGATTCTCTTGATTGTAATCTTTATTTTTTTCAAAATCAAGTAAAAATTCCTGTAATGTATATAATTCTTGGTATAACGATTATAGTTTTGATAGCGCTTTATATTTTTATGAATACATTAAGAAAGAAGATATAGAAGTGAAGGCATCGTTTTAGGGGGATAATTCCAAAAATATGTTGTAACGGCAATTTGGTTAAAATTGAACGATAAATTCTTTAAAGAAAGGTGGATACATAATTAATGAGCAAATTAAATAGAAAAAAAATGCTATCAATATTAATAGCATTTACTATACTGCTTTCTGTTATATCTGCTGTTTTTATTCCATTAGGACTTAGCGCAACGAATTATTTTACTAATTATCCGATTTCCGCGTCTGCTACAGGACCTGTAGAGTTGTCTAAGACAATAATTGAGACAGGCAATACAGAAAATTCCTCGGTTTCGCCAACCAATACTGATAAAGTCAGCGGAATTACTGGAGCGCAGAGTACAAGCAGTATGAAAAGTTCTCGGCTTGTCGAACAATCGAAAGAGCGTTTTTCACAAACTGATGCGGCGAATATCCCGCAGGCTGACGATATTGTAAATTTTATTGTTGTGATGAAAAACGAGCCGTTGTTGTCTGCTTTTTCGGTAGATGATATTGCTGCAGAAACCGATGAGGTTAATAGATTTCGCAACGGTCAAACGCAAGCTATAGAGGGAATTAAAAGTTTATTAGAAAGCAGCTTTGGTCACGAAGAAGGCTTTCAGCTGGGGTTTGATTATACGGTAGCAACAACTGGTTTGTCTGTTACAACAAAATATAGTAATAAAGCGGTTATTGAAGATATGCTTGGAGTTGATCGCGTATATATAGCACCTACTTTTGAGCTTCAGGTAGATGATGCGCAAACCTATACCAATAATGCTACTGGTATGATTGGTTCAACTACTTTAAATGAAACTGGTTTTACCGGTAAAGGTATGAAAATTGCGATTGTAGATACAGGTATTGTGGTAAATCATCCAAGTTTTCAAGCCCTGTCACAAGATAAACTTACGGAGACATCGTTAACCAAAGAATATGTAAATGGTATTTGGAATACACTGAATGCAAGCAAAACTTCACTTAGGAATTCATCGTATTATAACTCCAAACTTCCATTTATATTTAACTATGAAACGCTCGACTTTGACGTTTCACATGCAGTAGCACAGCATGACCACGGTACGCACGTGGCAGGTATTGCTGCTGCTAATAAAATCGATTCAACGTCTGTTGTAGGCGTGGCGCCAGACGCCCAGCTGATCGTGATGCAAGTATTTAGCCGAGGCGGCGGTGCAAGCTGGTCAACTATTTTAGCAGCTTTGGAAGATTGCGTGAAGCTTAATGTGGATGCAGTAAATTTATCTTTGGGGACAGCTGCCGGATTTACTGACGGTGACGCAGAATTCACCGCGGTGCTTAACAGATTTAAAAATACCGATATACAGGTTTTAATTGCAGGCGGAAATGATACGCACAGCGGATATATGAACCGTACCGGACAGAATTTATCGAAAGCTACCAATCCTGATCATGGTCTGCTTGGCTCGCCGGCATCCAATTCAGTTGCGCTTGCAGTCGCATCTGCCGATAATAACGGCGCTGATTTACTATATTTTACTGTCAATGGACGTAAAATTGGTTTTTCTGATAGTGCTGTTACAGCCAATACAAATTTTCTTCAGATGTATAAAAATCAGTCGTTAAAATTTGTAGTGATTGGCGGTGATGGAGAAGCCAGTGACTATGCCGGTATAGACGTTACTGGTAAAGTTGCCGTGGTATCTCGCGGAGTAACTTCTTTTCAGGACAAGCAGCGTGCGGCAAAAGAGGCTGGTGCCATCGCTTGTGTGGTTTATAATAATGTATCGGGATCTTTCTTGATGGCAATTTCTGATGGTTACGGACATATTCCTTGTATTTCTGTTTCCATGTCAGACGGTCAATTTTTAAAGCAACTGGCAAACGATTCCTTAACTGTTTGTAATGGTGATTTGATTCATGTAAATATTGACAGTGCAATGAGTGACTTTTCTTCATGGGGGGTTACTCCCGACCTAAAATTAAAACCTGAAATTACAGGTGTTGGCGGTAATGTTTATGCTACACGTGATCCGTCCATCGGCGGTTCTAATTATGGTGAGATGAGCGGTACCTCTATGGCAGCTCCACAGGTTTCGGGCGCTATGGCTGTTTTAACCCAATATTTGCGTGAAAATTACCAGTATCAAGAGAGTGATTTGCGTCGTGTAGCTACCAATTTAATGATGAGTACTGCTAGTCAAGTAATGCTGAATAATGTAGAATATTCACCTAGGAATCAGGGGGCCGGTCTTGTAAATTTACTAGATGCCACGCAATCTCAGGCATACTTATCTAGTCCCGGAGTTGTAGAAAATCGTCCAAAAGGTGAAATGGGTGACGATCCTGCTCAAACCGGAGTGTTTAGTTTCCCGTTTCAAATTACCAATATGTCTTCTCAGGACAAAACCTATTCGTTTGATTCCTCTGTTATGACTGCCGATATTGCCTCCAATGCTTATATGGCAGATGCAACAAAAGCATTAAACGCAAAAGTAGCGGTTTCTGGAGAGGAAAGACCTGCCCAAACGATCATGAAATATGACTTTAATGACGATGGTAAAATTACAAATGCAGACGCTCAAATATTACAGCAGCATGTGAATCAAAAAAATTTGATTACGGAGAGCAACGCACACTATGCTTATCTGGATATTAATAATGATGGCGTAGTAGACCGTAACGATATTAAAATTATTCTTGATTATTGTGCGGAGAGAAAGGTTCCTGTAAATTTGCTGGAAACAGCGACTATTTCAAATTCCGGCGATTTACAAAGTGTAACGGTACCTGCAAATCAAACTGTAACTTTAACTGCAACCGTAGCTTTGACTGAAGAAGATAAGAGTTTTATGAATCAAAACTTTGCAAACGGTATTTATGTAGAAGGTTTTCTTTATGTAAATTCTAGTGATGCAGACGGTGTGAATCTGTCTATGCCATTCTTAGGCTTCTATGGTGATTGGTCACAGGCACCTGTTTTTGACGAGGAAGGCAGTAATGCAAGTCTATATAGTCCAACTGTTTTTACTAATCAAAGTAAGTTGGGTGATAATCCCTACTTTGCCGGAGGTAAGGCAGGCGATGCTTATAATGCAATTTCTTATGCCAATCCTTTGTCAGAGATGAATTTAGGTTTACTTCGTAATGTGAAAACATTAGAACATAAGGTAGAAGATGTCGCTACTGGTATCAAGTTTTTTTCGTCTACGCAAAATTATATTACTAAAACTTATTTTGATGCGAATTACGGACGTATTATTCCACATATTATTGTAAACTATGAAAATGAAGTTAATATATGGGATGGTAAAAATAATGGGTTTAGTTTACTTGACGGTACAAAAGCTACTTATACATTAAAGGCATATCTTGATGACGGAGATGATATTGCTGACGATACCTATTCTTTTACGGTTACTATTGACAACACAAAACCAGTAATTGTAAATGCAGGTAATTTACATAATGAGATAAAAACAGATGCAGAAAACGGTACTGTAACATTGCCTCTTACCTTGCAGGATAATCAGCATATCGCTGCTGTTATTTTTGAAAGCCCTAGTGGTGTGACATTAGGTAAATATCAGGTAGATAATACGCCTGGACAGGCGTTGACACAAGAATTTGATATTACCGGTTATGGTACAGACTTTACCATTGTGGTAGCTGACTATGCATGTAATGAAACAGAATTAAAAGTCTCAATTAATTTAGATGATATATCAGGTAGTCAAGTAAAACCAAAACAACTGGATAAAAATAGACTGTATGGTAATGAGACGTATGATTTGGGTGTTGTTTCAAAAGGTTGGTTCAGCGGTAATAAGACTGACTTTACAGATCTGCAAAACGAAACCTTTGATACAAGCGCTATTTATTATTCTGGCGAGTATGTAAATGGTTATGTGATTGCACAAAGAGCTTCTGACGGTGCTATTGAATTATTAACGCCTTACAATACTTATTGGAGCGCTAAAACACTGGTAACACAACAGGTGAAGGTTGGAGACAGCGGTTTCTATGTTTTGTATGACATGGCGCTTGATTATTCAATATCTGCTTCTTATAACGGAACTGGTACAAAAAATACCCTTTATGCAGTTGGTTGGAAATATGCCGGTGATAATAACGGAGACGGTAAAGACGACGGTTACAATGCGCTGTTCCAAATAGTATTTTCACCTGATGGAAATGTTTCGGTTCAAGAGGTTAATAAAATTACCGGTCTGCCTAATAAGGTTGAGGGTTTAACTTTAGGGTGTACAACAGAAGGGCAGCTTTATACTATTTCTACCGAAGGTAAGTTGTATCAATTAAGCAAGCAAGGAAACGCAGCTTTAGTTGGTATCACTGACTTTGTGAATGCGCCAAATTATTCAGGCGTAAATGTAATTCAGTCTATGGGGTATGATCATAATACTGGTACAATGTATTGGTATGCACATAGTCAAACCGAAAATGGAAATTCTTACATAAATATTGACAAAATTTATACGGTAAACTTAACCAATGCTAAATGTACGCTGGTAGGTTCGTCGGGTGAAAGTGGATATACCTCGCTGTTTGTTCCTACAGATAAAGTTTCTGATTTGTTCCAGATGAACATAGATCCTACAGACTTTGTTGTGACGCCATCCAGTATTACATTGGCCAAAGGTCAAAAAATAAATCTTGGAGTTGAGTGGAAACCTTGGAATGCTGTTCAGGGACAAGTAACATGGACTTCTGACAATACAGATGTAGCAACTATAAATTCTTCAGGATTTGTGACTGCACATAATCAGGGTATCGCTACCATTAGCGCTACTACACAAGTGAAAGATACAAATGGGCAATGGGTTTCAAAAACGCAAACGGCTACTATAGAGGTGGTTGCCTCATCCAGCGCTATTTACGGCTATGTGGTGCATGATTATAAAAATGCATCCAACAATAATTCATGGCTTACATTCTCTGATACGCAGCCTGAAAATTCCGTGAAAATTAAAAGCTCAGGCAATCAGCTCTGGCAAGGCGGCAGTTATTATAATGGTTATGTTTATACTGCAGTTGCACAAGAAGATATGGGTTCCAAAACTACGGTTGTTTATAAGAGTCAAGTGACCAAAGGAGCAACTCCTGAACAAACTGTAATTGGCAGTCCGCAGTTGATTGGTTCAACACAGGGTATTGAAGTAGGTAATATGGCTTATGACTATTATACCGGACGAATGTATGGTGTTGACTACACCAACGGCGGTTTGTGTATCATTGATTTAGACAGTGGTGCTATTGATTTACTGGGTACTTTTAACGGTGATTTAAAACCTTCTGTTATGCCGGCTATGTGTGTAACTGCTGAGGGTAAAATCATTGGCTCAGATATGGATGGAAACCTATATGAAGTGAATCCGGATAATATGCACTGTACAAAAATTGGTTCTATTGATCAAGAGTCCTGGTTCTATGCAGGTATGACTTATGATCATAATACAGGTAATATTTACTGGAATCCTTGTATGAATGAGAATTATTCTTCTTTGTATTTAGTCAATGTTACGACAAATCATGTCACAGGAGCAACACAGGCTACTCCGATCAAGGTTGGTAATGTATCTAGCAATGCAGGTGTAGAACAAACGGCAATGTTTACTATTCCGGATAATGAGCCTGAGACTCAATACATTCAGGTTACTGGCATTAAAATTACCAATGGAGAAGCGATTAGCGGTTTATTAGGCGGCACCATGCAGCTCCAAGCACAGACTACACCGGTACGTCCAAGTGCAAATGCGAAAGTTTGGACATCTTCTGATGAAAGTGTGGTAAAAGTAGATCAATTCGGTAAAATGACATTTGTAAAAACAGGAACTGCAACTGTTACGGTATCTATTACGAATAAAGGTAACAATGCAACTACTTATACTGATAGTATAGAAGTAACGGTTATAGAGGCGACCGGAGAGTTTGTCGCATTCCTAGCGCATGACTCAGGCGCTACACAATACTATGACTACTGGTTGACTATGAAAGACTATGAACCGCAGAGCTCCGCACTGAAAGATCGTATGATCAATGTATATTCGTTAAGAACCGGAGAGTATTTTGATGGTTTCTTTTATGCCTATAATGATAAGGGACAACTATACCGTATTAATTCGAAAAACTACTATGACTATGTTGTTCTTGGCGAACATGGCTTAGGAGCAGATGACCAAATTGTGAGCATGGCTTATGATTACAAAACAGGCACAATGTTTGGTTTGACCTTATCTAGCAATACAGTGAATGGTTACTTAGTAGAAATTAACATGGCTAATGGTCATGTTACAAAGTTAAAACAGCTCAGCCAAAAAGTATTTGCTTTGGCAATTGATAAAAACGGCGTATTTTATGCTGCTGGTTCACAAGCCTTGGGTGTAGATGCTAAATTGTATACATTGAACAAAGATACGGCTGTTTGCACAGAGTTAATTACGTTGACAGAAGCTCGTGTGTTTACAGGACCGAACTATTATAATGAGTTGCAGTATAATTCGCAGATGACTTATGATTATAAGACAAACCGTTTGTATTTGAATGCTACTGTGAAACATAAGCAGCTTTCATATAGCGCTGGTATGTTTATGATTCAGTTAAATGATAATTTGGACAATCAAAATCTTCAGGTTGTAAATCTTGGTAAACCAGCGATTAAAACCAATTCACATACTGCAAAAGTTGGAGATCTTTATCTTGGTTTACTATGCTCAGTACCGAGTCAAGAAGATGTACCGACTGGTATAGTTTCCAGTATTATCCTTGATAAAAGCGCTGCCCGTGTGGAACCGGGTAACACAACGCAATTAACGGCACAGGTTAGTCCTTCAAATGCAGTGAATAAAACAGTTAAGTGGTCTTCTTCTAATACCAGTATTGCGACGGTAAATGCCAATACTGGTTTGGTTACAGGTATAAAAGAAGGTACTGCTACCATTACAGCTACTAGTGCAGATAATGCTAAAATTACAGCAACCTGTACAATAACGGTAATGGATTCATCTAAAATAAATGCGTCATTGGCATATACTGTTTCTGCCGACAAAGAATCACTGATTTCCTTTAATCCTGAGATGCCTGCTTCAACTGCACAAACGGTTATGAGGCTTAGCGGCGGAAAAACCATTATTGGTATGGATATGAAGGATGACCGTTATATTTATTATATGACATATGCAGAATCTTTAGGTCCTTGGCCTATTTTATACCGTTTGGATTTGACAACAAAACAAACAACAAACTTAGGTCAATTACAAGTAATGATTGGTAATCCATCCGATATAGCATATGATCCGGTAAATAAATTGATTTATGTTGTTTCGGGATTCTATGTTTGGCAGTTTGAAGAAAGCAGACTACAGGCAGGACGGTTGAATAGTTTTTCTGGTTTTTGTGACACTACAAAATCCAATCTTGTACCTTACTCTACTTTACATGGTGTAACCTGTAAAGATGGTAAAGCTTATTTTCTGGCAGGCAGTACTACCGGTAATAAGTTGTTTAGTATTGACGATACTTTAACTGTGGATTCTATTACATATATCAGAGATGTAAATGTAAATACAGCTACTGGTAAAAATGAATTAGCTTATGACAGCAATATGCAAAAATTTTATTTAACTGATACCGCAGATCGCCTGTATTCCTTTACAGAAAGTGATTCTGATGTGACATTAATAGATATTTTGGACAATGGTTGGGATATAAATGGTCTTGCTATTTTGCCTCCTTCTCGTAAAGAATAATGGTGTTTTTAATCATTTTTATAAAATCACCCAAATTAAATTTGTTTCATATATTTTAAACTAAAATAAGCTTTATGGTGCTTTTTACCCAACATTTAACTGAGGGAGATAACCTGTTAGCAATGTCTTCCTCAGTTTATAATTTTAAATGGTATGTAGTTGTTGGTATTCAACTTTATATGATTGAACGAATTTTGTCAGGAAGACTGTTTTAAGGGTAGATTTTCTATAATACCAAATTATCTATTTATAATTGGCTATATGCTTTATCATTTTAAATGATAGTTGTTTTTCAATATAGTATGAGGTTGGTATAATGTGTTGCTCTAGAATTATAATATTTGGAGTATCATAAGAACTATCATGAAAGGAACGTGAATTTATGAAGAATAAATATAAAGTTGCAGCGGTTTTAGCAGTGTTATTCAGTGTTTCTGCTGTAGCGACACCTGTTGCTGTTCATGCACAGTATGCAGGTACTTCAGTCATAGTCCAGCAGACCTCACAGGAGTTTATTTTTAATTATAATCCTGTATCTAGAGTGCAGGGGGAGATTGCAATTGATGAAACTACATTTCCTGATCAAAATTTTAGGAAATGGGTGACAAATAATTTATCAGCTGATGGTATCAAACTAACAGCAGATGAAATTACAAATGCAACAGATATTGACGTAAGCAATCAGAATATATCTGATTTGACAGGTATTGAGTATTTTACAGAGTTATGGTGGTTGAACTGTAGTGGCAATCAATTGACAACACTTGATGTTAGTAGAAATCCAGATTTGTACGATTTAGACTGTTCAAATAATCAATTGACAACATTGAATATTAACGGTGCGGTTGTTTTGGAAAACCTCAATTGTAGCAATAACCGGCTAACTACATTGAATCTTAGTGATAATACCGCTTTGGCATCGTTACACTGTTCTGGAAACCAGCTTACAGCTTTGGATGTAAGACAAAAGCCTTTAGAAGTATTGGATTGCAGTAATAATCAGTTGCTATCACTAAATTTAATGGAAAATGATCGGTTGTATCTGTTAAGAGTTAACTCAAACAAACTTGTTTGTTTGAATTTACGAGATGCTGTATATGATGAGATTGCTTTAAACAATCAATTACCTAATACAATTACAGTAGAAAATGGTATTTATGATTTAACACAGCTAGCAGCAGAGATTAATGGAGATAAAATAACTGTTACTTCCGGAGCTGATCAAAATGGTACGATTCTGAATAACTTAACAGCAGATACGGTGGTTACGTATACTTATGATTGTGGCTCCGGACAAACGCTTACTGTTACATTGAACGTAGCACAACAAGAGCAGTTAGCAAACAGTTGGACCACACCGTTATCCATTACCGGCTGGACTTATGGAGAGCCGGCAAATGCACCGACAGCCACAGCGCAGTATGGTCAGCCGTCCTATACGTATAGCCAGAATGTTAACGGTCCTTATGGGGCGTTGCCGGCACAACCAAATG
>CAJTNL010000025.1 GCA_910577755.1 uncultured Eubacteriales bacterium | reverse complement strand
GTTTTTTGGTTCTTTTATATTTGCAGTTTTTATTCAGTTTTCAGTGTACATCACCTTTTATTTTAATGGTAATGTGATGGCGGTCTTCTCCGCAATTTGCACCATTAGCTCAGTTGGTAGAGCACCTGACTCTTAATCAGGGTGTCCCGGGTTCGAACCCCTGATGGTGCACCAAAAGTGTAGCAGGGCTTGAAAAGGCTGAAGCTGCAAATTGTATGGCTCGTTGGTCAAGCGGTCAAGACATCGGCCTCTCACGCCGAAAACAGGGGTTCGATTCCCCTACGAGTCACCATAGTTATGAACACATTTAATTGTGAGGTCATATAATATTTAATAGTTGGTGTTGATGACGATGAGGGTCCACCTGTTCCCATACCGAACACAGAAGTTAAGCTCATTGGTGTCGACGATACTTGGCTGGAGACGGCCCGGGACAATAGAAAGATGCCAACATAAATATTCCTCAATAGCTCAGTCGGTAGAGCATGCGGCTGTTAACCGCAGGGTCGTTGGTTCGAGTCCAACTTGAGGAGCCAAATTGAACTTGTGACAAGTTTTAGCGAACTTATCATAGAAAGAAGCTTTCAAAGGAATACACTTTGAAAGCTTTTTTTCTATGATAAGCTCTACTCGAAAGAGTGATTGAATATTATCATAAAGAGCTGCTCTGGATGGAGCATCCCTTCTGACTGAGGGTGAGACAAAGTCTGGCGGTACTTGTCAGCGCAGTATGGAATTTCCAATTCCGTACCTGTAGGCTTTGAGGGTTACCGTTACTATGATGCAACCGCTATGTATAAGCCTGATTGTAAGTCTGCACAAGTATTCAAAGTAAGTCGTGAATACTTGTCTTGGCTTATAATATGCCAAAGTGCAATTGGCTTATAATTTGTCAAGGTACATTGATTAGTAAAACAAAAGTCCGTACTCCTTAACCATAAAGAAAGTACAGACTTGATAATCTATCCTAAATATGATAAAATCACACAATAGGCATTCATAAGTCATAGAAGTATTTTGTTACTTTCTATGGCGGAAGCCTTGTTTTGGATTTCCGCTTTAAAGCAGGCTGTAAGTGCTTATTTTTATTTTACTCATTTTTAGTATACACTAATTTTTCCATAATGTAAGAGATTTATAAAAAGTTAGTTGATTTTTTCTTTGTTGGTATTGGTATAACATAGCACGTATGTCCCACAACAAAATGAAATAAAACACCACCGAAATTTTTAGGTGGTGCTTTTGTTACTGTTGCTAAATTCTGTACAAGTTATATAAAATCCTGTATAATACTCTTGCTGTCGACTCTTTCCAGCGGAAAGGAGGGACACGTGCAAAATTACATATCGTCTTTTCTGAATTTTATTTGGTTAGTTTTCACAAAATCATTTATATCCATCAGTGCAGGGATTATATTGCTTTAATAGCTCTTTTTTTATGTAAAATTTGCCTGTGATTTTAGTAGAGCTCCTTTCGTAATTTTAGAATGTTATAGAACAATTTTTGTAATTGCTCTGAAAGCTAGCTAGTATACCAGTTTTCAATAAGTATGGGTTCTTCTTTTGTGAGTTTCTTTCTTTATTGTTGCGTGCATATTTCATTACTTTCCTCAAGCCAGAGTTTTCTTAATTCCTTTTTTCGTTCTGTTGTAATCATGATTAAAGATTCCTTTTTTGGGACGCAAGCCTCAGTAATAATAAAAACTGCTACGCTATAAAGTCTAACTTTGTTGAGGTTAGATCGAAACTGTGCGCAAATTATAAAAATATGATAAATTCTGATATAATGTGACATTTTTTATTTTCTGTGGTAATTTTTAATTTATAAAAAGGATAAAGTATCTACCGGATATTATAAAAATTTAAAAAGTGCAGGCAGTCATTTTGTTTGCCCACAGATATATATCAAATGCATACTCCCAGTTTATGGGGAAAAGCATGAATAAGTTATAGGTCATTTGTCATCTGGTTGTATTTACAAGGACATTGCGCAAAATAGTTTCAAAACAAAAGCGAAAAAGATTAATTGCCATTAACCGCTAAGCGCATGTTTTAAGATATATATTGTACGATATATTTAATGCAGGAGTAGATGTACTATCTGCATCAAAGTTTTTCGGACATAAAAATTCGTAAATAACAATTATCTTCTATCCTTATTTACAAAAAGACAAAATAGAAATTGCAATAAAGACACTGAATATGTATGTAACAAAACATTTCACTATATAGAGTATAGATAGGGTATAGTTCATTCAAATCCACGTTCCTGTAAGCATGCAAAAAGTCTTTAACCAAACGGTTAAAGACTTTTTGCAAAGAATTTTTTTATGACTGAGGCAATTTAAGGATTTGACCAGGAAAAATGAGATTACTTGTTAGTTTGTTAAGTTCTTTAATTTCTGTATATCGAACGCCTGATCCGAGGTAAATGTTAGCTATTTCCCAAAGAGTATCTCCTTGTTTTACAGTGTATTGTTTTAATTCTTTTAAACCTCTGGGTATTTTTAACTGTGTGCCTGGATAGATGAGGTGAGTTGTTAATTTGTTTAGATCCATAATTTTTGAATATTGGGTTCCATCTCCTAAATATGTTTGAGCGATGTCCCAGAGTGTATCACCGGCTTTAATCTCGTAAATAAAATATTCTTGTGCGGTGGAGGAGTTGATATCATCAGCTGCAGGCGGATTCGGTGTAGCTGTATCATCAGCTGCAGGCGGGTTCGGTGTAGGTGTATCATCAGCTGCAGGTGGATTCGGTGTAGGTGTATCATCAGCTGCAGGCGGATTCGGTGTAGGTGTATCATCAGCTGCAGGCGGATTCGGTGTAGGTGTATCATCAGTTGTAGGCGGATTCGGTGTAGGTGTATCATCAGCTGCAGGCGGATTTGGTGTAGAATCGTCAGTGGGTGGTATTGTTGGTTGATTTGGTGTTGAAGGAACAGATGGATCTGGATTGATATCATCAGCGGCTTCCCCATTTAACCAACTGTCATAATGATTCCATATAGAAGGGTCTTCTTGCCCCAATGACCAAGAGCCGACACCCTTAAGGTCATATTTTTCAATCAAACTTAGTTTTTCTTGGTAAGACTGATTATTTTCATACCAAACCACATAGTTTCCCGGCTGCAGTACAAAATCTCCGCCGACGGTGAAGTCAGAGTTGGTTTCCGTAATGGTAAACTCGGCCTTTGCTGACTGTGTTTTTTCATCATAGGTTATAGTTGCATCACAGCTGTTCAAAATATCTTGAATTGTTTTACTGCTAATTCCTTTACCTTTAATTCGGTCATTATCCAAACTCCAAACACGCCCGTAAAGAGGGATTCCAACAACAATTTTATCTGAAGTGGTTTTGGTAAGAGCATACTTAACAGAGTTTTCTACAAATTCAATACTTGAAACAGGACCCGCTTGTCCGCCTTCATGGTGTTCATCATATGCCATAATAATAAGATGGTCGGCATACTTTGCAAGTTCAGTATAATCATAGGAGCCATGCCACCCAACCTGCCAGTCATTAGGATTTGCTGCTACTGCGACAGAGATTTCTTTATATTCAGGGATTTTTCCACGCAGCAGCCTGACTAGCTGTGTATATTGATCTCTATGTTCATGTGTTACATTTTCAATGTCTACATTCACACCATCTAAATTATATTGCTCAATATAGTCTGCCAGTTGTGTAGAAAGGAGTTCGATATCTTTCAGTGCATTGACACCCGCAGTACGGTTCCAATGGTTGCTTAGGAATGGTACGACCTTAATTCCTTTTTCATGCATACTATCAATTAAATATTCGCTCAAATAATTTAGCTTTAAACTTCCGTTTTCTTGGAGATCAAAGTAACTTGGAGATACGGTGTCTAGAGCGTTATTAGTTTGATTTACAAATTCAATTTGCTGGAGATCGGTGCCGCTATATAGGTATCCCATGCTGTATCGGTCAGTTGCGGCTAAAACTGGAAAAAGAGATGAAAAAGCAATTGAGGTAACCATAACGCCCGAAACAAAAATTTTTACACTTTTTATTTTAGCTTTTTTTGCATGAGATTTGATTGTTTCTGAAATTTTTTTAGATGTTCGAATTATATGTCGCTTATCATCAAATTCTGATGCGAATTCTACATCGTTTTTGGAGTATTTGATTAAAATGTCGTATGTGCCATCATGATTGGAAACTAATTTTATATTAGGCATTCATGTCACTCACCTTTCCGATCTTGTTTTCATTGTGTTTATTCCATATTTGAAATTACTATTACTATGTACAATATTTTTTAAAATACTCAAGATGGTTAGGACAAGTTTTAGCAAATATAAATGATTAAGAGCTAAAAGTGGTTTCCAGATTTTATAGCGCTTGCTTATTACATAGCCTTTTATTTGGGTTTGTTATTTTTCGTCTGCTATAAATTTATACAATTGAACTAAGACTAATAACCAGAAGATCGTTGGTTTCGAGCCCAGCTTAAGGAGCTGATTGAAATTTAAATTGTAAACAGCATTTGGGATGTTTTTGTTTATGATGGAATTTGTATTTCTAATATAATTGATGAACTGATGGAAGAATATGGCGTATTGCTATTTTGATGATATGTATGCTTGTTAAGGGAATACCGCAACGTTAAAAGTAAAAGTTTAAATTAATTGAACAATATATATAATAAAAGAATAGAAGTTACGTGATTATATTTTTTATGACGGATAACCATTTGTAAAAAAGAAGAAAAGTTCTTGTTTTGATACGTTTGTATCTGTATTGACAAAAGTTTATACTTATAATATATTGAAAATAATATTAAATTTCTAGGATAAAAGGATGTCTGTATTTTGAAAAGTAGAATACACCGACAGCAAATGATAGATGTTTTCTCTGAATGGTTAGAGAGTATAGCACAGAATTTTTAAGCGTATGCAGTTTAATTCGTCCAGCTTGGTATATCAACTCCTGTTATCTTTACAGTGTTTTATAATTTAAACTCATTTATATATGGAAACAGATTCCAATAACACAATAATTTAAAAAACCAGTGGGTTAGCACAACATAAAGTATGTTAACCCACTGGTTTCTTGATTCATTTAATTTAACAATTTATATTTTTTAAACTGTATTTTCCTAAAGGTTGAAGGGTATCAAGCGATGTTATAGTGCTGCTTTGATAATGGCATCTACAGAAGAATCTCCGTCTTTATCAAATTTTATTAGAATTGGAAGGCTGTATTTTTCTTCAATTTTATCAGCAGCAAAGCAGTAAGTATCTGGATGGCGCTCTTTGTTGCCGCTAACAGCCACGCCCTTGCAATTTTGATTGTTTAAATCAAGAAACTTTTCTACAGCGGGAGGAATGATACCAGCTCCATCCGTATAGGTAATGAGGATGTAATTTTCTTTCACCGATTCTTCTCCAGATTCAATTTTAAGTGTATCTGCTGGTGAAATACGATCTATTAACTTTTGGATATTCCCTGTGCGGGAAATGTATACTACTTTCATATAAATTTTCTCTCTTTCATAATTTAAATAATAATATATTATATCATATCTTTTATATAAAATCAATAAAAAGCAAAATTCTTATCCATCTTTTCGTTTTTTTAAGTTAGTTTTGCTATTAAAATATTAGTACTAAAATAGAATTATCCAGGTGTTTTTCTATCATTTAATATTAAGCAGTAGAGGTCCCCTTGATAGGCATATGTGTTAAAACAAATAAAGTATTACTAAAACCTTGTACAGCATTTTTCGGTAGTTATAAAAGTAAAAAAGGGTACTTGATACTCATTGTAATAAGAATTTAAAACAATTTTCGATATAATATACATAGTTCTGTTACATTTTTATATGGAATCAATTTTGGTTGGATCGACTGTATCGTCATAATGCTCTAAAAATGAATGTTTCTGCCCTTTTGATTTGTATCCGACCATGGTATCTAAACATACCGCATGAATACTGTTGAAAATGCTTTTTTCAATGTTTGGATTCTCCCTCTTTAGTCGGCGCAGCCATGTTTTAATCTCTTGTCGTTTGGAACCGCCGCCTCCATTGTCGCATATGGTGCAGTTTTCGGTAAAACGGCAGGCGCATTGAATGAATTCTAAATCATTGTAACGTTTCCAAGAGAGGATATCCTCTTCATGAATGCAATACATTGGCCGAATCAGTTCCATTCCTTCAAAGTTTTTGCTGCGGAGTTTAGGCAGCATGGACTGCAATTGTGAGCCGTAAAACATTCCTATAATCGTTGTTTCAATAACATCGCTAAAATGATGTCCTAAAGCAATTTTATTGCATCCAAGCTCTTTTGCTTTGCTATATAGATGTCCTCGACGCATACGTGCGCATAGATAGCAAGGAGATTTGTCACTATTGTTAGCAACGTCAAAAATATTTGTTTGGAATATAGTAATGGGAATATGCAGTAACTTTGCGTTGCTTTCAATTTTTTGCCGGTTTATTTCGTTATACCCGGGGTCCATAACCAGAAAGATCAGATCAAAGGGAATATCGCTGTAGCGTTGTAATTGTTGCATTAGTTTTGCCATTAGCATGGAGTCTTTTCCTCCAGAAATACAAACTGCAATTTTATCTCCACTTTGAATCAGTTTGTATCGTTTAATGGCGGCAATAAAAGGGTTCCATAGCGTTTTCCTATACTTTTTATTAATACTTCGTTCAATTAGTTGATAAGTTTCCATTTCTTTTCTCATTTCACCAACTCCTGGTAGCATTTATCAAATGCCGTTAGAAATTGTTCAATTTCATCCTTAGTTGTAAGATGACTAAGACTGATTCTCCATGAACACATAGCGTTTTTGCGGTTGCGGCTGACGGCGAACACTGCCCGGGAGGGAGCTCCGTTCACAGAGCAGGCAGATTTTACAGAAACGCAGATACCATATTTATCTAACGCCTTTTGAAACGTATTACCTTTAACGCCTTGAACGCTTAAATTTAAAATGTGGGGAATAGCGTCTGTCGGACTGTTAATTTGCACCTTTGCATAGCTGGAAAGTACAGTGCGAAGAACTTTATTATGTTGTTTCACTGTACGTACCCGTTCTGCCTGCTGTACCAGCGCTAACTGCAATGCGGTATCGGTTGCCGCGGCCAAGGCCAGTGTTGGTGTACCACTGCGATAAATGGTTGTGCTAACGCCACCGTGTATCAGTGGTTCAATAACAAGTCCTTTACGCTTAAACAAAATACCGCTTCCGTTTAGGCCATAAAATTTGTGGGGTGTAAAGCTCACGGTATCAGCACCATGAAAGGTTAGCTTTGTTTTTCCCACTGCTTGTGCAGCGTCTATGTGCAGATGACACTCTGGATAGTCGTGTAATATTTCAATAATTTTGTCAATCGGTTGAATAGTGCCTAATTCACTGTCTACCGCACTGACGGCTGCCAATATTGTATCTTTGCGCAAAAGTTCCTGTAAATGGGTAAGATCAATTTTACCATTACTTTTAATATCTACAAGGTCAATTTCATATCCCAGCTCCTGCAAAGCTGTCAAGCAGCCACTAACTGATGGATGTTCCAGAGCAGTTGATATAATATGCTTTCCTGTATGACGTGAAGTGCGTGCAATACCTTTAATGGATAGATTATTCGATTCGCTGGCTCCGGAGGTATAGATGATTTCTTGCGGGTTAATACCAAGCATAGAAGCAATGGAGACGCTAACACGCTCCATCTCCGTGGATGCCGCATATCCTGCGCTGTGATGGGAGTTAGGGTTGCCAGAAAATGATTGTGCTGTGAGACAAAAGCGTTCCAGCACTGCAGGATCTACCGGTGTAGCGGCTGCATAGTCCAGATAAATCATGTGTTTTCTCCTTTGTAATGTGACAGTTCATGGATGATTTCGCCGGCAATAATCAACCCTACCACCGATGGTACAAAAGCATTACTGCCAGGAATTTGACGACGCTGTGTACAAGTTCTGGCGGTATCTGGCGGACAGATACAGTAGGCGTGGCAACTGATTTCCAAATTGTTTTTGGGGGTTATGGGCGGTTCTTTGGAATAGACCACTTTTAGTTTCAAAATCCCGCGTCGTTTCAGCTCGTGCCGCATGATTCTTGCAAGAGGGCAAACAGAAGTTTCGTAAATATCCGTTACCTCAAATGCGGTAGGGTCCATTTTATTTCCTGCGCCCATAGAGCTGATGATCGGTGTACCTGACGTATTTGCATTGACGGCAAGTGTTAGCTTTCCGGTTACGGTATCGATTGCGTCTACAATATAGTCATATTGGGTAAAGTCAAATTGATCGGCAGTGTCAGGCATATAAAATGTTTTGTATGTTCGCACTACGGCGTCGGGATTGATTTCTGAAATGCGTGCGGCGGCAACGTCTACCTTGTATTGACCCACGGTTTTTCGTGTAGCGTAAAGCTGGCGGTTGATGTTTGTTAGACAAACCTTATCATCATCAATAATATCTATGGCTCCTACACCGCTGCGTATCAATGCCTCAACGGTATATCCCCCTACGCCTCCAATTCCGAAAACGGCTACTCTAGAGGCTGCAAGTTTTTCCATTGCTTGTTTACCCAACAACAGTTCAGTTCTTGAAAATTGATTTAGCATGGTTTTCCTTTCTTTTGTACAAAGTAGTTATTCTTGTCGTTTTCTATTATATAAAATCGTTCGGTTTGGTGCAAGTTATGCAAGTGATTTATCATAAATATATGTTTGTACTTTTTTCATACTAAAAAAAGGGACGGCGGTTTTGTAGATCCGCCGTCCCTTTTTCATTGTCATTCGTATATAATTGCGTATGTTTTGGTATCGGTAATACTGTATTTGATTAGCAAATAATAACAGATTTTTTTTGGTCTATTCCAATTGCGGTATTTTGGTGTTGCATCACTTTTCAATTAATAATTTTTTGTGAATATGCGTTTTTGGTTTTTAATCAGGTATTGTATGAACTGCTGCTACTATATTTCGGATGCCATAAGAGAAAATGCTAGACTTGCCGCACGATATAATTCCTGTTCTGTTGTATATTCTTTACAGGAGTGGCAGTTGTTCATGGCTGTAGCCAGCACAATTCCGTGCACTCCATGGAGCGCAAGAGTATTGTTATCGCTTCCGCCGAAAGTTTTGCACAGGCTTGATTGCAGACCCAGCTGTATACAGATATTTTCAAATCTTTTTACAACAGGATGCTCGGGATTTGTGAGATAGGCTGTACAATGGCGAGTGCTTTGTATATCTACTTTTGCGCCGTACTTTTTTGCGGTACTGTATAGAATATTGGTAATTTGCTGCAGCCGCTTTAAGGCCTTTGGATTAGAATAGCTGCGAATTTCTCCGGTTATTTTACAACGATCCGGAACAATATTATTGGTTGTTCCACCCAATATAGTACCGATGTTTACAGCAGTGTCCTGATTTTTGCCTAATGGTATTTGTGTAATTGCTTCCGCTGTTACTTGAATTGCGTGCACACCTTTTTCGGGAGAAAAACCGGCATGGGCGGCATGACCGTACACAGTTGCCTCAAAGGATATAATGGTGGGTGCCTGATAAGCAGCTTGGCCTACAGGACCTGTCAGGTCAAATACATAGGCCTGACGGGATTTTAATATTGTAAAATCAAATTCCTGTATGCCCTTACAATAAGCCTCTTCTGCAACGGTAAACAGCAATTCCAGTGGGCGGTGGGGAATATCAGATTGCTGCAATGCGGTCAGTGCTTCTAAAATAGCGGCAATACCGGCACAGTCATCTGCCCCCAAAATAGTATTTCCTTTCGATGTAATTACACCGTTTTTATCGGTTTGCATTTTCTTTCCTAAGGCAGGCTCAACCGTATCCATATGAGAGCAAAAAAGGAGCGGTGGCAAACGTAATGCGCCATTGACAAATGCGTATAAATTGCCGCAGCTTCCGCCGATTTTAGCAGCCGCATGATCCTCCTGCGGTATAATGCCCAGCTTTAATAACCGTTCTTTAATAAAATTGCAAATGCTGCGTTCGCCAAAGGAGGGGCTATCAAAGGAGATCAGTTGTTCAAATAGGGACAGCAGACGAGACTGATTGATCATGGCTATTTTCCTGCTTTCTCTACCATTTCTATAAAGTACTTGTGCATCGACAAATCTTGGCACAACTCTGGGTGAAAAGCGGTTACAAGCTGGTTTTTTTGCTGTGCCGCAACAATTTTTCCGTTGACCTGTGCGAGAATCACGGTATCGCTATGTACATTCTTTATATACGGAGCACGAATGAAAGTCATTGGAATTTTACCCATGCCGGTGCAGGTTTCTTGAGTATAAAAGCTGCCGAGCTGTCTGCCGTAAGCGTTGCGTACAGCTGTGATGTCCATGGTGGCAAGATGGGTGTGACCGTCGTTCTCTATATGTTTTGCAAGCAACAGCAGTCCTGCACAGGTTCCAAATACGGGTAGACCTTCTTGTATTTGCGCTTTTAAGGGTTCAAATAAGTGCAGCTCACGTAATAGTTTACCTTGTACTGTGCTTTCGCCGCCAGGAATTATTAGACCGTCAAAAGGTTGGTTTAAATCTCGTTTTTGGCGTATTTCAAAGGACGCAATACCAAGTTGAGCGAGCATTTCCTCATGTTCAATAAACGCTCCTTGCAGAGCCAATATGCCGATTTGCATGTTTATTTTCCTCTTTCCGCCATAAGGAGCTGAATTTCCTGTTCATTGATGCCTACCATTGCTTCTCCAAGATCTTCGGACAACTCTGCAAGTAGCTTTGCATCAGTATAGTTGGTTACTGCTTTTACAATGGCGGCCGCACGTTTTTCTGGATTGCCAGATTTAAAGATACCAGAACCCACAAACACACCTTCTGCACCTAACTGCATCATCAGTGCGGCATCAGCAGGAGTGGCAACGCCGCCTGCAGCAAAATTTACAACAGGAAGCTTTTTGTTTTCATGCACATATTCTACCAAATGATAGGGTACTTGAAGCTGTTTTGCAGTATCAAATAGTTCGTCTTTTGATATAGAGCCAATTCTGCGTATTTCAGACTGCATCATACGCATATGGCGAACGGCTTGTACCACATCGCCGGTACCGGGTTCGCCTTTGGTACGAATCATTGCAGCGCCCTCGTTAATTCTTCTTAAAGCTTCTCCTAAATCCTTTGCTCCGCATACAAAAGGCACATTAAATGTGGTTTTGTCAATGTGATATTTATCGTCAGCAGGAGATAGTACTTCGCTTTCATCAATATAGTCGATTTCAATTGCCTCGAGAATTTGTGCTTCTGCAAAATGACCGATACGGCATTTTGCCATAACCGGAATTGAAACAGCGTTTTGAATTCCTTTAATCATTTTGGGGTCGCTCATGCGTGAAACACCGCCTGCTGCGCGAATATCTGCCGGAATACGTTCCAGCGCCATAACAGCGCATGCTCCGGCTGCCTCAGCGATTTTTGCTTGCTCTGGTGTGGTGACATCCATAATTACGCCGCCTTTGAGCATTTGTGCTAAATTTTTATTTAGTTCAAATCTATTATTTGTCATAATAATAATCTCCTTGTTAGTTACTATTTTTATTATAATATGATGTGTCTATAACAGCAATACCTTACCGAACGGATACTGTAAATTATGCTGAGCATGTACCTTATGTAAGTGGTAGAATTTTTTATTGTGTATTGAGATCATTTGTGACTACGGGATCAAATCTTAAAAATTGAACCGATACTGCACAAAAACAGCATCGGTTGAATTAATCAAATTTGTACAGCGCCATGTAAAAATGCTATTCACTAATCGCCAAGTGCTTGGGAAAGATCGGCAATAATGTCGTCAATATGTTCTATACCGATAGAGAGACGAACCGTATTAGGTTTGATACCTTGTTCCTCAAGCTCTTCTTCTGTGAGTTGTGAGTGGGTAGTGGAAGCAGGGTGAATGACGAGAGATTTTACATCGGCTACATTGGCAAGCAGAGAAAAAATTTGAAGTTTATCAATAAAATTTTGTGCGGTTTTGGCATTACCTTTAACTTCAAACGTAAAAATAGATGCGCCGCCATTAGGAAAATACTTTTGGTACAGTGCATGATGGGGATGATTCGATAGAGATGGATGATTGACTTTTTCTACCTTTGGGTGCTTTGAAAGAAAATCTACAACTTTCAATGTGTTTTCTACATGACGTTCTACACGCAGAGAAAGTGTTTCAAGACCTTGTAGGAACAAAAACGCATGAAGAGGAGCCATAGTTGCGCCGGTATCACGGAGCAGAATCGCACGAATTTTGGTTACAAATGCTGCAGGTCCTGCAGCATTTGTAAAGCTAATACCGTGATAGCTTGGGTTGGGGTCCACAAGGGAGGGAAATTTCCCGCTGGATTCCCAGTCGAAATTACCACTGTCTACAATCACGCCGCCAATCGCTGTACCGTGGCCTCCGATAAATTTGGTAGCTGAGTGAATGACAATGTCTGCCCCATGCTGAAATGGACGTACGAGATAAGGAGTGGCAAAGGTGGAGTCTATTACCAGCGGAATTTTATGTTTATGTGCAACTGCGGCGACTTGTTCAATGTTGATGAGAGTAGCGTTGGGATTACCGATAGTTTCAATAAAAATTGCTTTGGTACGGTTGTTAATTGCATTTTCAAAAGCATTTGCCTCGTCGGAGTCTACAAAAGTTGTAGTAATACCGTATTGTGGCAGGGTGTGTGCCAGCAGATTATAGGTACCTCCATAAATGGTTTTGGCAGAAACAATGTTATCGCCCGTACCTGCAAGATTTAAAAAGGTATAGGTAATGGCTGCCGCACCGGAAGCGACGCCCAGAGCAGCTACACCACCTTCAAGAGCAGCCACACGCTGTTCAAATACATCAACGGTAGAATTGGTTAGTCTGCCGTAAATATTGCCGGTGTCAGCAAGGCTGAAACGTGCGGCCGCATGCTCGGAATTTTTAAATACATAGGAGGTTGTTTGATAGATTGGAACGGCCCTTGCGTCGGTTACCGGGTCTGGAAACTCTTGACCTGCATGCAGTTGAATGGTTTCAAATTTATATTTATCATAGTTGTAGCTCATAGTTAGTACCTCTTTCTTTATTTATGGCATAATGAAAATGATGCGTAAGTGTGAAATGGTTTAAAAGGTAAACGGCTTACAAAGGTACATTCGTCCGTTTCGAAAGTTATGTTTTAACATTTTTATTATAATTGTATTCATCGGCATGCGCCTCCAAACAATTAAGAGTCATATATAATAAAACCTATCGGTTTAATATGTTTTATTATATACCAATAAATTCCGTTTGTCAAGATAATATAACCTAAATATTTGTTTACAACTATAAAACATGGTAGCCGCTCATTGAGTAATAAAATAGTGAATTGAACTTTCGATAGATTTTGTGAGACGGTTGCACAAAGGCGATCATTTATGGTTGTTTGTTAAATGATATAGTTGTAAGCGCATTGTTCGTTTTGTTGATCCAGAATATCCTGTAAGGTTACACTGTCAAGATATTCATTAATAACACGGCTCAGACCCTGCCATACAGACAGCGTGGCATATCCACCGTTTTGCATGGATGGATCGGGGAATTGATCTGGGCATGAGATAGGAGCAAGGCTTCCCTCTGTAAGCCGTAAAATATCTCCTACCGTATATTTATCAGGAGATTTGGCTAGTTTATATCCACCTTGGTAACCGCGGATAGTTTGCAGCATATTGGATTTGGTCAGAATGGGAACAATCTGTTCCAAATATTTTTTAGAGATATTGCGCCGTTCCGCAATATCTTTGAGGGCAATATAGCCGTCATTGCGGCGTTCGGCAAGGTCCAAAAGCATTTGTAGTGCATACCGGCCTTTGCTTGAAATTTTCATAAATATGACACCTCATTCTATATTGCTAATAATAACATATGTTTAACAGGTTTACAACAATTGTTTAGATACATGGAGACTGTTAAGAGGAAGAGAAGGGTAAAATTGCAGACTGTTATAGCTTTTATCTCAATCTATCAATAATCTAGCAGAGACCTTATGCGAGTGCCGTTAAAAAATAATTTTATATGTAATATAGTGATATATTATCAATATTAATCAGGTTTGCATATATTATTATCAGGCGTATCATGATACGCCTGATATAGTACAAGCAAATAAAAGAGAAATTGTTTTGTATCAAAACAATTTCTATGCTACTTTTATTTTGCGTAGAGAATAATGAAAATGTAATAAACAGTCCAGAGATTTCTAAAGCGGATTATATAAATGTGAAGATGAAATAGAACGTGATAATATAGATTATTTAGACAAGAATGGAGATTGTCAGTATGAATATGGATATGAATATCTATAGGGGTTCTGATTATAGGTGCAGAAAGCCATGTCAAAACGATGACTGCTGTCGTCCTGTAATTTGCTGTCCTACTGGACCTACTGGTCCGACAGGTCCGACCGGTCCAACCGGTCCAATGGGAGGTCCAACAGGCCCGACCGGTCCAACCGGTCCAACGGGAGCGACAGGCACAGGGGCAACAGGTCCGACCGGTCCAACCGGTCCAACGGGAGCGACAGGCACAGGGGCAACAGGCCCGACCGGTCCAACCGGTCCAACGGGAGCGACAGGTACAGGGGCAACAGGCCCGACCGGTCCAACAGGTCCAACGGGAGCGACAGGCACAGGGGCAACAGGCCCGACAGGTCCAACCGGTCCAAC
>CAJTNL010000024.1 GCA_910577755.1 uncultured Eubacteriales bacterium | reverse complement strand
CCTGATAGGTTGTACCAAACTTAGCCGCAATGCCGCTTAGCGTATCCCCTGCCATAACAGTATATGTATCATAGCTCGGTTCCGGTTCTTGCGGCGAAGGCTCCGGTGTTGGTTCTGGGATTGTTCCGTTTGTATAATCCTTATAGCACCAATTCATATCCACCGTATTGGCTGTAATGCCGTCTACCACGCCTTTTGACGTATACTGCCACATCACATAGTTACCCGTATAATCGCACTGTGTGTTGTACTGCGCCATCCATACGTCAATCCCTGCCGCGTCTATTTTCGCCATGTCTATGTAATTGCGCGACCAATTCAGATTGGTATACAGCATGGGTATATATCCTGCGGCTTTGATTTTATTACAGAACGCAATCGCAATATCGGCGCATACCGATTTACCCAATGCCGCTTGTCTGCTTTCCTCCATATCAAACGCCACAGGGTATTGCGGACTAGAGCCTGCAATGATTTCCAGACAGAAGTCTGCTTCTCTCTCCGCTTCCGCTGCATTCATAGCGTAGGAATAGTGATAGAAACCATAGGGCATACCTACCGCTTTACACCCTGCTAAGTTATTGTGAAATTGCTTGTCAATCTGGTTTGGATTTTTCACTCCATAACCACAGCGAATCATTGCCCCTGCAATCCCCGTATTTTTTACTCTGTTCCAATCAATTTGCCCTTGATGTTCACTCACATCTATTACTGATAATTGCATATGTATTTCCTCCATTTTTATTTATGCCGATCTTCTCCACATGTAACATGTGATGTATGGTTGTAAGTTGTTGTGCGGTTGTCCGCCTCCTGTCTCTCCTGTGGTCGGATATGTAGAATATTCCCTCGGATCGTTTGTTTCCAACGCCGGAGAGACAACGCTGCTATTTCCTGCCTGCGCACTCCAATGCAACGTTTGTGTATGCACATGCTTCGGCATTTCATTAACTGTTAATGTATGCGTCTTACTGCCGCCCATTTTTCCTGATGTGCTAAAATCACTGTCGGATGGATTTACACCCACTAATACTCGTCCCGGGGCAAACGCTCGCCATACGCCCCCAAACAATGTACCGGGGTTCGTTGATGAAGTGCTTATATAAATAGAACCTACTGGATGAGCGGCTAAAAATCCTCCTTCAACAGTGATATTAATGTCATCTGTAAGCGGTTGACCATTAATTTTTCTAGTCGTTGGTACCGCTCCAATATCTGAGGCAGATAATGTAATATCGGAGGATAAAGGTTGATTATTAATTGTCCTTGATGTAGGCACTGCTCCTACATCCGAAGCCGTTAATGTAATATTAGAGGATAAAGCCTTGCCGTTAACCGTTCTGCTGGAAGGCACTGCTCCTACATCATTAAACGTTAATGTAATATCGTTTGTTAACGCTTTATTATTCACTTTTCTAGTTTTGGGTACTGCATTTGCATCAATATTAGAAAAAGCGTCATTAAAATCAACAGGCGAAACTGTATCATTAATCGTGAATTGCGGTAGATGAAATGTATTTGTTTCAGATGTGTGAGACATAATATTTACTCCTTATTTAATTTCATTTGTAATAGATATTGTTAAAGCATATTCTCCATTTGGATTTTCTGGACTTTTGTCAATATCAACAGGAATTCTTACCCGCCTTTCCTCTACGGCCGATTTTTCTATTCCTAACTCAGTAATTTTTTGTTGCGCCTCGTTTTCTAAAATAAAGTATGTAAGGGTAAACTTATTACCTACAGTTGGGCTAATCGATTCACATTCATACCGCTTATAAGGAGTATTCGGTTCCAGCACCAGCCCCCCTACAAGTGATAAACAACTAGGATTATTATAGGGCGCTTTGTTATTGACAAATGTACCATCCATAACCTGTGTATATAACTCTTTATATTTATCTGTTAAATAATTTGCCACTTCATGCATCACCTCTATTTCAAATCGGTATATATCTTTAAATGTTTTTTCTTTAAAAAAATTCCAGGTTCTATTCTCTAATTCTCCCCACCTAGTAGCGTTACTACGAGTAATAACTACCGTTTGTTGTATGGTTATGGTATTCGTAATCGAAATTCCATGAATATTTCCGCTATTATCGCCAATATTAAACGACAATGTATGCGGGGTGTAAAATAACATTCTATAGTGATCACGATATAATGATGTAGTTGCTGTAATCTCTTTTTGCGCGCATAATCTGCCATTAAGATCGTTTATAAATTTGATATTCACAGATGATACAAAATAATTTCCATTTAATTTATAATACGGAATATCTGCTTGTAATTTTTGCCCTACTTCCCATCCGTCAACAAATGTGGAAAAAGAAACACATTTTATTGATTTCCTATATAAATCTAAAAAGGCATTTGCATTTAAAGCAGCGTCTTCAAAGGAGGTAATAGATTTATCTTCAATCACGTGTTCAATGATTCCTGTACCGCCGCGCTTTTGCTTAATTTCATTAATAGCTTTAAAATCCTCTGTTCTCGCTGTTATAGTTGTTAAAAAAGATACGCCTGCCACAGTACCAATAGAATCATCCCCATCATAATTATATAATTTATAACCCTTCGCTGCATATTTACTTTTTAACTCGATCGTATTACCTCCATGGCTCATTAGCGCGTAATAACGATTATCATCATTATGTATTCCCTTGTACCCTACTGGCTCAAAGACATATGCGCCTCTATCAACAAATACCGTAATAGCTGTAACAGCGGCTAATTTTTTCGAGCAAGTCAAAATTGTTTGCTCTTTGTTTAAACTCCACATTGCGCTAGGATATGCCGTACTGCGAGGCTTTGTTTCACCTTCTCCCCCTACAACTCTCACGGCGGAATAGGTTGCAAGCGCATCCTCAGAAGGCTTTAGATCAAATACTTTGCTTTTTGTATTTAATGTAATGGGTGCATCTGTATCGCTGTTTTTGCGTCTAAAATTAAAAATTTTATCATTTGTTATTTCCCAATATGATTCCGTAAGCGTAGCTAAATTATCTAATATTTCTTTACAGTATACTCCCCATAAATAAGATGGTTTTTCAAGTACTGTCAAATCATATCGTTCCACGATGCCGATTGTAACATCTTCGGGTATAATTCTAGCTTGTACTACACCCCTAAATTCCCGAATATCAGCATTATACCAAGGGTCTCCGTTTTTATTCCCCATTAATATTTGCGTAATAGTCGCTCCTGACGGAAAATTCATATCAACTAATACATTTGCTACTAAGTCAGCATTCGATGCCAAAGTAAGGTTATAAATTCTATACGCCACGTCAGTGTAACCTGTATTGAGAGCACGCTGCTCTAAATTAAGTACGGTTCCTGCAAAAATTAGATTTGTATCGCTGTATATCTCTACATAATCATATGTTGCTAAATTATCTGTTTCAATTGGAATTTTAACAGATATATTGGACGAGGTAACATGCTCCTCTGTTTGCGACAACGTTCCCCCCTCTTCAATTTCTATATCAGTGCGTTCTGCCTGATTAACATATATTTGAATCATTTATACCTCCTAGCCGCCGTATCTGCATACTGGTGCTTCGTAACACTTCTTGTAATTTCCCGACCATCTAATGAAATCGGGTTTTCTACCGTTATGTAAATAGGTATTGGATTTAATTTCGCATGACTAAATGATCCCGATAGATTTTGTTCCAATCCTGTCAATCCCCCCAGCGAATTAAATTTACGGTTTTCTTCTCTGGTAAGCACACGTTCTCCCTCGTCTAAAAATGCAGGGAAAAAATCATTTGGAACAAAGTCAATACCCGCTTTAAATCGTGGCAGCGTAACATTTGAGATTTTAGGGATGGACGGTAAACCAGTCCAACTCCAAATGTTAGATAGTCCGCCTGTAATGCCGTTAATCACACCTATAATAGAATTGATAACCGCCTCAAAAAAACCGGGGATTAAGTTAATAATTGCTTTAAAGGCATTTACAATCCCGTTCCACGCTTGTTCCCAATTGCCAGTAAAAACTCCTGTAATAAAGTCTATAATTCCTCTAAATACATCAATTACGCCTTTTACAATCGGCATAACCGCATTGATCGCTCCGCCTAATACAGATGTAAAAATATTTGCCAACAAACTAATAACAGGCATCAATAATTGAATTGCGGGCATCAAAATATCTCGAAATAATTCAATGAGAGGAGGCAGCAATTGATCGATCAATTGCATCAGTGGATCAATGAGCATCGTAAATACTTCTATTAACGGAGGTAAGATCGCTGATAATAGATCATAAAGCACAGGGACAATTGTATTAAACAAATCAATCAGAACCGGCAGGATCGCATTTATCAAATCCATTAAAGGTGGGATGATTTGCTCCCATGCCACAATGAGAGTTGGCATAATTTCCTCTATCATGCTCAATAATGGCGTTAAAAGCTGATTGAAGTTTTCCGTAATAATTGGTAAGATGCTTTCCAACACCGGCATAATAGCATCTATAATTTTGCTTAGCATTGGGATTAAGGATTCCCCGAGCGGAATTAACAGTAATTCTACGCTGCGCTGCAATCCCTTAAACATGGAATCTAAATCGTCATACTTCATCCCTTGCATTTCTTCCATTGCATCGGCTGTAGCATAGGTACCATCTTCAATATTTGCCAGTTGCGTTACAACATCGGGGCCTAAGTCCTCCCACATTGTGCCAAACAGGTTTACTCCTGCTATATTTTGTGTCAATGGATCCTTCATTTTGGCTAAAGCAGTAATGGTTTGTTGAAATGCTCCTTTGGCACTTTCTCCTCCTGCTGCAAATTTTTTCGCCATCTCATCAGCATCTAATCCTATTGCAGCGAAACCTGCCTTTGTTGTGTCAGAACCGTCAATAACACGTATTGACATTTCCTTTATTGCGTCTCCAACTTTGTCTAAATTCCATGCGCCGGTTTCAGCGCCCTGCTGCATAATCTTAAACATATCGTCGGCATCTAGTCCAACTTTAGCAAACTGCACAGAGTATTCACTGATACTATCCAGCAACTCTCCCGAAAAATCCAACCCATTTTGCGCGCTCACCGCAATTAACGACATTGCCTTATCGCCGTCAATACCAAAATGATTCATCATAGCGGCGGCGGCTCGAACGGATTCTGTTACCTCGTATCCAAATGTGTCTCTTAACGTTATAGCTTGTTTTGTGACAATTTCTAAACCCTCACTACCACCGCCCATATTTCCGATCATTTGATCTACAGCCGCCATGGACTGCGCAATGTCCTCAAAATCTTCCCCATAATTGCCCTTATATATGTTTTCCAGTACTTGCTGATATTCTTCTGTGGCTTCTTTCCCTTTACCCGTTGACACAATAAACTGGTTCATTGCCTGATCCATGCTGACTGCGCTATTTACAGCAGAAATGCCAACGCCCGCGGCCGCTCCTCCCACTAGACTAACCATACCAGCCGCAGCAATTCCTACGCCTTTTGTCGCTCCCAATAATTTACTTTCCCATGTAGATGACTTCTTTTCTATCGTCTGTGTCGCACCGTCAAGAGACTTGTCCAAATTAGTGTAATCGCCGGAAATATCAAATATAACTTGTTCATCGCCTTTTTTTGCCAATAGCCTCACCTCCTTTGGGTTGTCATCGGTGCTAAGACACTACTTGACTTGTTTTATCGTAATTTCAAATTCTTTTTTGCATTGTTTCCTTTACACTTCACCCATATACCTGCGCATCGTGCTACATCTGTGTAAAATATAGGTATTTCATACCCACAATACGGGCATTTAATTTTTTTCATCTTTTGCCATACTCCCTAAAATCGCAGCGATCTTTTTCAGTCCATTTGCATACGTTCTCATACGTTCGTCATCTGAAACTTTTAAGGCAAATTGTTGTTTTAGTTTCAGCAATTGGCTAATTTCTTCCGCATTGTACTTTGTTCTTTTGGGAATTGGTTTCGCCCTAATAGAAATAATTTTCATAAGGCGAGTTTCCTCGGATAACCCGCTAAACAAACTGATAAATTGATTCCAATGCAGCTTGCCTTGTTGCTCATATAAATCAATTTTATAACATTCCATGAATGCGGCATAAATATAGTCGGCATCTTGCGCAAAATCAAAAACCTTTAACCAAGAATGATTTTCACTGTCTCCGAAAAGCAAACGATAGATTGCTAATAACAGATTGATTCTATCATCAATCTTTTTTGGCAATCTTCCTACAACCAGTCTGGATAATGAAATCTCAATTTTTTCCTGTTCTGTCAGCCAATCCTGCTGTTGAACCTCCAATGTCTGTAAAACAATATTAAAATACGGCCGCAATTTATAAAGCTTGCCATGATGCTCTATTTTGTAAGGGAGCTTTCCGCATAGTTTATTTTCCATACGACCATTTTTTGGGGTTCTTTAAGCGTTTCATCTTAGATTTAGCCGCGCGCTGCATAGCGGGAACCATGATATTGTTTATATATGGCATAAAGTCAACAAGCATTTGCGTGTAGTTATTTTCATAAAAACAAAGTATGTTCTCTGTATTATCCTGACCAAATAAGCCGTTAAATGTTGTAATGATCGCACTACCCACCATTTCAATGACGGCTGTATCTTCTGGTTTTTCTTTTAATAATCGCTGTGCCTTTACAAATTCCAAATTAGCCTCTCTAAACTTTTTAAGAGAATGCAACATATCATCGATTACAATATGAAGTTCCCGTTCGACTTCTCCATTTGTATTCTGTAGTTGGATGGTATCCTCAAATTTATTACACTTTTGTATAACGTACATATCTGCCTCCTTCGCTCAACCGTGGAAAATCTTATCCTAATTTAGGTTAATTCTGTATTTACCGTTGGTTTCCCATTAAATCTGATTTCAAATGAAATAGCGCTGTGATCTGTAGTTGCGCCGCTCCATTCCTGCATATTACAGATGGTCACTTCACATTCTAGGATCTCTTTTTTATTCTCTGAATTTAGAAAAGTCAGTCTGAATTTAGTTTTTCTTTCACTTCCCAGCGCATATTTTTTGCTGAAAATATAGTCTTGTGCAGGATCGCCAATGATACGTCTACCTGTTAACGTAACTGCCGGAGCCATACCTGTCACCTCGTTAGTCGCAAACCCTTGTCCAGACATAAAGAAATACTGCTGTACCACTTCATTTAAAGCCTCCGATAGATTATCAATTCCATCTGACAATTCAGCAAAAGTAGCTTGTTCGGCATCGCCTGTTGTTGAAATTTCAGCTTCTATGCCATACATCGTAAGTAACTTACCCATTCAATCACCTCTAATATATATCGTTACTGTAAGTCCTGACCCATATAGCCATTGCCCATTACTTTCTCTGTCCAAATAGCAAGGCAGGTTAGAACTTTCTATATTTGTTATCTGCCATAATTTTTCTTGCGGATACTGTTTTAATTTTGTTATCTGCCTGTGAATATTCCCTAAAATATCACTAATTCTTTTCTGGTCTCTATTTTTACCATTTAAAACCATAGTCATATTAGTAATTGTATTTTTATTCAGAAACGTTGTTTCATGTATACCGGATGCGTAAGCAATGGATAAGCTGTCATCCACAGGCAATGAACCTATTAATAATTGTTGAGACGGTTCTATTTGTTGGATCATAGAAATAACCGTAGTTAAAACCTCATTGTATACGCTCATTTCCCCATTCCTTTTATAAAAAGTTTCTGTGCAATTTCTCCCCACTCATCTAAGTGTCTGTCTTTTGCCACCTTGCACCACATTAAAGATGCGTTTTGATTTATATCACGCGCAGGCGTTCCCGTAAAATACACTTTTCGCGCATATTCCGTAGACCAAACAAGCTGACCCTTTTGATAGTCGCTATGTATTTTCGCTGATTTTTTTAATCCGCCCTGATCCTGACGGCAATAATAATTACAGTCTTTTAATACTTGCATAGATAATTCCGGCATACTTTCTTCCCAAGCATTTTTTACCCGCGCTTTTATTCTGTTCCGATCCATTATAATCTTAACTTTACTCATTAGACTAAACCTAATTCAATATGATGCAATTTGCTGTCATCATATAGATGCTCTACTGTCTCGATGGTGTATTCCGTATTACGATGGACGATTTTTTGTTGAGGCATAAATGTAATCCCCTGCGGTCTTGAATGCGTACAGTCGTATATCATTGTACTTGTCAACTGTCTTTGCGTATTGTCTTTTAATATTACAACTTTACCGTAAGGCTCAAGTCTTACAAAGGATAAATGAATATCTGTATAGGTTGAATCTTGCCACACATCAATTTCGTTTGGTTCTTTTAGTAAAACTTTATGAATCAACAATCTTTTAGGAATTGGCATCATATAACTGCAATCCCCCTGTATAACAAACCTGTAGGTAATAGATAATCCTCAACCATAGACGCATATCGGCGCGTATACATTGTGCCTTTTGAATAACTGAATTTGCCCAGACTGACAGAAGTTAAGCTATCCCCATCAACGCCTCCATTTTGATCTAAGAATGTAACTTGTTCTGCGGTTGCAAATTTTACTCTTTGCTGCACCCAATCAGGAAGGGATGTAAAAGTATGGATTCTGTGCATTGTTAATGCATCTATCATGACACTTGCCTGTAAGATCAATTCCTCAATATTATGAGGAGGATCAAGTCCTGATAATTGAACATATTCATCTGGTGTTATGTAACTCATCTGTATCACCTCAATTAAGCCTTTTTCTTAATTAGCACAGTTGCAGGTTTTGTAACTTTGTGCGTATATATCTTTCTGCCTTGTATTGCGGATGCGCCGATATGTGTCCCAGAGCCATTCAGGTCTTGTACATGTGGTTCTACCGCCCACTCTCTTACGCGAGTACACCAGTTAGGGTGGCCTACAATATACTCTGTAGTGTCAGACAATGTATTGTCTTCAAAAATTAAAAAGCCTGCAATTTTTCCAAGCGCGCCGTTTTGTTTCACTTCATCGCCTAAATTTGATGCTGAAATAAATTCGGGCGACTTTAAGATCAGCGCAAAGACCGACGGTGAAACCAAAGCCCAACGCTTACCATCATTCGGTACTTTAATTTCAGATAATTTAGTTCTTGCATCGACCAACGATTCATACACTGTTGTTTTTTCGAGTGCTGCTGTGTCCCCAAAAGCTGTCGCTCTGCTTTCCAGCTCTGCTGTAGCATCCAATTCAATTTGTAATGCTAAAGAATACCCTGCGCTATCCAATCTATCAGCAGCTAAATTATCTGGCACACTCGCAGAATCGAAACCGTCAATAACCTCATTTACTGCATAATCTTTATCAATCACCGCTGTAATATATGCCGTTGTCCCCTCTGTAAGGGCTGTGCCTGTCTTCTTGTTATAAACCGCTACGGCAGCTTCTGTATCTCTTACAGGTATTTTAACGGAACCCGCTTTCGGATTACCTTCATATCTGTTATTAAAAATAACTCCATCTTTTTTGACTAATACATCACGTAATTTTGCGTCAACCAATTTTGAATATCTTTCTTGTGCCTCATGCGCCATGTTATATCCCTCCTATAGTTTTAAATCTGGATTTAATTTTTTAAAAGCTGCCTCAACACCGCTCTCTATATGGCTTGATGTTGAGCTTTGTCTTGTACCCCATGCTTTTTGCTTTTCATTCTCTACATATTGCGGGTTATTTTTTAAGTAATCTTTTAACAATGTTTCAAAATCATCACTATCACCCATATTCCTGCAAACCTCAAAAACAATATAATCAGCGAATTGGGGCATAACTTTGTTAGCTAAGGCGGCAGATTTGTTCTTATACTGCGTATTTTCATTTCGCAATCTTTTAAGTTCATTCTGCAATTCTTGTTGTTCTTTGTTTTCTTGCGATCCTGTGATTGGTTGATTTTCTTGCCATTCCCTAAAAGCCTTTAATTCCTCTTTAGATGGCATTCCTTTCATTTTTTTTGCAAGCATAGCGTCAGCAATTTTCTGGGCTTGCAGTTGCAAATCGTTTTGTTTGTTACCACTATCAGAAGTGTCGACATGCTCCTGAGTAATTTTAACTTCTTGTTCAGCTTCTTGATTATCTAATCGATTTTCCTCCATTTTATTTCCTCCCGTTTATAGCTCGTCAGCATATCCCGTAACACCTTTTTATGCCATGAGTACGTTTTAGGCAATATCAAAACGGGCAATTCTTACTCGATCCGCACGATAAGTTAAACCCTTGCTTTCACAATAATCTTTCAATTCTATATTTCTATTCTGTGCTTTTTGTTTGGCTTTGATATAAGCATCATGATCCCCTAGTTGTTTGTACATCTCTGCCAATCTCTTTTGCGCTTTTACCTTGCGCTCCAATTCCCGCTGACCCTGTTTTTCTTGATACCGTAAATCATTTTCAATAATATTTTCAGTAGGAAAATACCGGCGTATATGAATTCCTTCTATATGTGGATAAACATCATGCCCACAGTTAATACCAAGTATTCCATCTGGCTCTCCGTATGAACTGCTAGTCCAATGCGGATATTTCCTGCTTTTATTTTCTCTATCAAATATCTTTCCTTGGTCTTTAGCGCATTTTGGTCTTGCTCCTGAGTGACTTGTTACCTCTAAAAGACTTATGCCATAATCTTGCATTCGCTCGAATTGTGTTTGATGCGCTACGTTGTTAACTGTTGTTCTTATGTCCATGTTAACATATGCCTCTGGAGACCATTCACGACCACGTTTATCCACAAATGCAGGAATACCGCGTTCATTAAACTCTTGTAATGTTTTCATTAACGCTTTTTGTCTGCTGTACGCGCCAGTTACAACGCCGCCAGTATTGTTTTGTAATATCGTTAAGAATTCCTGTTTATTTGCTATTTCCAGCGTGCTTTTAACTAATGCGCGATACACTTTCTTTGCCTTATATTGCATAACGGTATTCACCATATTCAATCGGCTTTGAGCTTGTTTTTCATACACCTTTAATACGCGAACTATTGTTTGATGAATTGGAATCCTTGTGTTGTTTATAATCCCTTTTTTTATTAGCTTTGCAAATCCTGTCTCATATTGAACAGCCGTTTTGTAGGCTGCACTTTCTAAGATTTCATGTAGCAGTTTAGGCGCATTTTTCATCTGAGTTTTCATGAAGGTTAGATTTTCTTTATGTAATCCTCCTACCTCTGCAAGCATTTTCAGTTCCCATTCAGTAGAACTGGAAATGTACATGTATTTTATGAGCCTGTTGACAATATTGCGCATAAGCCTGTCCTCTATAGAAGCAATCATATGTAATAATGGTTCAGATAAATTAAGTATCTCTAACGGATTCATGTTGTGCGCCCTCATTACCGAATAAATCAATATCACTACCCATTATGGTTCTGTTTTCCACTACTATTTTTTGATATTCTTTTTTTGCTTGTTTCTCATCCAGCCCATGTATATCCATAATGGCTCTTACCTTGGATTTTAGTTCCGCTCCCACTAATTTAATATTGTTATCAATTCTTGTGTTATCATCATTGATAACGCTATCATCAAACAATACTGTAGTCTGTAAGTCTCCTTGATACCCAGATAAAAAAGCGATTGCTTCTACCATACCCTTTAAAGCAGAATCTATGAGTATTTCGTGTTTACATAAATTTTGATATAACTCTGATTTTTCACTGATAACTTCTGTTGCTGTTTTAATGCCGCCTTTGTTAAATTGGTATCTGTCATTTCCTAGTCCGGCTTTTTTAGATGCTAAATTTAAATTTGTTTGCAGCCCCTGTTCATGTTCTTGGGATCGGATAGTCATATTAATCTCTTTTAATTCCATATCCTCGCCGGAATATTGATAAGCATAAAACGCAACATCCCTCGTATCAAATATAGGTTTTTCTACTCCTTCCTGCCCCATTTTAATTTTTGCCATAGAAGCCGGAACCATTATTCGCTTACGCCCTAAGTCAAACTCGTTAATATAGCTGTCATACACAAGATCTAACCCCTGAAAAATGGGAATAGCATTAGCATAGACAGATATTCCCATAGGACATTCCAAATCAACATTGTTTATGATATTGGGTTTTATAATCTGAAATAATGGTTTTTGGCTTCCTGTACGAACTGTTTCTTCAATATCGCTTACAGTTAACTTTTCTCCTGTTTCATAATCAAAAAATAGATTTTCAATCACGTAATAACCGTTCTCTACCCTATGTAACATGAGGTATATACATTTTATATTGCTTACAACTTTAATACTGCCAAATGCACACTCGATGATTTCCCCATTTTCCCATGATAAGGGATAAATCATTTCAGCATTGATATAGTCGATATTAACCTTTCGATTTTTGTCAACATACTCCACAAAAGCTCCCGTCCCCAGAGCAAACGCAAGCTCTATTGTTTGATTCGCCCTTGTTGTAAATAAATTACTTTTTAAAGTATCATTCAATTGTTGTTGGAATGCTTCATTTACATTGATACTTACTCTTTCGTTAAGCAATAAGTTCGCCCAATCTTCAGATATTAACTTTGCCGCTCCTATACTTTTTCTAATCTTTCCGACTTGCTGAACGCCGTTATAAATTTTATAATTATGAAAACTTGTAACTAACCCTTGATACCATTCTTTCCACTCTTTGATATGCGATAAATAATAATTGTCATCTATGCAAATAAACCCTCGTTCACGTAAATACTCAGAGATATTAAAAATTTTTATCCCCCCTATAGAATATAATTCTTATAAAAATAGTTGTTGGCATATCTCGCCTCATCCATTGCATGATTATAAGCATCAACGGGATTCCCATGCTGATCTAAACAATACATACCAACCTCTTTTAAAAAATTGGAACAACCGTATTGTTCATTATCTACTAAAAAAAATTGACCGTTTGATATGGAGTTTTGCAGATATTCAATACCAACCCTTATTCCTTTAGTACCGCCTTTTATGTCCTTACCGTTGTTGTCTGCCTTTTCTGCCGGTATACCTAATAACTCTAATTCCATACGTAACGCTTTACATGCAGGGTCAATCTTACAACAAGTCTCTCGACACTGCGTTAAGTTGCGGCAATACGGAATAAACTCTCGTGCGATTTCCTTTGCCTGTACGCTCATCGCCTTCTTTTCTCCGCTATAATACCAATTAGCCACACGATACATACAATATTGATTTTTAATTCTCACAATGACATAACAGCTAATCGATGTTGCATCCGTTAACCCTCCATCACCTGCAAAGAACATTTCTAATATCTGCGCATCATCCGGTATGTTACTTACTATGTGTTTTTTATCGTCGAACATGGAGTAAATTACTCCCTGCGGAATTGCTCGGTGCCCTTCCCAATCCCTCGCATATAGATATGGATTTTTCTTTAATGTTTGTCTAATTTCTTCTTTTCGTTCTGGCGTAATGATAGGATTATCATCCATAGTCCAGTGCTGCCAATATGTATCTTGTACATCAAAAACATCTGTGATTACCGGATCGTTAGGCGCAGGAGGATTTAGGTCTGCTATATGCCATCTTTTTTTTGCCGCAAAAGTCCGCCGAAAACATTCCTGTATCATATTCATATGAATGAGATTGATTTCGCAGAAATATACCGAACCTAGGGACATACCCGTTATAGACTTATGACTATCTGCTTTGCCACCTCCCTTATAATATACAAGCCGTTTCCCTTTAGGGGTGTCAATTTCTAAATGGTCTCCATGTTCATTATGTCTTATCTGACAACAACCATTAAATATATGTAGCAGCCCCAACCCATCGCTTGCCATTACAAGCTTAAATGCTTGTTCTTGATTATAAGCAACTACTAAGTGGTGAATGTCATCCGTTTCAATTAAAAACCGTGCAAATCTAAACACAGCCGCAGTTGTTTTAGATGATCTTGGGGTACCCTCATTTACTTCAAGACAATGTACGAACGGCATTGTAATAGTTCTACGTTGTTTATCACTCCATTTCATTCGTGTCCCCCAACAAGTCAACCAATGACTGCATTAAGCTCATATCCGGTTCTTTATTACTTCCATCCTCACCAATGAGATTACGCAACTCCTTAATAGCTGCAATATCTCCCTTTTTTGCCTGATTAAACAACGCCAATACTACTAATTGGCTATTGTCTATATCTTCAATAGGGATACCCATTTTAACCAAAGCATTATAGTCTCTTGTATTTCTGACGGGTAAATTCAGCAGCACGTTCATACTGTCTTTTAAGAGCTTTCTTTTTCGTCTGGATTCACCGCTTGCCTTACCGCCTTTTATGGCAATTTCCCTTTGTTCTTCTTTTGTTCGTTTGTTTAGCGGTATTAAGTTTTCTTCACCAGTCAACACCTCACCTCATTAAAATAGAATGAAAAAAGACCATGCAAAGCTCAGTCTTCTCGTTGGTCTGGCTGTCAAGGTCTTGTCCTTGCTTGTATTACTATTTCAATACGCAGCCATATATTCAGCGCGTAACGTGCGTCACTCGTTATATATCAAAAATTTAGAAAGAAGGTTGTCCAGGGATTTCATATTTCCTATTTACACTATATCATACAGTAAGCGGACAAATCGGACATGATAAAAGAATGGTGCAGATTATATATCCCTGATGCCATCTTGCTTATTTATATATCGGATAGACATCTTTCTCACACTATCTGCTGTATTCCCCCCAACCCTGTTAGCTACCTGTTGCCACGAAAGCCCGTTGACAAAACGCAAGGTAAATATCTGTCTTATTAAACTATCATCAATACCCGCTATGTAACGCTCCAAACGATTACGCTCATGTAAACATTGATTGATCTTTTCAGCTAGAATATTTTCTAGGTTATTGATTTCTGTGTTATAACGTTCTATACTGCTGTCAGGATAACCTCTGATTGGAATGTCTGTTGGGTTAGGTATAGACGGACTACACGCTTTCAATTTCAATATTTCAATTCTTTCTTTATCTAATTCTATCTCACGGTTTAAAAAATATAATTGCGATAATTCTTTTAACGTCACGTATTTACCTCCTTATTTTATACACTTTTGCAATTTCTATGAAATATCTTACAAAATATATTGTTTTTTGCTTAATCTGTTTTATAATGTAATCATCTTAATAAAAGGAGAGACTACATATGAAACAATTTAATCAAATGACAGAAAACCAAATGAGCCTCATAAACGGTGGATTGATTGGCTTGCTAGCCGGTTTATTCGGTGGTCTAGCCACAACAGTTACAATTGGGGTTACCGCTGAAGCTGTTAAAAGAAAATAAGTTACAATGCTTTTTAGAGATGAAACGTATAAAAGCCCTAGGCAATGCCTGGGGTTTTTATTTTTGTATAAATTTAAATGATTACTCTGTTATTCCAGATTTTTGCAACCTCATCTTTGGCACAATAAGATTTGTCTGATTCTGTTTTACGACCACATATCGGACAATACCTTGCAGGTAATTTTAGATATTCGAACGGTAATCTTTGTTCAATTGATTCTATTTCAGTCATCGGTTGCATTAGAGGTTGTAATATCCGTTCTTTTTTTATGTATATCTGTTCTTCTGCGCTTCCTTTTATGATAACAATATCACCTTTTTTAATTTCCATTTTTTTATTCCTCCTCATCTATTTTCACTCCGCATCTAGGACAATAGCTAAATATGTATTCATAGCAACTTTCGTATCCTCTATCCTCGTCATACTCATAACGATGTAAATCTCTCATT
>CAJTNL010000023.1 GCA_910577755.1 uncultured Eubacteriales bacterium | reverse complement strand
TATTGTTGCCGATTTTATCACAGTTGGGACACTGCTGGCGGATCGCATAAAGGGCGGCACGCTGACATTAGGGGGCATAAACAATGCATCCGGAGTACTGAACGCCATAATATTGCATATGCTGTGATATGGCTACGATGCCAATGTTCACAGAAAGAGGGGCTTGATCGTGAGTAATTTTGATACGCCAAAACAACCAACATTTATGCAATCTATGTCCTTATTTCAAAGACAAATGATTAATATGTCTGATTCTTTGCAATCATTTCAGCCCTCCGCTTTATCTCGCGGGAATTTTTATGCACTATTTTCCCAAAAAATTTTACAGTGTAACCAGGCGGTCAGGTTTGACGGTATAACAGGGATATCAGGACTAAAAGTAAGTGATCAGTCTTATATTACGATTCATAGTAGCGGTACATACATGATTAGTTATGGTTTTACTGCTGCTGAGGGAACAACTGAAGGAGATTTTGTCGGAATTAAACTTAATGATAACTGGATTACCACCTCTTTACATGCTTTACCTGGTGATGGAATTGGTGTAAACAGCACATTCCTGTTTGATTTACAGGAAGGCCAGATAATTCATATGGCTGTCCAGTCCGCACATCCTATCACATTGCAAGCTGGAAATGCAAATGCAAATATTTGTATTTTACAGATAGTAAGCAGAACATAATATTCACTAACACAATTTAGCAAAGAATCTACACTTATCTTGTTTGAATAAACAATTTTTCCAATCTAACAGTTTGTTTCTTATCTAAAATACAAGCAATAAAATTTATGATAAAATAATTTTTACGCACAAAATATGCAGTATTTTGGTATTTTATTGCATAACAACAAGTCTTTAAAAGGTTTATTAATTGTGTGTTTTCATTGACAAATATCGTAATCCGGTCTATAGTTAATTTAATATGGAATGGGGTAATCATATCGAACCCATTTCAACCAAGTAATGACCATCCTATATATTGCGGCAACGGCTTTGCCAATAAAAGATAAATTTTAATAAACAAATAAAATACACACCTGTACAGGTGTGTATTTTATTTTATCCATATAAAAAGATATGAATAAACAATAGATACATAACATAATTTACGAAATTTTTATATTACTATGACAATAGTGCCTCCTGCAACAATCTGACATAGTAGTTTGCTTCTCTTAAAACATGATCTGCTAATAAAGGTAAAATCATAGATTTTATCTTGCAGTCAGATATATCTTTTACAGCTACATCTTTAAAGTCTCGAAATAACAGCGTCTCTTTTAAGGTATTTTCCGTTAGCGATTCCCAGTTTATCTCCTTTGTATGTTCTGTTTGATCTAAAAATTTCTTGTACGTATCTGCAAATTGGCGACTTGTATCCATTAATTCTTCTTCAGTCGGATCTAGCAGACCGGTAATAAACATCGCATGTTCTTTCATAATCTGATCCCAAAATTGCTGTTCCTGTTTCCGAGTATTACAGTCACTGTGCGGTTTTGTTTCTATACACCGTATACACTTACGGTACATCTTTGCTTCGTGAATGATGTGACTCATAAACGTGGGATATACATTAACTGCCATTTGACAAGACAGCATATTGGTCAAAATACGTTCTTTAAAGCTGATAATGCCGTTTAAAAGACGTAATGCATGTCTGTTTAATTGTTTCACCTGATGAATTATCCCCTGAGTTATTTTAGGATTCTCGCAGGTTTTTAGCACATTTTCAGCCACTGTAATAGATTGGTCAATTGAAATTCCGGTTAAAAATTGCGTTTGTTTTTCTGCCTTTAATGTATGTCTTGTAACAAACTCTCCTGATTCTGTCATATGTGACGGTAGGAGACCATTACTTATTTCCACAGTATGGGTGAGCAATTTTTCAAAATGTGTTTTATGATAATTTGCTTCTTTTGCAAAAGCTGCATCTCTCGGCATAAATCCAGTTTCAAGAAAAAAAGCATGTTCTTTCATGATTCTTGAAAAAAACAGATGCAATGACAAAGAAGTAATCACATAATTTTTCTTGTTGTCCATTGAATTCCTCCTAAATCATAATACTATATTATATGTGACCACGGATCATATTGTTATGATAAAACCTATGATATACACAATAGGAGTATCAAGAAGTTAGCAAATGGGCGATAAAATCGTTTATGATAGAAAACACTCAATTTTTTATTAAATAACTATTGACAAAACACGGTATTTTGATATAATGATTGATACGTAGATAAGGTAAATTAATGATGCGGTATTGTGTAAAGGTAGCACAGCAGACTCTGACTCTGTTTGTCTGGGTTCGAATCCTAGTACCGCAGCCAGCTTATATAAAGTAAATAACAAAATATTGACAAATAGCCGTTTCTATGTTATAGTTAATAGCGTTGTCAAACATGGAGGAGTGTCCGAGTGGTTTAAGGAGCTAGTCTTGAAAACTAGTGATCCCGCGAGGGACCAAGAGTTCGAATCTCTTCTCCTCCGCCATTTTGCTAATCACATATTTTAATATGTTTTATATATTCACAATCACGGAGAAATACTCAAGTGGTGAAGAGGCTCCCCTGCTAAGGGAGTAGGTCGGGTGACCGGCGCGAGGGTTCAAATCCCTCTTTCTCCGCCAAAAGTCGCTAATTTACTAAGGTTAGCGGCTTTTTTATTTTTGTGTTTTTGATGCGAAAATGGTAGAAAATTTAATAAAATTTTATGCTATTCCTTCTGTTATTCTTTCTCATTTTTATCTAAAAACAAACAAAGTCCTCCCCTATCTTTAATGGTAAGAGAGGACTTTTTATTTTGTATTATTTCTGCTCTGTATCTACACCATCGTCTTTAGTGCCACTATCTTTAAACTGCTTGAAAATTTGATTGGCATATACGCTTACGCCGCTTACTAGTATGCCCTGTGTCAAGGCGGTAAAAATCGCCATGAACACAGTCTGTACGCTGTTTAAAGGAGAAGTTGACAGTACATAAATAATCGAAAGCACAATGCCGCATCCTCCAATTATTAAAGGTATCCACCTATTGGCTATGAAGCTTGCTTTTTTGATTCCCATACCAATGATATACAGAACAGGTATTAAAATCAGCAGTTCCGGCTTGATATATTCTAAAATATCCATATTACTTTCCTCCATTATTTCAATATTTGTGTTAAGATTGCCGCTGCAATACCAGATGCACATGCTCCTATAGCGGCGGCTATCAGTTTGTCCCACCATTTTGCAGGACGAGCAGTGACTTGCTTTAAGTCTGTTTTCACTTCATCCATATCCTCAGATAGGTTATCTACCTTATTATTTACTTTATCTACTTTTCCATCTACTTTGGCTAACGCCAATGCAAACGCCCTTAAATCTTTAACTTCGCTTTCTAATCCATCAATCCGCTTATGAGCAGATTTTACGGAATCATCTACCCTGCCTAATGTTACATCATTCTCACCCATACAATCACCCCTTACGGCAACCTTAATACTTGATTCGGGTAAATCACATCAGACATCAAGCCATTGAGTGCAATAATCTCTCTGAACCTACTACCGCCACCTAACTGTGCCTGTGCAATCCCCCATAAGGTATCTCCGGATTTTACTGTATATGTACGGTTAGATACTGCATTACCTGTCAGTTTGATGATTTGACCCATATATATCACATTGGGGTCTGCAATACCATTGATTGCCGCTAACTCCTGATAGGTTGTACCGAACCTAGCCGCAATGCCGCTTAGCGTATCTCCTGCCATAACAGTATATGTATCGTAGCGTGGTTCCGGTTCTTGCGGCGGAGGATCTGGCGTTGGTTCCGGGATTGTTCCGTTTGTATAATCTTTGTAGCACCAATTCATGTCTACGGTGTTTGCTGTAATGCCGTCTACCACGCCTTTTGACGTATATTGCCACATTACATAGTTACCGGTATAGTTGCACTGTGTGTTGTACTGCGCCATCCATACGTCTATTCCCGCCGCATCTATTTTCGCCATGTCTATGTAATTACGCGACCAATTCAGATTGGTATACAGCATGGGTATGTATCCTGCGGCTTTGATTTTATTGCAAAACGCAAGCACAATGTCGGCACATACTGATTTACCCAATGCCGCTTGTCTGCTTTCCTCCATATCAAACGCTACAGGGTACTGTGGATTAGTTCCCGCAATAATCTCTAGGCAAAAATCTGCTTCTCCCTCTGCCTCTGCTGTGCTCATAGCGTAAGAATAATGATAAAAGCCATAAGGCATACCGACATTTTGGCAGCCTGATAGATTGTTATAAAATTGTTTGTCAATCTGGTTTGGGTTCTTCACCCCATAACCACAGCGGATCATTGCACTTGCAATCCCCGCATTTTTTACTTTGTTTCAGTCAATTTGTCCCTGATGTTCACTCACATCTATTACTGATAATTGCATATGTATTCCTCCATTTTTATTTATGCTGTTCTTCTCCACATATAACATGTGATATATGGCTGTAAGTTGTTGTGAGGTTGTCCGCCTCCTGTCTCTCCTGTGGTCGGATATGTAGAATATTCCCTCGGATCGTTTGTTTCCAACGCCGGAGAGACAACGCTGCTATTTCCTTCCTGTGCACTCCAATGCAGCGATTGCGTATGCACATGCTTGGGTGTTTCATCAACTGTTAATGTGTGTGTCTTACTACCGCCCATTTTTCCTGATGTACTAAAATCACTGTCAGATGGGTTTATGCCCACTAATACACGTCCCGGGGCAAACGCTCTCCATACGCCTCCAAACAATATACCAGGGTTTGCCGCTGAGGTCGTTATATAAATCGAACCTACCGGATATACTGCTAAAAAAATATTTCCGATTCCAATATCATTGACTGTCGGCATTTGCGCCAATTTGCCGTTTGCGTCCAGCGTAGCAACTCCCCCAGGTACACCCAATGCACTTTTTTCTATCCTTTCTTTTATTAACGCCAGCAAATTGTTCGCCGTACTTTCATCCAGTATATTTTTGATTCCGTCATACCACTCCAAAAAATCCGCTTGCTCGGTTTCTCTGAAAGACAATAAATCCGATTGTATTTGCCGATATAATGGTTCAGTATCTATTTTTGTGAGAATTCCCGCTACAAAACCGCATAAATCCGTATTCATTCTTGTATCGGATATATTAGCGTTCATAATGACCGAAGAATGCGCAGGGATAAAAATTTCTGCTAAGCATAATTCATGTACTGCTGTATCTCGCTGTAATACAGGTGCGACAGGGTCTGTTCCGACACTCCCTTTTCGTACGAACACATCAATATTCCTTGCGTCTCTCCGCAAATCAAGTCTTAGTACAATTAAATCCCGCCGATCATAATCTCCGCCGGAATCAAGCGTTAATTCCATATCCGTTTTACTCCATCCGCACGCACCGTTGATCCAGCACATACCCGAGTGCACCGTTACCTGCATACCGGATTTTTGCGATACCATAAATCCCAATTCCGCCGCCATATTATTTTTTCGGGTAGGGACAATACCGTTAGATAAAAACGAAGCAAAGGTTTCCCGTAATTGTTCGGCGTTGTTGGGTCTGTCATAGACTGGCGTACCGTACTCATCAAAAGTTACCTCGCTGTCAAAAAATAAGCTGTTCAAATCTCATCACTCCTTATACTTTTCGATACCGTTTAGGGATTTTATCCCCAAACAGCAAGTTAATTTCGGTTCTGTTTTCTTTAATCACTTCATCTACCCCAATAATTCTGGATTCATATTCCATACCTGTACCGCTAATCACAAGATCGCATTTGTCTCCCAAATCAAAATCTTTTTGATACTGTAAAGAACCAGTCGCTTCAAACGCAATATTAGTGATCTTAGCATAGTCGTTTAACTTCTCCGCACCTCTTTGCGCAAGGGTGTCCCAATATTCCTTTTGTGTCATATCGTCGCTTTGCTGCAAGTCTCTGGCGTCAATATATACTTTTCTGGCAGGCTCGCCCCTGGTGTTATCTAAAATAACATGCTGCCGTTTCTCGCCCTCTCCGCTTCCTGCAATCACCGCATAATTTTTATGGTTACTTTCGTCCTGTACGACAGACAGGTTTTTCAGACCTCCCCATGCCTGGCTAAACACAGCGGGCTCATTCCCCAATATCGGAGCTAACGCTGTTGTTCTGTCTATACCCTGCCATGTATTGAACAGTATGGCATTGCTTACATAATCATATGACAAGCGGTAACTGTACTCATATTTTTGCAGCATAGAATAGATTTGTTTCCCAACCTCCTCCCCTGTTTGCTGTATTGTAATAGTAGTATTCGGCAGTTGGATTACGCCTACTTTAAATTGAGGAATTTGGGAACAATACGTTGTTAAAATACTTCTGATACAATCGTTCAAATTCCCCTGAAACCGAAAAGTTGGGTATAAAATATCATTATTTAACATGTATTCCAAAAAGAAACCGCTGATCTGCATAAATTCCCCGTTTTCTTTCGCTGCATACTCCGTTTTCTGTACTATCCCCAACTCACACTGAGACGCCCGGTACGCATACCGGAAAGACTTATCATAGTCCTTTGCCAGCATTTGTATTGAAAACTGTCCGCACTCATAGTACCGTCTGTTCCACTGCAAATTGATATAATCGACTGTTTTCACAGGATTGAAATGCTCGTCTAAAAATACCAGATTCATGCTACACCCCCAGATACAGTTGATGATAATATAAATAAATATGAATATCCTTATCGCTTGTGCTTGAAGAATAAGAAACCGTACAGCCGCCTTTATCAATAGAGAAAAAAGTACTTCTGCGGTCGATACAGTTGGGAGAAGATACGCCGTCAATGAATACTTTTTTGTTTTCAAAATCAATTTCAATCAATTGATTCGCATACAGCAGAACAGTGAATAAAATAAACTCGTTTTCATTTTTGTATATTTTTAGACCATGCGTATTTTCATCCAATCTGATTTGCGCATAGCAGTAGGTATCCACAGCTCCGTTATTAGGAATAAACGCCTTTGGCGCAAAGTCACGTCTGCTTACTGCAAACCCCTTATTGTTATCCGATAGAATCGGGAATCCCATCATAGCGGTAGCTCCGGCAATGTTCTTTCCAAAACTGTCAGCAGATTTTAAATAGGGACTTGGACAATATACGGACAGTACAAAGAGCTGGGGACTGTAAATATTATCTGTCGGTAAATTCCGTGTATCTACAAAGCATTCGCACCACACTGTATTTTGTTTATAGGTTATGTAGATTTTAAACTTGTTTTTCGGGTTGAAATAATCATTGATTTTGGTTCTTGACGTATCAAACGCCCCTGCATAATCATTACATGCGGTAATCGTAATGGTACGGGAGCTAAGGCGCGTTCCTGTGACAATATCCCCATCACCCACCGCTCTTTTCTCTGTGAAAATCTCCTGTGATAACATGCCTAACCCCTCAATGCTTAAAATTTTGAAATAATCTGATAGCTTTAATATATTTCCGTCATCTCGTTGGAATCGAATCAATTAGTAATCACCTGCCAATCCATAGGTTAAAATTCTGTTGACTGCCCGTGCGGTAGTATCAGGGCTTTCCACAGGCTGATTGAAGTTGATAACCGGCTGTTTCGTTACATAATTTGTAGTCTGGTGATTGGTAACCCCTGCCCTTGCTGCAAATGCTTGACTGGTTTCTGCCTGACTGGCATATACCGCCGCTCTTGCTTTATCCATGATGGCTGTAACGTCTATACTTTTGATTTTCTCCATCAATTCCGCTGCATTTGTTCCCTGCTGCGATATTCCGCCTAATAAATCTAAACTGTTGAAATTACTATTAGCCTTATCAATGACATCCTGCGTTAAGTTATCTACTGCATGTATCGCTTCATCTTCATTGTTTTTGATACCTACCGCGATACCCTCTGGAATGGATTTTGCTATATTTGCAAACACTTTTGACGGAGAATTGATTTCTAACGCCTTTTGAAAAGCTTGCGCTGCGAAAGATGCTAAAGTTGTAACAGGGTTCAAAAACAATGAAGAATTCTTCGTAACACCAGAACCTGCGCCCTCCGTAATTCCTTTCGCCGCCTCCTCATACTCATCCTTAGTATCTTTAATGGCTTGTGCCCCATCAAGACCTAACTGTTTTGCCTTTTCGGTAAACTCCAATTTACCGTTTTCCATCTGGAGGATACCAGCATTGAGCAAAGCTGATACAGAAGCCGCCATATTGGGATTTGTGCTTTGTATTGCGCTTAGCACCGCCTGCATAGCCGCTTGTTCTTTTGCCTCTACAACAGGGATATTATTGTTAAATATCTTTGCCTGTACGTCTGCCAGAGCCTTTGTTTGTTCTTCTATGGGAAGCTCCGAATCCATAATAGCTTTTAAGATAGCGTCCATATTTTCAGACATAGCGAGACTTACACCAGCTTCGCCGTTTTTAAGACCTTCCTGCCCTTTCGCCATTAACTCTTCAAAAGAAACTTGAAATTGCTCTCCGTGGGAATCAATCAGGGTTATTTGCTGTGTAAGTAAATTTTGCATACCGGATGAAACGACAGCCGTTTTAGCCGCCATCTCATTTTCTAATACTTTGATATTAGCATCGCACGTTTTTATTTGAGTTTCATATTCTTTCCGTTTTTCCTCAGTAGTTGCTTGATTCTGTAATTTAGCGTATTCAGCTCGCTTTGCCCGCTCAAGTTCCAGATTTTCTTCAACAGTGCGTACAATCAGCTTTCCGGTCTCATCATAAGTAGCCGCACCCCTTGCCAAAATCTTTGCTATGTCTTCCTGATTGCCGCTTTCCAACATGACGTGTAAGTTTTCAATGTCTGCGATATCTAAAAAATAGCCGTCAACAACCTCGACATGGTTTTTTAGCCTTGTTTCAGCTTCATCCATCTTGGATTTTAATTGACCTAAATATCTGTCAGCTCTACCGTCAATGTTATCGGGCCGACTCGATTTATAGTCGTCATGCTCTTTTTTTGCCGCATCATATTCTTTTTGTAGCTCTCCCAAATCTATTAAACTCTGCGTTTGTTTTTCCAGCGCGTTTTTGTATACATCCTCATAAGATTCTACAATAATAGCCGCTTTTTTCTTTTCAATGGTTTTATCAATCTCATCCTGCAAACCTTGATGCGCTTTTTGCAGTTCCTCAAGACTACCAATCTCAATACCGGTAGCCTTGGAAAGCTCTCCTAAAATGAATTCAGCGCGCTCTTCATAACCCGCTTTTACTTTCCCGTTTTGGTCTAATAAGGTATTCAGTTCGTCTGCAAGAGCGCGGTTTTGCCCTATTTGCGTGTCAATTGATGCGGATAATTGTTCATAGTTTTGAATTGTGCCGTTGGTTATCTCATAGTTTGCCCCCATTGCCTGATTGAGATTTTCAGTCAAAACTTTTGCGCGCGCTTCTTCTCCCTGTTTAATCTTACCTGTAGAATCCACAAGGTTTTTTAATTCGTCATTCCAAGCCTTTGACTGATCTAATACAGCATGGTATTGGTCGGTTAATTTACCGTAGCCAATAATCACGCCATTTATCAGTTCCATTTCAGTACCGCAAGCCTTGTTCAGCTCCGTCATGATATAGTTAGCGCGGGCTTCATAGCCTTTTTTTACTTTTCCGTTAGCGTCAACCAAATGTTTTAATTCTCGGTTTAATTCTTCAGTTCGGTTGATCTCAGTTAAATCGGTTTTTAGTTTCTTTTGCTGTTCAGTGTGTAAATCCTCTCTTGCCTTTTTCTCTTTTTCTATGGATTCCATCAGTTCCTTATGTTTTTTCTTCTCAGAAGATAAACATGAAACCAGGCCCACAATACCGGCGGCGGCTCCTGCAACGGCTGCACCAATCGCTAACCATGGATTGGTTAACTTAATTGCACTAAATGCCGCTTTCGCCGCTGTCGCTAATTTAATTTTGCCTGTCAATACGCCAACCGCAATTTGTTTGGCGGTAATTGCACCTGTAGATACCATCAACCTTTTTGCAAAAATGGTATTCAGCGCATTAAATGCCTCTATCGCTTTATTGGCTTTCTCCATAGATTTTGATACGGTTTGAACGGCTTTCCATGTTCCAAAAGCCGCAGCGGCCGCACTTATTAAAGGGATAAATGCTTTTATGTTATTTGCCAGAAATGTAACAATACCGCTGAACACCTTTAACGCTGCATTTACAGTACCGGTTATAACTGTTGCCACATTGGTTATTACAGGCTTTAGAGCCTGTATTGCAGAGCCAACCGCTTTTAACATCGAACGAAATGTATCAGCAATAGATTTACCTATAGACGCTACCTGTTCTCCAACGCCGCTCCCGAATATCCCACCAACAAATGCCGCCATTAAATTGAATCCCACTTGTGCAATTTGCGGGGCAGTTGTGACAAGTCCATTTAATAAGGCTTTCCCTATCTTGACGGCCGCTTCTCCAATTTGATTTGAATTGTTTTGTATTCCACTCAAAAAAGACTGAATCATATTGATTGCCGCTTCAATCATTTTAGGTGCGCTGTTTGCCGCCATTGTAACCACGTCTGCAAATACTGTCCCCAGTTCGCTGACTAATCCTGACAGCCCGCCGTTTTTAAAGGCTTTGTTGAGATTATCAACCATACCTGTTGCAGTATTTACAATATCTTTCATAGGTGCGTCTACACTCTCATAAAACTCTATTCCCAGTGATTCCAATGCGCTTTTAAGCAAACGGACGCTGCCCTTTAAATTATCATTCATAACCTTTGCGGCTTGCTCTGATGCACCGTTACAGTTATTGATTTGCTCGGTTAGTTTTGCAAAATCCTCATCGCTGGCTTTCACAATGGCTAATAAGCCGGACATAGCTTCTTTGCCGGCAATACCTGCGGCATACTCTGCCTTTTGTGCGTCTGTTAGATTTTTGAAGCTTTCACGCATTTCTCCCATCAGTTGGTTAAGTGGTTTCACTTGCCCTTGTGAATCCGTTAAAGACACATTTAACTTGTCCATATAGCCTTGCACTTCTTTGGTTGGCTTTGACAGATTTGTAAGCATGGCTCTAAGGTTTGTGCCTGCCATTTCTGCCTTGATACCCGAATTGGCCATTAAACCAATAGCAACCGCCGTATCCTCAACCGAAAACCCTAGCGCACCTGCAACTGGCGCAACATATTTAAACGTATACCCCATTTTTGAAACGTCTGTATTAGTTGACGTTGCGGCTATTGCTAGAACATCTGAAAAATGAGCCGCTTCTTTTGCTGATAAACCAAACGCTGTCAAAGAATCCGTTACAATATCAGAAACAAGCCCAAGTTCCTCTCCTGATGCAGCGGCTAACGACATAACGCCGGAAATACCGTCCAACATATCCTGCGTACCCCAGCCAGCCATCGCCATGTATTTAAAAGCTTCTGCGGATTCACTTGCGCTGTATTTAGTTTTTGCGCCCATTTCCTTAGCTTTTTCTTTGAGCAATTCCATATCCTCTGCACTTGCTCTGGCAATAGCTTGTACTTCGGACATCCCCGCCTCAAAGTCCGCCCCAACTTTAATAGCCGCTCCACCTAAACCCGCCAAAGCTGTCCCTGCGGCTGTGATTGCGGTAACCGTTGTTTTTAAACCTGTTTTTGCAATATTGCTTAGTTTTGATAAACCTGTCTTTATCCCACTGGAATCAAGGTCTGTTTCTATAATAATTTTTCCGTCTGCCATTGCATCAACTCCTTTTTGGCATAAAAAAAGCGTCTACACTTCTGTAAACGCCTTATGAAGCTAATTTTTGTATTAAATTTTGTTGAATAAATTCTTTGATTTTATCATATCCCCAACCACAGTTAATTAGAGAGGAAACAAGCATTTCTGTGCTTTCTATGTCCTTTAATTGTTCTGCTGTTAGGTAGTCCCTTATAGATTCTTTTCCTTTCACCCCATATTCTTGTTGTAATTCTTTTAATGTTTTTCCAAACAGTGTTTTGTAAATTAGTTTCGTGTAATTTGGATACATAAACTTTTTATTCGGACTGTCTGCGACTTTCATTTTAATTGTATCCGTTAAAATATGACGTACTAAAATTCCTTTTGCTCGCTCAATTTCCCACTGCTGCCGTTCTGCGTAAAGACGTTTTAATTCTTTTTCCATTTCGTTGAAAGCATGGATATAGGATTCTTTAAATTGCATAGCCTTTTCGCCTGTGTAACCCATAACCAATAGAGTGAATCCGTCACGCGTCATGTGGTAGCACGGCTGTTCCTTGCCTTGTGCATTCGTATATGAGGACTGTCCAAAATTGGACAGTCGAAACCCTTTCGAACACTCAAGTTCTCTTATATCGCGCAGCACCTTATTGTGCTCTTTTCCGAAAACTTTTGCTACATCTCGGCTTGTTGTAATTAAAATTTCCTCATTTTTCTTCCCACTAATTTTTACTAACATAAAAAAAGCAATCCTTTCTTTTGTTTTATTTTGGGTATAAAAAAGCACTGTACATTTCTGTACAATGCTTCTTACAATATTCAATTATTTCAGTATAGCCGCCGTTGTGTTTCCTTTTTCGCTATAAAATGCCGCTAGTGGTTGTTCTAAAAAACTGTATTGCTTTGATTCAAGTATTTTTTTCTTATCAATCGCTACAACATCAAAATTCCCTGTAATATTTTGCATATCTACCTGACTAATCACGACAAGTTTTTGTGATACAGACCTTTCCAGCTTTTTAATTTTATCTTTATAGAGTTTCTGCTCTGCTACCGTGTTGTATCGGTCTAACTTCTTAACTGTATCGTGCAATTGATTCAATTCAACTAATACAGTGTCAATTAGTATGTGCATATCATTAACAGGTTCAGAGCATTTTATATTTTCAAAACATTTTAGCGAATTAACATTTGCCCCACACTCTTTCATCAGCTTATCAAAACCAGACTTTGTAAATAATAACATTTTTGAAATCATTACTGATAGCTTGGGGTATCGCTTTTTCATCTTCGCTAATGCTCTACCCTCTGCAACAAAATAATCAATGCCGCATATCAAATCGCATTTGTTTAGATAGTATTTTACATTAGCTTGTGACAGTCCTGTAAAATGTGCTATATCCAAAGTACTTACTACCGGTACACCGTTGAATTCTTTATCAAAATATTCATATGGTGGCTCTTGTTTCTGCCCTAGGCTATAGCTGCCTGTTTTGCGAATCGAGGGAAGTACTTCCTCAAATACCCAGCGCTCATAACGTTCGGCAGCTGGTAACTGAGAGCGAATAATCAGCCTCCATAAATCAGGCTCTGGAATTAACGTCATTTTAATCGTTTTAGTTTTACTCTGTGGGTGGGGTACGTTTTGTACCGTACCATATTTGCAATGTCTAGCTATAGCTTTATGAGGCTGGTCATACCCCAAAGCTTTAGCACAAGTTGTTGCCGGAAAATATTCTTTACCGTTAATCATAAAAATTGATAATTGACCAAATTCTACACTATTAAATACCATTAAGTCATCCATAACTTAAATCCTTTCGTATTTGATTTCCCACGAAAGAAATGATATAATAGATTTATCAACCTTTCGTGGTTGTGATATAAACGCTCGCTGGTTCTTTGGTTGGAATGGCGGGCGTTTTCCTATTCATACGGGTCATAAGTGCCTTTTGGTGCGTTTGCAATAAACTCAAAAACATTTTTTGCATGTTGTTCATCTAAATAACTATGAACAATCATTCTCACCAAACCACTAACAGTCGTTCCCTTTTTTCCTGCAATCAATTTTAGCTCTTGTACGACATCAGGTGAAAAGAAAACATTAATTCTTTCCGAATTATTTTTCCCCCGTGGTGACATTTTTAACACCTCCTTATATATGTATAATATCACCACTTAATCACCATGTCAAGAAGTTTCATAAATTTTTCCAATAAAAAACCAACTACCGTAATGATAGTTGGTTCAATTAAAATTCGTAATGCGACCATAGACTGCGGATAACAACCGTTTTTATATCTTCGTGGACTTCATACACTAACCGATGTTGTATATTAATTCTTCTTGAATACATATTTTTGAAGTTGCCAGATAATTTTTCATATGGCGGAGGATTCTCAAATGGATTCTCTTTTAAAATGTCAATTAATTTTTTCGCCTTTTTAGACAAGTTAGCCTGAATTAGTTTCTCCCTATCTTTTACAGCCTGCTTACTTAATTTTACCCGATACATTGCTTACCACTCCAAGTCGTCAGCGTCCACCATTTCTTCAATAGGCTCTGACATCCCTTCTTTAATTTTTTCTTTTAAACCGGGAATAGAGTTTAAATACAATGTTTCCATAAGTCCGTTGTATTCTTCTTCGCTCATAATGATAGCATTACCTTTTTTGGTGTTTACGTTAATCACATCGTTAAATTCAATGGCCGAGTTCAAATATTCAAACAAATTTTTTCTTAAATTAGTAGCATTTGTGTGGGTCATGTTTATCACCTCATTTTAGTATATGTACATTATACCGTACACATACATAAAATACAAGAGGTTTTATAAAATTTTCCAATAAAAAATCACACCCTATTTAGAGTGTGATAATTTTAATTACTTTAGTCGACCAGTTCTAATATCCACGCAATCCAGTTATCACTTTGTTGCTTAAATCTAAACATTATATTATCCCTAATTATCGTACCAAATGTGTTATCATCTGTCATAAGCATATCCTCTTTTATTTCGCTAAGCCTGTTTGATGTAGATTCAGGGTTAACCGTTTGCATGAGAGCTGATACATATTCTTCCACTCTGTTTTTATCATTTTCAGTTAATATTCCGTTTTCTTTTTTATATTGAATATATACATTATTCACGCATTTACTAGAATCCACGCCAAATACAATGGCTGTTTCACTATCTATAATCGATATATATTTTGATGAATCGTCTGGACTTTGATCTGGTATTTTAATACGGTAACCATTTGGAAGACGTTTTTCCCATTCTTCTGCCAATTCCTTTGGTTTAGCTAACCAGACACCACCGCTATTAGGGATTGTTGGTAATTTTTCTTCTGATGTTTCGTTTGATGACATTGTAGAACTGGTTTGTGTGTTAGTCTTTCTTTGAATGTCATAAGACAACACTACCTCTTTCTTCTCGTCCGTATTATTGGATAAAGAAATCAAGCAATCTTCACCAGTTGGTAATTTAACTTTCCACGTAGCTGTATTCTCTGTTTCTTCATTTTCCCCATACAGCTTATTTAATTCTTTTACTATAAAATGATAGTAATTTGATGTTATGTTACGTTTTTTGTATGTAATCTTCCTTATTTTATCACTACTATCAAAATCATAATCAGGTCTATCCCATATTATTAAACCAATGGATATATCTGTCTCGTATGCGTTTAGAACACTTGATTTCGCACTGTCCCATGTAAGCTGTTCATTGTGTGGCAAATACTTACTGATAACACTATTTTGTGATGATACACTTTGACTACCCCCACACCCCACAAATACCACAGCACACATCAATGCTACCAATGCTAAACTAATTACTCTCTTCATAGCTTTTCCTCCTAATGCTAAAATATGGCATATTATAGCACATTTAGGAAGAACAAACAACAGCATATTACAATAATTTACTAATATCGCCACCGTTTAGGAGAACCTGTTCTAATTCGTTGATTTTCTCCTGTTCTGTTTTAGAAACAGGAATTGCATACAGTTTTTGCATACGCCTGTAAAATTCTTTTTGCTGCGGAGACATATCATTGGTAATTACCATAGATCGATACCCCATAATCTTTACAAACTGCGTCTTTTCACTGAGAGAATCAAACATGGCTTTGAATCGCCACCAGTGCAGGCTTGGTTCCTGGGTTAAATCCACACCATACTGCTCTAAAAAGGCAGCATAAATATAAGGTGCGTCATGCTCAAAAGAATAGATTTGTGTGCGCTTGTTAACGCCTATGTTCTTCTGTGCGGCGGTTTCTTTCCCGCATCGGTAAAAGTCCATAATGGCAATCATCGCTTGTTCCACCTTATCAGAGAGCAATGCTATATCAGGAAAAAACAGTAACAATATTTGCAGCAGTTTTTCCGTATCCTCTAATTGAATATCTGTCATGAGCATTTCCAGCCTAATGGCTGTACGGAAATCTGTAGGTATATCGTACATCTTGCCGCCTACCTCGACGGCTGTCGGCAATTGATCTAGTAGGATGTTCATTGCTTACTACGGCGTTGTGCAAGGTTTTTCTTGTACTTTTCAGCCCTTTTGATAAAGGATTCCTCCTGCTCTGCTTTCTGCTGCATAAAGGATTCAAAAGCACCCATACAGAGAGTTAGACTTATTTTATCACCAAAGATTTTCTTTGCTGTTCCATCTCCAAAAATATGATTAAAAAAATCAAAAACAGCGTTACAGACTGCTTCTATTTGCCCAATTTCATCTTGAATCAAAGCAACTTCATTTTGAATATTTGCTACCCGTTCGCTTTCCTGTTTAATTACTTTCAATGTCGCAACATCCAGCACGTCGCATTCTAATTCAACGCCGTTAATAATCATACTGTACCTCCTGTTTCATTGCCTGTCGGAGTGAATGTTCTGGTTACCGTATTAAATTCACCGTCTATAAAAGAACCTACGTTATTTAAATTCCCGGTTACTTTTATCGTTTCACCGCCTGCTCCGGCAAACGAGGAAATTTCTGCGGCAACTCGGAATTTACGCGCTTTAAAGGTATTATCCTTACCAGAAATAGGCTCGAATAATTCTACACGCACATAATCAGTTTCTGCATCTGCTCCTGTCTTTTGATTTCTGCCTATATCGTATAAGTACATAATCGCTTTTTGCGATTTTATTAAATCGGTATCAAACGGGAATTGTGTTTGATACCCCTTGATAGTCGTTGTTGCAGACTTATCGCAGATATAGGTTTTCGAATCCTGCTGCGCCGATGGGTTCTCGTCCAATGTATTAAATCCCATACCCATAAACTCGTAGTTTTCTGTATTCGTACCGATATTGAGATAATCTGCAACTTGATATCTCTGTACGGTTTCATTTCGTTTTATTGTTTCACTCATGTGATTGCCTCCTTATAATAAGTTAATTTACATTGTATTTGATATCTGGCTGTTTTCCCCAACTCATCAGCTTCAAGCGCATACGCCGTTGTGACCGCTTCTATCGTTTGACTTTCCATTCCCTCCGGCAATACCGGCAAATTCCCGTTTTGTGTTTGTTCCTCAAGCCATTCCGATAACCGTTCATAAAAACTGCTGGATATCATATTTTGAACAGCGTTTTTATCATAGTCCTCTCGGCTTCCAAAGATAAAAAGCATCTGTCTGATGGATGAACCGCCTATAAACCTTTTCACAATCGGTTCTGCCGGTACTTCTTCTATAACATACTCAACAGGTTCTTCCCCTAAAAAATTGACGCGTACTTTACCGTCCTCGTCCAATAAGGGACAGCCTTTTATAAAATCATATACTGCTTGAATCAAACTCATTTGACTTTTCCTCCTGCAAATTTAGCTACGCTGCGGACAACTTCTTTTCCTCTGTCCGCCATCATACGCTTATCCCAATACTTGCCCCGTAAACCGCCGTTCTCTGTGCCCTGCGTGCCTTTCCCTTTATTGCCGTAGTAATTGGATTTGGCGTAAGGCTGTATGTATTCAATACGGTTCGGGAATACTCTGGCGGTATTTTTTAAAAGTCCGTTTTGAAACGGCACGTACGGGTCTGAAAGCCGCTTGACCTCACCGGTAAAGAACTGCTGCGCCTTTCCATTTCGATTCAAACTGCGTTTGAGCAGTATTTTATCGGATGCATCCAATTTAATTTTGATATACGCCATTTATACCCCCTCCAGCTTCCAATGCGGGCATTGTCCGTCTAAATTATGGTGAATCGCCTTTATAGTCACGCCGTTATATTCCCGTTTCAAGGCGGCAATCTTTGTTTCTACCCCGACTTCCTCTAAACACTCGCCTAAGATTATGAGCGATTCTTTTTTTGGTTCAAACTCTTTGGGTACGTTTTCAATTGGTATTCTCACCGATACAAAGTTATCTAACGACAGCCCTTTATCCGTTGTATTAACAGCCGTTTCCTCCCGCCATGATACGCCTTTTATGATATATCTGGCGTAACTTTCGTCTGGCTGTTCTATATAGCATGTGATCGTTTTATCTGCTCCCTGCATAACGAATCCCCCTATATAATAATCCGGTATGCGCAAGATACAGAGAAGCCGCTTCCCTTAGCTTGCGTGCATTGGAACGGAGATCAGAGCCATAGGACAATGTTTCACTATACCCATCGTTAGAAAAGCTTTTGACTACGCCTTTGTTCCTTACTTCATTTTGCCGGTGCATTTCTTCCATCACGCTACATGTCGCTTTTTTTACCTCGTCTGTGATAAGCAACGGCTCTTCCTTTAGCCGATTAAATGTAATGGAATCAATATAGTCTGAAGCTCGCTGAGCTAATTGCTCAAATCCTGTAACCTCTAACTCTCCCTGCCATGTATTGAGATAATATTCATAGTCAACGTATGCCATCAGGCTTTACTCCTTGCGCTTGTCCCTACCGTATAAATCGCAAACGGACAGCGTTTTGTTTTATCTTTCTGTATGGAATTGATTGGATTCGGAATCTCCCAGCCAAGACGCATCACCGCACGGAGCGCAACCATATCATTTTGCATTAAGTTATACACAATTTCACCTGTTGAGGGGTCTTGAATAACGCCCTGATCGAAAATTTTAAACGTAATATCCTGCCTGATTGCGTATACTGCCTGTGAAAAATCTCCAAAAATCATGTTTGCTTTTGTTTCATCAAAAGCACCATTACGCGGAAAATGCAAAGGATTCCCGTCAATCCCGTATTTTGTCGCTCCCTGCATATCGCTGTTATACAACGGTCTGCCCATAGTATCTTTTAGCCCTCTAAGTTTAGAACGCATTTTAATTGCGGAAATCGCTCCTGTTGGAAAGTACCCTGATTCCTCAATCTTCGCAATTACACCGTTTTCTCCCATAATATCATTGTATAAATCAGCGGTTTCCGTAATGACTGCGCCCGCATTGATTGCCGTAGTTACAATTCCATCTCTCCATTGTGCCGGTTTATCTACGTCAAACAACACTGCGCCGTCAATCTTTTTGCCAAAAGCTTCTATAATTCTAGGTCTGACTTCTCCCCAAATGTCATAATTGGAATCGTCTAATACCGCTTCAGGGATTGGTACAATGACCGCAATTTCTTCCGCAACGATTCTTTTTTTATCCCACGCCATTTTTGTGGTTTGTTTTGTACCTGTATCACCGTTTACAAAATAAGCAACCGGCAGCATATCAAGCACCGGCATACTGTGCGTTTTGGTCGTCATATTCGGCAGTTTGCGAAACATGCTCAATACAACGGATTCCTCTGTTACTCCTTGAATAATTTCACTCGATACGCTTTCGGGTATCAAGGCTTCTGCGTCTGTTCTGGTAATTACATTTACGTTACCTGCCATTATGTTTCCCCCTTATCGTATGGAGGCTCTGATAGCCTCGTTCATTTGTTGATTAACTGATTTTGAAACAGACATATTTTCTAATGACGCTCCAAGAGAAAATGGCTCGGCAGACGGTTTCTTAACGGCTGGGAATCTTTCCGCAACCTTTTGCACCGCCTCGTCTAAGCCTGTTATACTGCCGTTATCATCGACTGTAATTTGTGAGCAGTCAATGAGTTCGGCAAGTAAAGCGGTATCATAACCGGCTAAGGCTTTGATTTCTGCACCGATCAATCTTTTATTTGCCTTTGCTAATAAATCTGTTTCTCTCTGTTGCTGTGTTTGTTCAAAAGCCGCAATTCTGCTATTGACATTGCCTAGTTCTTCTGTATCCATAATCCCTAACAGTTTGCGTAATGCCTGCTCGTTGGTTTTTGCTGCAAGCCTGTGCGTCCTTGATTCACTGCGCAATGCGCGAACATATTCCGCACTAAAAGTTTTTTGCTCTTTTCCCTGCGTCTCCTCTTGATCCACAGATAAATTTTCTACTGTTTCTGACATTTTTTATTCTCCTTTATGGCTTCTGCCCGTTATTTACCCCTCTGGGTATCATAAAGCCTTTTAACGCCATACTTAGGGCATATGTCATATTGACTTTCTATTCGCCCACACAGCTTTGCTTGCCTGACTGTGGCTGAAACCGTAAATTTGTTGTCTCTCTTTTTGCTGTGCAAGTCCTGCAGCTTTGCTGAATCTCGCATATTTCTCCCGCTGCTGATTCAATTGAATTGCCGCCGCAGTGTAATCATCTTTCAGTCCCGCCGCATCAAAACAAATGAGATTTCGTTTGGTTTTACGAATAGCTGTTTCCATCTCTCTTTGTTTTTGTGTTGCTTCATAGGCGGTATAGATTTTTCCGTTATAGGTAAAGTCAGGCGGATCAATATTCCGCAATGCCTCTGCACTGTAAGCACGCACTGAAATACCGGGGAAAAACGGAGCATACGAATGTCTGCAATTTGCTCCGCATAATCCGTCCACCGCACCTAGTCCTGTTGAGGATTCAAAATCCGCATAACCATCTTTAGCACCGCTTCTATGGTAAACTTGACCCTGCCACTCTCTATGGGACGGTCTTGCGCCTGCGTGGGCGGTAACCTCAAAAAATTCACAGCCCATTTCGTCCGCTAATCGGTCGGTCATTTGTCTGGACATCTGGTGCACACCTGTTGTAACAGCACGTCTTGCCGCTACGTCTAAATGATTCACCCAACCGCTCTCATAATTTACAAAACGAATACCGCTGTCTGCCAGCCGCTTTACAGCCATACGAACGGCGGTATTGTAATCTAATGTGCCGGTAGATACGGATAGCTGCGCCAAATCCAAAGCCTGCTGATACGCCGCCGCCAGATTTGTCCAGCTGCTCTTGCCGTTTATCTTCTGGCTAAAACCTAACGAGCGCGTTAAGTTTTTTAACTCGCCCTGTGTTTGTCGAATAACAGCGTGTATCAATATTTGTAATTCGGGATGTTCCTTTAGATTCCCAATGTATTTTCTTGCCGACGTATAAAT
>CAJTNL010000022.1 GCA_910577755.1 uncultured Eubacteriales bacterium | reverse complement strand
CTATTTTCTACTATAACTGAACCAGCAAAACAGATTAATTTATTATCATCCTCTAATGTATTAATTTCTAACTCATCAGTTGTTGCTCCCATTTCATCCAGAAGCCAGCAAGCGTCAGCGAATCTATCATCGTCGCACAGCTTATCTAATATTTCTTGATATTTACCTCCGTTTGGGTAGTTCTCACAGAACCATTTATAAACTTCACTACATGGCTTATATTGTTTTAGCAAGTCTCTGGTTATGAAAAAACCTCCTGTCATTTTATAAAACCTCCTTTTATTCTTGAAAATGGATTGCTTTTAGATGTACATACCGCTTGCAAATAAAAAAACACCACTTTAAAGTGATGTTTTTAACAGAATTAAAATTACAATTTATGACTTTATTATTGATGAATTGTGAACATTTGATACAAAATATGACAATAATCTTCTATTATGGTAAGCTTATGTATACATAAATAAGAAAAGGTGAATAAAATGGAATTTGATGAGAATTGTTTATTTAAAGATTGTGCTATGTACTGGTTAGAAAATTATGTACTTGGTTTTGTGAAAGATAATACCTATATGGGGACATATTACCATACCACACACAAATATTTAATTCCTTTTTTTGGAGAAATGAAAATAGTAAATATCTCTCCCTCCCTTATACAACAGTTTTTAAATACACAAGGAAAAATATATTCATTAGAAACTTTAAAAAAAATGAAATCATGCTTAAAAAATATATTTCAACTAGCAAAAGACGAACAAATAATATCTGTTAATCCGGTAACCTCAAGAGTAAAATTAAAAAGTGAAATTCTACCACAGACTAAAAACATCTGGAATAAACAACACTATGATTTAGCTTTTAACTTTGCTCTAACACACAAGGATGGTCTCGGACCTCTTATCCTAATGGATATAGGAATAAGCCGTAGTGAACTATTAGGTATTATGTGGAAAAACATCAATTGGAATCAAGAATATATTCAGATTTACCAAGGGACTGTACCAATGCAAGATCCACTATCACATAAATATTATGTATTTACCGGAGGATTAAAAAATCAATATCGCAAAAGAGAAATACCGATTAGTAACAAAGTATGTGAAAAATTAAAATTAGAATATCAAAGAGTATTGTTTTTAGGCAAACAACAGGGGTTATCTCAAAAACAGATTAACGATCAATTTATAATTTCTAATAAATACGGTAAAGCAATGGATCCTAATAATTGGGGACAAAGACAATACAAAAGGTTTATAAAAGACCTGACAACTAAATATCCACAAGTGCCAAAATTAACACCACATGAATTACGTCATACACGAGCCACCTTATGGTATGAAGAACAAATAGATCTATTAGCAATAGGTTTTGCAGGTGGATGGTGTGATCTTAAAATGTTACGAAAAAGATATGCTCATATCAATATTGATACTCTTAAAAAGAAATTAAATAGAAATTAAATAGATATTAAATAGATATTTCCCTTGACGTGCATGAGGTCAGCGGTTCGAACCCGTTAACGTCCACCAAAACTGCGGTACGTAAATTACGTACCGCAGTTTCATTTATCCATATAAAATTTTTTGACTCCAACTTATTGCTGTACAAATATCGCTCACTATCGTAACTATTGAAATACTACCGAAGTATACCCATTCCTTAGAACTATTAACTTTTTTAAGGGAAAGTTAAACCGAATGCTTTGTATGACTACAAGCCCTGTACAAACAATAATTTGATAAAATAATAATGCAATAAATTTTTCACCTATGAACTACACTGTCTCTTCCATAAACGAAAGAATATCTAAATTTTCTTCGTCTTTTAAGGATATATATATTCTTTTGTCTAAATGGTTTGAATGAAAAACATCCAGAACAGTTATTCTTTTATTTACATCATTTACTAAAAACTCTATTATAAAGTTACTTCCCTCTGTATCCCAAGTTAAATCTCTTTTTAAAAATGGCAATTTTATTTTTAAAGAATTGGAATTGGATTTTACTGGCAATAAAATATTAATCTCTTTTAGATTATCTATACCCATGACTTTTGCATTGATATCATTAAATTCTATTAACTCTATCTTAGAGTCACACACAATCACCATATTTTCAATATATTGATTTAAAAATATTAAATCTTTGTTAAAAATCTCAATTGTGTGCTGATCTCTAGCAGATTGTTGTTTTGTTACAGTTAATTCTCTTTGACTTAACAAATTATATGCAAAATCAATATCCCTTTCGTCACTTGACCAATAACCTGCCTTTAAAATATACCTGTGGCTTCGAAAAATAAAGTCTAATCTTCTATTCCAATCATCTATACCTGACAACACCATATCTGAATCAAAACTAATATTTAACCGCTCAGCATTTTTTAGTGAAATTGCATTTTTTATACAATAATTTTTTATTAATAAATCCACAGCTGCATTTATCTTATTTCTTCCAACCTTTGTTTTAGGATCCACTTCTGTATTAAATCCAAATACGTCAAAGATAGTCGGTATACCATTTAACATGCTTAAAACTTCCATCATAAATATACGACTTAAAAATACTTCTTTTAAAACAAATTGATTTTTACCTATTATCTCCATAATATATTGATTAGAATCATGTTGTAAGTCATCAAATATCCTGCCGTTAATTTTAGATGATATATATCCTTGCAGAATATAATTATTTGCTGTTATAGCACTCTCTTTTTGATTTACTTTTCTTGGCTTTTTCAATACTACTGCTTGTTCATTGGATGATTCCAATATGATGTCATCTGCACTTAAATTAAAATCTTTTATGACATGGGTATAGGTTTGTTGTTCACCCTCTTCTTTTTCCATTACAAGCACATACTCATTTTTAATAATATCTACACTACCACGAATTATCGGCTCATTTTTATTTTTATTGAAACCTTCATTTAATACAACTTGTACATCTTGTAAAAGATATTCTGGCAAATTATAATTTTTCAAATAGGATAGTTCGCTTAATTTATTGGTGGTAAAGTTTTCCGTGCTTCCAAAAACAAATATTTTGTCAATATAAGCTTTATTAAAATCCACTTTTAGGCACACTTCAAATTCTTTGGACCGAAATGATAAAAATATATTTTCATTTGTTTTCCCATAAAAGTATACTGTTTGTCCACCTATCTTTATCTCTAAACCTCTAAGTATATCGGTATCTTTTATATGTTCATCAACACCGTATAAATCTACATTTTTATACGGTGTTTTAAATTGTCCGATTTTGATAATGTCACCAAGCTTTTTTAATGCAGACTCCTGTATAATTTTTCCGTTTTCCACTTTTGTTTCATATACAAGATTGTCTATTTTAAGGTTAATTTGCGTATCATATTCCCTACGATAATCCAAAGGTAAAAATGATACTGCTATTGGTGTATGCTGGCATACATATGTATATTTTGCTTTATTATAATAAATAGAATATTTCAGTTTTTTAGCTACACTTTTATCCTCAATCATGGATGAGATAAAAGTTCTGTCTTGCATATCACAAAATACACATACATTTGTAGGTTCATATACAGGCTCTAATGTTGTAATTGCCCTTTCCCCGCCTGCTGCATAATATCTCCAATGAAAATTTTTGTCATAATGCTTTCTTAAGCGGTCAAGAACAGTTACGCCATCTCCGCTCCAGCTGCCTGCGCCGGCTACCCAATTATAGTCTGTATAATATCTCACGTTTAAGGCGTTAGGTAAAATTACAGTAGTATTTTGTAAAATATTTTGTAAAATATTTTCTGGAAATAAAACATCAGTAATACTAATACCTTCTCCTCTATTATCCGGTTCCGGCGCTGCAAAGTAATGAGGATTTAAGTCATCAGTAACAATAGACCCTCCTTTAGTTTTTGAAATTTTAATACTTCCAAATTTAATATTTTTATATCTAAAATCAATCCTTGTAACCGGCACTACTGGATTTGGGTACAGAGCTTGCTTGTCGTGGCTGAGAGTATAGTATCCTTGCCTGTGTACTTCTCCTAACATTTTGAAAAATTTAACAATCTGTTCTGCGTCATGTTCTATTTTTAAAAGATTATTCACCAGAGAACCTAAACCAATTGTTAAGCCAACTATTGGCACTGCAAGTACTCCTAAAATTTCTGCTGCTGCAGATGCCCCCGCTATATAAGATGCGGTTGTTCCTAATCCCAAAGCAAAATTAACCGAGGTCAATCCTATGCTGGACTCAAGAACTTTCTTTTCAATTTCATCCTCTGTATTGATAAGAGTATAGATTGATGCCCCTAAGTTAATACCATCCAATATAAAGGATAGAAACTGTATGGCCTGAACTAATTTTGGCAAAAACTGGAGCGTTGTTTGTTCTGCCTGACTAATAATTTTTACAACATTTGCAGCATCGGTCACCAGACCCAAAGATGTTGATATCATTTGTGTATATAACTGCACTTGTACTGCTGTGGATAATTGATTGAGATATCTTTCGGATTTAACAAATTCTAGTAATATTTGTACAAAAAATGCTGCATTTAAAGTTGAAACATGGGATGTATCATGAATATCTATATGCTCATAGGTAAAATTCTCATTGGACAGATTGGTAATATGTTCAATCACTGGACGCATTTTACTTTCAGAAAGTTCTTTATATTCCATAAAGCTTTCTTTTAATGGCGTTTCTATTTCTTTTATTTCGCCATTGACCTTAGAAGCAAACTTTATGAAACTTTTTCCATTTCTTTGCTCAATGGAATCTAATACTGCTATGTAATCTTCACTTAATTGATTTGCTTGCTTAATTACAAAAATTTCCTGATCTACTTTTTCTACTATTTGTAAAAAATCTGAAAGCTCTAAACTTTTTTTCTGTACCTCTGAAAGAACATCACGGTGTCTTATTTGTCCTTCTGAAACACTGCTGAATGCAATATCTTCATGATCAAATAATACTCCTAAATCATCTAAATTAGTATTACTTAATTGCGCTGCCTCCATAGTTGATTTAAAAGCTTTTTCTAGTGCATTTCTTTCTTCAAAAGAGTTTTTAATTTGTTTCGGCTTTAATGTAAGAACACCCTTCTCATATTGCACTAAATACTTGGGTATGATCCCGCTCAAGGCCAGTTCTTCTCTGGTATATGCCATTTGATCATCAAATGTTAGAGCAAATCTTGAATCTAACATTGTAATAGTATAAGGAGAAGTTCCCACAGAAATATTTTCTATTACCCCATTCACCAAGTCTTTGATAGGGTTATTTGTTTGATTAATAAGAGACAAAAATTGTGTAGAAAATGAATTCTGTACAGATGACAAATTTAAAGTTTTACACGCCAATAAATTAACCTCTAAATTTTTCATCGTCGGAATCATTTGTTTTAATCTGGAAATAGTTGGTGATATATATGTTAATAATTCAGCAGGAGACATACGACCCAATGTATTGTTTGTACCATTTCCATGACCTGATATTGTTAATTTCATTTTTTCAAAACTACTTAAATGTCCTGGTAACCCACTGGAAATACTGGTCTTTACAATCTGTTTAATTGCCGGATCAAAATAATACATACTTTCTTGATCAATCGGTATTTGAATCATTACTGAACTTTCAGCATTTTTTGCAAATTTTATTTTTAAATATTTATTGACAATAGCGTCATCTTGAACTTCTAAAAGTATACTTAGGTAACCCTTTGAATATGGAAATCTTTCTATTGCATTGCATATTTGTGTAAATCCATCAACATCAATCGGGTTACCAGGAATAAAGTAAGCATCTGATCTAATATCTATGCCCTCTATATCTGCATAATATTCAAAATCATTATTATCCTTCTCTTCAAAACCATATTCATTATGTACTAATTCTGAAGAAGTAGTTGCTTTAGCTTCGGGCAATAGAAATCCTCTAAAATCTAGTCCAGTCATTTGCGAGGTAGAAACAGCCGAGATAGTATCCTGAAAAGTTATAATATTTTTTGCAGTTGTGAGCAACATTTTATTTCCGGTCAAATATGCAGAAGGTAAGTAATGCTCATCAATAAACATAAAATTACTATCCATATAATATCTAATTTCCAATAGAAATTTTTTTAAATCATAATTTGGAGTTTGTTGAATAAATTTGAACATTGCCCTTCTAGCTAGATTATAAGAATCATTCTCAAGTATAATTGGATTATATACTTGTTCTACAATAGAATATTTTGTTTTAATTTGAGATAAAATAGTCTGCGTTGCCAAAGAATCAGCATGTGCAGCAATAAGAGGACTTTTCACACTACTATAAGAGTATTGAAAATCTGCAATAAAAGTTAACTCTGAAGCAGATAATTCACCGATACTTTTAAATAATTCAGAGGGATGATGAATCGCATCTAATTCCTGTTGAATCCTTTGTTTGATTGGATCATTTAAATCATCGTATAATTCTGAACGAAAAATATTATCGTCTGGTCCATAGCCTTCTACATATTGCTTATTACTCATTATAGCAATCAATTTTAATCGGTTAATTTCTTCAGGAGTATATTGTGAAAGAGGTATATTCGCAAAAATATGATCCTTGATCTCCGGAAGATAGTTTATATCTAAACTAACCCCTCCAAATGTATTTAAAAGCACAAATTTTAATATATTACCCGCATCAAATGTGTGAAATGCCGTAAATAACTCTTTTTCATATATATGATACAGTGAAGCATCTAAAGAATTAAAAATGGAAGGAAGATTTTTTCTGATATCAATAGCACCCATACTTTCGTAATTATTAATATATTCATTTCGTATTAATTCAAAATTATTAGGATTATAATTATATTTTGTAACTAAAAACTCTTTTACAATTTGTGAAGGAGCAATATTGGAATCAATGCTCCTTTTTTGATTAAAGAATTGTTGTATTTCTTTCTTTATAGCATACATTTTTCTAATGCGTTTTTCACTGAATAACTCTAAATGTTCTTCACCAATCTCTTTATTTTCATTGAACAATTCCCTTATAGAAGAAATTCCTGTTTGTTCATCGAAAAAATCAATCATCAAATTTGCTGCAAATGCTTCACTATCATAGAAAAATTTAAAAGTATACTCAGGATTTAAAGTTTTCCAAAAATTAAAATAGGATTCTTTTATATCCCCACTATTAGATGATAGATCTGATACAATAACTTGTTTTTGTATTGGTTTTAGCGTACGGTTATAAATTTGACCCCATTCTATTAGGCAATCTAACTGTAAGCTTTGTAAAAAATAATTTTTAGGAGAATGCACATAACTTTGTAAATACACATTAATATCCTGATAAAGAGTTTTCAATGCTGTATATCTCTCTACTAAGCTTGTAGATATGTTTAACTGGTTATAAACGTCTAATGAATTTAAAATTTTTACATATTCTAATTCATTCGAGTTTGGATCAATTGAATGAATGAAATGTTGAAGTAAATCTACTGTAATCATAAATTTTTCCTTTCATATTGTAATATATATATATTATAATATATTATATATATAATATATTATAATTTTGTAAATTAATGTAATGTATTGTAAAATTACATGATTCTTGAAATAAACCTGATATCGTCCTGTCTTGCATGAGGTCAGAGGTTCAAACCCGTTAACGTTTACCAAATCAAGATAATTCGAACCTTATACCGATGGTAATGGATTCACTCTACCGTATTGTTGTATGATCACAATAAAGTCTAAAAAAGTTTTCTGCTATATAATCAACGTCATTTTAGTTCATTATAAAATGTAACCATTTATGTTATGCTGCGCTATAGCATAATAAAAAGACCTACATATTATGTGAACTGCCCCAAAATGATCGGACAGCAGAAAAAACATGGTAAAAAATATTAAGTTTTAAGCTGAACTCTTCTGTAGTCGTAGAAATGTATGTACTTATCTATGAGAAGTCTTGCTTCCTCATAGGTTTTAAAGTTTACTCGGTAAACACATTTTGTTTTTAGAATTGAAAAGAAATTTTTGGTCATTGCATTGTCATAAGGATTCCCTTTACTTAGCATTAACGACGTTATGTTGCATGATTGTGTTAGTTTAAAATACTCGTGTCAGGTGTATTGAAAGCCTTGGTCACTATGAAGTTGCAGCTCTGCGGTGACCTTTTCCTTGCTTTTAGCAGCACAGATCATACTTAGCACAAAATTAACATTTTGTTTCGTTCCTGTCTTGTATGCAACAATGCTGTTATCGTACAGATCTCTAATGACAATAAATACAATTACCCTCTTCGGTTTTAATATATGATATATCTGTGACCCTCTTTTGATTCGGTCTGTCTGCATGAAAATCTTTTTTTAGACGATTTGGATAACAATGTAGATTTCCACAAAATGGCGATATTTCTTTCTTCTGACGACAGACAGTAAATTGTACTTCTGTATCACTCTAAGTATTGTTTTTGAATTATGATAAATCCTGTTTCTTTTTAAGCAAATATGCACTCTGCGATAACTATAAGTTTTACCGCATTTATCTTGACATTCTTTTATCTTTTCTGCCAAATGCAGATCTTTTGTCGGGATCTGCATTCTATAGACATAATCGTAATACCTGCTGCGTGACACTTTGAAAAAATTACACATTTGACTAATGTCATACTTTTCTTTGTTTCGGTAAATAGCCATATATTTTACGCTTGTTCGCACTCCCTTTCGGTTAGCAAGAGAAAATCCCGCATTAGTTCGTTTTGGATGTATACTAAAAAAGCAGACAGAAAAAGAAAAAAAGATAGAATAAAGTGGACAAATAAAAAAGGAAAAAAGCAATGGAAAATTATCGAAAATATGATGAAGATTTTAGCAAAGCTTAGTAAACTTATATCACAGCGGTAAAATACAAACAGAACTATGTAAGGAATATGGAGTATCAAATTCAGATTTAGCTCAGTGGATCAAACTTTACTCTCAAGTGCGAGTAGATGAAGAAACTGTTATGACAACAAAGCAGATTCGTGAGCTCCAAAAGAAAAACGCTCTTTTAGGAGAGGCAAACCTAATTTAAAAAAGCGATTGCCATCTTCACGCCACACTCAGACAAAGATGAAACGCTGTTTATCTCTTAAACAGTCAACATCGAATCGTTATTTTATGCAGGATTTTAAGAGTCAATATGAGTACTCATTATAAACATTTTCTTCCCCTGTGGCGTCAAGGACTATATATAACCAGAAATTACATGCCCTAATTTTAGAGATTTATGCAGTCTCTAAGAAAAGGCTTGGCGCAAATAAAATCTGTTTTGTTCTTAGCCGTGATTATGGCATTTCCATCAGTGCCGGAAAAGTGTACCGGCTGATGAAAACAATGCACTTCCCTAAAATATCTACTGTAAAACCCCAAGATTCTCTGCCTTCCTGCTATCTTTTAAACCAACAGTTTCATCCTCAAAATCCAAACCAAGTTTGGGTAAGCGACATGACTTATATCAAGACCGGATCTACTTTTTCTTATCTATGTGTTGTTTTGGATTTGTTTGCCCGAAAGATTATCTCCTTTCATGTTGCTAATAAAGCCAATACTGCTTTGGTCATAAACACTGTCTCTGATGCTATTAAAAAAGGAACTCTTCTTCCGGTCTGTTATTTCATTCTGATCGGGGCGCTCAATTTACTTCTAAACTCTTCCGATCTTTCCTAGACTCTCATCATATTACAAAATCTTTTTCTAAGATCGGTCATCCCTGGGATAATGCTGTCATAGAATCCTTTTTTTTAATATCTCAAACTCGAAGAACTCAATTGTCGCTCCTTTTCTAATATTTTCCTTTAAAAATCCGCTCTTTTTGAATATATTGAAAGCTTTTATAATCGTCTTCCTCCTCACTCTTTTAACAACATGCTTTCTCCTGATTAAAAAGCACTGCTCTTCTTCCAAAATTTCTCCTAACTTTACTTTTTTCTGTCTACTTTATTGACTATTGTCCAACATTGATAATTAAAATAAAAATACATTCTGAAAAATAAACTAACTAATAAAAACGGACTGCAACCTCAAAAACCTCCTATTGTAGAATTAAAACTACGATAGGAGGTTTTTCTATACCAAGAAAATAAGAAAATTAAAGGAATTATTACCAGTCGTAACAGATATGATTGAGAGGGAGAAAACCCGCAAGCGGATTACTAAAAGATTCGGACTCTAAATTGAAAATATTTTGTATCAATCACATCACAATCATCAAACAATCCTCCTAAGCAAAGAGGAAAGAAATCTGCTAAAACCTTACAAGAAATATAAATACCAAAACAAACGCCCGAAAACAATTTTTTATAACGGAGTGCATCTATAGAATAAAACCGTCTAGTTACAAAAATGCCAGAGATATGATTGATGAATGTATTTATTTTTGCAATCATCAACACATTCAGGCAAAAACTAAACTAACACCGATTAAATTACGATGTCAGTTATCGCACAGCTTTAATACATATATTTTGCATATAACTCCGTATTAATCAAATCAGCTAATGATACCCTTGCCTCCAACTCTAATGGTTGTGTTAATGTATCATTTAAATACCATCCTTCAAACGATGCACCGATTTTTACAGGTATATACTTATGAATGATATCTTCTTTTGGTACTGTTAACTGATCGCTATTTGTTATTACAAAATGATCAAAATATCTCATTGTAGTTTGATCGTTTGCAAATACTCCATCGTTAGAAAAGTAAATCGGCCCTGCAAATACTCTGCCTTCAATTGTATGATCATAAGCATTTAAAATTTTCTGATCATTACATATAATAATAGTCTGCACGTCTTTATCACCGGAAACACCAAACATATCGCTATATTCTACCGCATTGGTTAAATCAAAGTTTTCCAAATTAAATATTTTGACGTTATTACAATCTTCAAACAGACCATACATATACATTACATTGCGTGTATCAAATCCACTCACATCTAAAGATGTTAAACTGCTACAACCACCAAACATTCTATCCATATCTATTACATTACGTGTATCAAAGCTGCTCACATCCAAAGACGTTAAACTGCTGCAACCGTTAAACATCATATACATTTCATCTACTTTTTGTGTATCAAAGTTGCTTACATCTAAAGAGGTTAAACCACTGCAACCATAAAACATTGCATACATACCTTGTACATTGTGCGTGTCAAAATTACTTACATCTAAAGTCATTAAGCTGTTACAAAGATAAAACATTCCTCTCATATCAGTTACATTGCGCGTATCAAATCCACTTACATCCAGATGCATTAAATTACGACAATCATAAAACATAAATTGCATATCAACTACATTTCGTGTATCAAAGTTACTCACATCTAAAAAGGTTAAACTGTTGCAAAAGCTAAACATATCGCTCATTTTTGTTACATTGTGCGTATCAAATCCACTTACATCTAAAGAGGTCAATCTGTTGCAAAAATTAAACATCTGGCTCATTTCTGTTACATTTCTTGTATCGAAATTACTTACATCTAAAGAGACCAAACTGTTGCAAAAATTAAACATTTGACTCATGTCTGTTACATTTTGTGTATCAAAATTGCTTATATCTAAAGAGATTAAATTGCTGCAGTCTTCAAACATTGCCAACATATTGGTTACATTTGAGGTGTTAAATTGACTTGCATCTAGGGATGTTAAACTGCTACAACCTTTAAACATATTGCTCATATTTACAATATCTGATGTATCTAGACCACTTATATCTAGGGACGTAAGATTCTTCAGCTTAAAAAACAGATAAGAAGCGTCTCCATCAGTGATTTTTACTTTTTCTCTTAAACTGCCAACAACAATTGATGTTGTACTTATTGGAAAAATAGCATTGCCAGAGGTCTCCAAAAATACTTGTTTACCATTTATTGTTCCCGGTATTTCGATTTCGTTGGATGTTCCTTTGTATCTAGTAAAAACTATGCTTGTTGCATGCTCCCTATATTCCCAATCGCTTAAAACATGTCCACCTTTTACCAAGGTATGTACTGGTTCAATTATACTCTCATCATTATAAACAGTATCACTTACATTGGCAGCACTTATAGTTGGCGTAACTTGTAATAATACTATAACTAAAGATAAAACCAGAGCCCATACTTTTTGTTTCATTTTATTGTTATCCTTTCCTTTTTAATCCATTATAGTACAAAACCATATAAAGTCAACCAATAAACATGTCTATTAGGGAAATAACTTGTTGTTTTAGAGAAAAGAGCGTAGATTATACTCAATTAATATTATAATAAGGCATGAAATTTCCAGAGATCAAAATACCATAAACACATTATCTAAATTTTAATTTCTCCTTTTTACTCATTTGGATAGTCAAAAAGCTGCTACTTCATCGTAACCAAGGCTTACAATACAATTCATAAATATTTTAAGCTAACACAATCATGCAAACATTACCCACTAATGTAAAATAAAGTGAATTATTAAGACAATGCAATACCCGAAAATTTATTTTTAACTATAAAGACCGAATGAAAGCAGGCCGAATAATGCTGTTATAAAATCTTTTTTTAAATATCTTAAACATGAAGAACTTAATCGTCGTTCCTTTTCAAATTCTTCTCTTTTAAAACAAGCCCTGTTTGAATATATTGAAAGCTTTTATAATCGTTTTCCTCCTCACTCTTTTAACAACATGCTTTTTCCTGACCAGAAGGAACTTCTTTTCTTCCAAAATTTCTCCTAATTTTTCTTTTTCTATCTATTTTATGGTCTATGATTCGACTTAATAATACATACGATAAAATCAGATTAAGCTCTACTTCATACACAAAGTACAGCAACTAAACAGCATAGACAAAGAAATTCTATAAAAATTTATTAATACATTTATAGACACTATCTCCATTAGAATTGATGATATAAAAGTAAAAATACGTGTTCCCTTATCCTCCTTTGGGACCCGGTTAAAACCAGTGGTAATGGTAAAGCGTGCCTTGCTTCAGCTCATCAAATGAATTAAAATTCTGTATAAATACGGGCTTTTATGCTTTCATATATAAAATATTTTTATATTCTGTTAATGTACGTATTGCTGTCACTAGAAAATGCTGCGAAACACGTATTGATTACGTATATTATGTGTTTAAATTTATAAAAATGCGCAGAAATGAGCAAAGATGAAATCAATGCCCTAAAATGCTTTGATATTGAAAGAAATATCATAATACAGTTTATCTGAGTTGTTTAAACTTCTTTAAAACTCTCCTTACTTGGACAAATGATTATATTGGTATTTATTGAATATATATTTTAAAATTTGTAAATTTTCGACTTTTTTTTACATTACATTCTATATTTATAGTATATAATAACTATTATGTAAAATATATACATAAATTATATTGAGGAGGTTTTCAAATGAAAATGCGTATAGCCAAAATAATATCAGCTTTACTAATTGCCATCTTTATAGCATCCGGAGTCTGTTATAATGCAATTGCGTATGAGCAGCCTAAGGAGAGTATTTTAAGTACCCAAAGTCAACTTTTCTCTAATTCCAATACTGTACAGCCTTCTACTACTCAAACTCATGAGAATGATAAATACCTGCCTTATCCTGCCTATATTGATTTTATTTGGAACGAGACGGATATGTTGGCTTTCAATACTTCTTTAGGACAAGGAGACAAAATTGTATTCTCTGACCAAGGCAATAGTTATGGTGCAATCAGAGATTCCTCATATACTATAGAAGTATATGATAAGAGTGGAAAACATATACTTACTACGGGCATTGCACAAGGGCAGTTCATTGAGTATTGGGGCAAAGTGCTTTACAATCAAATGAATTCAGCCAATATAACAGTGGGTTGTTATATGCGAATAACAGCTACAAACAATGCGCAGGTGAGAATCAACGGACATACTACTACTAATCAAAAATACTATGTGTTCGAACCACATGGTATAGTAGAACTTTATAGCGGTGCCTCTGAATTTGAGTATCCTGGTATATTCTCTCTTGGAACACAAGATACTGACTTTAAGTTCTCCGCTAAATATGTTAATGAAAGCATCTCCAATCAAAGAGTCGAATTTGAAAAATTAAGTTCTGGTAAAGCAACGTTTACTGACACTTATACCATAACGGTTACTGATATGACCGGGGAATCCAAATATACAAAGAACATATCCATTGGTAGTTCAGTAAGTGTAGGTGATGAACTGATTCAAGAGCTAAACAATCTCAATGTTAATTTTGGAGATAGTATTAACATAAAGGATATGCAAAATAGTCAGGTAACACTGAATGGCACTCCTATTGATCCACAATTGGGATACCATTTCTATGCTACGCAAATACATAGAGAAGAGTTAGATGTGCGTAGTATCCGATACCGTGCAGCTATGTATCTTGAAACTGAGGATGGTCCAAGCGAAATAACAATTCAAATGGGTTCAGACGGATATCTAATATTTGAAAAAGGACGCTATTGGATTGATACGTTCATTGACAACTACACTTTCAATATTTATAACCCAGATGCTACATTAAAGGGTTCTGTTAGCGTACAGAAAGGTGAAAGTGCGTCTGCTGGTGCAAATAAGATTGTAAATACCTTAAATAATATGCAGATAGAAGCCGGAGATAGTCTCATCATCAGTGATATGGAGAGAAAAAGTTTATACATCAACCTAATTCCCATTAAGACGGGAGAATCATTAACGTTCACTTCATCAGGCATAGTTTTAGATTCATTTGCAAGGCAATATAACACCACCATTACATTGGGAACATGCGTTCAGGAATGCTCCTCATCAAATAAAGGAAAAGCTACCTTTACCGCTTGTGTAAATAGCGAGGGAAATATTACTTTTTCAAAGTTATTATATGATGATGAGTTATATAAAAGTTTCAATGATACGTTTGTAATTAAGGTACATGACAAAAACGGAAATCTAAAGTATTCTCAATATATAAGTGAAGGTCAAAATATTGCTTATTGGGGAAAATTATTGGCTGATAATTTGAATAAAGCGAACATAAAGGTCACAGATTACTTTACTATAACAGGTATGCAAAAATATGGTGTGACAGTTAACGGTAAATCTCTCGATCCATCCAAGCATTATATATTTGGAATCATAGGTGTGTTCCCTAGATAAACTATAAGTAAAACTTATACATTAAAATTTAATATTATAAACCCAACCAATATTAAATATATCAAAATTATGGTTGGGTTTTTATATTTTATATGAAATATAAAATATAAGTAAATTAATACATCAATAGCAAAACTAAACACAATACAAATTAAAAGTATTTAATCGCGTAAAACTAAGACTTCAAGATATAAAAGTGAAAATACACATTTTGTAACATCGGAAGAGTTTCATTAAATAAAAATATATATTTGTACAGCTTCTGATGAAATATAATTTGAAACCGTGTGAAAGCTATTTGATTTAAGCTAAACTTTTATCATTATTTAATTTATGAATACACCTAAAAAACTAGAACCTCTTATCCTAATAAATATATTTTTAACAAATATGCTTATGTACTTAGCATCCATGGATTCCGAAAAATCGCTTCTATTGGTGGTTTACTATGTATAGCCGCAAATGGTTTAATAATCCTTTGCGGCTATACATATATTAAATGCCAGTAAATATTTATTTTTACTTATAAAGGTTAGGGGATAAAAAAGTAAAAGTCTACATTTCCTGAACCATTGGAAAATGTAAACTTCTTGTTTTCAATCTATATTTCAAAATGTAATAAGCGCACAGAAACATCTCAATACTTGCTATGACAAAATTTTACGTTAATTTCAAAAATTCACGTAAAACTATCAGTATTATCTTACTTTTTATATTCATCATAATGTATACTCAGAAAATAGCTGTCAGATACTTAATCTGCTCCAAATTAGTTACCTTAAATTTTTAACTTGTATATAATGTCTTTTACCTTTATATTGCTTTTTAGGCAACCATGATAAATAAAATTTCCTTAAAGTTGACGAAAAGCATCCGGACGGAAAAGTTGGTTTTTAACGGCATTTTCAATCTGGGCAAGCAAGGCAGGAATATCCTGATTAAAGGTCCCAGCCAAAGGAACATAGTTAGAGGCATGATTTGCACGGAACACAGTACCCTCACTGTCAATATTTTTAAGAAAAAGAGTCATTTCTTTAAAAATAGACTCAGGTCCTTCCAAGGGATGAAATTCTCCAGATTTCCATTGGTCATAGAGCGGTGTACCAGGTTCAATGAGCAGCGTCAAAAGACTGGCATACTCCGGCTTAATGGCAGAAATTACTTTTGCAGACTCAATAGCATGCTCTTCAAGATTTTCGATGCCCCCAAGACCAGAAATAAGCGTGATGGAAGACTTCAGACCAGCAGTTTTTAACTTCTGACCTGCTTCAATAATTTCCGCTTGGGTTGCATTTTTTTTAACGGCTTTTAATATCTTATCAGAACCCGATTCTGCACCCATATAAATCATATTTAAGCCAGACTCACGCAGCGCTTTAAGTTCTTCTGGTTTTTTCACAAGAACATCTTTAGGCGCTCCGTAAGCTGTAATTCGGTTGACAGTTGGAAGAATTTCATGAATCTTATTAATAATATAAAGTAAATCTTTAGTTTTTACAATTAAGGCATCGCCATCGGCGAGAAACACTCGTTCAATACCAAGCATACCATGTTTTTTAGCCATTATAATATCTTCAACAACCTCGTCTAGGTCTCGGATGCGAAATTTTTTATCTTTATACATACTACAAAATGTACATTCATCCCGGGCACATCCAATAGTCAACTGAAGAATCAGACTTCGCGCCTCACTTGGGGGACGATAAACCGTTCCTTCATATCGCATATCAAAACTCCTTTCTAAACAATTCTCTCAAAACAATTTATGCATAAATCATTGTTTTATATTAGTATATCATACTTTTTTTGATTTGACTATTTCAATATTATAGTAAGGTTATAAATAATTTAGCCACAATCATTAGAGAAAATGGATCAAAAGTATTTTTATTGCAGGCACATATAAAATTTGACCCTCAAGCTAATCATATCACTACTCTGTCGCAAACTTATTTTTTATTTTAAAATTTATTGCTTTTTGTCCTTTGGAACAACTCCTTATTAAATTTTTGATTGAGCATATCTTACAAATATACTCTTTTTTTAATGTTAAAAAACTGTTGCCAGTACAGAAATTAAAGTACTTAACAACAGTTTTTTCAGATATAACTCAATATTATATCAATTGTACATAGTCTCTATGTATCCAACCTTCACGACCGCCGCCAAAAGATATGCGATACCAGACACCGTTGGATTCCAAAATGGTAAAAGTATATCCCTTTTGCGCCATATATAATATCGAAGCAGAGGTAGAAGGATTTGCACGTATATTTACTGCATAATCGTTACATTGTCCTTTTTGACCTGCTGGAAGCGGCGTATTTCCGCTGTAATCTGAGCCCACATACCAGTAATTCATATCAACAACGTTATCACTTATACCAGGTACTCTTCCTGTAGAAGAATACTGCCACATTTTTACGGGATAAGGGAATTTATAATTAGAAACACCGTAATTTGCAATCCAAACATCATAACCTTTTGCCCTTAACTGTGCTAAATCTAACCGATCATTCGCATAGCTTGGGTTGGTATAAATCATCGGCTGATACCCGGCTGCTTTAATACGGTCACAAAAAGCAATTGCAATATCGGTAAGAGTTTGTTTATTCACACCTACAAGCGTTTTGGTATCCTCAATATCATAAGCTATCGGTAAAGTCAGTTCTTTTCCGTTTAACATCTGTAAACAAGCATCGGCCTCACGTATCGCATCTGTCACCGTATTAGCATAACTATAATGATAAACACCTACAGGAATATTTTGACTGGTTGCACCTGCATAGTTCCTCTCAAAATATGGATCCTTTTGAGAGGGTTCTCTGCCATAACCAACACGCAACATTGCATAATTTACCACTCCGCTATTTTTCACAGCTCCCCAGTCTATATTACCTTGCCACTGAGACACATCAATTCCCGTCAATGTGTTTTGACCATTAGAAATAACCTCTATATTTTGTGATGTCTGAAATACTTTGCCCGTACTGTCTATTACAGAAAGATTGACCGTATAAGCACCAGTATCAATCGGTGTCCAACGGCAGGTAGAGCTATTGCTATAATTCTGTAAAACAATGTGCCGACCATTATAATCTATGCTAAACTTGTAACGGTTATTTGCATGATAAGGCACAAGCGCAGTCAGTGTAGTGGTCTGACAATTTTGAAAGTAAGTACCAAGGCTGGAGGTAATCGAAGAAACAATTGTTGGAATGAACTGCCATTGTTGATTAATTCCTCCGTTAAATGCAATATCAGCTACATGTTGACCATCATTCATATTTCCATATAGCAAATCTACAGCATGTGTATTGTAGGCACTTTGAATATAGTAATAACCTTTCGTAGGCGCTTTAGTAATTTGCCACCTTTGGTTCGCTTCGCCATGCCAATCCCATTGTTCGTACTCCATATTGCTTCTGTTTAAATCCATCACTAAACCAGATTCAACATTAGTTAAACGTACTGTACCATCCTCAAGATTCTCTAACCGCCACTTTTGATTATTACCGCCTGTTGCAGACCATTGGGTAATTTTAGCGCCACCTTGATGACTGACTCCGTAAACCTCTAAATTTTTACCGCTGACGGCCGAACGTATTTCATAATATCCATCCGCAATAATAGGTGTTGTCTCTGGTTGAACCTGAACCGTTGTAGGAACAAGCTGCCATTGCTGATTCATGCCGCCGTTATACTCATAATCTACAACAGGCTGTCCATCATTCATATTTCCAAGCACATCTATTGCATGTCCATTTTGAGCGCTCCTTATATAATAATTACCCGTAACCGCCTTTGAAAACTGCCACCTTTGATCTGCTCTGCCGTTCCATTCCCATTGCTCGTACTCCTTGTTACTTCCATCTAAAGCCATAACCAAACCGGATTCAACATTGATTAAGCGAACGATACCGTCAGACAAATTTTCTAATTTCCATTTTTGGTTTTTACCACCTGTTGCAGTAGATTGAATAATCTTCTCTCCGCCTGTGTGACTGCCTGCTTGTACAGCTAAATTTTTACCGCTGACAGCTGAGCGTATTTCATAATATCCGTCTGATATTACCTGTGTTGCATACGGATCAGTAGCGATGAACTGCCATTGCTGATTTACACCGCCGTTATATTCATAATCAACAACATACTGACCGTCATTCATGTTACCAAACAACACATCCATAGCGTGCCCGTTCAGCCCATTTCTAATGTAGTAATTTCCATCGGTCGCCGCCTTTGAAATTTGCCACCTCTGATTTGCACGTCCGTGCCAATCCCATTGCTCGTACTCAATATTACCCCCATTCAAATCCAGTACAAGTCCTGATTCTACATTAGTTAAGCGAACCGTGCCGTCCGACAAATTCTCTAACTGCCATTTTTGATTTCTACCGCCTGTGGAATACCATTGCGTAATTTTAGCCCCGCCCGCATGGCTAACTCCGTAAACCTCTAAATTTTTACCACTGACAGCCGAACGTATTTCATAATAACCATTTGGTATCACATTTGTTGTATTGGGATCAGTAGCAATAAACTGCCATTGCTGATTCACACCGCCGTTATATTCATAATCTACGACGTACTGACCGTCATTCATATTACCGAACAACACATCCACAGCGTGCCCGTTTTGCACATTTCTAATATAATAGTTACCGTCGGTTGCTGCTTTGGATATCTGCCATCTCTGATTTGCTCCGCCGTGCCAGTCCCATTGCTCGTACTCCATGTTGCTTGCGTTTAAATCTAGCACAAGCCCTGATTCCACGTTGGTTAAACGAACCGTACCATCCGATAAATTCTCTAGTTTCCACTTTTGATTTTTACCACCTGTAGAATACCATTGCGTAATTTTAGCTCCGCCTGCATGGCTGATTCCGTATACCTCCAAATTTTTACCACTGACAGCTGAACGTATTTCATAATAACCATCGGGCACAATGTATGTTGCTGCATTTTGTGTGGCATACGTCTCCACCGGTTCTATATTCTCCTGCCTATCATTATCTGTCGTTTGTATCGCAGAGTTTGTATCAGTCTCGCCATCCACTGATTCTTCCGGATTTTTCTCTGAAGCTGACGAAGTTTCATTATGTATATCATTGCTGGTACTTTCTTCGTTATTTGTCATGACCTCACTGTCAAAATCTGCACGATCACTGCTCTCTGTTTCGTTAACAGAAGAATCAGACGTCTGCTCAATACTTTGCGTATCTCCATTTACAGCAGCATAAGACGTACCAACCGGTACTGTTGTACTGGCAATTATAAGTGCCAATAGCAATAATGCTATTTTTTTCTTCATGTAAATATTCTCCTTTATAAAATTTTAATTTTTATTTAATTATAACATGTCGATTTTAAAAAAATCAACATACTTAACCACGAATGTATCTGAGAAAATTTTACAAATATTGTGCAATTTTTTTGCTATTATATAATTACATAAATGTATATATAATATTTGAAATATATGTGAATAAAAATAAATATATATTGACAGTTTAAAACATCTAAAGTATACTAATTTTATAAACAATAGGATTGTTAAATTTAATATTATTTTAAAAGTGAGGTAGTTATAATGAGTCATTTAATTGGACATCAAGTATCAGATTTTACAGCACAAGCATATCATGATGGTGAATTCAAAGAGATAACAGCGCAAGCCACTAAAGGGCACTGGTCTATTTTCTTCTTCTATCCGGCTGACTTTACTTTCGTTTGCCCAACAGAATTGGGTGACCTTGCCGACAATTATGAGGAATTTAAAAAAGCAAATTGTGAGATTTATGCTGTATCCACAGATACGCACTTTACACATAAAGCATGGGCAGATGCTTCCGAAACCATTGGAAAAATTAAATTCCCAATGCTCGGTGATCCAACCAATACACTAGCAAATGAATTCGGCGTACTGATTGAACAAGACGGTTTAGCTCTACGTGCTTCCTTCATCGTGAATCCTGAAGGCAAAATTGTTGCATACGAAGTACAGGATACAGGCATAGGCAGAAACGCTGAAGAGTTACTACGTAAATTACAGGCTGCTCAATTTGTTGCAGCACATGGCGACCAAGTTTGTCCTGCTAAATGGAAACCAGGCGATGATACTTTAACTCCAAGCTTGGATCTTGTCGGCAAACTTTAATAGATATAGGCTAACAGAGCCGAAAAATAGTTTAAAAATGTCGATGGCTTTACCCGTCGACATTTTTTATAGGAGGAATCTTTATGAATAATATTTATGATTTAATCATAATTGGCGGAGGCCCCGCAGGTCTGTCAGCCGGTTTATATGCTGGCCGCGCCATGTTGAATACATTGATTATAGAAAAAAAACAAGTGGGAGGGCAAATTATAACAACATCTGAAGTAGTAAACTATCCCGGTATTCGTAAAACATCCGGCCCTGCTCTCATGGAAGAAATGCATCAACAAGCCAAAGATTTCGGCGTTTCGTTTGTATCAGATGAAATTAAACAAGTAGATTTTTCCGGTGAAGTAAAGCGTTTGATTTCTGATAAGCAAGAATATTTTTGCCGTGCTGTAATCATTGCTACCGGTGCCCAACCTCGTAAAATTGGGTTTTCCGGAGAAGAAGAGTTCACCGGTCGAGGCGTAGCATACTGTGCAACATGTGACGGAGAATTTTTCACCGGACTTGATATTTTTGTAATTGGAGGTGGATACGCCGCAGCCGAAGAAGCCATGTTTTTAACTAGATATGGTAAAAATGTTACCATGATTATACGTGAACCTGATTTCACTTGTGCCAAAAGTATAGCAGACAAAGTGCGATCAATGGATAATATTACTATACACTATAACACCGAGGTAAAAGAATTAAGCGGCGATGATTTACTCAAACAAGCTACCTTTGTCAATAATCAAACCGGCGAAACTTTCACCTATACCGCATCAGAAGAAGATCAAACTTTTGGCGTATTTGTATTTGCCGGCTATGAGCCTTCTACAGCATTATTCAAAGACCATATTAAATTAGATGATTACGGCTATATTTTAACCGATGAAAATTTGAATACCAATGTACCCGGTGTTATAGCCGCAGGAGATCTACGTCCAAAAATATTACGGCAAATTGTTACTTCAGTTGCCGACGGCGCAATTGCCGCAATTACAGCTGAGCGCTATGTTGCAGACGAAAAAGAACGGCTTGGTATTACAGACGAATCTAAACCTGTATCTAAACCTAAAGAAACACAGAAAAATTTGACCGAGAGTGTTAAGCAGCCTTCCGACGAAAAACAAAATAACACTGCACATCCTTTATGGAGCGACCCTCTTATGGAGCAGGTTCGAGGTGTGTTAGCTTCCTTAAACAAAAATGTTACTTTAGTGACTATAGTGGATTCCCAAAATGAAAAATCTGTTTCCTTAAAAGATTGGCTGACCGTATTACCAAATCTGTCTTCCCATATTTTTTTAGAAGTTTATGAAAAAGGTACCAACCCTGATATAGAAACAAAGATTGAAGCTACTTTACTACCTATGGTTGCTTTTCTTGATGAAAGCGGAACCTATACCGGCGTTAAATTCTGCGGTATTCCAGGCGGTCATGAGCTAAACTCCTTTATTCTTGCTCTTTATAATTTAGCTGGTCCAGGACAAGCTCTTGATGAAAAAGCGCTTAGGCAAATCCAAGCTATTGATAAAAAAGTCAATTTGAAAATTGCTATTTCCCTTTCCTGCACATTTTGTCCCGATGTTGTGGCAGCCTGCCATCGTATTGCCATGCTCAATCCCAATGTTGAGGCCACTATGATGGATCTTTCACTGTTTCCCGACATTAAGAACAAATTCAAAATTATGAGTGTTCCTGCTATTATTAAAGATGATTCAAAATTATTGTTTGGCTCTAAAACCATTGAAGAAATTGTTGAGTTTATTCAACAATAAGAAATAGCTTCATGCAATTTGAACAGCATGAAGCTATTTTTTATTCCTTCAAAAATGTTAGCCTACATATCGTATATACAAGCAATGTTACTGCAAATCCCATAATCCAACCGCCTACTATGTCAGAAGCGTAGTGTACACCCATATATATTCGACTATATCCAACTACTCCTATAATAACACATAGTAACGATGCCAACAAAATTTTTGTAAGTAAGCTTTTGGTATATTTGCAAATTAAAAGAATCAGCATGATATATAATGCTGCACTGAGCAACGCATGAGCGCTGGGAAAACTATAACCAGATTCCTCAAGTAAACGCAATATATCGGGACGAGACCTTGCAAATATATCTTTCAGTAAAGAACTTGCCCCAACTGCAACTGCTACTGATAAAGCCGAAGGTAACCCTATGTTTTTACGTGTATTAGGTATGAGCAATAAAATACCGCAAATACCAGCCGCTACAAATACATTACCCCCATAGGTCATAATTTTGAGCACCTCCGTAAGCCACGGCATAATAGTTTGAGATACCCCACCATAAACCCAATTATCAAATTCCATTGTATCCCCCTGTTGCATACATATTGCCAATATCGCAAAGGAGCATACGGCCACCAAAATAAAAATACTGCTAACAATAACTTTCTTCATACGTTTTTTTCCTATCATGATTATTTTACTTATGACTGATGAGTCAACCTATCATTTATTTTTGCATTTTATTTCATTATATAACACTTTTGATTAGATATGGCAAACTTTTTATGTATTTTATTAAAAATTTACAAATATTCCATGGAAACGTCTCTGACTGCTTACATAATTCTTATTCAATAATTGCGCAGTCAATGAAATTTAGCCATAATATATCTCTATCACATCAGCCATATCTCATCCGCCTTAACACTTGCAAAATTTTTAACAAGCAATCTTATTGGGCATATAACCGCCCTGTTAAGGTTGTTGTAAAAGCTGTGGTTTTATGCAGTTTGGCAGGTATTACACCCATAAAGGATTCATTCTTTGGAATATCAAATAGAATTAAAATAATTAAGCGCTTATCACTACTTACTGTCTCTCTCAAAATCAATTCCTTTTATAATACAATATTTTAAACGCTTATTCGGCTTTGCTCT
>CAJTNL010000021.1 GCA_910577755.1 uncultured Eubacteriales bacterium | reverse complement strand
TTTGCAGCTGTAATAATTGTATGCCTTGCTGTTATCGGATTGACAGCATTGGTGTTTCCTGAAACCAGAGAAGCATTGCTTGCCATATTTCATCTGGCAGCCGAATAGACGACAGAAATGATAAATCAATAAGAGAAAGGTATGGGGGATAAAAGAAAAAGCATTGAATTGATTGAAAGATACTATACATCTTCCAATCAATTCAACGCTTTTCCTCTCCCACTTGCCGTAGGTGCAGCAGGTTTTCTGCTGTCTATCATCTATGTATTGGCTGCCGGAAACCTGGGCAGCCCGCAAGCGGTAGCTATAGTCATCTGGCTTTCGGGCTAGGTAGCTTCTTTTTTATAAATATTTTTGATTTAATAGCATACTTTCTACAGTTTTCATTTTTAATCCAGTTTGGACATCCTAAAAATAATTCTCCATTGTTACTATTTTTATTTAGGCGTAAGTTAGTTCCGCAGTTTTGACAGACACCTCCTGATTTTTTGTACTTTTCAAGCAGTATAGGAAGTTGCTCGAACTTTTTTTTCATTTTATTTTTATCTGAACAAGTTTCGTTGCTTATCTCAAATAAATAAATATTTGCTTGGTCCAAAACTTTTCTTTTAAATTTATCTAAACTTTGTTGACGAGGTTTTTCGTGGCTTTTTCCTTGTACTTCTATGGCAAATAAAAATCTACCTGTATTTTTTTCTAATACAAGACAATCAACATGATAAGTGGATAAATAGCGAATGCATTCATCTATTTTGTCCACTTGTTTCACCTTGAGAATTTCTCGTAAGGAAGTATGAGGAATAAAAAAGAAATGTTTTTTTAATATATCATGCTCGTCCCAAAAATCATCCATGAAATGGAATAATAACTTTTCGGGTGGACTATCCCATATTATATGCTGTGCCTCATATAAGGTTAAAAGATAATTGATATAATCGTCAGATAAAGATTGTTTCTTTTTTTTGTTTTCAGCTGGAGATTCAAAACATTTGGAATCATCGGAAGTTTTTTCGGAACTATCTTGAAATTGCTGCTGGTGTTCCATATTCAAACGCTTTATTTCTTTATTTCGTTTTCTGCACTTTATGTTCAATTTAATTATAAAATAAGTGAAAATTATCCACGAAATAATCATAGTTAGGAAAAAGAGTGTGCTGTTATTCAAAAAAACACTCCTTAATTTCTCTTTTTGACATAATTTTACCATATTTTACGATATAAATACATAAACAAAATATACAAAAATAAATGCTATAATTTCTATACAATAGAGAAAATACATTGATAAACTTTTAAAATTTTTTAGTTGGTTCTTTCTTATTTTCTTTAGCTGTCATGCATTTCTTGTTGCCTATAAAAGATTTATTATATTTTGCTGTCTAAATTTTTCCAAATGCATTGTTTTTTTCCAAAATTTATGATAAAATAAAAGTAGTAAAAAAATAAACACTTATAGCCTTGTTCTGAACGACCAATTCAAAACAAGGCTTGCGTCATAGAAAGTACCGAATTACTTCTATACTGATGAATGCCTATTGTGTGATTCTATCACATTTAGAATACATTTACAAGTCTGTACTTTATACTTGAATGTATAGCACTATGATAACAGTATCCATAAAGATATTATCCTTACTAACACTATTATCATCATTTGCCATTATATGATTTGGTGGAAACAACAGGGCTCGAACCTGTGACCCTCTGCTTGTAAGGCAGATGCTCTCCCAGCTGAGCTATGCTTCCAAAATGCATGATACTGGGTGTTAAAAGCATTATAAGGGATGAGTATAGAAATGTCAACCCTTTTTTGTTATTATACAATAGGTTTGATATTTTTTATAACAGAAAAAGTTAAAAAATATTCACAAGTATTATAATAATGTGATATTATTTGTAGAGAAAATAAATACTTGTTGCTATAATATATAATTAACTTTTGAGCTAAGGAGAGATAAAACTTTATGGGAAAAATTAGAATTGGTATCTTAGGATATGGAAATTTAGGTAGAGGTGTTGAACTGTCTGTAGGACAAAATGCGGATATGGAACTGGTAGGTGTATTTACAAGGCGTGATCCTTCCAGCATAATTTTGCAGACAAAAAGCACAGCAGTTTACCATATGGATGAAGCGGTTGAAATGAGAGATGCCATTGACGTATTAATTTTGTGCGGCGGCAGTGCAACGGATTTACCTGGGCAAACACCAGAGTTTACTCAATACTTTAATACGGTTGACAGCTTTGATACGCATGCAAATATTCCGGGTCATTATTCTACAGTGGATGCAATTGCAAAATCCTCCAATAAAGTTTCAATTATTTCGGTAGGATGGGATCCAGGTATGTTTTCTTTAAATAGAATGTATGCAGAGGCAATCTTACCTAACGGAAAAGACTATACCTTTTGGGGTAAAGGTGTGAGTCAGGGACATTCTGACGCAATTCGCAGAATTGAGGGAGTACAAGATGCAAAACAATATACTATTCCAATACCGGATGCGTTAGAAGCAGTCAGAAGCGGTAGCCAGCCAAAGCTGACTGTAAGACAAAAGCATACGAGAGAATGTTTTGTTGTAGCGAGAGAAGGAGCAGATTTAAAAGCTATTGAAGAGGCAATTAAAACAATGCCAAAATATTTTTGTGATTATAATACCATCGTTCATTTTATTTCCCAAGAAGAGTTAAATGAAAAACATGGTGGTATTCCTCACGGTGGCTTTGTGATTCGCACAGGAGTTACTGGTAAAAGTTTGGAGCATAATCATGTGATTGAATATTCTATTCAATTAGATTCCAACCCTGAATTTACTGCCAGTGTTTTGGTGGCGTATGCACGTGCAGCCTATCGTTTATCAAAGGAAGGCAGCTATGGTGCTAAAACAGTTTTAGATATTCCACCGGTGTATTTATCTAGTAAATCAGCATCGGAGCTTAGAGCGCAATTGTTGTAATACGTATTAAACGCAGCGTCACTTTTACATGTAGGTATAATAAAAGTACTCATTGATAATAAATATATCAATGAGTACTTTTATTGTTCAAATTAAATGGTTTTCATTTGTTTTGATACTGTTTGTGCATATTTACAAAAATTTTCCATACAACAAATATTACATTTAGGTTTGCGGGCATCACAAACGGCTCTGCCGTGTAATACAATACGGTGGCAAAAATCACTAGATTCTTCCGGAGGAAGCAGTGTGCGTAAGTCCTTTTCTACTTTTATAGGAATTTTACTATCAGTAAGTCCCAACTTGCCGCAAATGCGAATAAAGTGTGTGTCGGTTACAACAGCCGGTTGTTTATAGATATCTCCAAGAATTAGGTTGGCTGTTTTCCTTCCGATACCAGGCAGTGAAAGTAAATCATCCATATTATCGGGCACAGTACCGTTAAATTTTTCTTTTAACTTTTTGCACATGGCATAAATATCCCGTGCTTTTGTTTTAAATAAACCGCATGTGCGAATATATTGTGCAATTTCTTCTTCAGATCCGGCAATATAATCGTCTAATGTGGGAAAACGGGCAAATAAAGCAGGGGTAACCATATTGACCCTAGCGTCTGTACATTGGGCGGATAACCTGGTTGCAATTAGCAATTCCAGCGGGTTTGAATGAATTAATGCGCATTCTGCATCAGGGTATTCTTTTTTCAGCGCTTCAATTGCAGCGTGAGTTTTTTGTTTTTTAGTCATATACATTCATCCTTTTAATATAGTATAAAACAACTATTATAATTGGATTTTATCGCAAATAACAAGAAACTACAACATCATTTTATAATTTTATTTTAGTTTAAGCATCAATTCTTTGTTTTTTGGATATTTGGGGATACATAATATTATATTAGCTTAATATTTATTTATATAATTGACTATTTCAGTAACTAATTGTATTTTTATGAATAACAGGATAAATTTCCGTTTCGGTTTGTCTTTTCATTGATACATTGTAAACAGTAAGCATTCATGTTAAACTAATAATTATCATAAAGGGAGGATTGTGATATATGGAGTTTGGGTTACATTATACGGAACAAGGAGAGGGAACACCATTTTTGTTGCTGCATGGAAATGGGGGACGTTTTGCTTACTTTATGCACCAAATTACACATTTTTCAAATCAATATCGTGTTATAGCGGTAGATACACGGGGACATGGGGAATCCCCTAGAGGTGATGCTCCTTTTTCATTAACACAATTTGCAGAAGATTTAAAATGTTTATTGGATACGTTAAAGTTGAAAAAAGTGATTTTATTAGGGTTTAGTGATGGGGGCAACATTGCAATGCTGTTCACACTGCGCTATCCGGAGTATGTATCGTGTTTAATTTTAAACGGCGCTAATTTTTATCCAAACGGATTAAAACCAACAGTACGGATTCCGATGTTATTGGGCTATATTAGAACCTCTTGTTGCTCAACAATTAGCAGACGCGCAAAGGCTAAAAAAGAATTGTTGGGTTTAATGGTGAAAGAGCCATATATTTCTCCGGAAGAGCTCCATAAAATTCAAGTACCTACTTTAGTGATTGCAGGCGATAAAGACATGATTAAACAAACTCATACCGAGCAGCTTGCTGCTCATATTCCTAATAGTCGTCTGGTGATTATGAAAGGTGATCATTTTATTGCGCGTAAAGAACCCTCTGTTTTTAATTGCGAGGTAGAAAAATTTTTAGACGAAATGTACCATGGCAGTAATAATGTTGCCTATTAATTACAGATGCTTTCTAAATATTAAAGTTAATTTTATTTTTTAGTAAAGGTATGTGGAGAGTATTATGTAACATTCCTCTCATTGTTTGTCAGTGTGTGTAATATGTGCAGGGATTACCAGCCGTAATTACATTGGAGGAAACTGTTTTTGTAACGACATTGCCAGTACCTATAATACTGTTTTCTCCCATTGCAATCAAAGAAGGAATGGTGGAGTTACCTCCGATCTATACATGATTGCCAATGGTAATGGGACGGGCATATTTATAGTCAACGCTGCACGATAGCCGTCGGATGTTCAACTCTGTATAGATGTACATTGGGGGGATACGCGTGACCGTAAATAATAATTAAGGAGTAGTTTAGTATTATGCATCCTGTATTGACATAAAAATGAGTCTTATTTGAATATTGGAATCATAATTGCATTAAAAAGGCTGTTTGATTAAAAACTTTTTTTCAATACTGCTAAGCAATTTTGTTAGTAACGTCGTTTGCTGCTTTAATTAGGTGAGACGTAACTGTTTTTAAATCATAAAGCAGTTTTTGCGTATTGCCGCTCTTGGGGGAAAAGTGCGTCACAGATATAGTAAAGCCGCTTTGCTGTCATTATTTCTTTTCTGTCAAAATGCTCTGTTCCTTTTTTATTCTAAAATTTTTATATAAATTGATTTGGAAATCAGTTAATATGGAATAAATTGTTTTATATAATTAGTGTATCCTTATAACTTATGAAGAAAATTACAATATTTTATTGTAATATAGTGATTTGATAATTGCCTTTTACGGTTTAATTGTGTATAATTTTAAATAGAAAATAGAAATGAAAGAGGTAACGGACACATGTATCAAGAGATTATGGATACTATTGGTTTTGTAGAAAAATATGATTCGGAAATTGGTATGGCTATGGCCAAGGAGCTGAAACGTCAGCAACATAATTTAGAGTTAATCGCTTCTGAAAATATTGTATCTCCTGCAGTTATGGCAGCAATGGGAAGTATTTTAACCAATAAATATGCGGAAGGCTATCCGGGAAAACGCTATTACGGAGGCTGTGAGTTTGTAGATATTATAGAGGATGTTGCACGTCAACGTGCTTGCGAATTATTTGGAGCGGAATATGCCAATGTACAGCCTCATTCTGGCGCACAGGCGAATATGGCAGTTTACTTTGCATTTTTAAAGCCTGGTGATACAGTAATGGGTATGAATCTTTCAGAGGGTGGTCATTTAACTCATGGTTCTCCTGTGAATATGTCCGGCAGTTATTATAAGTTTGTAGAGTATGGTGTTGACCCTATAACTCACTATATTGATTATGATAGACTACAAGAACAAGCAAAACAGGTAAAACCTAAAATGATTGTTGCTGGTGCAAGCGCTTATTCCAGAGTTATTGATTTTAAACGTCTACGAGAAATTGCCAATGCGTGCTCGGCTATGCTGATGGTGGACATGGCGCATATAGCAGGATTAGTTGCGGCAGGAGTACATCCAAATCCCATAGAGTGGGCAGATATTGTAACTACAACTACACATAAAACATTACGCGGTCCAAGGGGTGGATTGATTCTCTGCAAAGAGGAGTACGGAAAAGCGATTGATAAGGCCATTTTCCCAGGTATTCAGGGTGGTCCGCTTATGCATGTAATTGCAGGTAAAGCGGTTTGTTTTGGTGAGGCTTTAACACCGGAGTTTAAAGAGTATGGTAAACGTGTGGTAGAAAATGCACAGGCTTTGGCAAACGGTCTGACCAAACGTGGCGTGAAATTAGTATCTGGCGGTACAGATAATCACCTGATGCTCATTGACCTAAGTGGTATTGAGCTAACAGGTAAAGAGCTAGAGAGCCGACTTGATCAGGTGTTTATTACAGCTAATAAAAATACGATTCCAAATGAGAAGCGTAGTCCTTTTGTAACAAGCGGTGTTCGCTTAGGTACACCGGCCGTGACAACTCGAGGTTTGATGCCGGAAGATATGGATCAAATTGCGGAATGTATTAGCTTGTCAATTCAAAGTTTTGATGCAAGTGCGGATAAAATACGTAATATGGTAACGGCTATCTGCGATAAATATCCATTATATCAATCATAAATAACATAAAGATAAAGCGTCAAATGATAGGATGATATACTGGTGACGAAAAGCGATGTGTAGTTTATTCTAACTACACATCGCAATTTGTTTCTCTATAATACCAAATAAGTACAGAGCACATATAATAAAGTTTTTTAGGTTTTATTTACTTTAAAATATGGGCTTAAATATATTTAAATTTCATTTTCAGATTATGTTTAGGTGAATTTATAAAATTTAGATACGGTGTCTGTTTTTCATTCGGCTAATTTATTGCATCTATCCTATCATCTTAGCCAAATTTGAATATATATTTCACTGCTTATTTGTACTCGTATGACCTAAATACTGTGAAATATAAAGATAAAAAACGCTATGGAAATACGTTAATTTAAGAGTTCATTATATCGTTCATAAAAGCAAAATAGCATTTACAGAGGTATGGATTAGAAAATAAAATAATGAAGTTTTCTGTTTCATCTGCCACGGTTGAGCAGGCAGCCAAGGCAATATATTGTAAGGAGGAAATTGTAAAAACATTATCTTTTATTGTTGCAAATAAACCTATATTGGTTGTAGTTGCAGGGGATTGTAAAATAGATAATAGTAAATTTAAAGCCGAGTTTGAAACAAAAGCAAAAATGATTCCTTTTCATCATGTTGAAAGTTTAATAGGACACGCAGTTGGTGAGGGTTGTCCGTTTGGAATTAATGAAAATGTTGATGTTTATTTAGATAATTCTTTAAAACGGTTTGAAATAGTGTATCCTGCTTGCGGCAGTAGCGATAGCGCCATTAAATTAACTTTAGATGAGTTAGAAAAAACATTTCATTATAAAAAGTGGATTGATGTTTGCAAAGATATATAATTGTACAAATGACAAATATTTTGTTAGGTATAAACATTGGACTTACATCTAATTTTAAATTGCACAATTTAGAAAAGAATATAGGAGAAAAATATTTTTTATGGTACAATACAAATAGTATTATAATAGATAGAATTTTGGTCAGGGGGTAAGCAGATGCGTGTGCCTTTGGCGGAGCGGTTGCGTCCGCAAACGTTGGATGATATGGTAGGCCAGCAACATTTACTGGCAGAGGGAAAAGCATTGCGCCGTATAATTGATGCTGGTGAAATACCGAATTTGGTATTTTATGGTCCTTCTGGTGTAGGAAAAACGACACTTGCTACTATGATTGCAAAAAAGACGAATCGAAAATTAGTTAAAACGAATGGTACCACTGCATCTACCTCAGATTTGAAAGATATTATTGCTGACCTGAATACTTTTGAGACGCTTAACGGCGTATTGTTATATTTAGACGAAATTCAATATTTAAATAAAAGGCAACAGCAAATTTTACTGGAATTTATGGAAAACGGTAAGATTACATTAATTGCTTCCACTACAGAAAATCCTTATTTTTATGTGTACAATGCTATCTTAAGCCGTTCTACTGTGTTTGAATTTAAACCAGTACAAAAAGAAGAAATACAACGTGCGGTTACTCGTGGCTTTGGTAAAGTAGAAAAGGAAATAAGGCAGTCAGTGATTTTAGAAGAAGGAGTTGTTGCTTGTATTGCCTCCTCTTGTGGAGGAGATGTACGCAAAGCAATGAATGCTGTAGAATTATGCACTCTTTCCGCTGATGAAACGGAAGGTGGCAGATATGTAACTTTGCAACTGGCACAGGAACTAACGCAATGTAGTGCCATGCGATATGATAGAGATGGCGATGAACATTATGATTTGCTTTCTGCTTTTCAAAAGTCTATGCGGGGATCCGATCCAAATGCAGCGGTGTATTATTTAGCACGGTTGCTCTCTGCCGGAGATTTGCTTTCTGTTTGCCGTCGGTTACTGGTATGCGCTTGTGAGGATGTAGGACTTGCTTGGCCGCAGATTATACCAGTTGTAAAAGCCAGTGTAGATACGGCTTTGCAGGTAGGGTTGCCGGAAGCGAGAATTCCGTTGGCGGATGCTGTAATAATGGTATGTAACGCACCCAAGTCTAATACAGCGTATCTGGCAATTAACCGCGCTATGGCGGATATTGAGAGAGGAAAAGTAGGCAGTATCCCAAGACATTTGCAAAATAAACATTGTGATGGTCAGGACCAAGAGATAAAAGGACAGTTTTATCTCTATCCTCATGATGCTTCAAAAAGCTGGGTGCAACAGCAATATTTGCCGGATATTGTGAAAGACGCTTGTTATTACGAGTTTGGAAATAATAAGAATGAACAGGCTTTTCGGCGTTATTGGGAGCAAATAAAAGATGATAAAAAATAATGGTTTTTCATAACCTTTGAAACAGTTTTACCAAAATGTACGGTGTGTTGTATGCATATACAGAAAAGAGGGTTGTTATAAAATTTGCTATTTTATCATCGCAGGAAAAAGTCAAAAAGTTTACAGACTGAGGATGAAAGAGATAGTCTTAGCTCCTCTTTTCTTCTCATTCTTTAGTTCCTAAAGAAACCAAGCTGACTTATATAGGCAGCAAGTACACAGATAATGAAGTAATTATATTTTTATCCTATATTGCCGGTACGACTTATAGAAATGTTCATTATATGTGCCACACCATATGGTCTAATATAACAGCAGTATTGAACGGAAAAAAATTGATTATATTATATCTGAGTGTATTTGTTAATATCATTACAGTAATAAAATTGTAGTAATAATACAAAGAATCCTATGGAAATCGTCTATAGGATTCTTTGTATTTGCAGGCATGTGGTAATATATAAAGTTTGTTTTATTTTTTCACAGAATCACAAGAAAGAAATAATATAGTAACAGGAGAAATTCCAGTTTTAGAAAAAAGGGAGACTAACAATGGAAACACAACAAATTTCGCTCAATGAGTTAAAAGTAGGGCAAAGTGCTACCGTTAGACAATTATTGTCTGATACAAGTATCAGAAGACGTTTGCAGGATATTGGATTGATTGAAGGTACAAAAGTTGAATGTGTGCAGAGGAGTCCTGCAGGTGATCCTATTGCCTTTTTAATTCGAGGTGCAGTGATTGCTATTAGAAATGAAGATTCCTCTTCTGTAATTATGAATTTAGTTTCGAAACCGTGTATGTGACGAGTAAGAGAGCCCATGTAATTAAATTATGATTAATTTCAAATACCGAATCTATGATTCTGGACGGGTAGACATTCCCTCCAATACAATTTTATGAAAGGGGTAAATAACAGCATTTTTTCATTAAAAATAATGCTGTTATATGTGCGTATGATGAATTGGAAAAGGAGGAGAAAATCAAAAGGTAAGGATCGGGAAGCATATGATATAAATATGGAGCGTGGAGAAATAGTTGCACTGGCAGGTAATCCGAATGTGGGAAAAAGTACAGTTTTTAACGCATTAACAGGATTAAATCAGCATACGGGTAACTGGACGGGAAAAACGGTTGATACTGCTTTTGGCAAATGTAATTTTCACGGTAAAGATTATGTTATGGTGGATTTGCCTGGGACATATTCGCTTATGGCTCACTCGGCGGAGGAAGAGGTTGCCAGAAATTTTATTTGCTTTGAGCATCCTCAAGCGACTATTGTAGTATGTGACGCTACTTGTTTGGAGCGTAATTTAAATCTCGTTTTGCAAACGCTTGAAATTACAAAACGGGTTGTAGTATGCGTTAATTTATTAGACGAAGCCAAAAAAAAGAAGATTTTTATTGATTTGGATCAACTTTCAAAAGAGCTTGGCGTGCCGGTGGTAGGTACTTCTGCTAGAAGTAAAAAAGGGCTTGATGATTTGTTAATGACGGTGGAGGTTTTGACAAAGAATTCGGAGCCGGTGGGGTTTCAGATGAAATATATCAAGCCGATTGAAGATGCGATTGCAATGGTTGAGCCTCATTTGTCTAAAAAGCTAGGGCAAGAGTGGAACAGTCGGTGGATTGCCATTCGCTTATTAGAAGAAGATCCGTCTATGATGGAAGAGTTAAACCGTTATATAGGATATGATGTAGCGCAAGATCATGTGCTTGTACAAAGGTTAAATGATGCTAAAGCATATTTAGAAAGCTGTGACATTACACAGGACAGCATAAAAGATAAGATTGTATCTTGCCTTGTCATTACGGCTGAGGGTATTTGTACTAATGTCATGACATGTAATAAGGTGTGTTGTCATAAAAGGGATCGTAAAATTGACCGATATCTAACTAATCGCTGGACAGGAATCCCTATTATGATTGCTTTGTTGGCGCTGATCTTCTGGCTGACAATATCGGGAGCCAATTATCCGTCTCAAGTATTGTCAGAAGGTTTGTTTTGGGTACAAGACAGACTAACGGATTTCTTTATGTGGATGAATGCTCCCGCATGGCTACATGGTGCATTAGTGCTGGGCGTATACCGCGTGTTGGCTTGGGTAGTGTCGGTTATGTTGCCCCCAATGGCAATTTTTTTTCCATTGTTTACTTTATTAGAGGACTTTGGATATTTGCCGAGAGTTGCGTTCAACCTTGATCATTACTTTAAGAAAGCGAATACATGCGGTAAACAGGCGCTTACCATGTGTATGGGGTTTGGTTGTAATGCGGCAGGTGTTGTAGGCTGTAAAATCATTGACTCTCCCAGAGAGCGGATCATTGCAATGCTGACCAATAATTTTGTTCCATGCAATGGGCGATTACCGCCACCACTATTGGAGAAACAAAGGATGCATTTATAGTTTGTTTTGTACAGGAATTTTGCATGTGAGATGTAATATAGGTTGGTTCCATGTAACTGAGGTTACCATGATTTCAATTAGTTCTCTTTTTTGTTGCAGGGTTAGTTTGTTTTGCAAATATGATGGATTTTCACAAATTGTTTGTATAGATTGTATGGAGATATCCAATTGTGAGCTTGGGGTTAATACCGTATGTTTTAATTGTAGACGTTCCTGTTCTAATTGCTCCAGTTTTTGATTGATAATAGACGTAGAAAATAATTCAAAGGTTTCGTGTGTCATATAAGACAATAAACGTTCCTGTTGCTTTTCAATTTCTTTTAACTGTTCATGGTACTGTCCCTTTAGCGATGATTGTGTATTTTTTTTTTGTTGTAGTAAATCGGAAAGTAGCTCGTAATCCTGATACAGCTGAATGTTGTTCAGTAATGTTTTCAATACATGTTGATCTGCTAAAGTACCATTTAAATTGTTGCAGCTGCAAGTTTGGTTTTTATGCAGTTTTTGACGGCAAATGTAATCAAAGGCAGTAGGGTGGTTACTGCGTGCTTTTGCCAGCATGATTTCTCCGCATTGTCCGCAGGTTAAAATACCGGAGAGTAAAGCATATTGATTGCCTGCCTTTCGTTTAGTACTATGCTTTTTGTTTTTATGTAAAAGCTGCTGTGCGCGAACCCAATCGCTGCCTGAAATAATACCGGTATGCTGACCGATTGCAACAATCCATTGTGATACCGGCAGTCGTTTCGCATTGTGGCTATAGTCTCGTTTGTGATAAGTAAGTAGTCCTAAAGTGTTGGAACAGTTTTCGGGAGCAAAGCAAACATCAGTTTGCTGATCTGCAAAATATTCATATGCATTTATATCAGCTATACAGTAAACAGGATTTTGTAGAATTTCTTTTATAGAAGTTATGGAGAAATCCTTGCCTGTGCGCGTTTTGTAATTTCGTTTTTTTGTAGAATTTACGACTGCCGTGAGAGAATGATATTTGAAAAAATCTTGATAAATAGACGAGACGATTGCAAGCTCTTTCCAATTGGCTGTTAATTGACAAGTATTTTTTATATGTCCATCTACCGATATAGTTTGTTTATGACATGCCGTATAGCCAGTGGGGGTAGTGCCTCCTAACCAACGGCCGCTGCGTGCTAGCATAAACATATTGTCTCTTACACGTTCGGCAATGGTTTCGCGTTCGAGCTGGGCAAAAACTGAGGCGATATACATCATGGCTTTTCCCATGGGAGTAGAAGTATCAAATTTTTCCTTAATGCAAATAAACGCAATGCCAAGTTGGTTTAATTCCTCTACCAATCCGGCAAAATCACTAACACTGCGGCTGATACGGTCTAAACGATAGCATATAAGATAATCAAAAGATTGTTTGCGTATATCTTGTAGCATTTGTTGAAATTGGGGTCTATCCATATTTTTAGCAGAATATCCTTCGTCTTCATATATTGAGACGGTATGTGAAGACAAAGGGGACAGATAGGATGAAATATATTGCTTGCACATTTCAATTTGATTTTCAATGGATTCCCGTTTTCCAGTAGCGACAGATTTTCTGCTATAAATCGCAATTTTCATAGATACACCTGCCTTTATTCCTTTGATAAACTGTATGACAGATAAAGTAGTTTTAAACCATTACTTTAAAATGTATTGGACATTCTGCTTGCGGCATAAGCTTTGAAAAAGGGGAGTTAACATTGAAACGAATCAAGAAACTATCTATGGTTGTAACACAAACAGTTATGAATGAAAAGGAATTACAGACGTTCAATAGATGGCTATATGATATGATAGTATACTGTGTCAATTGCAATGAACAAGTCATGGTTGACCTTACGAACAATAGAGACATAAAAAAAGGCACACAATAGAATGTACCTTTTTGTCTTAACTTCATCCTATTGCGGGAAGCCTGCAATAGAGAAGTAAATAATCACGGCGATACCCAGTAAGATACGGTATAAACCGAATATTTTAAAGTCGTGTTTTTTGATATATTTCATTAAAAATTTAATGGCAAGAACAGATACCAGAAAAGCTGTTAGAACGCCGGTAATTAAAACCGTAATTTCAAGTCCGGTATAGGAAAAACCGAATTTTATAAGCTTTAAGAGACTTGCACCGACCATGATAGGAATAGCTAGAAAGAAAGTAAATTCGGCAGCTGCAAAACGAGAGGCACCAAGAAGTAATGCGCTGATAATAGTGATGCCTGAGCGGGAGGTACCGGGAATCAGCGCCAGCAATTGAAAAATGCCAATATACAAGACCGTGGAATAAGGTAATTGAGATAATTCGCGCACTTTGGGTTTTCGTCTGCGATTGAAAATTTCTACAACAATAAAGAGTACGCCATATATAATCAGTGTTGCAGCAATGGTTTGTGCGTTAAAAAATAGTTGATTAATGTTGTCATCAAAAATTAGTCCAATAACGGCTGCAGGTATACAAGCAATAATAACTTTAAACCAAAGCGACCATGTTTGATTTCGCTGACAGACAGTTTTTTGGCGAGAAAAAGGGTTTAGCTTGTTAAAATATAGTACAAGTACAGCTAAAATAGCGCCTAGTTGGATTACCACAAAGAACATATCGAGAAATTCTTTTGATACATTCAGTTTGATGAATTCATCCACTAGAATCATGTGGCCGGTACTGCTGATAGGAAGCCACTCAGTAATACCTTCTACAATACCCAAAAAAATTGCCTTTAGAATTTCAATAAAGATCATACTGTAATTCTCCTTTAATTATCCATATGACATCAAAAATGCATTATATTGTTATTGCATGAGAGTAGGGTTTCATATTACCTTGCATAATACGGACTGGTGAAAAATGTTAAGTTGTGTTGACGTCTTGCCGAATGGGAAGATATACCATAATATTGTATATATAAAAATATTTTTATCATACGCTGTATTTGTTTTCAGCAGACATACCGTATAAAAGTTGCGCTGAATATGGTGGTGGTTTTCCGACTATGATATCTATCATTACCATGTTTTTTGTAGGCGGTATTGCAACGGGCTTTACAGGCTCCCTGCTGTCAACTTTAATGTTAACTGGTGTAATTGTATTGGGTGTATTTATTACTTTTGTTATGAGTAAGTTTTTATCTAAAACAGTGCTCAAAGGCGTACCTTCTTCTTTTACGTTAGAATTGCCGCCTTATCGTAGACCGCAAATAGGTAAGGTAATCGTTAGATCGTTATTAGACCGAACAATTTTTGTTTTAGGCAGAGCAGCTGTGGTAGCGGCACCTGCGGGATTGTTGATTTGGGTTTTAGCCAATGTTACGGCAGGGGATACTACACTTCTAGCGCATTGTGCGTCATTTTTAGACCCGGTTGGTAAATTGATTGGTCTTGATGGTACGATTTTATTTGCCTTTATCTTAGGCTTTCCTGCCAATGAAATTGTCGTACCAATTATGGTTATGACGTATATGTCTACCGGAACATTAGCCGAGTTTAGTGACTTAACAGCATTAAAAGAACTGTTGATTGCAAATAATTGGACGTGGGTTACAGGATTATGCGTGATTGTATTTTCATTGGTGCACTGGCCATGTTCTACTACATGTCTTTCTATTAAAAAAGAGACAAAGAGCTGGAAGTGGACGGCAATCGGTTTTTTATTGCCCACTGTGACTGGGTTTGCTTTATGTTTTATTATTGCAACCGTTGCAAGGTTATTTGGCTGGCTGTAATAATAAAGACCTGTGAGTTGCAGGTCTTTATTATTTTTGTTCATATTTTTGTTCGCAATATACACAACGATAGGTGTGTTGTTCTTTATCGGTTAATTTAAATACCTGCTCAATACCGCGTTCAATAGATGTAATGCAGCGAGGATTTTTACATGAAACTACGTTACGTATGATTTCAGGCATGGTTAGTTTTTTCTTTTCAATGATATTTCCGTTATCAATAATATTTACTGTAATATTACAGTCGATAAACCCCAAAACATCCAGGTCAATATCTAAAAGTCCTTCAACTTTGATGATGTCTTTTTTGCCCATAGCATTACTTTTTGCATTTTTGATAATTGCCACGCTGCAATCCATTTTATCAAGCTCTAGATATTTGTAAATATCCATACAGCTACCTGCTTTAATATGGTCAATGACAATGCCTTTTTTTAAACTGTCAACGTTCAATATCATCTACCTCCAGTAATTTCATAATTAGCGCCATACGTATGTATACGCCGTACTGCACTTGCTCAAAGTAAACGGCGCGTGGGTCCTGGTCAACCTCCGTTGCTATTTCGTTTACACGCGGTAACGGATGCAATACAATCATATCTTTCTTTGCAAGATTCATTTTTGCCATATCTAGAATATAGCTGTCTTTTAGGCGTACATAATCTTCTTCATTAAAGAATCGTTCTCTTTGTACGCGAGTCATATACAATACATCTAAATCCCCAATTATATTCTCCAAACGCTCTACTTCTTGAAATGGTATATTTTTTTGTATTAATGTTGTATCACGTATGTAATCAGGAATCTTTAATTCTAAGGGGGAAATCAGCACAAACCGAATATTGGCATAACGGGCTAGTGTTGTTATAAGCGAGTGGGCTGTTCTTCCAAATTTTAAGTCTCCGCATAGCCCTACTGTTAAGCCTTGTAGTCTGCCCTTTAACGCACGAATGGTTAAAATATCCGTTAATGTTTGTGTTGGATGTTGGTGTCCTCCGTCGCCAGCATTGACTACCGGTATTTTTGAATACTGTGCGGCGACCATTGGAGCCCCTTCTTTTGGATGGCGTATAGCGCAGATGTCAGCAAAACTTGAAATGACTCGTATGGTATCCGCAACATTTTCTCCCTTGGTTGCAGAGCTACTTTCAGAAGAAGAAAAGCCAAGTACACTGCCTCCCAAATTTAGCATTGCGGCTTCAAAGCTTAATCTGGTGCGTGTACTTGGCTCATAGAATAGAGTAGCTAATTTTTTACCGTCGCAAACATGGGAAAACTTTTTAGGGGCTGCCATGATACGATCGGCTAAATCCAAATAACTGTCCATTTCTTTAATAGACAAATCCAATGGGGTAATAATGTGTTTCATAAATTTCCTCCTCTATTCAAATTTATAGTTTTATTGTATTCATAACAAAATTCAATATATTATACTGCTATATATATAAAATAGCAAGGGTTTTTACAAAAAATATATATTTTTTAAAATTTACTTATACTTTCGTATCATCGACAACTTTAAAATTGTTTGTTATAATATTTAAAAAGATTATAACATTGGAGAAGAAATAACCATGAGAATGAGAAAAAAAGCATGGGCTAGACCCGAGTTAGAGGTATGTCCATACTTTATAAAAGAACCTGTTAAAATAAAAGGCAATTGGAACCAGTGGTTTACCAATTCTCAACCAATACATTTAGAGTTAGGTTGTGGGAAAGGGGTATTTCTAGCTGAGGTTGCTTTTGATAATCCTGAAATTAACTATATCGGTATTGATTTAAGTGCAGATGTGCTAGGAGTGGCCAGAAGAAATATTCAGACTCGCTATGAGAGTGAGAACCGAAAAGTGAAAAATATTGCGTTAATTGCTTATGATATTGAACGTATTTTACAAATAATAGATTTGAAAGATAGAATAGGCAGGGTATATATCAATTTTTGTAATCCATGGCCAAAAATGAGACATCATAAAAAACGTTTGACACATACTAATCAATTAGAGGCTTATAAAACTTTTATGCAAGACGGTGCAGAGATTCATTTTAAAACGGATGATGGCGGGTTGTATCAATCCACTATGCGTTATTTAAAAGAAAGTGGATTTGAAATTTTATGGCATATAGAGAACTTATATGAAAATGGAAAAGCACCCCAAGGCAATATTACCACTGAGCATGAGCGGCGTTTTAGAGAAGAGGGAATTCCAATTAAAGCAATTAAGGCGCGTTACCATAAAATTAATGAGAAGTAAAAAATTGAAAATCATTCTTTTATATAGTATAATAATCGCAATTCAGAATAAAAATGGATAATAAGGAAGTGATGGGTTGGGTAGAAAAAATCAGGTGTATCGCCGGAATAATAAAAGGGGATATTCCAGATATGACAGAGATAGGCATACAATTAGAAATATTATTTTAATTGTTTCAATATCTGCTGCAGTGCTGGCTGCTGTTGCTGGTGTGTTAATATGGTATTTTGTGTTTTTTGATCAGGAACAGCAGCAAAACCAAAGCAATGAAAGCGTTAGCGTCGTTTCTGCTGTGGAAAGTCTATTAGAAACAGAAAGTGTTGCTTCGATGCAGACTTACACGAATGATTATGAATTGCTGTATCCAAACATGTATGTTCCAAAGGTAGAAAAAGTCGGTGCGGTGACCGGAGAAAAATCAGTTTATCTTACGTTTAATAATGCGCCGTCTGCACAAACCGATCAACTGTTAGATGTATTGGAACAGCAAAATGTGAAAGCCACTTTTTTTATTTATTGCAACGAAAATACCGTTGAATATTTGACCCAAGAAATTCAAAAAATTTATCAGAAAGGTCATACGGTCGGTGTGTTAACCGATACATATGACTATCAAACAATTTATGCCTCAGTAGATAATTATTTAGCGGATTTTGCCAAAGTGTTTGATTTAATTACGCAGGCTACAGGTGAAAAGCCAACTGTATTCCGTTTTGCAGGAGGTAGCGTAAACGGCTACAATAAGGCAATTATTAAACAACTTGCTGCAGAAATGGAACGACGCGGATTTACTTACCATGACTGGAGTCTGGATTCCGGAGACAGTAATAAGTGGACATCAGGACAACAAGTTTACAATACTACTGTGAACGGAATTTTAAATAATGGGAAAACAGTTGTTTCTATGGATAATAATTCCGTTGCAACATTAGAGCAGTTGCCTGCTATCATACAAAAAGCCAAGGAAAACGGTTACGTGTTTCAAGCAATCAATCCTGCAACAAAACCGTTTACTATGGATCTTCCTGAATAATTTATGTAATCCGCCTATTATATCGGCGGGTTTTTTCGTCATTTTTCAGATTGTTTCAACAGGGCAAACATGATATGATAATTATTAAGAAAAGTATATCCATGAATCCAACAGGAGGTTTTGTTGATGATTTTATATTTAAAGCAATCAATAGACCCCGGTGATATTTTGTTCTATATAACTGATCAATTAGGACATCTTTGTTATGAAATAAAGATGCAAAAACATCGTTTTGGAAAACGCCTCTCTATTATAAATACGGAGCAGAAAGAAATGGCTTGTATTAATTGTATTGGCTTTGCAAAAATGCTACGATGCGGTATTCTTGTAAAGGAAGCGGAACGACTGAGTTTATTATGCAGTTTTTCTTCTTCTGAACCGTTATTTAAAATTAGTGGTCAGACATGGGTGTTTCGAGGCGAGGTGTTACGGTATAGCTTTGATGTGGTAGATGTAGACCGGACAGTGATTTTTACCCATGGCAGACAGTGGCTACCCTCTACTGGTAATGTATACGGTGTTACGGTGTTTCAAGAGAAATATGTGTTGGAAAGCCTATGTATTTCAACTGTGATTGATACCTTTTCACCAGGAACAGAAAATCCGGTGGTAATCACAGAGATGAATTGACAAAGAACAGGAGAAATGGCATAATAAATAGGTTAATGTTTGTGAATTTTGTTGTTATATATGGGAGGAACATATATGGGCAAAGAGCTTGCAAAGGCATATGAGCCGCATGAAGTAGAAGAACGTATATATGAGTTTTGGCTCAAAGGCAATTATTTTCACACAGAAGTGGACGAGAAGAAAAAACCGTATACGATTGTGATTCCGCCGCCCAATATAACAGGGCAGTTGCATATGGGACATGCGTTGGATGAAACCTTACAGGATATTTTAATACGTTGGAGAAGAATGCAGGGGTATGCTGCATTGTGGCTGCCGGGTACAGACCATGCTTCTATTGCCACCGAGGCGAAAATTGTAGAAAAGATGAAAGAGGAGGGCGTTACCAAAGAGGATATTGGGCGTGACGGATTCATGCAGCGTGCATGGAAGTGGAAAGAAAAATACGGAGGTACAATTATTTCTCAAATCAAGAAAATGGGTTGTTCCTGTGATTGGGAGAGGGAGCGTTTTACTCTGGATGCAGGCTGTTCGAAAGCGGTTAAAGAGGTTTTTGTAAGCCTGTATGACCAAGGGTTGATTTATCGCGGAGAGCGCATGATTAACTGGTGTCCTAATTGTGTGACCTCCATTTCAGACGCTGAGGTGGATTTTACAGAGAAAGACGGTAACTTTTGGCACATTCGATATCCTTTGACCGATGGCAGTGGAGATTTACATTTAGCCACTACCAGACCAGAAACGATGTTGGGAGATACAGCAGTAGCAGTGCATCCGGAGGATGAGCGTTATCAGCATCTCATAGGTAAAATGGTGACGTTACCCCTGGTGGGTAGAGAAATTCCCATTGTTGCGGATACGTATGTAGAACAGGATTTTGGAACAGGGGTAGTCAAAATAACACCTGCACATGACCCCAATGATTTTGAGGTGGGATTACGTCATAACTTACCAGTAATTACCGTCATGGACGAAGCGGGTATTATCAATGAAAACGGCGGCAAATATTGCGGTATGGATCGTTTGGATGTGCGCAAAAAAATTGTCAAAGCGTTAGATGAACAAGGATTTTTAGTCAAAGTAGAACCGATTAAGCATAATGTAGGAACATGCTATCGGTGTAAGACGGTTGTAGAACCTCGTATTTCTAAGCAATGGTTTGTGAAGATGAAACCGTTGTCTGAGCCTGCTGTAAAAGCTGTGGAGCAAGGCAACGTTAAATTTGTTCCCGAACGCTTTGATAAAATCTATTTTAACTGGATGAATCATATCAAGGACTGGTGTATTTCCCGTCAGTTGTGGTGGGGACATCGAATTCCTGCTTGGTATTGTACTGATTGCGGTGAAATTACCGTTTCAAGAGAAACGCCGGATGCTTGCTGTAAATGTGGCAGCGCTCATATCCATCAGGATGAGGATACATTAGACACATGGTTTTCATCGGCGTTATGGCCGTTTTCTACATTGGGTTGGCCTGATAGTACAGAAGCACTGCAATATTTTTATCCAACTAATACTTTGGTAACCGGTTATGATATTATTTTTTTCTGGGTTGCGAGAATGATTTTTTCTGGACTTGCCCATATCGGAAAGGTGCCGTTTGATACGGTCTTTATTCATGGTATTGTACGTGATGCAAATGGTGTTAAAATGTCTAAATCTCTCGGAAATGGTATTGATCCGTTAGAAGTTATTGCACAATACGGTGCAGATGCTTTACGTTTTATGCTGGCCACTGGCAACAGTCCGGGGAATGATATGCGTTATTCTCCTGAAAAAGTAGAGGCAAGCCGTAACTTTGCAAATAAAATATGGAATGCCGCTCGTTTTATTTTGATGAATTTAGAGGGACATGATATTCAAAATCAGCTTCCAGATGTCCTTTCGATAGAGGATCAATGGATCATTAGTTCTTTAAACCGTGTAACAAAAGAGATTACAGAAAATCTTGAAAAGTTTGAATTGGGTATTGCAGCACAGAAAATCTATGATTTTCTATGGGATGTATTTTGTGACTGGTATATTGAAATTGCTAAAATTAGAATGAATGCAGAGGATGCACAAACAGAGCAAAATTCTAGAGAAGTGTTAGTTTGGGTTATGATCGGCACATTAAAACTGTTGCATCCTTTTATGCCGTTTATTACGGAAGAGATTTGGCAAACATTACCTCATCAGGGTGATGCTTTGATGGTTGCACAATGGCCGGAGTATCGTGAGGAGTTGAATTTCCCTCAGGCTGAGCTTGAAATGCAGCGTATTATGGATGTGATTTATGGCGTGCGAAACCGCAGAGCCGAAATGAATGTACCACCATCCCGAAAAACAAATCTGTTTATTGCTACAGCAGAACCGCAGACTTTTGAAAATGGCAAAGCTATTTTGCATAAGCTTGCTTTTGCAACGCAAGTCAATATCGGAAACAATTTTGATATGCAAGGCGCAGTTACGATTGTTACCAATGATGCCAGAGTATATATTCCGATGGATGAGCTAGTGGATAAAAAAGCGGAGATGATCCGTTTAAATAAAGAACTGGAAACAGCACAGAAGCAGTTGTTGCAGGTGAGTGGAAAGTTAAATAATCAAGGCTTTTTATCAAAAGCCCCTGTCGACGTGATAGAAGGGGTTAAAAAAGACTTTGTGACATTAACCGAACGGATTCATTTACTTGAATCGAGTATTCAGGCATTACAATAAAAATAAAGCATTATGAGGTTTGGTTAGCGTGAAAAGCGGGACTGAACCTTTTTATTTTAGTAAGAACAAAGAGGTAAACCATGACATTTGAACAGGCAATGAAGCAGTTGGGGACGCTGCAGCGATTTGGTTCTCCTGGGGCGGTAGAGCGTGTAGCATGGATTTTGAACCATTTTGATGCTCCGCAAAATAAATTACGTTTCGTTCATGTAACAGGTACTAACGGTAAGGGTTCTACCTGTGCGATGGTGTCTGCTGTTTTAAGAGAGGCAGGATATGTCACAGGGATGTTTATTTCACCCTATATTATTGAATTTCGAGAACGGATACAGGTTGATGGTAAGATGATTCCAAAAGAGCAATTTGCTTCCTTAATGGAACAAGTGTTTCCGTTGGTTGAGCAAATACAAGCTACAGGCGTATATATGTCTGAATTTGAATTGGTTACAGTATTGGCAATTCTTTGGTTTTATCGTCAAAAGTGCGACCTTGTTGTGTTTGAGGTTGGCGTGGGGGGGAAGAGAGATTCCACTAATGTAGTGACCAATGTGGAGGTATCGGTAATAACTTCAGTTTCGTTGGATCATACAGAGATTTTGGGGGATACGATTGCACAGATTACAAGGGACAAATGTGGTATTATGAAGCCTTATGGTACAATGGTGGTAGCTCCATGTCAAACGGAAGAGGCGATGGCGGTTATTACAGAAGAAGCGGAAAAGAGGCAAAATCGGTTGGTGGTTGCTTCTGTTGATGATGTGAAACTACTGCATGCAGATTTATACGGAAGTGATTTTCTGTACCAGCAACAAAAATTACATGTACCTTTAATAGGATTGCATCAGCAGATTAATACAGCTACAGCATTGGCGGTGATAGAAGTACTAAAGCAAAAAGGCTTTGCAGTTGAATTGAAGCATATAACAGACGGATTAGAAAAGGTACAATTATCCGCCAGATGGGAAATTGTACATCATGTACCGTTGATTATTATTGATGGTGCTCATAATCAAAGTGGTATCTCTGCATTTAAGCAATCAATCTGCCGGTATTTGGCTGGACGTAGAATCATTGGTATAATGGGTGCTTTGCGAGATAAGGATGTTAAGGATATGATTCAAGTATTGAATAATGTGTTTGCTCATGTGGTTACTATTACACCGAAGAATCCTCGAGCTATGCAGGCGCAGTTGTTGGCACAGTATTGGATGGATGCAGGCGAGCAGGCAACAGCTGTTGCATCCACGGAGGAGGCGTTGGCATATGCTGTGCAATTGGCAGGAGAAAACGATGTAATTTTGGTGTTTGGGTCTCTTTTTGTTGCAGCAGAGATTAGAGAAAAAATAAAATACCAATTTATGGAAAAATAATAGTAAGATTCGCATATTTCGAGTCTTTTTTCAAGTAAGAACCTTTATCGTTATAGGTAGTGATAAAGGTTCTTTTTTGATATAACATAAATTTTCAGAAAAAGGAGAGTCAATATAAAACATAAATAAGTGCTTCCAGACCATAATTGGACAAGCTCTTACAGACAAAAAACGGTAACAGGCATACGGGTAGTATAGTAGTTAAGGAGGATTGCAATGGATAACGGTACAGTAAGGCTCATTTTGCAGGATGAAGAACTGACCGCAGTTTTAAGCGGTGAGATAGATCATCATACAGCTCAGGGAATGCGTGAGGAAATTGATTTTACAGTCCATCAGTCTAAACCAAGCAGGCTTATTTTAAGTTTTGAGAATGTGGGTTTTATGGATAGCGCAGGCATTGGGCTGATTATCGGTCGTTACAAGCTCATGGAGTCTTTGGGAGGTGAGTTGATAGTTTCACATTTATCACCGAAAATGGAACAAATTGTATCACTGTCAGGCGTGGGTAAGTTGGCAAAAATAGAAAAGGGGGTACGTACCAATGAAGCCAATGAATGAAATGAATTTATCGTTTTTCAGTTATTCTGCAAATGAAGGATTTGCAAGGGCGACTGTGTCAGCATTTGTAGCGCAGTTGGATCCGACGGTGGGAGAAGTTGCTGATATTAAAACTGCGGTTTCTGAAGCGGTGACCAACTGTATCATACACGGTTATCGGGACGAGATAGGAATCATCTATATTAGCGTAAAAATATTTGAGAATGGAAAAGTTGTGATTCGTGTGAGGGATAAAGGATGCGGTATTGAGGATGTTGAAAAGGCAAAAGAACCTCTTTATACAACAGGTGGACAGGAGCGTGCTGGTCTTGGGTTTATGGTTATGGAAAGTTTTATGGATCATATGAAAGTAACTTCTAAAGTGGGCAAAGGGACTGTAGTTGTATTGCAAAAGGAAATAGAGCGTAAACAGGCCAAAGCATAAATGGATAATCGTGAACAAAAAATTAGCGATAACATCGGTTTGGTTCATGCCTGCGCCAAACGATTTAAGTCGCGCGGTATTGAATATGACGACCTGTTTCAAGCAGGATGCCTTGGTCTTGTAAAAGCAGTGGACGGTTTTGACGAAGACCGGGGTGTGAAATTTTCTACATATGCAGTTCCTGTAATTTTGGGAGAAATGAAGCGTTTATTTCGAGATGGTGGTGCAATTAAAGTTGGACGAGCGTTAAAAGAGCTTTCTTTAAAGGCAACTAAGGAGACTTCTGATTTTACTGCAAAAGAAGGTAGAGTACCTACTATTCAGGAGTTAGCGGAAATTTTAGAAGTAGAACCGGTTATGGCGGCTCAGGCCGTGGGAGCTGCACAGCGACCTATTTCGCTTACTTGCGATGAAGACGAAGGCGGTGGCCAAATGGATATTATAGTAGAAGCAGAGGATGAAAAAATAGCAGAGCTATTATCGTTGCAGCAGGTAGTTGGTACACTAGAGCCCCGTGATAGAAAAATTATTTTGTTCCGGTATTTTAAAAACCAGACCCAAATGCAGACGGCGCAGTTTTTAGGCATGACGCAAGTGCAGGTATCCCGCAGAGAAAAGGTGATATTAAGTAAATTGCGCGCAAAATTAAATGATCAGTAAACTTGAATTTATAGAGAATCGCCCTGTAATTATAATTACAGGGCGATTCTCTACTTTTTGTTTGTTTTTTCCAGTGTAATCAAGTCTTTAAGATCAAATGGAGTTTGCTGATATACATAATAATTGAGCCAGTTTTGAAGCAATAAATTTGCATGACTTCTCCACATAAAATGTGGTTGCGAACGTCGGTCATTATTAGGAAAGTAGTTTTTCGGTAATGTGGGATTGAGTCCTCGCAATTCATCACGATAATATTCATTGGCAAGTGTATCTCTATCATACTCGGGGTGACCAGTTACAAAAAATTGACGTCCGCTTTTTTCTGCAATAACATAAATTCCAGCATCGTTGGAAACAGATAAGATCAACAGTTCAGTATGCTTAATAATATCTTCAGGCATAGTTGTGGTATGACGGGAGTGCGGGGCATAAAATCTGTCGTCAAATCCTCGCATAAGCGGATGTAGAGGATTTAAAATTTTGTGCTTGTAAATTCCAGATATTTTTGTATCCAATGGATGTTTGGGAACTCCGTAATGATAGTATAGTCCTGCTTGCGCACTCCAACAAATATGTATGGTAGAATATACATTAGTTCGACTCCAATCCATAATCATACAGAGCTCATCCCAATAATCTACTTGTTCAAAAGAAAGTGTTTCAACTGGTGCGCCAGTCAAAATCATACCATCATATTTTTTATTTTTAATTTGATCAAATGTGTTGTAAAATGTGTTGATGTGAGAAGCTGGTGTATTTTTCGGAACATAAGTAGCGGTTTGTAAAAAATCTATAGTTACCTGCAGGGGTGAATTGCCTAACAGGCGGAGCAATTGTGTTTCGGTTTCAATTTTAGTTGGCATAAGATTTAAAATTATGATTTTTAATGGACGGATATCCTGCTGTTTGGCACGTTCTTGCGTCATTACAAATATATTTTCTGATTCCAACGTATCAATAGCTGGTAGTGAAGATTGAATTTGAATTGGCATGAGATAGTATCCCTCCTTTTCGGTATCAGTTAAATAATATATTTTTTAGATTATTTGGATTTAGTTAAAAAGATGTTTATACAAAGATTATGGTATAGTATATCAAAAAATAAGCCATACTTCAATAAATACTAAAATAAATAAGTGGATTAATATGTTTAGTAAAATTCATAAAAATTAATTGTAAAAAAGTGTTGACAAAGCAAGAAAGAGTATGATATGATAGTCAAGCCGTAAAGGACAGGACAAGCAATTCAAATATAGAGAGAGCCTGAAAAGCGGCATAACAAAAAATGAAAGCGAAAAGAGTTGACAAAGGGAAAAAGATGTGGTAGACTTGAAAAGCTTTCGAGAGGGAAGAGCCCGAAAAAAAGATCTTGACAGACTGAAAAGAGTATGGTAAGATAATAAAGCTGTTTTGAGAGAGATGAAACAGCA
>CAJTNL010000020.1 GCA_910577755.1 uncultured Eubacteriales bacterium | reverse complement strand
GTGATCAATCAGCGTAAAGATGATTTTTATAACGAATATAACTATTTAAAGCCGGATAGTGAAAAAAACGGTTGGGAAAAGTTCTGCGACGCTTGTAAAGCAGTGGGTGAATGGTGTAAGGATAATTGGGAGTCCATTTGTAATATTACTTTAGCTATCATCGCTGTTGTTGCTATTGTTGCACTGTCCATTGTAACATTTGGTGTAATGGCTGTTACTCTTGCAGCTGTAGTTGGTCTAATTGTAAGTGTTGCAGGGCAGTTAATAAGCGATGTAATCTCTTGGGCAATCACAGGTGAATGGACAGGTACGTGGCAATCTTATGTTGGTGCATTTTTGGGTGGAATAGCCGGTGGCGTTTTCATGCTCACTGGCAATTTCGCAGGCGCATGTGCTGTTGATGCCGCTATATCAACACTTATTGGAGAAAGTCTTGAAGGAGTTACCGGTGGTAAAAAAAGATCAATGGCCGAAATATGGATGAATACCGCCATAAGCGCTGGAACTGCGGCTATTTTCAGCAAAGTATTTGGTAAACTCTCTGGCAAACTTTCAAAGGGCCTTTCTAAAAATATACCTGCGTTGCGTCGACTGACTAGCAGAAATAGTTATGAGGAGTCGTTAAAACGGATGTTCATCCAGTTGGAAAATGTCAATACGGAGAATTCCATAAAATTATTCCGTGATGTAATCATTAGCGGAGTAGCGGATGATGCGGTGAAGAATATTACTTATGGATTTGGTCTTGATGATTTTATCAGTAATAGTATTAAAAATTTTATGCGAAACATTCCTTCGGTTGCCCAATCTATAGCAATTCCCCTAATTACAACAATGCCACAAATACACATATTGCCAATTAAAATGATTTATGGAGGTTCTTATGAAATTAAATAAAAATTTTACAGTAGCTATGCCGAAGAGAGTTTTTTGGATGGGTTTGGGTATACTTATCTTTTTCGTGATTCTTATTATCGTAAATGTTATAGCTACTCCACCGCCGCATACCGCATTGTATGTTTGTATCACGATATTCGTTTTTATCCCCACAACAATCGTTATGTTTTGGGTGAAAATGTTTAGGATAAAAGTGAACGGCACAAAAATTTTTGTTCGGAAATGTTTTGGTTTGGTCAACTATCATTTGGATGTATCCGATATTACCCATGTGAAATGGAAAACGGTTAGAGCAAATCGTAAACAACATGAAAATATCAAAGTTTATACATCAAAGGGTAAAAAATTTCCGATAGGAGATTCTCTGGTTAATTCAAGCGAGATGATAGCATTTATTGAGGAAAATGTTGATGAAACAAAAATAAAAAGGATTTACAAAACCTTTAAATAGTATTTGATTTTTAGCATTAGAAATAATAAAAGGGAGTCTAAACATGAGCAGAGAAATAATCGGCAATTCATTCAAGTACATAATTGATGAATCCTACGGCATCAACAAAGACGGGTTCATTGCAATTGGAACGGAAAGCATTGTTTACAAGGGTTTGAAAACCAAGTCCGACGGCGATTTGCAGTTTTCGTGCGTGCTTAAATTTAAACCGAAAATTCAAATTATTGACGGCAAAGAAATCAACCGCTTGGAAACTTTTAAGACTGAGGAATGGGGGATTTTTGAAGAACTGCGCGAATGCCGATCTGTTGTACGCATTGATGATGTTGTTGATGATTTAGGAGATTTCTCCCTGCCCTGCGAACATATCAGCAGTGAGGTAATTGATGCATCTTCTTACTTTTGCGTTGTTGAAGAATTTATTGATGGATGGAATTTAGATGAATTTTGTCGAGAAGAATTCTGGAAACTTAGAAAAATTGTACCTATCGAAAATGGTCTTCAAAAGAAGGTAGAATACAGTGAATTCAGCGTTGAAGAAAAAAAAGCAATAGCCATAAGTTATAATTACGATAATCAACTTAAATATCAAAATCAGATTTTACTATTTATGATTAACCTTTGTGAAATAATGGAGTTTGTAACCGAACAAAAAAATATTCTGCATTTGGATATAAAGCCAGAAAACATTATGGTTACACGTTATGGAAAAGAACTGGTGCTAATTGACTTTGGGCGTTCAAAACGCGTTACTACAGCTGATAGGTTCGCAATTAGTAGTTTAACCCCGGTAGATTACAATAAAAATGAAACTCAAGAAAAGCAATATCAGTACGGTGCGTTGGGATATGCGGCTCCAGAGTGTTTTTGCGAAGCTGCCGCCGGTTCAAATTTCCCATTTTCATATAAAGGAGAGCAAGGCAAAATGTCAATTGAAAGCGATATATTCTCATTTGGCGCTACTTTCTGGGAGTGCCTGAATATGTTTGAAATTATAACCAAAACAAACAGTGCTAATTTTGATATATATGATTTTTACAAAGAGCATTTCTTAAATGACGCCGCATATTGCAACCGTGATTTATCGCTGACTACAACTACTTATCATTTAAAATTGGAAAAAATCATTAAAAAATGTACAAGAACCCGCAATCATGATTTTACCACTTCAGATAAATTTTATCATTCATATAAGGACTTGAGAAAAGATATTGAGCTTGCTAAGGATTCAGTTCCTACCATAATCAAAGATGAAGACGTTAAGGTTAGGACAGCCTTTCATTTATGCGGCGTAATGATTTCATTAGCGTTGGTGTTCTTGATTATAAACAGTATATATCATTTGCAAGCCTATAAAATTGCCGAACATAAGTGGGATAATTTAACGGCAACCTATAATGACACACAATTTTCAAAGCTTAATCAAATAGCGCATGACTATATTTCATCTGCCTCTGCCAATAGAATAGATAGCACATACGATAAAATTGTCAATTTTACATATCAAAATAACGGAAACATTTCTGATTATGAGGCAACGATGCTCGTTGAACTTCTCATATATATAGGCAACCGAGATAATTTGCCCAAGCGTGTTGATGAAATTATGCTGTATGCTGATCCGGGCAATTTTAAGGCTATTTCAAATGAAATAGTTAAACTTGATGTTTTTGATGAATGTACAGGATATGAACTTGCAACAGCAATTTATAATGTGGAAGTTAGCAAAACAAATGTTATTGAGGCTTATGACACCTTGCAAAAATATAAAGATAACAAAGATTTTAGGAATGCAGTGATAAAGCTTAAAAATGTTCTTGATAATGACGAAAATATTCGTTTCATCATGGATAGAACACAGCATACACGGCAAGAAATTCTTGAATTTTTTAATAGTATTACAAAATAGGGAGTAGATGAAATGAAAAAGATATTAAAAAAAATCTCAGCAGGCTTTCACCAAATTTCAATTATTTCATATATAGTGAGTTCTTTCATAAAATCGTTGTTTATTGCTATTGGTTTAGTTGCAGTTCTTTATTTTATCTTTTGGGCAACCGGAATTTATGCAAGCCTTGAAGCTGCACTTGATTTAAAATACAATTCGCCGATAGTTTTAGTTCCCATGTGGGCATTTATAGCGTTATTTGTGCTATGCTTCATGGTGGGATTTTTGATGTACTTTCATAAATACAAAAGAGGAAAATCAAAAACCGCATTTTACAGTGCGGTTGCACCGGCTTTAGGCCAAAATAATAAGAAAAAGAATGGATAAATGAATACTTTTTCAATACATTTCAACCGCATATTTTTATTTTGTCAGTACCACTGCTGTTTATTGTTTATTCTGTTGCTGAATTTTGATGATGGTTTTCCTGTCATTGCCTATTATTTTGCGGAGTCTTCTGGATTTTGCTTTTATCAGGAATAGAATTACGGATTTTATCACTTATTAAATCAAAAACGATTCAAGTCTGTATATCATTGAAATTGCAACAAAATAATTGGATGTCGGAGCATTAGCGGTTTCGGTTATTATGCTGTTTTTGTATTGGAATGACTGAGAGCAAATTCGGTCGCTTTACCGATAAATTTGTTTATATTGCTAAATACGTATGAAACGTTCTAAAATAATTGTAGAAGGGGAAACTATTATGAAATCAAAAATACAAATTGTATCATTTATAATAGCGTTGCTGCTTGTAATAAAGTGTATGCCTTTTACTTATGCGACGAATGGTGATACATTAACGATCAATGGAACTATTTATGACGCTATAACCGATGTTGAATACGGCTGGGACGGAAATGAATATCGCTTTGCTGACGGCATATTAGATGGTGTTGAAGACGGGCACGAAGTTTATCTTGTTGCTGATGCTACGACTAACGGTTCTTTGACAGTTGATTCAAATGTTAATGTTGAACTTTTTAATTTTAGGCTTGAGGGTGTAGATGCTGCTAATTATATTGTCCCTCTCATTTCAGACTCAATGCCAATTCGAAAACAGATTCAAATCACTAAAAAAATCATAAAAATTATGCCGGAGCATTCCTATATTTATTTTGGGCAAAGCAAACCTGATCAAAACCAAATTACCGAAGTTTCTAATTACCAGGATCAAATCATTAATCATGATGATATCAATATTACTGCCACATTTGAAATTGAAAATGGTGATTATACAGCGGTTGGTGATTATGCAGTATCTATGCAGGGACAACCTAATATTAGTGGAGATGATGCTGATCATTACGAGGTTATTCTTGACCCAAAGGCAAAATTCAGTATTCTTGCGTATGAACCCAACCAAATGGCTGCATCTAATGAAGTGCCGGATGGCAATTATGCGGGGGTTACTCAGGCTGTGCTTCATGCTCCTAACGGATTTTGGATTAGCCTAGATAATGATCCGAACCATGATTGGAGCGATTCCATAACCATTCCTCTTACAGAAACACAAAATGGTTTTTATACATATTATCTTCGGAATAGTGATTCTTCTGATACAGAATATTACAACGCCATAAGCGAACCGAAAACGTATTGCTATACTTCGGTACAAACAAAGCCAACTGTAAAAAGTATGAAGATAGAACAAGATAATACGGCTACAATATTAAATTTTTTAACATTTGGTGTGTTTGGTAATGGCAAAGTTACTGTAACGGTTTATGTTGAGGGGGCTGAGGTAGCACAGGATACCACTATTTATCTCGGTGAAGATGGTGATTATGAATCAAAAATTGTGTCTGCTGCAGACGCCATGCTTGTAGACGGTAAATATACATATACTGCAACTTTTGATTTTGATGTTAATATAGGAGAAAGCATTACTAAGAATCTCAAAGCGTATGCAGTGAACTCTTCTGGTGAGGGAGATCAATATCCCGCTAATGGAACGAATGATACGTTTGTCGGTGCTGAAACGAAAGCAGATAAACCTCTGACAATTGATAAAAAAGAACCAGATGTGGAAATAACAAAAATCGATGGAAATTATCAAAATCGCGCTATAAAAGCTGATTTTACAATTTCAGATTCGGGTTCTGGAATTGCAAAGGTCGAGTACTTGTGGGATGATGGCTTTTTGTTAAATGAGGGAGATTTGGAATATCAAACTAATTATGTGGAATTTACTGATTATGCAAGCGATCAGTTACACTATGAGTTAATTCTGCCATGGAATTTGTCAAAATCTGTACCGCATAGCAGACATACATTGTATTTAAGGGTTACAGATCATGCAGGAAATGTTACTATTTGTGCAAAAAATGATGAAATTGGTAGTGACATGCTTCCGCCAAACATTGAAAGTATTGAAATAAGAAAACCTATAAGTGATGAATCTGAAGATATTTTGAACTTTTTTGATTTTGGTACCTTTTATAACAATGTCGTTAAAATAGTTATAAAAGCTAATGATAATGAAGCTGACGAAGATTACTATGCTTCCGGAGTAAAAACAGTTCAAGTAAATGGAAGAATAGCTGTAAAAAATGAGGAGAATAATGAATATATTTTGGTTGTTTCGGCTGACGACTATATAGAAAATATGCGTATTATGGTTGAAGATGAGATTGGATTCACCACTGAAGCGTTGGCTACTGAAATTTCTGAACATGGAAGTATTAAAAGTAATGATTTAATGGTTGAGGATACTTCCCCTACGATAGATTTTGGCAACATTGAAGACCAAGGACATAGAGATAACGAAGGTAATGTGTGGTTTGGTATTGGCGATAACAATCTAGAAATGAACATTACTGTGACCGATGTTCTAGGTTCAGTGCAGAGCGGATTATGCTCAGTTACGATTAAAGATAACGGTCAAATGCAATATTCAAATTCAAATTTCCCTTTTAAAACAACAGAACATACAGAAACTTTTATCATCGGTAATTTAAGTGACGGAGAACATATTTTCACCGTTGAAGTTAGCGATAATTGCGGCAACACGTTCAGTGACTCTATAACTTTTTACAAGGACACTGTCCCACCCGAACATGGGCTAATTACTGCAATTGCGCCAGAATGTGTAACTATTGATGATAAACAATGGTTTGAAAAGAACGAGATTATAACTTTCCGTGTTGATGCATCTGACGCTGCGTCGGGACTCAAGAGTATTTTGCTGCAAATTAATGGTAAAGTATATCATTATGATTATGGTGATATTCAATTTGACGGTGCAGGTTACTATGTGTTAGCCGATACCATCGGCATAGAAACCGACAGTGAACATAAATATACTGTCATGGGTACGGTAACTGATTTTGCAAATAATGCCCTTACATTAACCCCACTAACGGTTTACAGAGATTTTGAAAAGCCGACTATTGAAAAATTTACGGTTCAAAAGAAAACAGATGCGATTGATAAGGTTTTGAATGTACTTACCTTTGGCGTATATTCAAACGATACATTAATTTTTAAGGCCTATACAAAAGATATTGAGTTTGACAGTGGTATTCACTATGCAACGGTAGAATATGCAGGCCTATCAACACCAAAAGAAATGACGGATGAGGGCGACGATGTGTTCTCAGTTGAAATTCCCGTAAGCGATACAGTTTTTGAAAGTAATATTATAATCCATGTATATGATAAGTATGGAAAAGAAAGTGTTTCCTGCCCTAATATTACTAACGTTGAGGGTGATGCTGTTTCAATCGATAAGTTTGTAATGATTGAAACTGTTTTACCTACAATGACTCTTAGCTTGCCGGCCGGTGACAGTATTACCAGAACTGATGGACAAGTATGGTATAACTCTAACAAAGAGGTAGCGCTTAAAGTACAGGATGGAAATTCCGGTATAAACAATATTGATTTATACGTAAATGGAGTTGAGATTCTAAAGGATAAGAATGATGTTAATTTATTAAAAACAGTAGTAACAGAGTCAGCAGATTCACGCAATAATGATGAGCAAAATTATATTTTTGATACAGATTATTTTACAGCAATTTGCGGTGAGGCGGAAGATGGAAAATATGTAATTACCGTGCAAGTCACTGACAATGCGGGAAATGTAAGAAGCGATGAAAGAACATATTATGTAGACAAAGTTCCTCCGTCTATTGATAGAATTGACTTTATTCCGAAAACATCTGACGGGATCGAAAGTACTGAACAGTTTATTGAAAAACTCGAGTACGGTTATTATTTTAAGACGGATTTCGATATTATCGTAAATGTTTCCGACGTTATGCCGTCTTCCGGACTTTATGAAGTAAAATATCGGTTTGTGCCTTATCAGGACGGTCAACAGCAAGCAGAAATCAACGGTACACAAAGCATTGTTGATGGTAAGGTAACTTTAAATGTACCGAAAGGCTTTAAAGGACAGATTTTTGTTGAGGCATTCGACTATGTTCTCAATCGATCGGGTGAAAAAACAACAAAAGCATATATTGTGGACAACTCTGCACCTGATATTCAAATCACAAAGAATGTTAACTCCGATTACTATGATGCCGCCGGTAATAATCTTTATGTTGAAACTAATAGTTTTACGGTTGTAATCACCGATACCGTTTCAGGCATTAAACAAATTGGATATTTGCAGAATGCCGAACAAAATCCGTATGAGAGAAAGACTATTGATATAGATCATGAAGGATATAATCTCAATGATCATTTGGGGGACGATTGGATTGTGACGGGCGTTGATGTGAATCTTGTTACACAGGTTACAAAAATTTTTACTTTTCCTAATGATGACAACGATGTAATCTTGACTTTTGATGCGACTGATAATTCACAGAATAAAACGGGGTCAGTCAAAAGCGAAAAATTCACGGTTGACAAAACTGCCCCAATCATCAATGTTGTTTTTCGTGATGATGATGACACAGATGCGTATTATAATCACAATCGTGTTGCAGATATTACTGTAATTGAACGAAATTTTGATGAAAACCTGATAAAAGTGGCGATTGTAAACACTTTTGGGAATGTACCAATATATTCGTTTACGGAAAACTCAAAAACAGAACATACTGCTGTTATTGATTTTGATGAGGGCGATTACACCTTTCAGTTAACTGGTACAGACTTAGGCAATCATACCGCAATAGTTCATTTCAGCGGAGGCAACGAGAACTTATTTTATGTAGATAAGACAAAGCCTGTGATTGAAGAAAACTTTGCAGAATTTAGCAATTCTGCTGAAAACAGCTTTAAGGTTGACAAAACGGCAAACATTAAGATAACCGAGCGTAATTTTGACCCTGAACTTGTGAATTTGAAAATCACATCGAAAGAGGCAGGAGCAGGACACGATGCAGATGAACTTGAAGATGTCACAAGTGAAATTTTAGGCGTTGCAAAGTGGAATAGCACAGGAGATGTTCATACAATCTCTTTCACTCTTGACCGTGATGCAGTCTATTATGTTGAGGTAACACCTGTAGATTTAGCCACAAATATTGCCGACAAACATAGTACTGCTATATTTGAGATTGACAAAACGATACCTGTTGTCAGTATGAAAAATGGTTTATGGGTAGATGAAGATGACACGGAATTTTTAGACGTCTATCCGTATGTAAGAAAAGATGATGATGCACCAACAGTCGAATTTGAGGATTTAAATATATCACACATAAAATATAAATTATCGGTTTATATTCCAGACTATTCAACTTCTGACGATGTAGTTGTCAGGTCGGTAGCTACAAGCGGAACAGTTGAGGGGAATAAATACACGTTGCCAGACTTCACAAAAGACGGTGTATATGCTATTGAATTGATAGCGGTTGACGTTGCGGGTAATGAAAGTGCATTAAACCTAAATACATATGCTCGTATGATAAATCAAGATGTTTTAGCGTTTATCATGGAGAGTAATCTTCAGGAAAAAACGGGTTTGTATTCGATTGAATATGAAAACGGAGAAGCAATTAGCAAAAAACCATCAAGTTTTGATGATCTCAAAATCTTCATACTTGCTAAGAAGGACACTCCGATTGATATTGTTCTGCGTGATGGCAACGGAAAAGAAATCCTTACAAATGCCCAATGTACTATGGACGACAGTATTTATGGAATGGGAATTTATAATTATCTGTTAAAATCTGATTTCTTCCAAGAAAATTTTCAAGATGATATTGATGTTGAGATGTATTTGACGGTTAAAAATCAGGGATATCGCATTGACCTTGGTAAAATACATATTGATAATATTGCGCCGACATGCGATATGCCAAATGATTTAACTTCTTGGCAGTGGTTTAATGGCGAAATCGACCGTACTTTTGTTCTTTCCAATATCAGTGAATTAATAGATGAAAGCCGTTGTAAAATATATGATAATGGAGAAGCGATACCATTTGTTTATTCCAGTGATGACCATACAATAACGTTTACACTTTCTAAAGGGTGGCATAATGTTGGTGTTATTCTTGATGATATGGCTGGTAATGCAAATAATATCCAAGAGAAAATTAATATTCATATCGGTTACTTCTGGCTTTGGGTTATTGTTGCATTATCTGTAGCTGTTATTACAGCTGCAATTTGTATAGTTATCTATAACCGCAACAGGAAAAAGCGAAGCTTGGAAGAGATTTAGCTAGAAAAACAAAAGGATTTACGGTAACAGTTCAGTTAATTTTATAGAAGAGTGGATAATCATGTTCATATATCGATTGCTCCAATGAAAAAACAGAGGCGTATCTGTAAGAAAACAGGTATTCCTCTGTTTTTATACTTTGATTTTTCGGTAGAAGTCTGAGGTTGTGATTTAGATGCATTTATGTTATACTAAAATTAAATATACATCATAAAATATAGAGGTTGCGATGAACTTTACTGACATCAAAATGAATTTAGAGAAGCTTGGATATATGGTGTCTTGCTTTGATGATGCTCAAGAGGCTACAGACTATCTCGACTCGCAAATTGACAACAAAACCGTTGGGTTTGGAGGTTCTGTAACGCTTAGTCAGATGGGCTTGTACGAAAGACTTGCGACTCATAATAAGGTGAGCTGGCATTGGAAACTCCCAGAAGGGAAAACAAGTAGAGAGATTTGTGCACAAGCCAATGTAGCAGAAATTTATATTTCTTCTGTTAATGGATTGGCAGTATCAGGAGAGATTGTGAATATTGATGGAAACTGTAACCGTATTTCCTCCATTTTTTACGGGCACGAAAAAGTATTTTTGGTTGCCGGAGAAAATAAGATTGAAAAGGATTATGACGGCGCTCTTTACCGTGCAAGGCATATTGCGGCTCCCCTTAATGCAAAACGGCTTGGAACAAAGACGCCGTGTGTAATTAAGGGAGACAAATGTTATAATTGTAAAAGTTCTGAGAGAATCTGCCGCGGATTGTCTGTGTTATGGGAGAAGCCTATGATTGGCGAGTTTGAAGTAATACTCATACATGATAAGTTAGGGTTTTAAAATCTGATCAAGATGAGTGTCCAACATAGTTTGTAGAGATATTGAGGGAAAATATGAAAATTGAACGTATTTGGAAAGTATATTTCAGTCCCGCAGGCAGTACAAGATTAATTATGAGCCGGTTGGCAGATAAAATAGGGAAAGTGTTGGGACTTACCGTACATACGCATGATTATACTTTGCCGACTCGCAGGGAACGGAAAATGGAATTTGAGGAGACGGATTTGGTTTTATGGGGCACTCCTGTTTATGCAGGAAGAATTCCCAATAAGACGTTGCCTTATGTACAGCATTTTTTTGAAGGACACGGGGCTATGGCGGTACCTGTTGTTGCATTTGGAAACCGTAGTTTTGATAATAGCTTGATTGAATTGAAGAATGAACTGGAGAATAATCGGTTTCATGTGGTGGCTGCTGGAGCGGTTGTATCACGCCACAGTTTTTCAAAGATCTTAGCAGAGGGACGGCCGGACTTAGAGGATTGGAAAAAACTTGATCAGTTTGCTGATAATATTGTAAAGAAGGTTGTAGGTTTGACTGATTGGGGTATGGGAGTAAATGTGCCGGGAGATAATCCTCCCAATCAATATTATACGCCGAAAGGGCTTGATGGAGAAACGACTGTATTTTTAAAGGCCGTACCACAAACAGATTTGAATAAATGTGACGCATGCAGTGTATGTATAAAAATTTGTCCTATGTCGGCTATAGAAAAGAATGATCCGTCAAAGGTTACAGGAACTTGTATTAAATGCCAAGCCTGTGTTTTAAGATGTCCTCAGCAGGCAAAATATTTTGATGATAAAGCGTTTTTATCCCACGTAGCGATGCTGGAAAGAGATTTTACACGGCGGGCAGAGCCGGCGTTCTTTTTATAAATCAATTAAGTTTTTGGCGTTTGAGTAAACTGTCATTGAAAAGCATTACATCTATGATGATAACGATGTCAATATATATGCTTTTTTGAATAGATAGCTACGCAATTCCGAGCACAGTGTGGATTACCTTTTGGATTTCTAAAACCCGTTTTTCCATAAATTTAGAGTGATCACGGAACCAATTTATATTGAGTGGTGAAGGATGAGGAAGAATAAAAGCTGGTTTTCCATTAATTTTAAGATTTTGGAATACAAGATCGGTTAGTTTTTTATTTGGAAAGAAGTATTGTGCAGCGATACCGCCGATAAGAATATAAATTTGATTTTGAACCAGCTCTAGTTCCTGTATCAGCCATTTATCTGCACAGTGTTTTGGAGGGCGTTTGTCGCCGCCCTGCGGATTTTTACCAGGATAGCAATGTGATATGGAAACAATATAGAAATTATTAGGATTATAGAAGTTTTCATCTGAAATTTTGTACCATTCAGAGCGAAGACGTTTGCCACTGGCATCATAAAAAGGTTTGCCGGTATTGTGCACGGTACGGGAGGGTGCCTGACTGATTTGCATAATTTTTGCTTGAGGATTACCAAATACAATTGGATGTGGTTCAAAACCAAAATCTGACTGGCAATACCGACACGTTTGAATTTGCTTTTGCAGACTGTTAAATTTTTGTAAGTCTATATTGTATTTATGATTGGATTCAAACATGGTAGTGGCTCCTTTGCTGAATATAACGTAAAGTAAGACAAATTTTCTTTACTTCATATGCTTTCAAAAAAGTATAGTTTTATCCTATATTCCATCACAAATTGATTTTAATTTATATCAAGTATAAGAGTGGTAGGTATATATTTTGATAAACCTAAAGCATACACGATGTGGAGTCAGTACTATATACGAGAGTTTGCTAATTGTAATTTATATTCTCATAATTACAAAGCAAAAGGATAAAGCTGTTAATCAATGACGAACAGCTTTATTTTCATTTTGGAATAGGAAGAAATTCAATAGCGGATTTTTTAAAATTGTTTTTGTTTATTGCTGCAAGTTTTAAAAGCGCTTAGTCAGAGGTAAGGGCAAATATTGAGTTAAACGTTTCGGAAACTAAATGGAGGTGTAGCTATGCTACACCTCCATTATAATTTACTTCTTTATAACTACTCTCTAAAAAAGTATCTCTATTTTGGTAAATGATTTCAGATAAATGCTCAATGCTTAGACTGATAATTTCTGCCTTTTCTCTTTTTCGATACAATGGCAATAATAATGGCAATAATAATGATTAGACCTGCGACACCTCCAGCAACAGAGAGACCAATTATCATTCCCATGTTGGTTTGGTCGCCTGTCATAACATTATGAATTGCATCGATAGATGCCGCAGATACGCCGGATGCCATGAAAGGAAGAGCAAGTATAAATGCGCTAATCGCATAGCAAAATTTACAGATTCTTTTTCTCATGTGTATTGTCCTTTCGCTTGTTTAATCTTAACTTTATTCTACATTTTTATATCATACATTGCAAGTGATATTATAAACAGATTAACATATATGTGTAAATAAAAATTTAATAATATGTTATTTTATTACAGATTTTTAAAAATATATAAACAATGCGTATAAAACAGAGCAATTTTTTACAGTTGCATTTTATCAAATTATTTGCAGCATGATTTAAATGAATATAGTTTTAGATACATTTGATAGGGGGTGAACAATTAAATGAAAAAACGGTAGTTTAAAAAGTTTAAAATACAATATCAGTTATAAGGTAATTACACCTGCCGTTTGTAAAAAAGCTGTTACTAAAATTGCAACAATACAAACAGGAGCCAGCCATTTGATAAATATGCTGTACATACTTTTTAAACGAAAAGGAGCCGTGCTTTGAACCTCGTCAATCATACTTTTGGGCTTTAAGAAAAAACCAATAAAAATACAGGTGCAGAGTGCTACAATCGGCATTAAAATACTATTGGTTAAAAAGTCAAACATATCGAATAAAGTCATACCAAATAATTGTATGCTATCCCAAACGCCAAAGCCTAAGGATGAACATGTACCTAGGGTGAGGCAGAATAATAATATACCTATACATATAGGAATACGTTTCCAGCCAAATTTATCTTGAATTGACGCAACGATTGCTTCCATGAGACCAATTGAAGAGGTAATAGCCGCAAGAAATACAAGAACAAAGAAAATGGTACCTACGATTTGACCTCCCGGCATCACGGTAAACACTTGAGGCATGGTAGTGAACATCAGTCCTGTTCCAGAGTTAATCTCAGTTGAACCGCCTGGAGAAAGGGCAAAAATAGCGGGAATAATCATCAAACCTGAAAAGAATGCAATACCTGTATCAAAAATTCCAATTGTAAAGGTAGAGTTTTCAATGTTGGTATCTTTTTTCATATAGGCCCCATATGTAAGGGTGATACCCATAGCTAATGACATAGAGTAGAACAATTGGCCTAAAGCTGCTAAAACAGTCTTAAAAGAAAAACCACTGAAATCAGGTAATAAGTAATATTTTACGCCCTCAAGTGCGCCGGGCAACGTCATACCATAAATAGCAATGCCGATTGTCATCAATACTAAAATTGGTAAGAAAATTTTGCAGGTAAGTTCAATACCTCTTTTAACGCCCAACATTACAATCACGGCTGTCAGCGCAATAAATATAGCAAGAAATAAGATAGGCATGCCCGGCTGAGAAATAAAATTACTAAAATAGTCTTGTTCTGCTGTTATAGTACCCTGGCCGGAAATAAACATATAACCGTAGTGTAATACCCAACCGCCCACAACACTGTAGTATGGTAAAATTAATAATGGAATAAAAAACGTTATTACACCAATAAATGCAAAACGCTTATCTAATTTTTGAAAAGCGTTTAGTACACCGGCGCCCGTTTTTCTGCCAATTGCAATTTCAGTTACGGTTAGGCAAAATCCAAAAGTAATTGCTAAAATAATATAGGTCAGCAAAAATATACCGCCGCCATGTTCAGCGGCTAAGTGAGGAAAACGCCAAATATTCCCTAAACCGACCGCTGACCCAGCGGAGGCCAGTATGAATCCGACTTTACTAGAAAATTGTGTTTGATTATTTTTCAAAAAAAACTCCCCTATTCAGTAAAATGCAAATAATTTATATCAGGATACATGATTTGTCACCTTTTGTCAATCGAAATGATTTATATATCTGCATTTTTATAGTAAACATATAAATTTGTTTGTCTGAATAGAGACTTTTAAATTGTAAACAATCCTGCAGCAGATAAAATTGAGGTAACTAAAATCACTGCTAAACAAACAGGGGCAATCCATTTGGTTATGATAATAAATAGTTTTTCAAAGCGGAAGCGGGACGAGAGTCTGACCTCACTAACGGCAACATTGGTACCGATGATAAAACCCAAAAAAATACATGTGAAAAGCGCTGCAATCGGCATTAAAATGCTGTTGGTGAAAAAGTCGAGAAAATCTGAGATATTCATACCAAGCAGTTTTACTGTTTCCCATATACCAAAACCTAATGATGCGCATATTCCGATGAGAATACCGCCAATACAGGCTCCAATACAGATTGGAATCCGCCGCCATCCAAATTGGTCTTGGAATACAGATACAATGGTTTCTACAAATGAAATGGAAGAAGTAAGAGCAGCTAAGAAAATTAAAATAAAAAAGATTGCTCCTATCACTTGTCCTAACGGCATACTCATAAATACTTTGGGCAAGGTAACAAATAAAAGACTGGGACCTGAATTTAACGCGTTTGGATCGCCTCCTGAAAAAGCAAAAACAGCAGGCAAAACCATAAGACCTGATAAAAATGCGATTAGGGTATCACAAATTTCTATTTTACGAACTGAGGATTCAATATTTTCTTTTTTGCTAAAATATGAGCCATAGGTAAACATGATACCCATTGCCAGTGACATAGAGTAAAACATTTGGCCTAAAGCTGCGATTAACGTGCCAAATGAAAATTTTGTAAAATCGGGCGTTAAATAGTATAAGACGCCGTCTAATGCTCCCGGAAGCGTTACAATATAAATGGTAATTGCTATGGTAAGTATGATTAAAATTGGCAGGAAAATTTTACTGGTTAGCTCAATGCCTTTGTTTACACCCAGCATAATAATGATACAAGATAGTACAACAAATATGCATAACCAAAATATAGGCCAAAAAGGATTAGCTGTGAATGATTCAAAAAAGCCGGCTTGGCTTGTTTTGTTTCCTTGCCCTGTTAAAAACAGCATGGCATAATGCATGACCCAGCCGCCTGTTACGCTGTAATAGGGAAATGTTAAAATTGGTACCAGCATAGTAAGCCAACCCATAAAGGTGAACCGTTTGTCCAATGCTTGATATGCGCCTACAATACTTTTTCCTGTTTTGCGCCCAAGGGTTACCTCTGCCATCATTAAAGAAAACCCGAATGTAAGAGCAAATAATACATATGCTAGAAGAAATATTCCGCCTCCGTACTCTGCCGCCAAATAAGGAAATCGCCAAATATTACCTAAACCGACAGCCGAGCCTGCCGCGGCAAGAATAAATCCGATTTTACCTGAAAATTGGCTACGTTTTTTATTCATTGGCGGTGTTCCTTTCTTTCATATATTGCTGTTTAAAAATATAATACTAATGTAACCGAAGTTTTTCTATTTATACGATAAGATTACTACAAATAAGCCGTACCGGTGGGGGATTATATACATGTAACCGCAATGTAATTTAATTTTTAAAATTATGTATAGTTATTAACGAAGCTTTTTGTTATAATAAAACCATATATAATAAATCAAAGGAGATTAAGGATCATGATTGAGCAAACCTATATTATGTTAAAGCCGGATGCAGTACAAAGAGGGTTGATAGGAGAAATTATTTCTAGAATTGAGAGAAAAGGATATAGATTAATTGATGCAAAAATGATGTGTTTGGATGAGAATATTTTAAGAGAGCATTATGCGCATATTGCGGACAAGCCTTTTTTTCCTGAAATTGTGGAATATATGATGTCAGGCCCTGTATTTGGTATGATTGTAGAGGGTGAAAATGCTGTGCAGGGTATGAGAATTATTATGGGCGCAACAAAATTTGAAGAGGCTGCTGCCGGTACTATTCGTGGAGATTTTGCTTCCAGTACCGGGGCTAATGTCATTCATGGTTCCGACTCTGTAGAGAATGCTTCAATTGAAATGAAACGATTTTTTAACAAATAAGCAGTTGAGCCGGTGCAAGCAACTTCCCTGTTAAGAAAAGAGAAAAATTGTACGCTATAATGACAAACGTATTGGTTTTCGATTTACATTTTACTATCTACGAAAAAAGTCTTATAGGATTTTAAAGACTTTTTAAGCAACAAAGATGGCGTTCTCGATATTCGTTTGAATTTCCGAGAACGCCATCTTAATTATTATAAAGTGCCTTTTATGTAAGCGCTGTTGCGGTTTTATATCTTTTTTGTTTGTATATTTGCACGTTTTATTTGATTATAGATTTTGATTTGTTTTTCCGCCTGCTTACAAGTCATAAGTTCTGACATAATGCAAAAATCCTGAGCGCCCGTCTCAACGATTGTTTGTACATTGTCTGTATGAATGCCTCCAATGGGATACACGGGTATATGGGAAATTTCTAAAATGTCTTTTAAAAATGGAATTCCCCGTGGAGTCATTCCTGCTTTACATTGTGTGGGAAAGATATGCCCTGCAATTAAATAGGTAGCTCCCAATTGTTCAGCCAATATCGCTTCCTTTACAGAGTGAACGGAGGTTCCAACCGTTGTAAAATTTTTTAAGCTTTGAGGGTGCAGTCTGAAAATAGATAATGGTAAATGGATGGCCGTGACTTCTAATGCCAGCGCCGTATCTATATGTGTATGAAGAACAAGCTTTACACCGTGAGAGTTGCAAATATCCAGACATTGTTTAGCTAAATTATAATAATCGGATTTGTTTAAAGCTTTTTCACGCAGAATGACAAACTTTGGGCCCGCTTTGCAGATGGATGTAATACGTGTGAGAAAATCTTCTTTACATAACGCGCTGTTTGTAACACAAATCACCATGTTGTTACCTCTATAAACGAATATAGTCGGTGAATACTTCTTGCATACCACGGACTTTGAGCATGGTGCGAATTTCATCTACACTGCGTGGGTCGGAAATTTCAAATTGTGCGTCGCCTTGTTCCTCCAGATCATGACCGCCAACGCTGGTTTTAACGCCTGCAGATATTTTAGTGGCGCATAAGCCTACCACATTATCTCGAAAACCCGCTCGTTCACGAGTGGAAATATTGATGCCCGCAAACGGCATAAAGATTCGATATGCCAGCATAATTTGCAAAAGCTGTGTTTCATGTACATCGTTTGAATTGTTTGCACTGTTATTGATATATGGGCGTAGTCTTGGTACTGAAAAGCTGATTTCGGTATGGGGATATTTTTGTTGTAAATATTTTGCGTGCAGTCCTGCTGCGAGCGCATCGTTGCGAAATTGATGCAGTCCTAATAATGCGCCAACGCTAACGCCACGCATTCCGCCTAAAACAGCACGTTCCTGTGCGTGAAAACGGTAAGAGAAATCCCGCTTTGGACCGCGTAGATGGACCGATTTATATTTTACAGGGTCATAGGTTTCCTGATATACGCTGACAAAGTCGACGCCTTTCTGATGCAGATAAGCGTATTCGTCTGTATTTAGCGGATAAATTTCAATGCCTATAGTGGTGAAATAAGTTTTTGCTAATTCGACTGCATCTGCAATAAAGTCAAGACTGGACTGCTTCCGAGATTCTCCAGTGAGAATTAAAATTTCTTCGAGGCCTGTTTGCGCTATGGCTCTAAATTCTGTTTCAATTTGCTGTATGGTAAGCTTTCCCCGGTGAATTTTATTGGTACAGCTAAAACCACAATATGTACATTCATTGATACAATAGTTTGCAATATACAAAGGGGTATATAAACTTATGTTATTACCAAACTGTGCGATGGTCAGCTTTTTTGCTTTTACGGCCATTTTCTCCAGCATTGGCTGTGCTGCAGGGGAGAGAAGCGCTGCAAAGTCTTTTGGGGTAAGCTGTTCTTTTTGTAACGCTGTTTGTACGTCCGTTTCCGTAAATGCTGAAAAGTTGAATCGGTGATAATGCGAGAGCGTGCGCTCCATAATATCGCTGTCGATGCGTTCCATGTATTCCAGTTCTTCTTTTTCAATTCCATCTATTATGGTTAGGTTACTCAAAGATTCCGTTTCCTTTCTATTATAATATGGACCACCTATTGTACAGTTAACAGTGGGTTCGGTTTGCTATACATGTTCTTGTGTAAACTGTTAGAATAGAGTGTCTTTCTTAGACTTTGCGTATGTGCAATAGGTTACTGCCCCGATCATAATTTTATGGTATTAGTTTGTGAAAAGATTGTAAAAAAGAAAAAGTCTTTTCCTGTAAATAAAAATAAGCATGATACCTTAGCAGCACATTGCGTTTTGTTTTATGTTGACAAAGCCTGCATACTCCAATAGAGTATTTTTTGTTTTTTGTATAAGGGCAAACTTGATTACTGCATTAGTCCGCTAAAAAACCTGTTAGCGGGGAGGAAGCCTCTCCCGTAAAGTTCAATATGCGTCCTAAACCGGCAAGATATGCCGTACGTCCTGCTCTAATGGCAAGTTTAAAGGCGGTTGCCATTGCCGCTATGTCATTTGCAGTTGCTACGGCGGTATTTACCATAACGGCGTCTACCCCAAGCTCCATAGCCTGACAGGCTTGGGACGGTGAGCCAATGCCTGCATCTACTATAACAGGCAACTCAATTTCTTCTACTATCATTTTAATAAACTCGCGGGAAACAAGTCCCTTATTACTGCCAATAGGAGCAGCTAAAGGCATAACTGCCGCAGCGCCGGCATGGACCAAAGCTCGTGCTGTAATTAGGTCGGGACTAATATAAGGCATGACGATAAAGCCTTCTTTTGATAAGGTTTCGGTTGCTTTTACTGTTTCGTAATTGTCAGGCATTAAGTATTTGCTGTCATGAATTACTTCAATTTTTATAAAGTCACCGCAGCCCAGCTCACGTGATAACCGTGCAATTCTAATAGCCTCCTGGGCATTGCGTGCGCCGGAGGTGTTAGGTAGCAGTGTAATATTTTTAGGTAAATAGTCTAATATATTGCTTTGACCGCCGGCATTGGCGCGGCGTAAGGCAAGCGTAATGATCTCGGCGCCGCTGTTTTCAATGACGCCAGGCATATTTTCCAGGGAATATTTTCCCGACCCTAAAATAAAGCGTGATTGAAACTCGTGACCACCGATTGTTAGCGTGTCTTTCATAGGTTATACCTCCTCAATGCCTAAAATTAAACGTAGAATCATGTTGGCTTGATGGGCGGCGCATATTGTAACCCGGGGGGCCATCAAACCGTTGCCGATTGCGGCGGCAGATATGCTGTCACCGCATACATATAAATTGCTAAAATTTCGCACAGTTTGTATAGTGTTGGAAGATTCATAACCGGCCATGCCGGAACCACAGACTAGTTTGGTATAGGGGCTTTGTTCCAGTATAGTGTTAACCAATATCGCCTTTGATTGTGGGTTGTCGAAAGCTTCGCAAACAATGGGATATTCTGCAAACAGTTCGTATGCGTTATGTTCTGTTACACAGGTCTGTTTTGTTTGTACTTTTATGAAAGGATTAATTTGCTGAATTTGCTGTTTGAGCGCCTGTGTTTTTGGAAGCCCTAAATGCTCAATATAATAGTTTTGCCGATTTAAGTTACTTGGTTCTACAGTATCAAAATCAACTAAAAATAGTTTACCTACACCTGTTCGTGCTAATAGTATTGCAATGTTAGAGCCGAGTCCTCCTAAGCCTGCTATGGCAACCTGTGCCGCCTTAACCTTTTGATGAACCTGCGGCGTATGACGGGCGCACATCATGCTTTCCAGCTCCTGCTTATCGGGCATAACCCCCTTTTGTATGAGTGTTACCAGATCTCCTTCATGCAAAGGCAGATCATCGGCTGTTTGAAAACCATTTAATATGGTAACGTCAGCAGGAATCGTTAGTTCTGCTTTTAACTGCCATAGAGTAGAAGCGGTTGTTTGGTATGGTTTTCCGTTTACGGTGAGGTGCATGTTAGCCACCTCCTACAAAGCTTACTACTTCAAGGTTGTCGCTATCGGTTACAGTGACCTCACCGTATGCTGCTTTTGGAATGATGTTACCGTTTAATTCTACGGCAATGCGTTGTATTTGAAAGTCATGTTCAATGAGCAAGTCCTGCAATAGGATTGGCTGCTCTAGTGAATAATTAATTCCGTTTAACTTCATAACAGACCTCCTGCAAAATGAATAAAAGCCGAACCCCGTAAAGAGTTCGGCTTTTGAGTTTCGGTATATATTTGTAAAAATAGAACCGGAAATTCGATTAGCAAAGAAACTCCCTACGCCGGTATGAACCGCACAGGTTCCATGAGTAAGAGGACACCACCTCACTCTCAGCCAATTTCATTGACTCCCCAGTTCTTTTATTTGATTGTTATTTTTCTTTTATTATAAGTCTGTAAAAATAGATTGTCAACCCCTAAACTGAAGCTTGCGGACACGGTTATTTTGTAAGTGCGGTGATAATTTATTGAGAACCAAAATACAAAAATTTGTTTCGTATTCACAACATAAAAGTTTTACTCAATTTTTTACAAAAAATTGCGGATTCCAACGGCAGGGCTTTTGGGCGCTCGTCGCAGCGAGCGAAACATTTTATGCTTTGTAAAAATTAGGAGAGTCGGAGACAATGTTCAGTGGACATTGTCTCCGAAGAGAACCTATTAAGCGAAGAGGAGGCAAAACTTTGTAGGGCGAGACAGTATCAACCTACTTCCAGTAGGTTAAAGTAACAAAAGAACAGAGTCTTGCGCAATCATCTGTCGCAAGACTCTGTTCTTTTATTGATGTGCTTATTTGTTTTTTGTTTCTCTCGGCGCTGTTGCGTTCAAAACGATCGCAGCAATTATGAGCGGTAAAAGTCCGCCGTTTGTTTTGCTCATTTGTTTTTCTGTCATACGATTAAATTTTTTCATTTTATTACCCTCAATTTCTTTATTAATATATTTTAATTATACTACATTTTTACAATATTTAAAACTTATTTTATAAAATATAGCCATAATGGTAAATATTTTTGCAATTATAGCTAAAATCTTCTAGGTGCAACCTGTTATTTAATTTCCTGCTCCAATTCTGAAAATTTTTTTGATGTGAAGAATTCTGCCAGTGTTATGTCAAGTCCATCGCAAAGTTTTTTCATCAATATAATTGATATATTACGTCTATTTTTATCTAGCATACTATATACGCTAGATGGTGTTACATCTGATTGAACAGCAAACATATTTGGTGTTATTACACGTTTTTTACAAATGCTTTGAAATCTTTTAACAACTGCATTTTTTACACCCATATAAACCACTATAAACTACTTTATTTCCTGCTCTAAATTATCAAATAATTCAGAATTAAAAAATTCTCTGATTGATATTTCAAGTCCATCACAAATCTTTTTAATTGAAACTACACCGGGATTATTACTTTTTGTACCTACTACACTATAAATGGTTGATGGAGGAATACCGGAAATATTAGCTAATGCGTTAATATTTGTATTTCTTTCATCGCAAGGTTGTATGAGACGTGTTACCACTGCTTCTTTTGTGTTCATATGGCTATCTCCTTTCGATTTATCCAAATAATTGTAGAAAAACATGGGATAAATCGTGTGGGATATATCGTAAATTTGAAAAATGTACGCTATAATATACGATATATCCCATAAAAGGGAGAATATTTATGAAAAAAGTTGTTGTTTTTCCGGTCACAGAGAAGTATATAACAGGGATGCAATTCGAAAAAAGTTATGAGTACATGGAACAGTTTATCGTTTTCCATCGGGTAGATACCTTTTATTCAGGCGGAATAGGCGGTTTTGACCGCTTGTGCTAGGAGGTTGGCAGAGAATTAAAACAAATATATCCGCACGTTAGGCTTTATTTGGTGATTCCTTATTTAACAAGGTTCTTGTTTCGATCTAAGTACTATATGCAGCAAGCAGCAGGGCTATGACGGGGTTAATTTTCCTACTTTGGAGAAATCTTGTTATAAAACTGCTCTTCAAAAACGCAACCGCTGGATGGTGCAAAACCGTGATTTTATGATAGCTTATATTCGGCGTCGTTACGGCGGAGCAAGACAAACTTATCAGTTTGCAAAAAAGCTATCTATGATGATAAAAAATTTTGTATGAAAAACACCTTTATTTTTTATTTCAAAGCAAAGGTGTTCAGTTATTTGATTTTTTTGTTAAAAAACATGTAGGTTTTATGTTATACACGTATACATTCGAATCCATTTGGACCAGGGGATTTTGCAGCATACCGAAACACTGAGTTATGCTGCAAAATTTAGATTTATGATAATCTGCTTTTAAAATCATCATAGCCAAATTGTTTTATGATTTGCAGTCCTTTGTCCTCGGAATACAATGCGATTGTCGGCAGATTTATGCCGTTAAAGGTATTGTTTTTTACCATGGTATAATGCGCCATATCGCAAAATATCAGTTTATCGCCTTCTTTGAGAGGAGCGTCAAAAGAGTAATCTCCTATCACATCTCCTGCAAGGCAAGTGGGACAGCCCAAACGGTAGGTGTATGCTTTTTTATTTGGCAGTTCTGCTCCAATGATGTTGGGGCGGTACGGCATTTCTAAAACATCCGGCATATGACAGGTAGCCGAGGTGTCTAATATGGCAATTTGAACCTCATTTTCCAAGATATCTAGCACCGTTGTAATTAAATATCCTGTATTTAAAGCAACCGCCTCGCCAGGTTCTAAATACACTTGTACGCCGTATGTATCCTGTGCGGATTGAATACAGCGAATTAGGGTTTCAATATCATAATCGGGTCTGGTAATATGATGGCCGCCGCCAAAATTCAGCCATTCCATTTGCCGAATGTACTCCCCAAAGGTTTGGTTTACCACCTTTAAGGTACGCTGTAGGGTGTCTGCATTTTGTTCGCACATGGTGTGAAAATGCAATCCGCTAATACCATCTAACTCCTCTGGTTGAAAGTGTTCGGGCGTAATACCCAATCGGGAACCTGTAAAACAGGGATTATAAATATCGGTTTGAATTTCGGAATATTTTGGGTTTAGGCGCAAACCACATGCAATTTGTTTGCCGCAGTTTTTTATTTTATTTTTAAATTTTGTCCATTGGTGGAAGGAATTAAAAACAATGTGGTCGGAGTATTGTATTACATCGTCAATTTCGTCATTAGTAAAGGCAGGGGCGTAGGTATGCACCTCTTTGCCCATTTCTTCATAGCCAAGCCGGGCTTCCAATACGCCGCTTGAGGTAACGCCGTCTAAATAATCAGCAATGAGCGGGTACAAGGCATACATTGAGAAAGCCTTTTGCGCCAGTAAAATTTTGCAGCCCGTACGTTGTTTAATTGTATATAGTAATTCTAAGTTTTTTATCAGCAAGCGTTGGTCTACCAAATATGCGGGAGTTGACAGCTTTGTTATATCAATATCCATAATGCTACTCCTAAAAGTTTTACTCAAATGTTTATAAGAAATTGTGCAATCCAAAGGTTTGTCTTTTGCGAGCTTGCGGCAACGGGCAAAATTTTTTTATATTAACAGCAATTAAATAAGGCGGAACCAATTTGAATGGATATTGATTTCGCAGGGAACGCTATGAACAAGAAAGATTTGATATAAAAACTCCTGTTTTTATCACGAAAAAGTTTCATGCGGTTTTTGCGGAAATTATGGAGAAAATGAACATTTCGTTAATCAATTAGAACAGGGTTAAAATCTTCTGTCCATGGTAAGCCAAATTGATTTAAAGCGTCCATAAACGGATCTGGGTCAAATTCTTCTACATTATATACACCCGGCTTTTTCCATTTACCTGTTAATACCATCATTGCGCCAATCATTGCTGGAACGCCTGTTGTATATGAAATTGCCTGCGAGCCAACCTCTGCATAACATGCCTGATGGTCACAAACATTATAGACATAATATTTTTTCTTTTGTCCGTCTTTTAGACCTGTAAAAATACAGCCAATGTTGGTTTTTCCTTTGGTTCTGGCACCAAGCGATGCAGGATCTGGAAGAATTGCTTTTAAAAATTGCAGCGGAACGATTTGTTTACCTTCAAATGAAATTGGTTCAATAGAGGTCATGCCCACGTTTTCCAGTACTTTTAAATGCGTCAGGTAATTTTCAGAGAAAGTCATCCAAAACCGTATTCGTTTAATTCCCCGAATATTGATTGCTAAAGATTCCATTTCTTCATGGTGCAACAGATAAATATCTTTTGGTCCTATTTGAGGCAAATTGTAAACGCGTTTGATAGACATAGGTGCTGTTTCTATAAATTGACCGTTTTCAAAGTAGCTGCCGTTTGCGGTTACTTCCCGTATATTAATTTCTGGATTAAAATTGGTTGCAAACGGATAACCGTGTTCGCCGGCATTGGCGTCTACAATATCAATTGTATGAATTTCATCAAAGTAGTGCTTTTGTGCATATGCAGAAAATACGCCGGTTACGCCCGGATCAAATCCGCTGCCCAAAATAGCTGTAATTCCTGCTTCTTCAAACTGTTTTTTATAGGTCCATTGCCATTTATACTCAAATTTTGCCGTATCGAGCGGTTCATAGTTTGCCGTGTCAAGATAATGTGTTTTGGTTGCTAAGCAAGCGTCCATAATGGTTAAATCCTGGTAAGGTAATGCAACGTTAATTACAATGTCCGGTTTGAATTTTTCAATTAACGCAATAATTTGGCTGGTATTGTCAGCATCTAACTGCGCTGTGGTTACCTTAGTTTTGCCGTTGTTGAGCTTTTCTTTCAATTTGTTACATTTAGATAATGTGCGGCTTGCTATGCAAAGCTCATGAAATACATCAGAGTTTTGGCAACATTTGTGCGCTACTACACTTGCAACGCCCCCGGCGCCAATCATTAAGGCTTTTCCCATTTTTAATTTCTCCTTATATACCAAAGATTTATCGTGCCAATTATGGCATTTATTATACAAAAATCCTGTATATGATGCAACATTCTTTGCAGATTTCTCAGGTCTATTCAAATAATGACCCCAAAATCATTTTTTTTTGTTGATGTTTTATTTTATCGTATATTTTTTTAAATATTTATGGATAAACATGGCGACATGTAATATTTAGTTTGTAGCATATTGTTATGTAAAATATAAATTAAAAATAAAACCAATTTTGGCATATTCTCAAGGAAGGAGGGGCAATATACTTTCAGGAGGTGCTAAAATGGATTTGCATGATAAAAATCAATCGAATCAGGAGCAGAATTTTACAGAAGAGTTATATGAGGAAGGAACAGAAAATTCGCCCAAAAACAAATTGACTGAAGATGATCTGAACGGAGACGAACATGATGAGGATTTTAAACAAGATGCCAGCGCTGTAAAGGATGAGGGAATTACAGAGCCAAGAAAATCGAAAAATGTAGGCGTGTATTTTGCTCTGGCTTTGTGTTTGGTAGCGCTGGGGGTCGGTGCATGGGCAACATATGATACGGTAGTTAAGGTTACAGACGTTACGCAAAATACCACTTCATCGGTTGCGCCGTCACGTTCTACGGCAGAAGTTAATCAAATAGTGAGCGGTATACCAAGAGAAAATGTTGCATCTGAAAGCAGTTCGTATGCAACAGAAAGTATCGTTTCCTCTGAAACCGTTTCGGAGGTGGCTGCTGTTTCTAGTGAGACAGAAACCGAGCCGCCGGTAGAAAGTACAGTGCCGGAATTTTACCATTATCCTGTAGCCGGACAGGAGATTATGAACGGTTTTAGCAATGGCGATCCGGTGTATAATATGACTATGGACGACTGGAGAACCCATGACGGGCTTGATATTGCTGCCCAGGCGGGACAAAATGTGATGAGCATCGGTGTTGGTACTGTAATAGAGTCTTATGAAGATGTGATGTGGGGCAATGTACTAATTATCCAGCACGGAGATATGGAAGTACGTTATTGCGGACTTGCAGAAAAAAGCATATTAGAGGTAGGTGCAGTTATAGAAGATGGTCAGATTTTAGGAACAGTAGGAACGGTGCCGTTAGAAGAAAAGGAAAATCCGCATATTCATATTCAGATTAAAAAGAATGGCGTTTGGATTGATCCAACCAGAGTATTGTTGACATCTTAATAAGTGTTAAAGCTGTGGGTAAGTTGAATCATTTTCAGAAAATTTATCAAATAGATAAAATTAAACTATTTTAAACTATTTTTAATAGTTAAGAGATAAAAAATGATTGTGCAAAAAATTATAGAAAAGGGGCTGTCGCACTAAATAATTAGTGCGCAGCTCCTT
>CAJTNL010000019.1 GCA_910577755.1 uncultured Eubacteriales bacterium | reverse complement strand
GTTTTTCAGGGTTAAATTGTTGGTTTAAAAGATTAGAGCATGGCAGATTCTCTTGTGGTTTCATAGAGATCAATTTAGGTTTTACAGTGGACATTTTAGGTAATTGCATTGTTTTCATCAGCTGGTACACTCTGCCGACATTGATGGAAATGCCATAATCACGACTAAGAACAAAACAGATTTATTTGTGTCAAACTTTTTCTTAGAGACTGCACTTCAGAAGAAAGCTTGATCCACTTGGCTAAAGCTAAATCAAATACTCCGTATTCTTTACATAATGCAGTTTGTGTTTTACTGCTGTAATATAAATTTACCAGGCTTTATTTAGAATCTCGATCATATTTTGATAATTTCCTATACTTTATTTCTGTTTTTTATTTGTGTACTTTGTTCTATCTTTTTTCTTATTCTGTCTGCTTTTTTAGTATATATCCAATATCTACATAATTCATACAAAGCAACCGTAGTAAAACATGACACAGCAGATGTTTTTTAGATTTCCGGTATTTTGCACAAGTATTTTGCATAAAAAATCCATATATTCCAATAATAATATCGGAGGTGATTGGAATGAGTCCAAAAGAACTCAATTATATTGAAGATGCTCTGGGTCATGAACAATTTTTAAAAACACAATGTCAGGAAGCTGCCCAGAATTTGCAGGATCCACAGCTAAAACAATATGCACAGCAGTTGGCAGATAAACATCAGCAGTTATTTAATCAATTTATTCAATTGGTATAAAATAAAAGGAGGAGAAAATCTATGGATGATAAATGTCTTATGCAAAATATGCTGCTCACAACAAAAGGTGCATGCGATCTATACATGCATGGCGCACTTGAATCCTCTACAGCAAATATTTATTGTGTATTTGACAAAGCCTTAAAGGATTCTTTAACCATGCAAGATGACTTGTATAAAAAAATGGCAGAAAAAGGTTGGTATCCTACTGAGCAGGCAGAACAACAAAAAATTCAACAGGTAAAGCAAAAGTACGCAGCAAGCGCAAGTAATTAATAGTTGATATACCGATTTGTAATGTAGAGAATTACAAATCGGTACTATACATAATGGTTTTCTTAAATCTTTCAATGTCATTTCAATGTCATTTTATAATATGATTGGTACATGCAACGAACAGGCATTATATTGAATAAAATATATAAACTGATAATGGGGAGCGTGTTCTATATGATTGGCGGGTTTCTGTTTAACTTTATATCGAATTTAATGTTTTTTGTTTTGCATGTGACCGGATCAGGTTCATTTCCAAAGCCATTGAGTGCCAAGGAGGAAAAAGAATGTCTGGAACGCCTAAATTTAGGTGACCAAATAGCTAGAAATACTTTAATTGAACACAACCTACGTTTGGTTGCGCATATTATCAAGAAATACTATGCTAATTCCGGAGATCAAGACGATTTAATTTCGATTGGCACTATCGGATTGATTAAAGCGGTTGATTCCTTTGATGCAAGCAAGGGTATTCGCTTATCTAGCTATGCTGCACGATGTATTGAAAAACCAATCCACTCTTAACGGCTCTTTTGAGTTTGGAGCAGGAAAAAGAAGCCCCTTTTTCCCGGAACACTCCAAAATGGCGGTTGTTCTTAAAAATCAGCGACAGTCTGTATGTTTTAAGTAAGCAAAGAAACGGACGGACAATTTACAGTCCCCTTGCAATCCACAGCTTTCAGTTTTTGCGTCCAAAGAAGCTCACCGACGCCGAAAAGTTCAATATCCAGTATCCCAATCCGGCAATGCTCACGACAACGGCGGACAAGCTGCGGTATTACCGATATAAAAAATCCCTGCTCCAGCGGGAAATCGCTGAATACGCAGGGATGAACGAGAGCATTTATATTCATTATGAGAACCCGGAACATGACTATTATCCGATAGACAAGCTCAACCGCATTGCGGAATTGCTGGAAGTCGATATTACTGACCTGCTGGACGAGTACAACCGATTCCTCTATGACGGTCAGGGCTGGCAGATACGGAAGATTCGCAAAAGTATGGGCTTGACGCAGTACCAATTCGGAAAGCTGTATGGCGTGAGTGCCGGAGTAGTGAAACGCTGGGAAAGCGGAAAAGTGAGGGTGACAAAGGGGACGTGGGAAAAAGTCTTTTAAAAACTTTCATATTAAGGTATAATAATAAAAAAGCTGTTACTAAGGGGGCTGGAAGTTGAATAAGAAATTGCAGGTTTTCATTTCATCTACATATACAGACTTAATTGAAGAACGTCAAGCGGCTGTTCAAGCTGTCTTAGATGCTGGACATATACCGGCAGGTATGGAACTCTTTAAAGCAGGAAACACATCACAGTTAGAAACTATCTATAAATGGATAGATAACTCTGATGTGTATATGCTCATTCTTGGCGGACGTTATGGAAGTATAGAAGAAAAGACAGGGAAAAGTTATACTCAGCTCGAATACGAGTATGCTATCGGAAAAGGATTGCCTATTTTTTCAGTCGTATTAAGAAACGATTTTATAAAGAAAAAATCTGAACTTTTAGGAGAAGAATGTACTGTTGAAAACGCAAATGTCTCCCAATATATCGATTTTAAAGATTTGGTTATGTCTAAGATTGTACGCGAAGTAAGTGATTGTAAGGATATTATGTTGGCGGTTCATACCACATTAAAGGACTTCATGGAGGAATATGAATTTGTTGGCTGGGTTCGTAGTAATGATACTGAATTGAATACCGATTTATTAAATCAACTAAATGATATGAACAAAGCCATTTCAACCTTAAAAGAGGAAAAAAATCGGTTGAAACTTGAATTAGACAATTTGGAACAGAACTTTGAATCTAATTTAGCATTTGAAGGACAATTTATAAAAATTGAGGGAGAATATCAAGAGAATCTTGGAAGACCGGGCAGTCCACATTATGTAAATCGCTTCATTTCTAAAGAAATATCCTGGGATAAAATGTTTCTTTTATGGGCACCCTATCTAATTCAAACTTCAAATTATCAAAAAGCAAAAGAAACATTAGAAAGTGCATTAAAAGATTATGTGGAACATTATTTTCATATAAATAATAATCTTTTTCAAACAATAAAAGTTCAATATCATGCACTCGGATTGATTAAAGCGTATGAAGCAAGAACCGCATCAGGAGGAACAGCAGAGTTTATAAAATTAACAGAAAAAGGTAAAAATTATTTAATTCAAAAAAGTGCAATCACTAAATCTTAATTATGAAACAAGACGGTCAAGCCTAACCAGTGTGACCGTCTAATTTTATGTACCTACTTGCCGTTTTTTAAATCTTTCTGAACGGCTTTCAACAATGCTAACTTTTCCTCCTTGAGGCATGGTAGTTTGGTGAGATACTGCTCTACTGCCTCGGCATGAACAGAAGCGATTCTTTTTTGAAGTTCAAGCCAGCCCTGTTCCGTCTTAGGATAGTGCATAATTACCTCCACACTTTACCAAGCCTCCTTATCTTTTATCATGATATGTACAGGGGGTTGTTCAACATGATGCATCACAAATAAATTTTTCGCTTTGCACTGGTATATCATACAAGTCGTTTTTCTATAATTGTATCGTAAATGCTGATTATTGATATAAAATTATCCTTTATTGTTATATTTAAATCACAACTGAAATGATCTAAATTTGATGTTTATATCGTGTTATTATTTTATCAACCAGTTTTAGTAAATAGCCATATTTATTTACCTTTATATGTGCGATAAATTTTTTCTAAAACAGATTTTAATAAATTTTGATAATTAATTTGAGATGTTGTTTGTATTAATTATGTATTTAGTTGATTTAGAAATCAATCACCATAGATAGTTAACAAATTCATTAAATGTATTTTAATGATTAAATTTATCTTTTGAAATTTTTTAACAAAAGTATGAATATGCTGTATTTTGCTATTCAATATGTATTGTAATTTATAACAAATAACAATACATATTGAATTTATAATATACTATCATGTATACTTTTCCATATTTTTACCAAAGAACTTGATTTTTTGTCGTAAAAGTATGATAATAATAATACTGCAGATTTTTCCAAAACCAAGTTCTTGCCAGTTTTAAGATGAAGTATCAAATTTTAAATTTAAACAAAGATAATATATTTAACTTTGTGATAATATATTAGATACACACAAATACCCTGGTTTTATTAAAAAGTTGTGCTTATTTAGGTGCTGGTAGATAGAATGGAAAATCAACTACGGACTTTTTTGCTTATTATTTATAAGCAATATAATCTTTTTTTACTATATTGTATTATAAAGGCTATAAAAAGATGAAAAGGTCGGTTCAGAAAATTGGTTTGTATAAATAGCTTTATTAATTAAATCTGTGGTGTGTATCCATAACCAGTGTATTTGAATATTTTAATAATGAAAGGAATGATTCTATGTGAAAAAGAAAATAAGACTGTTATTAACAATCTTATTAGCCGTAATTATGTTAATGTCAAGCATTCCATTGTTTACAATTAGTGCTTCTGTTGATGACATTAAAAAAACACAAGATGCGGCAACCAATTCTCTACGTCGACATGAGATTGGTAATGGTATGAACTCAGATTTATATTTATTTGAAGATCAAAATGATGTAATCGTTATAGGTGAAAAAGGAAATATTCAGTTTAAGGATGGAGACCAAGACTTTAATTGTTGGGCTGATGATTATCTTCCTCCTAAATCGTATGTTTCAGGAACAAATGTTACTTTACCAGCATTAAATAATATATATGCTATTTCTGAGGATAAAGTATTTGAAGGTTGGTATGAGGATTCGAACTTTACAACACCAAAAAAAATTTCGATTACCAGCAATGATACAGGTAACAAGATATTCTATGCCAAATGGTTAGATAATTTACCAATTACCATTAAATATTTGAGTCAAGATGAGCGTAAAGGTTCTATTGATAAGGGTTATGAACAAGAAACCCTTCGTGCCATTACCGGCGTGGCGCAAGGCTCTGTAGTTTCTACAAATTGGGGTTATAAATTGAGTGGCTGGCAGGATGAAAACGGTAACATGATCAGAGGAGGAGACCCAACATTTATACCGCCAAAAGGTGAAAGTGGTTATAAAACTGCAGTCTACACTGCTGTTTTCGAACAAGATACTTATCAGATCAGCTATGATATGAATTATGATCCAACCTCACCGGAATATGATGATTCTGGTATCGACATAAACGATAGAGGTGAAATGCCAACGCAAACCATTTTGTTTTTTACGGAGGAATCATTGACTGAAAATGGATATTTGGGACCTCCCGGCATGGTGTTTGCAGGTTGGAATACAAAACCGGATGGCACTGGCATGGCGTTTGAAGATCGTGGATTGGTTGAGAATCTTCCCCACAAACTATACGATATGGATTTGAATTTGGACCATAAGAATAATCATGAAACACTTTATGCACAGTGGATACCAGGTGAGGATGTAGAGATTAGTTATCAGAGCTCTGACCCCGCAATGGGAACGGTATCTGTCTCTAGCGAGACTATCACACCGGGATACAGAGCTATTGGAGCTACGGCAGAGCCTGTTACAGGGTATCGTTTTGTAAATTGGACTAATGCAGCAGGCGATATTGTAAGCGAAGAAGAAACACTGACACTTCCTATGATCAGTGGTTTTTATGAAGCAGATATATATACAGCTAACTTTGTACCAAATACTGCCCCTGCTACCTCTACACAACCCTTCATGGAGCCACAAATGGCAGGGGATGTGACACCATTTGCTGCTATACACACGCTAACTTTTGAAGTTTTAGAAGATGAAAATGGGAATGGAATGCCACAGCAATCAACGACTGCCGACCCAAACGTTACTTTAGATCCAATCGTAGGCGTTCCAACTGGTGAACATGTATCCTTATTACCTTATCTTTTATCTACTCAAGAAAAAGTAAACAATATAGGTATACCAGGGGAATGGTATTTTCTAGCATGGTCTACGTATGCTGATGTTGGTAGTACCATAACGGAGATTACACCCACAAATCGACAGGGTGATATTAAGCTTTATGGTATATGGTACTTTACTCCTATATATACCATGCGTATTTTAAAAAAGGATCCTGACGGTAACCCACTGCAGGGTGCAGGTTTTCAACTTTATCGTGACGAAAAATGTACCATACCTGCTACTGCTTTTGTCGATGCCGGATTTACAACTAACCTTGAAAATGCAACAGATGAACAGTTGAAAACGGATGAAAATGGTATTCTTGATTTGTTTAGGGTAAATGTAGATATTTTTAATCAGGAATTATATGGAGACTCCGGAAAGTATTGGCTAAAAGAGGTTGCAACTCCAAGCGGTTATTCAATCCTTGCCGAGCCTGTCCCGATTGTCATTAATCCTGACTGTAGTATTACTGTATCTGGTCAACCTGTGACTCCTTCCGATGGAGTTTTCACGGTAGAAGTTACGGATAATGCGATTATTATGGATTTACCCGTTACTGGATTTGGTGGGGTAATACCTTACATTATTTTAGGTATTGTACCAATGATAGGTGCTGTTATTACGTTAGAAATTTATTCTCATCGCAAAAAACGTCAAAAGAATTGACGATTTATATATTTATAAAATAAAATTATTAAAGGAGAAACAAAAAAATTATGAAAAAATCAAAAATTATCATCATGCTATTTATGGCAATTATGTTAGTGGCTACTTTGAATATTTCGGTTTTTGCGGCTGTTACAGGTAACGGCGAAACGAGCGCAACAAAAACCGACTTGACACCAGGCGCACTGGGTACTTTAACTGTCGCTGGAGCTGAAGCAACGGATACTTTTACAGCCTATGAGGTTATGAAAGTAGAGTATAACCAAACTACAAATGAGTTAACCTATACACCAAGCGCTGCTTTTACAGCTTTTTTAGCAGGAGCTAATATAGCCAATGTTACTACATTTGCTCAGTATCAAGCTTTAACTGATGAGGCTACTGTTAAAAGTGTGCTCGGTAAATTTGCCGCATATGTAAAAGCAAATAATGTTGCTTCTAGCTTTACCCTAACTGGTAATGACACCAATAGCAGTGTTCCTGTTGGTCAATATGTGCTGACCGGCGCTGCAACTACTGCAAAGGTTTTCCAGGTTATGACCGCTTCTTATCCGGTAACAGTTGAAAATGGCAAATATGTATATAACAAGGATGTTACCATTAATGTAAAGTCAGATACACCATCTATAACAAAGACAACTACAAAAAAATCAGTTGCAATTGGAGATACTGTTCCTTATACAGTGACAGCGACAGTTCCTACCTATCCAGAAGATGCAACCAATAAAACTTTTCAAATTCAGGATACCATGAGCGCCGGTCTTAGTTTTAAAAACGATGTTGTAGTCACAGCCAATGGTACACAACTAACTGTTAATAGAGATTACACTGTAACTTCTAATCAGATTGCGGATGGAAAAACTTCTATTGAGATTGATTTTGTATACAATAATATTAAGGCATATCAACAGCTTGAAGTGACTTATAGTGCAACTGTTAATATGGATGCGGTTTTTGTTGACAATAGCGCTTCTACAAATAGTGCACAATTAGTTTTTAGCAATGACCCGTATGGAAATACAACGACTGGAACGACTCCTACGACCCCGACAAATACTACAACCGTTTACACTTACGGCTTTGAAACAACAGTAACAGATGCTACTGACCCTACTAAAAAGCTTAGTAATGTAGAATTTGAGGTTTATGACAACCAAGGCAATCCTTTGACCTTCACTCAGCAACCTAACGGTACGTATATTTATGATCCTAATGGTACGGTTACAACTCTTACAACCGATGCAAATGGTAAAATAAGAGTAGACGGTTTGGATTTGGGCGAATATGAGTTAAAAGAAACCAAAACAAACCCAGGTTATCAACTGCCTGGAACAAATTTTCCGGTTTCACTTACAGATGTTAATAATGACGGTAAATTAGATAATGATCCAGATGACAACAATATTAGAGACCTGACGATTACAAATGCACCGATTACTACTGTGCTTCCTCAAACAGGCGGTATTGGTACTTATGTATTTGTAATTGCCGGTTTAGGCGTTATGATTGTTGCTGTAACGGCTATTATTATTATTGAGAAAAAGGCTAAGAGGAAAAGAAGTTAAGTAATTTAGTAATCTTTTCTAAGCGTAAAATATAAAGTAAAAGAGGGCGAATCATTTCGCTCTCTTCTTCTTTGATAGGAGGCAGTATGCAAAAACCAATTTCTATAAAGCTGTATATTCTATTGCTAATCGTATTTTTGTTAGGGGCGGCAGTGTTGGCATACCCACCTTTCAGCGCTTGGTGGAATGACGCACATCAGGCAGGGGAAGCAACCGCTTATATAGCTTTTATGGAAAACAGCCAAGAAGATTATAGCCAACACTTGGAGGAAGCAAAGCAATTTAATGAAAATTTACGGAAAAGCGGAGCAATTCTGACTGATCCGTTTGATTTTGAAACACTAAAAAACGTCGGGGGCAATTATGATGATATGTTAAATGTTACGGAGATCATGGCTACGATTGACATTCCATCTATAAAAGTAAATTTACCTATTTATCATGGTTCGGAGGACGATACGCTGAAAAAAGGCATCGGTCATCTTTCTACCACATCTTTGCCTGTAGGTGGAAAAGGTTCACATTGTGTGTTGACAGGACATACGGGTCTCCCGGGAAAAACTTTGTTTACGGATCTTATAAAGCTAAAAACAGACGATATTTTCAGTATTCATGTATTAGATGAAGTTTTGACCTATCAAGTAGATCAAATAGATGTGATTTTGCCGTCAGAAATTGAAAAGCTGGTGTTGGATCAAGATGAGGATTATGTAACGCTTGTCACATGTACTCCTTATGGTGTGAATGATCACCGTTTATTAGTGCGTGGTACTAGAATATTTCCAGAACAGATGAGTCAAGAAGAAGAAGAAAGAATCATGCAAAAGGCTAGAGAGGGCAAATCATTTTCTGTAATAGAGATTGTCCAATTTGTAACTGCAATCATCGCATTTTTATTATTTATATTATTTCTTGTAAAGCTATTCCTGGCATTAAGGTTTAATAGGAGGCTGAGGGATGAGGAAAAGTAGGAGAAAACCTATTTTTATTATAATTGAAGTCATCATAGTTTTAGCGTTCTTAGTGGGAGGAGGTATTGCGCTATACCCATTTTTTAACAGTATGTATTATAACCATAGAGACCAATCTCTGATTAGTGAATTCTCAGAATTTACTATGAACATTCAAAAAATACGGGTCGACGATGAGGATAATGGTAGCTATAAGATGATTTCTGGCTTAAAAGAAGATTTAGAAGAATATAACCAACAATTAATTACGGAAGGACAGGGCAAAATTAATGATATTATGGAATATTCATCATTTCCCGTAGATATTAATCAATATGGACTTCCTGATGAAATGATTGGTTATATATCCATTCAAGCAATAGGTGTGAAACTTCCATTATATTTAGGTGCAGACTACGAGAATATGGTAAAAGGGGCAGCGGTTATGGGGCAAACCTCTGCACCTATTGGTGGAGAAAATACAAATTGTGTGATTGCTGGCCATGCCGGTTGGAGAGGTACTAATAAATTTCGCTATTTAGAAAATTTAAAATTAGGAGATCAGATTGATATCGTTAATCCATGGGGAACGCTGACTTATAATGTAGTAGAAAGCAAAATCATATATCCCAATGAAATTAACGAGGTACTGATTCGCCAAAGAAAAGATATGATTACGTTGGTTACTTGCCATCCATATTCTTCAAATGGTGAATATAGATTATTAGTTTATGCGGAGCGAACTGAACAGTAAATTACGTTTTATATGACATATGAATTTGGATAAACTGATGAATTAGTTGGAAAACTTGTGTTTAAATCTATATTATATTGGCTTATTCGTACGTTTTTATAGCCTGTCTAGTGATTAAGTCACGGAAATAAATTCCCTCCTGCTGTATACTATGTGTATAACAGGAGGGAATTTTTATGTCTAAGAAAAAAGCGAAAGTTAGTACTGCTGAGTGCGTGGCTTGCGGCTGCTGCATGAAAGTGTGTCCAAGGGATGCAATAGCAATCCCCAAAGGTATCTTTGCAGAAATTAGCCAAGAATTATGTGTTGGATGTGGTAAATGTGTTAAAGAATGTCCCGCAAGTATTATTACTCTGGAGGTGATTGGAAATGAAAACGAAAAAGCGGTGGTATGATTATTTTTGGATCCTCTCCCTTACCTATTTGATACTTGGATTCTTTAATATCTTATTTGCATGGCTGGGACTGTTATGCTTCTTTATCCCACTAATTATGTCAGCGGTAAAGGGTAATAAGGCATACTGCAACAAATATTGTGGAAGGGGACAGTTGTTTGCTTTTATTGGAGGAAAATTTGGGTTATCCCGTAAAAGAGACATTCCTAAATGGATGAAATCAAAATATTTTAGATATGGCTTTTTGGTGTTCTTTTTTGCAATGTTCTTTGTAATGCTTTGGAATACCTATCTTGTATTTGCCGGAGCTAAAGAACTTAGCCAAACCGTAACCTTATTATGGACATTTAAACTGCCTTGGCAGTGGGTATATCACGGAACATTGTTTTCACCTGGGGTATCGCAATTTGCATTCGGTTTTTATAGTGTAATGCTTACATCTACGGTGCTCGGTTTTATTACAATGATATTTTTTAAACCTCGCTCATGGTGTGTATACTGTCCTATGGGTACGGTAACACAACTAATATGCAAAGCAAAACATGTGATGCCGCAGAAAAAGTCATAAAAATAGTTAATAATCCGTTTTGGCTGATTTTATGCCGATGGATACAGTTTTTGCAGCATGTAAAATCAATGTGAATAGTTAACGATAGCTCTATCAAGATTTTTAATGTTTTATAATGTTGCTTGTAATGAAAATGGTCAAATTGTTTATTGAAAAGAGCAAGACTTAAGGTCTACTTTTTTCAATATTAGAGGGTTAATTTGCGAAGTTGCTTCTTATTCAGTATTTTAACACCTTTTCTTGACACTTCAACAATACCCTCGTTTGAGAAATATTTGAGCATTCTTGATACGACTTCACGTGCAGATCCCATATATTTTGCGATTTGTTCATGGGTTAGCGCTATGGTGTCAGAACCCGTTCTTACAACTTCGTCAGACAGAAAAATAGCAAGACGTTTATCTATACCCATAAAAAGAATTTGCTGCATAACCCACATCACATCTGAAAAGCGGCTGACTGCCGACTCAAGGGCAAATATCTTAACTGCTGGGTTACGCTCAGATACAGCCGAAAATGCCGGACCGCTAATAACATAGCATTCACTTTCCTCTTCGGCGTCTAAAAACACATCAAAAGTTATTGTCTGTAACACACAGGAGGCTGAAAGCATACACATATCTCCTGCATGTAGACGATAAAGGGTTATGTCCTTTCCTTCTTCAGACATGATGTAGAGACGAAGACTGCCTGTTATGACAAATATAACCCCCGAGCATTCGTTACCAGCGTGAATATTTGTACCTTTAGGATAGGTTAGAGTTACCGAGTGTTCACAAATGTAATCTTTGTCATCTGTTGATATTTCGCTCCAAAATGGTAATATTTTTTTATAGACAGACTCAAATGTTGATCGTTCCATTAAAAAACTCCTTTCAAAGTGAGGTTAACTTTATGAAAACAATTATTATAGGCGGTGTTGCTGGTGGTGCATCGGCAGCAGCAAGACTACGTAGAATTGATGAAAAAGCTGATATTATTATTCTAGAGAGGGGAGAATATATTTCTTTTGCCAACTGCGGTTTGCCGTATTTTATAGGCGGTGAAATCACCGATAAAAATATGCTCACTTTACAGACTCCCCAAAGTTTTAAAGCAAGGTTTAATATTGATGTTCGTGTATTAAATGAAGCAAAGGCAATTGATCCGAAAAGAAAGATGGTGATTATAGAAGATCACAAAAATCATATAACTTATGAAGAATCCTATGATCATCTTATTCTTGCTCCCGGCGCTGATCCAATTAAACCAAATATTCCAGGAATTGATTCTGATTGTGTTTTCACGCTTCGTAACATTCCTGATACTTTTAGAATCAAAAATTATATTGATACAAATCATCCCAAATCTGCTGTTGTCGTGGGAGGAGGATATATCGGTGTTGAAATGGCCGAGAATCTTAAAAAAGCTGGACTGGAAGTTAGTATAGTTGAGCTTGCAGACCACTTGATAGCGCCTCTTGATTTTGATATGGCGGCCGATGTTCACCGTTATATTAAGTCAGAAGGGATAAATCTGTATTTGAATAATGGGGTTCAGTCTATTAATAACAATACTGTTATTTTGCAAAATGGTACAATTATTGCCGATATGATTATAATGTCTGTGGGTGTTCGTCCCGAGACAACCCTTGCTAAAGACTGTGGAATAACTTTAAATGCCAAAGGAAGTATTGTGGTGAATCGTCATATGCAGACCAATATAGATAGCATTTTTGCTGTGGGAGATGCCATTGAAGTAAAGGATTTTATAACGGGCATGCCTGCCTTTATTCCTCTTGCAGGACCTGCAAATAAGCAAGGCAGAATTGCGGCTGATAATATCTGTGGTATTGTTTCAGAATATACCGGAACACAAGGTTCAGCTGTGTTAAAACTCTTTAATATGACGGTTGCAACCACGGGACTGAATGAAAGGTCAGCTGCATCCGCTCAAATTGACTACGATAAAGCTTATATTTATTCCGGTTCCCATGCTTCTTATTATCCTGGCGCTAATAATATGTCCATTAAGGCTTTATGGGATAAAAAAACACAAAAACTCCTAGGTGCACAGATTGTTGGCTTTGATGGTGTAGATAAACGTTTGGATGTGTTGGCAACCGCTATTCGTTTTGGCGCTAAAATTACTGACCTTACCACTTTGGAGCTCTGCTATGCACCGCCTTTCGGCAGCGCTAAGGATCCTGTAAATATGTTGGGGTTTGTAGCAGAAAATATTATTACAGATAAAATCAAACAATTTTTCTGGCATGATATTGAAAACCTTCCTTGTGACGGCAGCGTAACACTACTTGACGTTCGTACAGAAACCGAGGTAAGTCGAGGAAAGATTAAAGGTTTTATCAATATTCCTCTGGATTCCTTGCGGGAGCATTTAAACGAGTTTCCAAAAGATAAGCCGGTATATGTTCATTGTCATAGTGGACTGCGCAGTTATATAGCTTGCCGCATTCTTCAGGGTAACGGGTATGAATGCTATAATCTTGCAGGAGGCTGGAGACTTTATGAATCGGTCATAAACGAACGTACTGTTCCCGAATATATTTGTACTGAATGTAGATAGATAGTGAAAGTGTGCTCTATAATGGGTGCACTTTCTTTTATCTTATAATTGATACGTTATAATTAATTACAAATATTTTAAAATATATGGTGTAAAAGTAATACAAAAATGGACAAATTCACTTGCTTGAGTAAACGATATGTTTTACAGCATTTTTACTCTTAACATAGTTTTTCCCCTTTTCTTAATTGATAATATATGTATTTAAAATATAGCATAGTTTATGGTCATATATCAATCACTATGTTGGGATTTTTATGATATAATCATGAAAATTCGTATAAAATACGTTATAGAAGATTCGATAACTTCTAAATCATTGAAATATGGAATATATTCTTACAGGTAAGAGATTCTACAAGGTATATTTTGTCCTTATATTTCTGCGTAGGAGTGAATGCAGCAGTTTTAGTAAGGATGTGATAAGGTTGCTATAAATGATTGTTTTTACGGAATTTGTGGGGAAATATTGCTGGTTTTAGAATGAGGCAAAAACTAAAAGATTTGAGAGCAAAATACTATATTAAAAGGGGACATTCATACTATGATAAGAATGTTTACATGTTTACAATATGATGATTTAAAAACAAAGATATTTTGATGGTAAACTACAGAAATATAGCTAATTAAAGGTTAAAATTTTATTTTGTGATTAAGTTACGGAATGAAAGAAAAGTATGAGATATAATATGGATATTAATTTAAGAAAGGTAGTGTAAATCATGTTATTTGGTTTGTTGTCCAAACAAGATATCAATAAAGGAGTTGAGAATTGGAAGGCAACGCATGGTGCGGTTCTTCTTGATGTGCGTACAAAAGAGGAATATGAAGATTATCATATTGACGGAAGCTTAAATATACCTCTTCAAAATCTTGCTCTTATCAATAAGCAGTTGCCTGATAAAAATACACCAATATTTGTACATTGTTTAAGTGGTGTCAGAAGTGAAAGTGCTACGGCCATGCTTAAAAATGCAGGATATAGTCAGGTGATAAATATCGGAGGTATTCGTTCTTACAAAGGACCAACTGTTTAAGAAAATTGTGTGGAATATTTTATTTTAGCAGGAGTGTTAACTTCTATCTTTTTACGCTGTTTTGGATGCGTTTTTTAGTTTATAAGCGGCAGAGAGTGTACCCGTTATAAAACAATCAATTTCTTTTTTATAAATTAATACTGATTATTTAATTTACCCTCTAGACATTCATACTATTTTGGAAAACGGTCAGGACTAAACAAGCCTGACCGTTATTTTATGCAGCTACTAGATCGATATTGCTTTTTACATATGTTTAGAGAGTCTTTTTTATTATAAGTGATAAGAAAGTTACTTGCTGGTTAGAAATATTTTACATTTTAAATTAATTTATTTTATACTTAAAATTATAATTAATCTATTATATAATAAACAACAGATATTTCACTTATATAAAGGAAGTTTTATTGTGAAAGGACAAGATAATCGCAAGTTTGCTATATATTCCCGTAAATCAAAGTTTACGGGAAAGGGTGAAAGTATAGAAAATCAAATTGATCTCTGCCGTCAGCATATCAAGCTTCATAATACGAATGTAATAGAACGTGATATCCTTATTTTTGAAGATGAGGGTTTTTCCGGCGGAAATATCAATTGTCCTCAATTTCAGGCTATGATGAAACAAGTTCGGGAAAATCAGATTCAAGCTGTGATCTGTTATCGCTTAGACCGTATCAGCCGTAATGTTGGAGATTTTGCTAAGCTTAAAGACGAATTTGATTACTACAACGTAGAATTTACTTCTATCAGAGATGATTTTGACACGGCTTCTCCCAGTGGCAGAGCCATGATGATGGTTTCTGTTTTTGCACAGTTAGAACGTGAAACCACCGCAGAGCGTATCCGGGACAATATGCATGAGCTTGCCAAGTCTGGACGCTGGTTGGGGGGGATAACGCCAACCGGTTATAAAAGTATGCAAATTACTGGAAGCGTTACGGTGGACGGAAAAGAGAGGAAATCCTATAAGTTGGAACTTATTAATCAAGAAGCAGAGATTGTTAAAATAATTTTCTCAAAATTTTTAGAAACTAATTCTCTCACTAAAACCGATACCTACTTATTACAAAATAATATTACGACAAAAAACAGAAAATATTTTACTCGGTTTTCTATTCGTTCTATTTTGCAAAATCCAGTTTACATGATTGCCGACCAAAATGCATGGGAATATTTTGTTAGCTTAGGCGTGGAGATTTATTCTGAAGAATCGGAATTTGACGGCAAGCATGGCATTATGGCTTATAACAAGACCATTCAGAAATCCGGCAAGTCTAACCAAATGCGGGATATGGACGAATGGATTGTTGCAGTAGGAAAGCACAAGGGCTTGATTGCCGGAGCCGATTGGGTGAAAGTGCAGGAACTGCTCAGTCAAAATCGCTCCAAGTCCTACCGCAAGCCGAAAAGCAATGTGGCGCTGTTGTCCGGCTTGCTATACTGTGGGAACTGTGGAAGCTTCATGCGTCCGAAGCTCAGCCAGCGGACAAACGCACAGGGAGAGAAGATTTACAGCTATCTCTGTGAAACCAAAGAACGCAGCCGTTGTAAGCTCTGCAACAGCAAGAATCGCAACGGCAATGAGCTTGACAAGATGATATGCGAACAAATCAAGCTGATTTCTGATGACAGCTCCGACTTTATTAGAAATTTAGAGAGCGTGCAAAGAAAGCTGGAGGGCAACCGGGAAGAATACGATCAGCAGTTAAACGCTCTCAAAAGGAATTGCAGGAGAACGAACAGCAAATTGTCAATCTGGTGGATATCCTTGCAAAGACGCCGAACACACCGGCATTTGATTATATCACTCAGCAGATTAACACCCTCCATAAGAAAAACGAGAAAATCAAGAACCGGATTGGTGAACTGAAATTTCTTATGAAAAGCCATATTTATTCTGATCAAGAATTTAGGAAGGCAAAAGATCTTCTGAAATCCTTTGGGCAGTGTTTCGATACTATGGGTGTGGAACAGAAGCGAATGGCATTGCGTGCATTCATTCGCCGGATTGTCTGGGACGGGAAAAACGTCCATGTGGTACTGTTTGGCGACACGGAATCGGAGATTGTCTACACCGATTGGACAGGGGAAAAGCCAGAGCTAAATCGAGCGGATAGCGAAATCAATCCTCTCATAACAGCTCTTTTGGGTTCCGAACAGGAAAAAGAAGCTCCCTTTTCCCGGAACACTCCAAAATGGCGGTTGTTCCTCAAAATCAGCGACAGCCTGTATGTATTCAGCAAACAGAGAAACGGACGGACGATTTACAGTCCCCTTGCAATCCACAGTTTTTTGTTTCTTCGTCCGAAGAAGCTCACCGACGCCGAAAAGTTCAATATCCAGTACCCCAATCCCGCTATGCTTACGACAACGGCGGACAAGCTGCGGTATTACCGGTATAAAAAATCCCTGCTCCAGCGGGAAGTCGCTGAATATGCAGGGATTAACGAGAGCACTTATATTCATTATGAGAACCCGGAGCATAACTACTACCCGGTAGACAAGCTCTGCCGGATAGCAGAATTGCTGGAAGTGGACATCACCGATCTACTGGACGGGTACAACCGATTCCTCTATGACGGTCAGGGCTGGCAGATACGGAAAATTCGCAAAAGTATGGGCTTAACGCAGTACCAATTCGGAAAGCTGTATGGCGTGAGCGCCGGAGCAGTGAAACGGTGGGAAAGCGAAAAAGTGAGGGTGAGTAAGGGGATGTGGGAAAGACTGATTTATAGAAAAAGACTAAACTGATTTACTTTTAAAAATATTTAGACGGATATACTTGACATTTTATAACAAAACGCCTATAATGAACTTGAAAAATATTTTTTGTTCGGGGGGCGTTTATCATAGATACGATTCTATCTGGTATTTCTGAAAATGTGAAAAAGAAAATGGTTGCCTGTATCAACGATGCAGTTGGTGACGATATAAAGGAAGATATTGTTGCCAGCCAACTCATAACTCATAATAACACAAAATTTCGTATTTGGGATATCTTATATTCTAAAGTGCATGATGATCTAACATCATTTAATTGCGAAGCAGGAATTTCTCAAAGAGGTCCTTGGCAAATGGTTGTTGCTTACGACAATGACACAGGGTTGCTTTTCACTTTTATGCGGGAACAACGATATAAGCAATTACGCAATACGGTTAACAAACGAAAAAGGCATCATTATTTAGATGCCTTAGCAAAAATTTTTAATGGACAACTCTCCGCACCTAATGGTCAAACATCACTATTTCCTGAACAGACTTTTTCTGATGAAGATAAGATGTCAGAAACAGTAGAGAGAATTATTTTAAGCTTAAGTACAGAACCAACCTGTATTCAAAATCACGTTCTTGTTCTTTTTGAAAGTTTTAATTTTTCCTTGACCTCTGTTAGAGCAATTATCGTTGATAGTCATCTTAACTCCGTATATGAACAGAATTGGAACGAATACATTTCTATCAACGGAAGTTCTGTAGTAGATAAAGTTGATGAACCAAATTCGCCTGCAAACAACCCAAGCAAGGGTTTAAAATTGACTGCAAAAGCGACTGCAAGAAAACAGTCTGTGGCGTTGCGTAAGGAGGATATAAAGCAAAACAATATAGGCTAATTTCTATGTTTTGGAAGGAATCTTGATTAAAAATGATACATGATATGAATTTTAATAGTGACAGATTGAAAAAGGCTCGTATATATCGTGGCTTTACTGTCGCAGAGCTTGCAGATAAAATTGGATGTCAAAGGCAAACTATCTCAATGTATGAGAACAAGAAAATTTTGTCTCCAGATAGTTCAGTGATTCAAAAATTGTCGGCTGTTTTAGAATTTCCAATAAAATATTTTTATGAAAATGACAAGGATATCAATCTTGGAACTACTTATTTTCGTTCTTTATTAACCACCAATAAAAGGTATCGAAATGAGCAAATACAAAAAATAGAGTTTGTTTCAAGAATATATGACTTTCTTAATGATTATGTTGATTTTCCAGAATTAAATTTACCTCAGATTGACGAGAATGCCACGCCAGAAGAAGCAGCTAATGCTTTACGTGCCCACTGGGGATTAGGTGACAAACCAATTCAAAACATCGTTTACGAAACGGAGCAAAATGGTATTATAGTAACCTCTTTTGACACAGATACAGATGATATAGATGCATTCAGTCAATACATTAGTAATAGTGATGATGGAAATGATTTGTATATTATTGGTTATTCAAATAACAAAACTTCTGCGGCAAGAATCCACTTTGATATTGCTCATGAATTAGGTCATATTTGTTTGCACGATTGGAGTGAGGATTTGGAGTCCTTGACAAAAGACGAATTTAAAGAACGTGAGCAAGAAGCTCACAATTTTGCGTCTGCTTTTTTATTACCAGCAACATCTTTCAAAAAAGATGTTATGCGTAATCCCAAAAGTATTCCTTATTATACACAACTTAAAAGAAAATGGAAAGTCTCCATTTCTGCCATGATTCGACGTTCTTTTAATTTGGGGATTATTAGCTATGATGAGTATCAAATGTTATACCGGGTACTTCAAAGACGTGGTATGAGAAAAACAGAGCCATTAGACGATTCTTTAATAACAGCTTCCCCTTCTTTATTAAAGACATCTGTGCAGTTACTGTTAGAGGAAAAAGTATTTACACCTCAAGAATTGATAGATGAACTTGCTTTTTCATACAGTCTGAGCTTATATCCTTTGGAAATCGAGCACTTGTTGGATTTGCCCAAAGGTACATTAAATATTTCAAAAGTTATACCGATCCCTGAGCTACGTTTAAAAAATACTAATTCAGACTGAGTAATAAAAAAGACGGTCAAGCCTAACCAGCCTGACCGTCTCATTTTATGTACTTACTTGCCGTTTTTTAAATCGTCCTGAACGACTTTCAGTAACGCCAGCTTCTGCTCTTTTGGGCATGGTAGTTTTGTGAGATATTGCTCCACTGCTTCGGCATGAACAGAAGCTATTCTTTTTTGAAGTTCCCACCAGCCCTGTTCCGTCTTAGGGTAGTACATTATAATCTCCACAGTTTACCAAGCCCTCTCCCTTCTAATAGGATATGCGTGAAGCGTTGTCCAACATGATTCTACTTTTGGATAGTACGCTTGTAACGTTCAAAATCCTCTATAACCTCGTTTTGAATTTCGGAAAGCTCGGAGATATATTTTAACATAAAGTTCCAACGTTCCATTGACATAAATCCTGTGTATTCAAGAGTGCCGATCAAATTATTTGCCGACTGAATTTCTCGAAACAGCATATCTACTAAATCTTCATGTGTCACATTATTCATGGCGTTTCTCTCCTTTTAAAATGTATTGTTCGTAGGTGATGGAGTTCAAAACTTCTCCGCTACCTTGTTCATCTCGGATGGTAGTGGTATGGGAATAGCAAGGTGGTGTTTCCCCAACGATTGTCTTTAACTTCTCGTATGTCATAGTGACATGAACAGGTTTCTGAATTCCTCTGGAACAGCTATACAATCTGAAATGTTCTGGATAGAAAGTAACACGAGTTCCTTTTTCATACTCTTTTGAAACAGTATCAGCAGGAGTGGTACTCTCTTTCAAAAACTTTGGGCAAAAGTAAGCGTCGAAATTATCAACAAAGGGTAAATTTTCAATCCATGTACCACCGTATTCCCACATTTGTTTGAGTTTCTCCATTGGAACAAATAAACCTTGTCTATCCATGCACTTCATCAGTACATGAAGATGGTAGCTGCCGTTACCCTGTGGTTCTATGATACGGATATACTCGCAAGATGGATAGGAATACCGAAACCTGCTCTAAAATCTCTTAAAGTCCAGATTGACCTGCTTATAGTCCCTCATGACATTGGAATAGGTTAGCGTCAAGAACTTCTCAGAACAATGCCCTGTAAAGTTTAGATTGATAATCTTTCTCAGCTCATGACAGGACTTCTTAAACCTCTTTTCTATATCAATCGGACTTGCACGAGCTTTGCTCTCAATGTACTCCCCAGTTTCCAAATTGACATAACCCTGTCTGCTCACCTTGCGATAACGTGCAATACCAGTACAACGTTTTTCAACCGTAATGGCTTCTACAATGTGATTGGTATGGTACACTTTTGTTAATTGTCCATTCTCAATTTGTTTCTTCTCTTCCATCAGACTACCTCCTGTATGTTCTGGTATTTAATAACGTTTTGGAAGAGAAAAAACATCAGGATTTTTTGCGCATTCATAAAAAGTTCATGAATGTACTTCCCTGCTGAAGTTGTTTTGCCTGTTAGTACTAACACAAAAAGTGTGCATATCACAGCAAAGAAGCTATTGATTTTAGAAATTAGAACGGCAAAGATAAAATAAAGAGAGCACAGCGACGTAATACATCTGGGTAGAATCTGCCTGAATTTCTGTGACAAAGCAGAGAGGAGGGAAAAAAGATGATACGCATTGTCAAAGAAAGTGTTGATGTAACAGCCGGTTTGGAAAAGGCAAAGCGTGAGATTCTTGCAATTCGTCGTCAGTTGGTGCAGGACGGAAAAGTAAGCAATCAGCTCGGAATCAGCTTTACAGTGGTAGACGATACATTAACGGCCATGATTGAAGAACTCAAAAACCTTTAAGCTTTAAGAGCCTTTCTTTTTGTCTCAGAAGCGGCTAAGAGACGTATAGAACAAAAGAGATATGTTTTGCGAACAGCTTTGCCCCAAAAAAGAAAAAGCCCTCTATGAGTCGTATAGACTGCATAGAGAGCAAATGAAAAAGATGCCCTGATTTGTTTCAGAGCGTCTTTTCTTTGCATTTTTCTTTGTATAATGAATTAAGAATATTTTCAATCACCGCTGGATCTGTTTCTTGATAAAGAGTATGAGTGGAACCATATTTGTTGGGTGCAGAAATATCAACGTAATCATCACCACTTAAATCTTTTACCCAGTAAACTTTAATTCCTTCTTTATCTTCATAGCCATATTTTAGGCTCCAATCAGCGTCTGTTACGATTCCAATCCCCTTAATTCGCAGAGGTTTAGAATAATCATGTCTTGATTTTATAAAAATTAAATCGCCAGGACGAATTTCCTTTCTAAGTTCTTTAAGGCGTGGGTGTTTTGACAGGTCATGTCCTATCACTGCAACACCATTATCAAGAAAAAACCTCACCACATCTTCTGGAGGTATGCTGGTTAAATATGCTCCGATTCCCCAAATTGTCATTTAGTCCTCTCCCATCCTGCAGAATATTGTATTTTCATTTTAACAATTTAAGAGGGAAAAAACAAGGTAGAGCAACGAATTTGCCCTACCTTGTAATTATTTAAGCGTGTTTCTTTTTGCGAATGAAAAGAAGTATCAAGGTTGTACCGGAAACCACGAATATCAAAACCACCAGCATGGGAGAATGATTATCCCCAGTCTTTGGGTTATCTGTGGTTGGCTTTTGCTGTTCTGGTTGGGAAGGTGTATTTGTACCTTCTTCTTTTTCCGCTACTAAAGCGTAGGTACTGAAATGGTCGGTTTCAAAAGTAATACAATCATTCTCAATTTTTGATTCCAGTTTTTCCGCTTTCGCATTGCTGTTTATGTAATAAACGCCAAGGTTATTGAGTCCTTTGTATTTTTCCGGTAGAGGAATGGATACTTCCACTTTTCCGTTTGGCTGAACGGTATCGCCCTTACCATCCACCAATGTAATGTCAAAGGCAACAAACTCATTATAGCTTATATCAGCTAAAGCTGTTTCCGTATTTTTAACAGCCTGTTTGTCATTTGATTTAACCGCTAATGTAACTTCATTGGGAAGATTGTCCCCAGAAATCACAATGCCGGAATTGGAATCAGTTACGCCCACAGCCTTGTTAGTTACTTGAATCGTAATGATTTTTTCAGGGTTATACGTGTAATATTCGCCGGTTTGCCGATAGTTTTCATCTACGACTGCTTGACAATCAATACAAGTGATAAACTGATTATATTTTACCTTGAGCTTTACTGTTCCAGTGCCGGTAAAGGCAAGCGTTTCGCTGGATTTTAATGTGTTGGAATAGTCCTGATTCGATTGGCTGACAAGTTCCTTGCCTTCTAAAATTTCAACCGACGGCTGATAGGCGGGCTCGTGAACTTTATGGATTTCATCCTCGTTCAGCATTCCCCATTGATTACCGTTTTCATTAACGCCCTTGCTATAATTGTTTTCATCCAAATAGTATGCAGTATCTTTATTCACAAGGGCGGTATTCGTCAGCTCTGTGGTGAAATTGAACGTATTGCCAGATTGAATAGACGTAGGCGCATTTGTTTGAATAACAGGCTCTTCAACCTGAATGGTAATTGGCTTCACGATTGCTGTGACATCTCCCAAGGGGGCTGCCCCTTCAAAATCTTCGATATTGTAATACTGATAGGTAGGCTGAACCGTAAGCGTACCCGGTCTGAAAAACGTATTATAATTCCACATTCCCCAAAACTTGACGGTTCCGTTTTCATTAACATCTTCAAAAGGATCTCTGCCCGCATGCTGGCCGAAACATACACTTTGTTTGTCGAACGTAATATCGAGATTTCCGGGATTCCAAGTTGCTTCGTAACTTGCAGCTATCGTCTGACCAGGCGTTAAATTATGAAAATAAACGTGATAATCAGGCAGATCACAGATGGCTTCTCCAATCTTCATTGTCGATGGAAGGCTGTGGGTAGTGTATGGTTCCTTTGCTTCCTCCGCAAAAACAGGCATAGCAGAGGAAACAGCTATTGCAAAAGCCATGAAAAGCGCCCCATATCGCTTTTTAAACTTCATCGTTTTATCCTCCTTAAAATATTGGTGTGTCTTTTAGTATAATACTATATTCTAATTTTATAAACGTAATTTTAGTTGCAAAAGGTTTCAATCATTCATCTTCTTTAAAATAGTATCAGGAGTTGATGAAATGAGCTTAGGTGAAAATTTAAGAAACTTGATAGATGAACGCGATATGACGCAAAAGGAGCTTGCCAAAATATTAAATATCGCCGCTTCTACTTTAGGCGGTTATATTCAGGGATATAGCGAACCCGATTTTGAAACTTTAAAATTATTGGCTTCTTATTTTGACGTTTCAACCGATTATCTTTTAGACTTTCAGCGGAATCGTTCCTATACCAGAAATCAGCAAGAGCTTCTGCGTATTTTTGATTCTCTTACTCCGGAGCAACAAGAATTGTACATTGAACAGGGTAAAGCCTTTATTAGAATCAATGCGAAAGAAGATGCAAAATCATCAAAATCGACTTTACAAGGAAAAAATAACGTAGGATAATGTGAAACCGTCTGCGGAAAACGTAGACGGTCTTTTTTATGAGAAAATGTTTTGCTTTTTTGGCGTATTCGGTTTATAATAAGGTTGTAAGGAAAAGCCGTTATGTGAGCAATTAAAATGTCACATAACTTAATAATATGGAGGGGTAGCCAATGAAAGGACAGGACAACCGAAAATACGCCATCTATTCCAGAAAATCAAAATTCACCGGCAAGGGTGAAAGTATTGAAAATCAAATCGAGCTTTGCCGTCAACATATCAAGCTCCACCATGACAATGTAACGGAAGAGGATATCCTCGTTTTTGAGGACGAGGGATTCTCCGGAGGAAACGTCAACCGTCCGCAGTTTCAGGCTATGATGAAACAAATCCGTGCAAATCAGATTCAGGCTGTGGTCTGTTACCGCTTAGACCGTATTAGCCGTAATGTGGGAGACTTCGCAAAGCTCAAGGACGAATTTGATTACTACAATGTGGAGTTCACTTCAATCCGAGATGATTTTGACACTACTTCCCCAAGCGGCAGAGCCATGATGATGATGGTTTCCGTCTTTGCACAGTTGGAACGGGAAACCACCGCAGAGCGTATCCGGGACAATATGCACGAGCTTGCCAAGTCCGGACGCTGGTTAGGCGGTACAACGCCGACCGGATATAAAAGTACGCAGATTGTCGGGAGCGTTACAGTGGACGGAAAAGAACGAAAAGCCTATAAATTGGACATCATCAAAGAAGAAGCGGAAATTATCAAGCTGATTTTCTCGAAATTTATAGAAACCAATTCGCTTACCAAAACAGATACTTACTTGTTGCAGAACAATGTCACCACAAAAAACGGGAAGAATTTTACCCGGTTTTCCATTCGCTCCATTCTGCAAAATCCGGTTTACATGATAGCCGACCAGAACGCATGGGCGTATTTTGATAGCTTAGGCGTGGAGATTTACGCCGAACAATCAGAGTTTGACGGCAAGCATGGCATTATGGCCTACAACAAAACCATTCAAAAATCCGGCAAGTCCAACCAAATGCGGGATATGGACGAATGGATTGTTGCAGTGGGAAAGCACAAGGGCTTGATTGCCGGAGCCGATTGGGTGAAAGTACAGGAACTGCTCAGTCAAAACCGTTCCAAGTCCTACCGAAAGCCCAAAAGCAATGTGGCGTTGCTCTCCGGTCTGCTGTACTGTGGGAACTGTGGCAACTTCATGCGTCCGAAGCTCAGTCAGCGGACAAACGCACAGGGAGAGAAGATTTACAGCTATCTTTGTGAAACCAAAGAGCGCAGCCGTTGTCAGCTCTGTAACAGTAAGAATCCCAACGGCAACGAGCTCGACAAGATGATATGCGAACAAATCAAACTGATTTCAGAGGATAGCTCCGACTTTATCAAAAATTTAGAGAGCGTACAAAGAAAGCTGGAGGGCAACCGGGAAGAATACGACCAACAGCTAAACGCGCTCAAAAAGGAATTGCAGGAGAATGAACAGCAGATTGCCAATCTGGTGGATATCCTTGCAAAAACGTCGAACACTCCGGCATTCGATTATATTACTGAACAGATTAACACGCTCCATGAGAAAAACGAGAAAATCAAGAATCGGACTCAAGAACTGGAATCCCTCACCAAAAACCATCTCTATTCCAGCGAGGAATTTGACAGAACAAAAGAACTGTTAAAATCCTTCGGGCAGTCCTTCGATACCATGGGAGTAGAACAGAAGCGAATGGCACTTCGAGCGTTCATTCGCAGAATTATTTGGGACGGGAAAAACGTCCATGTGGTACTGTTTGGCGACACGGAATCGGAGATTGGCTACACCGATTGGACAGGGGAAAAGCCAGAGCCAAACCGAGCGGATAGCGAATGAAATACTAATGTTTTTTCGTACAACGAAAAAAACAGCACAAGATGTATCAATGAATGAACCGATTGATACAGACCGTGACGGAAATGCTTTGACACTTATGGACACTATGGCATGCGAAGATAATATGGTAGAAAGCATTGATAAAAAGATTAAAATAGAAAAACTCAAATCTTATATGGAAGAAGAACTATCTCCGAGAGAGCAATCTATCATTTGCTTACGGTATGGATTAATTCCGGGAAGTAAGCCGCTTGCACAGAGGGAAGTTGCTTCTACCTTGGGAATTTCTCGTTCTTATGTTAGTAGAATTGAAAAAAAAGCGCTTTGCACATTAAATAAAAGATTTTCTAAATAAGTACATAATGAAAAAGAGCAGTTTAAGTAAACTGCTCTTTTTCAATTTTTATTTACATTTCATTATTAACATGCTTTTTAAATAACAAATTGAAGATATTAATACTTTTCAGTAGTATCATTACTTGTTTCAGAATTGTTTGATGTAGAAAAAGATTCTTCTGCAATGTTAGTTGGCTCAATCGGAGCTTGAGTAGGAGTATCAGATTCTTGCTCTGGTTGTGCGGGTGTTTGCTTTGTATTTGGTTCTTCAGGTATGTTTAGTTGCTTTTGTACAGCAGTTGGCTGATTAGATTGCTGTGTATTTTGCTGTGGTGCAGTAGATACAGGTGGTTGCTGCTGTGTATTTTGGTTTGGTGAGTTGTTTGGCATAGTTGGTTTTGGTTGTTGCCGTGAGGGTGCAGGCGTATAACCATATTGAGGTGTATTGTTATTTTGCAATAGGTATTGATGATCTTTAATAAAAGAACGAGTTGTAAGCATCATAATGCCGCCAATCGTACCAATCAAGCCCCCGAAAACGGCGTTTATAACAATATTGATGATATACACGGTCGGAGATTGTATTTTATTTAATATAGAAGCAGGATTAGTTATGATAGATTTAGCATAGCCAAAATGAATAAAGGCATAAATAATATTGATAATAGCAGTAATCAATATCAGAGATCCCATAACAATCGTACTGATTCCATCGTCTGTATTATAGTAGTAGCGGTAATATGTGTACTTCACAGAAGTATTCGCTACCGCACCCACAGAAATCATAATAATACCAATGATTGCAGAAAAAATGCCAAATATTAACCAGAAGATAGATGCATTTTTAATTTTTCTAGATATTTGTTGTATAATATAAAATGGTGTTTGTCCCAGTTGTTGCGGGTAAGGAGCAGCTTGTTGAAAAGGAGGATGTTGGGGATGGATAGTACCTTGCGGATAGTGGGTTTGATTGGGTGGGAAATTTGATGCGGGGTTCGATTGAACTGACTGCGTAAATTTAGTTCCACATTTTTGGCAAAAAGATGCATTGGATTGTGCTGGTGTACCGCAGTTAGAACAATATTTATTCATATTTTGTCCTTCTTTCTAAAGTTTATTATTTTTATTATAATATATTCCGCATTTATCGTCAATATAACAGTTTTTGTACCTGTTGTTTGGTTGTTTTTTTCGGATATAACTTTTGTGAAATATTTATTTATGAATCAAAGATTGAAATTTATCAATCATATTTGTTTGCAGTAAAAACTTTAGTATAATAGCTTTACAATAAAAATTATGAGGGAGCAGATATGTTGGAACATGTTTATAAAGTGTTAAAGAACTATTTCGGTTATGATTCGTTTCGACCAGGACAAGAGGAAATTATTTCCCATTTAATAAATGGGAAAGACAGTGTAGGTATCATGCCTACCGGGGCTGGTAAGTCAATTTGCTATCAAATTCCGGCCATTCTATTTGAAGGTATTACATTGGTAATTTCACCCCTTATCTCTTTAATGAAGGATCAGGTTTATACATTGCGGGAAGCAGGTATTTCTGCTGCATATTTAAATAGCTCTTTAAACATTGCTCAACAATATAAAGTGGTGAAAAACGCAAAAGAGAATCAATATAAATTAATTTACATAGCTCCTGAACGGTTAGAATTAGATTTTTTTCAGGATTTTGCAAATACTGCAAACCTCTCTTTTATCAGTGTGGATGAAGCGCACTGTGTATCGCAGTGGGGACAAGATTTTCGTCCCAGCTACTTGAAAATAGCAGAGTTTATTGCAAAACTACCTCATAGACCTGTTGTTGGTGCATTTACTGCAACTGCAACTCAGATGGTGAAAGAGAATATTATTTCATTATTGCAATTACATGATCCATTTGTAGTTACTACAGGATTTAATCGAAAAAATCTATATTTTGAGGTACAAAGACCTGTGGATAAATTTACTGCACTGAAACGATTTTTAGAACGGAATAAATCCAAAACAGGCATTGTATACTGTGCTACTAGAAAAGGGGTGGAGGAACTTTGTGAACATTTAATTGAACAGGGCTATCGTGCTATAAGATACCATGCAGGTTTGAGCGATAAAGAGCGCCGATTGAATCAGGAATCATTTCAATTTGACCAAACACAAATTATGGTAGCAACAAATGCTTTTGGTATGGGAATTGATAAATCCAATATTTCTTATGTAGTTCATTTTAATATGCCCAAAAATATAGAAAGCTATTATCAGGAAGCCGGCAGAGCAGGACGCGACGGCGAACCAGCCCAATGTATTTTGTTGTATAGTAAACAAGATATCTCTACAAATCTATTTTTTATTGAGCGGGATAAAGAAAATCAGGAAATGGATTCTATTACCCGTCACGAGGTATTACAAAAAGACAGAGAACGGTTAAAATGCATGACTTTTTATTGTACTACCAATGAGTGTCTGCGTGCGTATATACTTCAATATTTTGGTGAAAAAAGTTCGGTTTTTTGTGGTAATTGTTCCAACTGTAACGCCAACTCTGAAAAAATAGATATAACAATAGATGCACAAAAAATTATGTCGTGCATTATTAGAGCAAAAGAGCGCTTTGGTATGCTTACAATCATTGATATTTTACGTGGAAGCAACAATGAAAAAATCTGTAGTAATGGCTTAGATACACTGCCCACCTTTGGGATTATGAAAGACGTTTCTAAAGCATATATTCAAGATATTATGGAATTTCTGCTAACGCAGTCATATATTTATGAAACGGTAGATGAATATCCTGTTTTAAAAGTACATCCTAAAGCAAATACAGTACTAAGAGGAAAAGAAAAATTGTGGATACGTGTATTAAAGCAGAATAAAAAAAAGTTGCAAAAAGATAGCTATGCAAAAATTGATACTGCATTATTTGATCAATTACATGAGCTAAGGAGGAAAATTGCTAAGGTGCAATGCGTACCTGTTTTTGCAATTTTTACAGATAAAACGTTGAGGGATATGTGTATGAAACTGCCAAAAAACAAACAGGAATTTTTACAGGTACACGGTATAGGGAATAGGAAAGCAGAACGTTATGGGGATCGCTTTATTAAGCAGATTCAACAGCATTGCAGAAAATTGGAATATCCATCAGAATAAAAGTAAAACGATAGAATATCC
>CAJTNL010000018.1 GCA_910577755.1 uncultured Eubacteriales bacterium | reverse complement strand
TTCTATTCTGTTATTTTATCGCCTAAAGTTTATGGCTGTATAGTCCGATATATACAAAAATAAAATTTATGGTAAAAGGATTTACCGTCAGGGTGAAGAAGTAATTAGCACTGAATACCCATATCAGGGAGGATGATAACATGAGTATGATGATCGGCCAAGTCAGCACTGAAGCAAAACTAGCAGCTTTTAGAAGCAAAACTGGAACGAAAAGTGTAAGAATCCAGAAGCCAAAAAAGAAAAATACCCCCATACAGGAAGTTCCGAAATGTACACCACCCTCCTTGACATTCGGACAAGAAATATTCATCTCCAACATATCTACATTTGTATCGGACAGCTTTTCAGCCATAGCGCAGTATTCCTCCGGCGTGTTACCCGCTATATTAGCAATTACGGTAATATTTTGTTGTTTGAGCCATGGTAAATCATATTCTATAAAGTAATCGACTCCTGGATTTTGCAAACCAATAGCATTGAGCATACAACCGTTTGCCTCTGCAATTCTAGGAGAAGGATTTCCTAAGCGTTCTTTTAACGTAATACCTTTACTGGAAATACCGCCTAACACTGACAGTGAATATAACTCATTATATTCACGTCCAAAACCAAAAGTCCCCGAAGCCGCTATTAAAGGATTAGAAAAATTGACACCTGCAACAGTTACACGTAAATCAGCCATAATTTCAAAACCACCTTTTCTGTGCTGCCAACCTAAAATATAATTTTTTTATAATCAAAAACAGGTCCGTCTTTACACACATGGCTATAGGTTATATCTGCCTGTTCCTCCCGTTTTGTTTTACATGCGCAACCCAAACAAGCGCCTATTCCACATGCCATACGTTCCTCTAAAGAAACCTGCAACGGTACTCCTCGTACATCTGCAACTATCGCCAATGCTTTTAACATTTGAACAGGACCGCATGCAAATATTTCCTCAAAGGTTAAATTTTCAATACAATCTGTAACAAAACCCTGATGTCCATAAGTTCCATCATCTGTCACTACTACTACGTCACAACCCGCTTTCTTAAAGTCACGCTCTAAAATTACATATTCTTTACTGCGAAAACCAATTACCACTGTTGCAAATTCTCCAAATTGTTTTGCAAGATACAAAAGAGGAGGCACACCAATACCGCCACCCACCAGCAAAACACGGCGTTTTGTATTATTCACCTGATAACCGTTCCCCAACGGCGCCAAAAAATTCATCGTATCGTCTATTTTTAAACGAGACAGAATTTCCGTACCCTCACCTCGAACCTGAAACACAATTCGCATGGTATTGCTTTCTTTATCCACATCGCAAATAGAGATTGGCCTCCGCAATACTTTGCCCGGCACCAGAATATGCACAAACTGCCCGGGGGTTGCAAGCTGAGCCAATTGATCTGCAAACAAAGTAAAATCATAAGTATCTTTTGCAATTCTATGCTTGCTCAAAATTCTGCATTCTTTTACGTCAAATTTCATTTTCCCCTCCATGCTTACCAACAGGCTTAACCAATTGTTCCGATGCGATTTATGATCTCATCCCGCATACGTACAGCTTCTTCAACTGCAGCTTTTGCATAATCCCTCTCTGCAAAGCCATACTTTTGCCATGCACACATAATTCCTCTCGAAGAGTTGATCAAAGCACCTAATCCTCTTTGATCAAACCCCAGCGCTACATCGTCTGCACCGCCACCCTGTGCTCCATAACCGGGTACTAAGAAGAAAGTATGAGGTAATGTCGTACGTAACTCCTCCAACTGTTTTGGGTAGGTTGCCCCCACCACTGCACCCACTGCGCTGTACCCATATTTTCCTATATATCTTTCACCCCATATTTCACACATCTGACCCATAGTTAAATATACAGACTTCTGATTATATAAATTTATGTTTTGTAGTTCCCCTGATGATGGATTTGAAGTTTTTACTAATACAAAAATTCCTTTATCCTCTTGACCACAAATATTCAGCAACGGTAAAATACCATCAGAACCAAGATATCCGTTTACCGTTAAAGCATCACCGTCAAATGACACATAACTTTCACCCTCAACCTCAACTTGGCCTAAATGGGCAATAGCATACGCCTCCATTGTTGTGCCAATATCATTACGTTTACCGTCTGTTATCACAAACAAGCCTTTTTGTTTTGCATATGCAATAGTATCGTGCAACGCTTTCATGCCCTGCCAACCATACATTTCATAATAAGCACACTGCGGCTTCACTGCCGGCACAATGGTATACAGGGCGTCAATCAAGCCTTTATTAAACGTAAACAATGCCGCCGCCGCTCCCTCAAGCGTTTTGCCGTATTTTGTAAAGCAGTCCTGTTTAATATAATCAGGAATATACTCCAACTTCGGGTCAAGCCCCACTACTGTCGGATTCTGTTTAGTAATCACTCCATCAATCATGCGGTCTAAAGACATAAGGTTTCCTCCGAACAATCTAGTCTAATTCATTAAATACAATTTTCCCACCGCAAACTGTGTATTTTACTTTTCCTGTTAAAGTCATATTTTTAAATACACAATTTTTACTTTTTCCATGTAATTTGTCTGCATCTACTTTCCATGTTTCGTTTTCATCTATTAAAATAACATCGGCAGGACTTCCTTTTTTTAACGTTCCTGCCGAAATGCCTAATAACTGCGCAGGCTTTGTGGACATTTTTTCAATCAACTGCAACATTGTACAATACCCCGGCTTTACCAAACCTGTAATACCGGCAGCCAGCGAAGTTTCCATTCCTATAGCGCCGTTTGGCGCTTTTTCAAAGTCCGCTTTTTCATCAGGTGTATGAGGTGCGTGATCAGTTGCAATAGCATCCAATGTACCGTCTTTTAGACCCTCGATCACTGCAAGACGATCTGATTCTGTTCTGAGAGGCGGATTCATTCGATAATCTGCATCACGAGCAAGCAAAGCCTCCTCTGTCAGCATAAAATAATGAGGGGCCGTTTCTGCAGTTACTGCCACACCCCTTGCTTTTGCATCCCGAATCAATGCAATTGAAGTAGCTGTACTGACATGGCAAATATGAATAGGAGCATGATAAGCCGCCGCTAAAGCAATTTCCCTTGCCGTTCCACAATCCTCAGCTGCAATTGGGATTCCTCTTACACCTAACTGCTCTGATACCTTACCTTGATTCATTATGCCGCCTTGTGCCAGATATAAATCTTCACAATGCGATACTACCGTCATGCCTAACTGAGGAGCAATTTGCATAGCCTTTGCCATAAAAGCTGTATTTACTACAGGTCGTCCATCGTCACTGATTGCAACAGCGCCCGCTTTCTTCAACGCTTTTAAATCACAGGCTATATCACTCTGTAGTCCCTTTGTAATAGCCGCAGAAACATATACATGAGCATCCACATTTTTTGCCTTGTTCAGTATATACTCAATAGTCTCAGCAGTATCAATAGCAGGCACCGTATTAGGCATTGCCAGCACACTGGTAACACCACCTGCTACCGCTGCCTTACAGCCGCTAATAATATCTTCTTTTGCCGTTTGTCCTGGATCGCGCAAATGCACGTGCATATCGACCAAACCCGGAGCCGCCGTCAAGCCTGAAGCATGAATGGTAACTTCAGCTTCATAATCTAAATCAATACCCATATCAGCAATCATACCATCTGCTAAAAAAATATCTCCTATGCAATCTGTATTCGTTCCAGGATCACAGATATGTGCATGTTTAATTAAAATTTTTACCATAATCATTTGACTCCGTTTCTTTGATATTATTTAATTGTAACATAAAAAAAATTGACATGCAATTTTTCACTATAAACCACAAATATATTTTTTATTTCAACGCTACTATAAGAAACCTACATTTAAAGGTGACAAAAGAATTTAGTCAATGATATAAGTTCTCTGCCATAAGAACAAGAAAAAATATACCATGGTGTATCCGCACATACCGCATAGGAGCGCATACCTAAATCATCTGCCAGTCTACCTGCCCGAAATTGATGATAATACTCCGTTATAATGGCTACATTCTTATTCCAACCTTTATCGTTAATAATCTGCAGCGCATTCACTAAGTTTTCTTGTGTATTACGGGATTTCGTATCTGTAGCGACGCGATCCGGAGAAATACCGGCCTGCATCAAATAACGATACATTACTTCCGCTTCCGGCAATGTGGTTTCGCTCGCTAAACCTCCTGCCACAACACATTTTACATCAGGATGTTCCTGTAAAAACTCTACGGTCTTATTTAATCTTGCCGTTAATGAAGGACCAGGCTGACCACCGTTCACCTGATTACCTAAAGTGACAACTGTCACATTATGAAGAGGAATCTGATTGATAGCAAATATCATAAGACCAGTTAAAAATACTACCCATATGCCAAATACTGTGGCTAAAAAATTCACCACGCTAAAGGTAATATAAAACGCTTTCTGCGTCAGTTTTCTTTTACAAAAACGTTTGATTGGAAAATAACTAATTAACAATAGGCTAATGAATATTCCAAAATAAGACCCTATATTGAATACGCCGAAGAAAAAAGGTATACAAAACCATATCAATAACCCAAAGCCTATTATTATGGTTACAGGCTCATACCATTTTATCTGTAATTCTTTTATAAATAACGCTTTCATTCGATCAAATTCTCCATTATGGATATTTCTTTTATCATAACATATGGTATCCGTATCTGCAAACCAATTTATACATAATTCTGAATTTTCTTTAATATTCATATGGAAAATACTAACATATTTATACTTTTATTATACGACATAATTGATTCAAAAACATGTACTACAATACAGCATCTTTATCAATATAAATGTAATTTTATTATACCAATTATCTTCATAGAATAACACAATAAAATTAGAGATAACCACTAAATGCTCTGCAAAATAAAACACTTCGTTAAAATGCAGTGAAATAATGCAGAACTAGGCAAAATTATGTTACTTTTTGTAGCTTTGCAACGATTGACTTCATTTTGAGTAAGCGATATAATTATTTTAGTCTATATTTGTCTGGGTATTATATAACTACCGGACAACATTTACTTCGGGAGGTAAATTTATGAAACGTGTTTATAATTTTTCAGCAGGTCCGTCTGTTTTACCTGAAGCTGTGCTCAATCGCGCAGCGCAGGAAATGCTTGACTACCAAAACAGCGGCCAATCTGTGATGGAAATGTCTCACCGTTCTAAGACATTCGATGCCATCATTAAAAATACAGAGGCTCTTCTCAGGGAGCTAATGGAAATTCCAGATAACTATAAAGTATTGTTCCTTCAAGGAGGCGCCTCTTCACAGTTTGCAATGATTCCAATGAACCTAATGACCAAAAATGGAAAAGCAGATTTTGTATTGACAGGTCAATGGGCAACAAAAGCACAAAAAGAAGCTGCTCGTTATGGTGAGGCAAATATCGTAGCTTCTTCCAAAGATAAAACTTTCTCTTACATTCCTGATTTAGACCCTGCAACCTTTTCAAAAAATGCAGACTATTTCCACATTTGCTACAACAACACCATTTACGGAACTAAATATACTACATTGCCTCAAACCGGTAATGTACCGTTGGTAGCTGATATTTCTTCCTGCATTTTAAGCGAACCGATTGATGTAAGCAAATTTGGTTTGTTATATGCCGGCGCACAAAAAAATATGGGACCTGCCGGTTTGACAGTTGTAATTATTCGTGAAGATCTAATCGGTGAACCTATAGCACAAACCCCAACAATGTTTACTTACAGCACACATGCTGAAAATGATTCTTTATATAACACACCGCCTTGCTACTCCATCTATATATGTATGTTGGTTTTAGAGTGGATTAAAAATGAAATCGGCGGTCTGAATAAAATGAAAGAACACAACGAGAAAAAAGCAAAAATTCTCTACGATTTTCTAGATCAGTCTCAAATGTTTAAAGGCACTGTAGTCCCAAAAGACCGTTCCTTAATGAATGTTCCGTTTGTTACAGGAAATGATGACCTTGATGCAAAATTTATTAAAGAAGCAACTGCAAATAATTTTGTAAATATTAAGGGACATCGTTCTGTTGGAGGTATGCGTGCTTCCATTTATAACGCAATGCCAATTGAGGGTGTTGAAAAGTTGGTTGCGTTTATGAAAGAATTCGAGCAAAACAATTAATAAGAAAGAAATAAGGTGACATACATGTACCAAATCAAATGTTTAAATAAAATTTCTCCTCTGGGTATAAGCCGCTTAGGAGATAACTATCATATCGGCGATGATATCGAAAATCCCGATGCTATCTTGGTGCGTTCTGCCGCTATGCATGATATGGAATTTAATCAAAATTTGCTTGCCATTGCCAGAGCCGGCGCAGGTACCAATAATATTCCTGTAGACAGGTGTGTAAAGGAAGGTATTGCAGTATTTAACACCCCAGGCGCCAATGCCAATGCTGTAAAGGAGCTTGTGATTACTGCATTACTGCTAACTTCCCGTAAAATTGTTTCCGGTATTCAATGGGCAAATGAATTAAAAGGCAAAGGAGACGAAGTAGGAAAGCTTGTAGAAAAAGGAAAATCCTCTTTTGTCGGTCCTGAAATTGCCGGAAAAACATTAGGCATCATCGGTCTGGGTGCAATCGGTATTCTAGTTGCTAATGCGGCTGAAGCATTGGGTATGAATGTAATAGGTTATGATCCATTTTTGTCTGTAGAAGGTGCATGGGGACTATCTCGTAATACACAACGTGCACTGACATTAGATGAAATTTACGCAAATTGCGATTACATTTCACTTCATGTACCTTTAACACCAGATACCAAGGAAATGATTAATACTACCACTATTGCGCAAATGAAAGAAAAGGTACGTATTTTAAATTTTGCTCGTGGTGATTTAGTAAACAACAATGACTTGATCAAAGCCCTCGTAGACGGTAGAGTATCTGCATATGCCACAGACTTTCCTACTGAAGCGCTGCTTGGTATTGAAAATGTTCTGGCTATTCCCCATCTGGGTGCTTCTACACCTGAATCTGAGGATAACTGTGCCTGCATGGCAGCAGATGAAATAAAAGATTATTTAGAAAACGGAAACATTAAAAATTCGGTAAATCTACCGGATGTTTCTATGCCAAGAGAAAACGGCGCAAAAAGAGTCTGCATCATCCATCAAAATATCCCAAATATGATTAGCACATTAACTAGTGTTTTAGCAAACATTGGAATTAATATTGAGAATATGCAAAGTAAATCGAAAAAAGAGTACGCTTATACCATTTTAGATGTAACCGGAAATGTAGATGATGACACAATTAAAGCAATTAAAAATAACGAAGGTATGATTTTCGTACGTATTATTTAACAAGTCAGACAATATTGTAATACAACTTTCCTTTTTATAATTGCTAAATATTACAAGATGTAAGCAGGAGCATAACAATTTTAGATAAAGTTATGCTCCTGCTCTTTTTTCTGTATATTTTTGCCCTCATAACAGTAATTTTTATTTTTCAAAAAAGCTCTTTAAAATAATAATTACCTGCACACAAAAAGCTGGAAGTTTTTTATATTTGTATAGAAATCATTGTCTAATACATAACTAACAACATATGTAATATAAAAAACCTGACGTTTTTTATACGTCAGGTTTTTTATATTAGACGAGTTCAATAATTGCCATTTCTGCAGCATCACCACGTCTTGGACCTAGCCGTGTAATGCGAGTATAACCACCATTGCGGTCTGCATATCTAGGCGCAATCTCTGCAAACAGTTTATAAGTAACATCTTCCTTTGTAACAAAAGACATTACCAAACGCTTATTATGAAGAGAATCCTCCTTAGCTATTGAAATCATCTTCTCTGTCAGTGAACGTACTTCTTTTGCACGGGTAACCGTTGTTTCGATTTTACCATTCTCCAACAGAAATGTTACCAATGCTCTAAGCATTGCAGTTCTATGACTGGTTGCTCTTCCGAGCTTTCTTGTTCCTGGCATCGAATAATCACTCCTTTACCTATTGGGTTCAAACAAGGACCTTTTATTCTTCGTCCTTATGAAGATTAAAGCCGAGAGAAGCCATTTTTAAAATAACCTCTTCTAAAGACTTACGTCCCAAATTGCGGACTTTCATCATTTCTTCTTCAGATTTATTAATCAAATCCTCAACTGTATTAATTCCTGCGCGTTTAAGACAATTGAATGAACGTACAGATAAATCTAATTCTTCAATCGTCATTTCAAGCACTTTCTCTTTACCTTTATCGTCTTTCTCAACCATAATTTCTGTCTTACTGCCTTTATCAGACAAATCAACAAACAGATTTAAATGCTCAGTAAGAATTTTTGCGGCTAGAGAAACAGCTTCCTGCGCACTAATAATGCCATTCGTCCACACTTCAAGATTCAATTTATCAAAGTCAATGCTTTGACCAACGCGTGTAGGCTCAACATTGTAGTTTACTTTTATAACAGGAGTGTAAATGGAATCTATTGGAAGTTCTCCAATCACATTGGTTGTCATCTTAGCCTTATTCCTATCTGCCGAAATATATCCACGGCCACGATCTAAGGTGATCTCCATTGACAGCTTTGCCCCGTCGTTTAAAGTAGCAATGTGCATATCAGGATTTAAAATTTCAACCTCGCTATCACATTTGATAGTGCCGGCTGTAACATTACATGGACCCTCTGCGGAAATTTCCACCGTTTTTGGACCATCACAGTGTAAGTTTGCAATTAAGTCTTTTATGTTCAGAACGATTTCTGTAACATCTTCTTTTACACCCGGTACGGTAGAAAACTCATGAACAACACCCTCAATTTTGATAGATGTTGCCGCAACCCCTGGTAAAGAGGATAACAAAACACGCCTTAGGCTGTTACCTAATGTTGTGCCAAATCCACGCTCCAGCGGTTCTACAACAAATTTGCCGTGAGTTCCATCCTCAGACAAAATTTCGGTGTCAATCTTGGGTTTTTCAATCTCAATCATTTAGCAAACCTCCCTCACACATTTAGGCAACTTATTTACCACGATGTACATTATGCCTACACTGGCATTATTTGGAGTACAACTCAACGATAAGTGTTTCATTGATATCATAATCAATGTCGTCTCTGGCAGCTAGCGATACCACTTTACCTTGTAAAGTATTTCTGTCCAGCTCAAGCCATTTTACAATTGGCGTTTGCGCATTTTGCTCCAACACTTGTTTAATACGTACAGAGTTGCGGCTTTTTTCTTTGATTGAAATAATTTCACCGGGGCTAACCAGATAAGAAGCAATATCAACTTTTTTACCGTTAACGGTAATATGACCGTGACTTACCATTTGTCTTGCCTCACGTCTGGTATTCGCAAATCCCAATCTATAAACTACGTTATCTAGCCTACTCTCTAAAATAGAGAGCAAAATTTCACCGGTAACACCGTTTTGCTTTGTAGCCATTACATAGTACTTTCTAAATTGTTTTTCTAGCACCCCGTAGATGAATTTTGCTTTTTGTTTTTCATTCAGCTGCAATCCATACTCGCTTTGTTTTCTTCTGCCTTGTTTTGGATTTCTGATTGATTTTTGGCTTACGCCTAAAACAGTCGGATCAATACCGAGTGTTTTACATCTCTTCAGGATTGGCTGAGTATTTTTAGCCATTCGAGTATCCTCCTTGGTTAATTGTTAATTACAATAAACTATACACGTCTTCTCTTAGGAGGACGGCATCCGTTATGTGGAATAGGTGTAACATCTTTGATCATGCTAACTTCCAGACCTGCTCCTTGCAAGGCACGAATTGCAGCTTCACGACCGGCGCCTGGTCCCTTAACAAAAACCTCAACCGTTTTCATGCCGTGTTCCATAGCTGCTTTAGCAGCTGTTTCTGCTGCGGTTTGTGCGGCAAAGGGGGTAGACTTTCTAGAGCCTCTAAATCCTAGTTCACCTGCACTAGCCCAAGAAATTGCATTACCTTGCACATCTGTAATAGTAACAATTGTATTATTAAAGGTGGACTGGATATGAGCAGCCCCACGCTCAATGTTTTTGCGCTCGCGGCGTCTGCGAACTGCGGTAGTTTTTTTACCGCCTTTTTGTGCTGCCATCTTAATAAATCCCTCCTAACTTTGCTTACTTCTTTTTATTCGCCATTGTCTTTTTCGGACCTTTGCGAGTACGAGCATTTGTCTTAGAACGCTGACCCCTTACCGGAAGTCCTTTGCGGTGACGAATTCCGCGATAACACTGAATTTCAATCAGTCTTTTAATATCGAATGCAATATCACGTCTAAGATCCCCCTCTACGCGATAATGATGTTCAATATATTCTCTTAATTTTGAAGCATCTTCTTCGGTTAAATCTCTCACCCTCAAATTCGGATCAATGCCTGTTGCAGCTAAAATATCAGTAGCTGTTTTACGACCGATGCCATAAATGTAAGTTAAACCGATTTCAATACGCTTATCTCTTGGTAAGTCAATACCGGCTATACGCGCCATACTGGTTGCACCTCCATGTTAAATAGGTTTGCGCCATCAGCCCTGGCGCTGTTTGTGCTTAGGGTTTTCACAAATTACCATAATTCTACCCTTACGCTTAATTACTTTGCATTTTTCACAAATTTTCTTGACAGAAGGTCTGACTTTCATTTGTGCGCCCTCCTTATAAGTGAAGTTGTCGTTTAGTTTATTTTGAACGCCATGTAATACGCCCTCTTTTTAAGTCATAAGGTGACATTTCCACTGTAACCTTATCGCCCGGCAAAATACGAATAAAATTCATACGTAATTTACCGGATATATGAGCAAGTATTATATGACCATTTGGAAGTTCTACATGAAACGTTGCGTTTGGCAGAGCTTCCGTTACCGTACCTTCAAGTTCAATTACGTCCTGTTTCGACATAAAGAATAACCTCCTAAAGCGTAAATCTATCTGCAGGCAAATTGCCGCAAGCTTTCACAGATTTCACCATTGGTTTTTATTAAATGATTTGGAAGTACTGTCTTTGTCCGAGAAAGATGAATCAATTTCTTTCTTTTTGGGTGGGCAAGACTCCGATTTTCTCCGTTGCAAATTAGAGCCATATCAGCATCTACATTTAATACAACAAAAAAACCACCCTTGTCGTGACCCGCCAAAGACCGTACAACAAGTCCTTTTACAAATTCCATTTCATTCACCTTAATCCGGTAATGTAAGAATTACAGGACCATCTGGTGTAATCGCAATTGTGTGTTCAAAATGAGCCGAAAGCTTACCATCTGTTGTGACAGTCGTCCATTGATCTGACAATGTTTTAACTGTGTGAACACCTGCGTTTACCATAGGCTCAATTGCAATTGTCATTCCTGGTAACAGACGCACACCTCTTCCCGGTGTGCCGTAATTTGGTACGCTCGGATCTTCGTGTAGCTCCGCACCTACTCCGTGGCCGACAAAATCCCGTACCACCGAGTAGCCGCGCGCCTCGACATACCTTTGGACCGCGCTTCCAATATCACCTAGTCTATTTCCCGGTTTTGCAACAGCAATTCCTTCAAATAGACTCTCACGTGTTGCATTCATAAGATCCAGCGCTTCCTTTGTGACATCGCCACATGGAAATGTATACGCATTGTCACCATGAAAGCCTTCATAGAAAGCACCGACATCTATGCTTACAATGTCGCCTTGCTTTAATATATGGTTCTTATGCGGTATGCCGTGGATGACCACATCATTCACTGAAATACAGGCGCTTGCCGGAAAACCTCCGTAATTTAGAAAAGAAGGAATTGCTCCCTGTCCCTCTATATATTTGCGGACAATACGATCAAGCTCCAAGGTATTTATCCCCGGTTCAACCGCCTCCCCAGCAAGCTTTAATGCCTGCGCTGCAATCCTTCCCGCTTCTCGCATTGATTCGAGTTCACGTCTTGTTTTCAGCACAACCATAGTTAAGCCTCAATTGCAGTTAAGGTTAAACGAGTTATTTCATCTATATCCCCTTCACCTTTAACCACGAACAACTTACCTTGCTTCGAATAGTAGCCCTTTAAAGGTTCTGTCTGTTCGTGATAAACCTGCAAACGATCTTTCACTGTATTTGGATGATCATCTCTGCGCTGAACAAGGGTGCCGTTGCATTTATCACATTTATTTTCTATCACTGGCGGATTATACTTCACATGATAGGTGTCACTGCAACTTTCACAAACACGGCGTCCGGATAATCGGCTAATAATCTCAGCATCTGAAACATCAATATCGATTACTTTATCAATGATTATGCCCATGCTATCCAGAGCCTCGGCCTGAGGAATGGTTCTTGGAAAGCCATCCAGAATAAAACCGCCTTGGCAATCATCATCAGACAAACGCTCTTTAATGATGCCAATTACAACCTCGTCTGGAACCAATCGTCCAGCATCCATATAGGATTTTGCTTTTAAACCCATCTCAGTACCGCTTTTCAGCGCTGCACGGATAATATTACCCGTTGAAATTGTTGGAATCTGCAAGCGCTTGCAGATGATTGCCGCTTGCGTTCCTTTACCGGCGCCTGGTGCGCCAAGAAGAATGATATTCATATCTTTTGACCCCTCGCCGAAATCATTAATCTAAGAAGCCTTTATAGTTTCGCATTTGCATTTGAGATTCCATTTGTTTTATAGTTTCTAGAGCAACACCCACCAAGATAATGATGGAAGTACCGCCCATGGTAACCTGCTGCATACCGGTTGCGGAACCATACACCATTGGTACTAAAGCCACAACCGCCAGGAATAATGCACCAATAAAAGTAATTTTAGAAAGAATTTTTGCAATATAATCAGAGGTAGCTTTACCTGGACGTATACCTGGTATAGAACCGTTATTTTGACGTAAGTTGTTTGCCATTTCAATTGGATTATACTGAATAGTTACATAGAAGAAAGCAAACAAGATAATCAAAATAGCAAATATAATGCAATAAATCCAACCACCGATTGTAAAGGCGTCAAAGAATCCTTTCCAGAAGCCTTCCTGTACAGAGTCTCCCAAAAAAACTTGAATCGTACTTGGAATCGATAAAATGGCACTGGCAAAAATCACCGGCATTACACCTGCGCCACTGATTTTAATTGGAATATGCGTATTTTGTCCTTGATACATTTTTCTGCCCACAACACGTTTTGCATATTGGATCGGAATTCTGCGCTCCGCATCGTACATAAAAGAAATTATCCATAGTAAAGCCAAGAAAATTAACAAAAATACTGGTGACAGTATGAAATATTTCCAACTCACTCCTGGATACTTACATGCCTCAATAAAGTAATTGATCAGATGCCAGAAAATAGTTGGCATATTCGCAACGATACCAGAGAAAAGAATAACAGAAATACCATTACCAACTCCACGCTTATTGATCTGTTCTCCAAGCCACATCAATAATGCAGTACCTGCAGTAAAAGTTAAAATAATGACAATTGCGGAAAATACCTGGGCACCCCCGCTTGTATACTGAACAATAGAGGAGTCCTCATAACTACTTGCCCGTAGATAAAAGTAAAATCCTGTACCTTGAATTAAGCCAAGTCCTACTGTTAAATATCGTGTAATAGCCGTAATTCGTTTACGGCCTAATTCACCGTCTCGTGATAGCCTTTCCAAAGGCGGTATTGCAACCGTCAGCAACTGCATAATAATCGATGCATTAATATATGGGGTAATAGACATTGCAAATAATGTAGCACTTGCAAAAGCACCACCAGATAACATATCAAGATACCCCAAAGCAGAGCCCTGTCCTGCAACAGTTGCCATTAAACCTTGCAGAGCATCTGCATTCAAAAATGGTACAGGAATCACTGAACCAATTCTAAAAATAATAATAATAAACAGGGTGAAAAATAATTTTTTTCTTAAATCAGGCATTTTCCAGGCATTCCTTATTGTTTTTAACAATCAGATCACCTCGGCCTTTCCGCCTACAGATTCAATTTTTTGCTTTGCGCCCTCAGAATAAGCACTGACCTGAACTGTAAGTTGTTTTGTTAGTCTTCCGTTTCCGAGAATTTTAACGCCATCACCGCTTTTACTAATAATTCCAGCTTCTAACAAAGCTTTTGTATCTACAACTGCACCGCTCTCAAAAGACTCCAAGGAACCCACATTGACCGCGATAATTTCTTTAGCAAAAATATTATTAAAGCCTCTCTTGGGTACACGTCTCTGCAAAGGCATTTGACCACCTTCAAAGCCGGGACGAATACTTGCACCAGACCTTGCTTTTTGACCCTTATGACCTTTGCCAGCAGTTTTACCTTGACCTGAACCATGACCCCTACCGATTCTTTTAGAAACCTTAGTAGAACCCGGTACAGCAGATAAATTATGCAATTTCATTTTACTCGTACCTCCTTACTTAAGCTTCTGTTACGTCGACAAGGTGGACAATTTTAGCCACCTTACCTTTGGTTTGCGGATTATCGGGTTGTATTGTACAATCACCAATTTTTTTCAATCCTAAAGCCTGGGCAGTCGCAATTTGGTCTTTTTTACTGCCAATCAGGCTTTTCACCAGCTTGATTTTAAATTGTGCCATAAAATTGCTACCCCCTATTATAAAATTTCTTTTACTGATTTTCCACGAGCTGCAGCAACTTCCTCAGCAGTGCGCAGGCGAGACAAACCCTCAATGGTTGCCCGCACAACATTACAAGGATTATTAGAACGTAAAGCTTTCGTTCTAATATCTTTAATGCCAGCAGCCTCAACCACAGCACGAACAGGACCGCCTGCGATAACACCAGTACCTTGGGCAGCTGGTTTTAGCAATACACGGCCTGCATCGTATGCTCCGATTACCTCATGAGGAATGGTTGTGCCGCGCATAGAAACTTTCATCAAATTTTTCTTGGCATCTTCAATACCCTTACGAATGGAATCAGGAACCTCACCTGATTTACCAATGCCAAAGCCTACAATGCCGTTACCATCTCCTACTACTACAAGAGCAGCAAATTTAAAAATACGGCCACCTTTTACAGTTTTAGAAACACGGTTAATTGCAACCACGTGCTCTTTTAAATCTAATGTTGATCCGTCAATTCTAGCCAAAAGTAATTCCCTCCTTCTTAGAAGTTCAGGCCGCCCTCACGGGCGCCTTCGGCCAGCTCTTTGACACGGCCATGGAAAATATATCCGCCGCGGTCAAAAACGACCTCTGTAATACCTTTATCTTTCGCACGCTTTGCAATCATTTGACCGACTGCACGTGCTGCCTCTTTGTTTCCGCCATTACCATTGAACTCTTTGTCCAGAGTAGAAGCTGCTACAAGAGTAACCCCTTTAACATCATCAATAATCTGAGCATAGATGTTTTTGGTGGAGCGGAATACATTTAGGCGCGGACACTCAGTTGTGCCGGAAATTTTACCGCGCACTCTTTTATGACGCTTTAAACGAGCTGTATTTTTATCAGCCTTGTTCACCATAATGTTTCACTCCTTACTACTTAGAACCCTTACCAGCTTTACCTTCTTTGCGGCGGATTACTTCGTCAACATATTTAATACCCTTACCCTTGTATGGCTCAGGCAAGCGTTTCTCACGGATCTCAGCAGCAAACTGACCAACCTTTTGCTTATCTGGACCAGAAACTATAATTTTATTAGGAGAGGGGCATTCAATTGTAATGCCCTCAATCTCCGGCATAATAACCTGGTGGGAAAATCCCAAGTTCATAACCAGCTCATTGCCTTGTTTTGCTACACGATAACCAACACCGTTTACATCCAGCTCTTTTTTGTAGCCTTCTGTCACACCAATAATCATATTGTCAATCAATGTGCGGCTTAATCCATGTAAAGAACGATTTTCTTTGTTATCATTTGGACGAGTAACATGAATAATATTATCCTCTTTTGTAACCGTAATGTTTGGATGTATCTCCTGGGATAAAGTTGCCTTTGCACCTTTAACTGTTACTACGTTGCCGCTGATAGTTACATCAACGCCAGCGGGAATATTTATCGGTTTTCTTCCAATTCGAGACATGACTGCACCCCCTTATATTACCAAATAAATGCCAGTACTTCGCCGCCAACATTCTCTTTGCGTGCCTGACGATCCGTCATGACACCTTTAGAGGTAGAGATAATAGCAACGCCAAGACCTTTAATAACCTTTGGAAGCTCCTGTGCATTTGAATAAATTCTTAAGCCTGGTTTTGATACTCTTTTCAGACCTTTTATAACAGAGATTTTTCCCTCACCATATTTTAAGTTTACTTTAATCATGCCTTGCTTGCCATCCTCCACAACTGTGAAGTTTTTCACGTATCCTTCATCTGCCAAAATCTGTACAATAGACTTTTTCATGTTAGATGCAGGAATCTCAACGGAGTCGTGTTTAGCAGCACTCGCGTTGCGGATACGTGTAAGCAAATCTGCAATTGGATCTGTAATCTGCATACCGTTTACCTCCTTTGCTAAGCTTACCAGCTAGCCTTTTTCACGCCAGGAATTTGACCCTTGTGGGCTAACTCTCTAAAGCATATACGGCAAATACCAAACTTACGAAGATAGGCGTGCGGCCTGCCACAGATTTTACATCTGTTATATTCGCGAGTAGAGTATTTTGAACCTTTTTGTTGTTTCACTTTCATCGAAGTTTTGGCCACAATATTCCCTCCTTATTTCGCAAACGGAGCGCCCATGAGAGTTAACAACTCTTTAGACTCTTCGTCGGTATTTGCGGTTGTTACGAAACAGATATCCATTCCGCGAACCTTATCAATTTTATCGTAATCAATTTCTGGGAAAATCAATTGCTCTTTCAGGCCCATGTTGTAATTGCCTCGACCGTCAAAAGAGTTTGGATTGATTCCTCTAAAGTCTCTAACCCTCGGCAGCGCCACATTAAATAATTTATCGACAAACTCATACATGTTTTCGCCTCTTAATGTCACTTTTACGCCGATATTCATGCCTTCACGCAGCTTAAAGTTAGCCACTGATTTTTTCGCTTTACAGGTAATTGGTTTTTGACCGGTAATAGCGGCAATGTCAGACATAATTGCATCAATTGCTTTTGCGTTGTCTCTAGCTTCACCAGCGCCAACATTGATAATGACTTTCTCTAATTTTGGAATCTGCATCACGCTTTTGTAAGAGAATTTTTTCATCAACGCTGGAGCAATGTCCTGCTTATATTGATCTTTCAATCTAGCCATGTTCTATCCTCCTTACAGCGTTGCGCCGCATTTTTTACAAATGCGCGACTTAGTGCCGTCTTCAGAAATTCTGTGTCCGACACGTGTAGGTTTACCGCAAGAAGAGCATACCAGTTGAACCTTACATGCATATATAGCGCCTTCAGCCTTAACGATACCGCCTTCTTCACCCACTCTGCGTGGTTTCACGTGTTTGGTCACCAAATTACGGCCTGATATAATCACTTTGCCTTCTTTTGGACTAACGGCTAGAACCTTGCCTTCTTTACCGCGATCTTTACCATTTAAAATGATGACGGTGTCACCGGTTTTTACATGAATTTTATTCATTTAGTGAGCACCTCCCATTACAGTACTTCTGGGGCAAGACTTAGAATTTTCAGATAGTCTTTGTCACGCAGTTCTCTGGCAACAGGGCCAAAGATACGAGTCCCTCTTGGATTTTTATCGTCTCTAATGATAACCGCTGCATTTTCGTCAAAACGAATATACGTGCCGTCATCGCGGCGAACGCCAAAAGCAGTTCTTACAATAACTGCTTTAACAACGTCGCCTTTTTTAACAACGCCGCCGGGTGCTGCTTTTTTTACTGAAGCAACCACAACGTCGCCGATGTTGGCATACCTTCTGCCCGTGCCACCCAGAACGCGAATGCACATAATCTCTTTCGCGCCGGTGTTATCGGCAACTTTAAGGTAACTTTGCTGTTGTATCACAGTGCGTTCCTCCTTCTTTACAAACCAAAGCTAATTATTTCGCTTTTTCTATAATCTCAACGAGTCTCCATCTCTTATCTTTAGAAAGAGGACGAGTCTCCATAACACGTACTATGTCACCAATATTACAATCATTTTTATCATCATGTGCTTTGACATTGATGGTACGTTTAATAATTTTGTTGTAAAGCGGATGCTTTACGCTGTCTTCGATTGCTACAACAATGGTTTTCTCCATTTTGTTGCTTTTCACCTTACCAACTAAGGTTTTTCTCAATTTTCTATCGCTCACAGCTAAACCTCCTTCCGTTACGCATTGGTGCCGCTGCTTAATTCATTCTCACGTAAAATTGTTTTTACACGAGCAATATCTTTTTTCACAGCGGAAACACGCATCGGGTTCTCGAGCTGGTTAATGGCAAGCTGAAAACGCAGGTTGAAAAGTTCGGCCTTTAGGTCTTTAAGCTTTGTTTCTAACTCTGCTGTAGATAATTTTTTCATCTCTGAGGCCTTCATTACTGCTCACCCCCCGTTTCTTCCCTTTTAACAAATTTGCACTTAATAGGTAATTTGTTGGCGGCCAAACGCAATGCTTCTCTTGCGGTCTCTTCAGGAACACCCGCAATTTCAAACATAACTCTGCCCGGTTTTACCACCGCAACCCAGTATTCCGGAGAACCTTTACCTGAACCCATTCGAGTTTCAGCAGGTTTTTCTGTAATTGGTTTATCCGGAAAAATCTTAATCCACACTTTACCGAACCTTTTGCAATAACGTGTCATAGCGATACGGGCTGCTTCAATTTGGTTTGAAGTAATCCATGCCGGTTCGGTAGCCTGAATACCGAAGTCTCCGTTGGTCACTTTATTTCCACGATAACTCTTACCTGTCAGGCGACCACGGTGAACTCTACGGTATTTAACGCGTTTAGGCAACAGCATTATTTACTGCCTCCTTCCTTACGAGTCTTATTATCCTGTAAAATCTCTCCCCGGTAAATCCAGACCTTTACGCCGATCAAACCATATGTGGTTGCTGCCTCAGCAAAACCGTAGTCAATATCAGCTCTCAAAGTCTGCAGGGGAATAGTACCGTCGTGATAACGTTCAGCCCTTGCAATTTCAGCACCGCCTAAGCGACCGGAAACCTGAGTTTTAATACCTTTTACTCCCATTTTCATTGCACGACCGATACATTGCTTCATTGCGCGACGGAATGAAATTCTCTTTTCTAACTGTTGTGCAATATTTTCAGCAACCAATTGTGCATTAGTATCGGGATTTTTCACCTCAATAATATTGATCATAACTGGTTTTCTTAGTATTTTTTCGCATTGCAAACGTAATTTTTCAATTTCTGCACCGCCCTTGCCAATTACCATACCAGGCTTTGCACAGTGAATGTGAACACGAACTTTTGAAGCATCACGTTCAATTTCAATTTTAGGAACACCGGCAGATGCAAGTTGTTTTTTTAATACCTTACGAAGATTATAATCTTCTACCAAAATATCTCCAAAAACATTATCCTTTGCGAACCAGCGGGAATCCCAATCTTTAATAACGCCCACACGAATACCATGCGGGTTAACTTTTTGGCCCATAGTTTACCTCCTCTATTGCTTATTCTTGTTCTTTTAACACGAGGGTTACGTGCGAAGTTCTTTTGAATACTCTATATGCACGGCCCTGCGCTCTCGGACGAATACGCTTGAGAATTGGACCTGGACATACGAAGCATTCCGCTACATAAAGTCTAGATATGTCCATATCATGATTGTTCTCAGCATTGGCCATTGCAGACTTTAATAATTTTTGCAAGTCTTCACATGCGGCCTTCGGTGTATGCTTTAGGATAGCCATAGCCATATCAACCGGCTTGCTTCTGATTAAATCAAGCACGATTTGTACTTTACGTGGTGAAATGCGGGCATATTTCAGATAAGCCCTTGCTTCCATATTAAACACTCCTTTCGGCCTAAATTACTTACCGCCCGTTTTGGAACCAGCGTGACCTTTATAAGTTCTAGTTGGTGCAAACTCGCCCAGTTTATGCCCTACCATATCTTCAGTAACATATACCGGAACATGCTTGCGACCATCATGTACTGCAATTGTATGACCGACGAAATCCGGAAAAATCATTGAAGCTCTGCTCCATGTTTTCACAATATTCTTTTCACCGGCTGCGTTCATCTGCTCAATCCTTTTTAACAGCACAGGCTGTACGTAAGGACCTTTTTTTACGCTTCTGCTCATAATATCAATAAGCTCCTTTCTGTATGCCTTATTTGCCGTTTCTGCGTTTTACAATAAACTTATCTGAACGGTGCTTTTTAGCGCGTGTTTTGTAACCTAATGCAGGTTTACCCCATGGTGTAACAGGACCCGGACGGCCGACAGGAGATTTACCCTCACCACCACCATGTGGATGATCGCACGGATTCATAACAGAACCGCGCACAGTCGGTCTCCAGCCTAAGTGACGCGAGCGACCCGCTTTACCAATTTTTATATTTTCATGGTCAGTATTGCTTACTTGACCAACAGTAGCCATGCATAATGCTGAAACATTTCTTAGCTCGCCGGAAGGCAGTCTCAACAGCGCCATACCATTTTCTTTTGCCATGAGCTGTGCCATATTGCCGGCGGAACGAGCCAATTGACCGCCCTTACCTGGATATAACTCTACGTTGTGAATAAAAGTACCTGTTGGAATATTGGTAAGCGGTAATGCGTTACCCGGCTTAATATCCGCATCAGGACCAGACACAATTACATCTCCTACTTTTAAACCGTTTGGAGCCAGAATATATCTTTTCTCTCCATCTTCATACTGCACTAATGCAATAAAAGCAGAGCGATTTGGGTCATACTCTAATGTTTGTACGGTTGCCGGAATACCGTGCTTCGTACGTTTAAAATCAATAATACGGTATTTTCTTCTATTTCCGCCGCCTCTGTGACGTACCGTGATTCTACCGTAACTGTTACGACCGGATTTTTTATTAAGCGGAGCCAGCAGACTCTTTTCCGGATCAACCTTTGAAAGAACCGAATAATCCGTGCAGGACATATTACGTCTTGACGGTGTAGTCGGTTTATAATTTATAATTGCCATTCGGTTTCACTCTCCTTCATAATGGCTTTGCGGGGTTTTTCCCCATACCTTGCCTCTAGTAATAAAGAAGCGGATTACATCATACTGTCAAAGAATTCAATTGTCTTGCTGTCTTCTGTTAATGCAACAATCGCTTTTTTCCATGCAGGGGTATACCCTTCTGTCCTGCCTTGGCGGCGCAGACGACCTCTCACGTGCATGGTATTCACTTTAGAAACCTTAACGTCAAATAGCTCTTCAACAGCTCTGGCAATCTCAATCTTGTTTGCATCTTTAGCTACCTCAAAGGTGTATTTTTTCATACCAATGCCAGCCATACTTCTTTCAGTAATGATTGGACGAATAATAATATCTTGAGCTGCCACTATGCATACACCTCCTCAATTTGCGCAACTGCATCCTGAAGCACAATAAATTTATCTGCATTCAGAATATCGTATACATTTAAGGTGTTTACCATTGCAGTTTTTACACCTGGAATATTCGCTGCAGAAGCAATTACTTTATCATTCTTTTCAGGAAGAACGATAAGTGCCTTTTTTTCAGATCCAACAGCCTTGAGCATAGCTACAATTGTTTTTGTCTTATACTCATCCAGTAAAATTTTATCTAATACAACCAACTCATTATCCAGCACCTTACTGGAAAGAGCGGATTTCATAGCAAGACGTCTAACTTTTTTATTCAACGTATATCTATAACTGCGCGGCTTTGGAGCAAATACAATACCGCCGTGTGTCCATTGCGGAGCTCTTGTAGAGCCTTGTCTTGCATGGCCTGTACCTTTTTGTCTCCATGGTTTTCTGCCGCCGCCGGAAACCTCAGCGCGTGTCAGCGCAGATTGTGTGCCCTGACGCTGATTTGCAAGATAATTCTTCACCATATCCAGCATCACAGCTTTATTGGGTTCGATTCCGAATACAGCTTCTGAAAGATCAAGTTTAGAAACCTCTTTACCAGTCATATCAAGTACTGTAACTTTAGGCATATCAATTCCTCCTTCCCTTACGCCTTAACACTGTCGCGAATAACTACAACGCCGCCGTTAGGACCGGGAACAGCGCCTTTAACAGCAATGAGGTTATGCTCAGCGTCAACCTTGACAACTAATAAATTTTGTACGGTTACTTTTTCGGCGCCCAAATGACCAGCCATTTTCTTACCCTTAAACACTCGTGAAGGATCAGAACAAGCTCCGATAGAGCCACCTTTACGGGCAACAGGACCGCTGCCATGGGATTCTTTCAGTCTGCCAAAATTCCAACGTTTAATAACGCCTGCCCAGCCTTTACCTTTGCTGGTACCTGTAACATCAATTTTATCTCCGGCAGCAAAAGTATCCGCCTTAATTAAATCACCTACGTTATAAGCGTCTGTATCCTCCACTCGAAACTCTCTTAAGTATTTCTTTGGCGCAACGTCCGCTTTTGCAAAGTGACCTTTCATTGGTTTGTTTACTTTATGCGCTTTTAAATCACCAAAGCCAATCTGAATACAAGCATAACCGTCATTTTCCACTGTTTTCTTTTGTGATACTACGCAAGGACCAGCTTCAACAACGGTTACCGGAATCACTTTTCCATTTTCATCGAAGATTTGCGTCATGCCAATCTTCTTACCGATAATACATTTTTGCATGTTGTTTCCTCCTATGCAGGTTATTGGTTGACACTAAGTCAACATGACCACAGCTGCCTATTTGGTTAATATAGCAGATTAAAGTTTAATCTCAATATCAACACCGGAAGGGAGCTCCAAGCCCATCAAAGACTCAACGGTTTTATTAGATGGTTTTAGAATATCAATCAGTCTTTTGTGGGTTCTCATCTCAAATTGCTCACGGCTGTCTTTATATTTGTGTACCGCACGCAAAATAGTAATGATTTGTTTTTCAGTCGGCAGCGGAACAGGCCCGGAAACCCTTGCTCCTGTACGCTTTGCAGTTTGCACGATCTTTTCTGCTGATTGATCCACCAGCTGATGATCGTAACCCTTAATTCTAATCCTGATTTTTTCTTTGACTGCCATTGTCATCGCCTCCTTATGGTAGTTGGCGGGCGGCGCTTTTTGTTTTCCAAACACCGTTCCGGGTGTTTCTTCTCTCAACATAAAAAAACCGGATTCACTTTTATAAGTAATCCGGGTTTGGTTAACAAAAGCGTCTGAGTATGGCAAGATATAATCGGCTCTAATGACCGACAGGATATTGCTAGCGCAAAGCGCAACATAATCCTTTACCATAACATCAAAATATTCTTTCGCCCGGTTTAAAAATCGGACATACTCCACGGAAAAACCAGCATCAAATGCCGCAACCTCCCGCTTCAACGCATATCTTATGCAGTCTTGCTTGTATATAATAGCACACTGCATATAAAAAATCAAGAGTTTTTTTGCATTTTGCAAAAAACTCTTGATTTATTTTCAGCCCATAGTAATAACGGACATACAGTATATCAATATAATGTTTTTATTCGGTGGATATCCCTTAAAAATACTTACAAAATCCTCAATTACAGATTAAATTCTTCTGTATCTACTCCACTTAAAACCAAAATATCGCCCAGCATAATGACGGTAGAACCATTCGGAATCACAATATCATCTTTCCGCTTAATCATGACAATCAATACGCCATCCGGAATATCAGCTTCCAACAGGCTTTGATTCAATATAGAACAAGTATCACCGACTTCATATTCCATCAGTCTGGTATTATGCTCTTCTTCATAGTCGGTAAAGGTTTTCAGAACAGGTGTACTGTCGTCTACCAAATCCAATTTTTTTGCCATTGCCGGCAAAAGCGTACCTTGAAAAGCAACCGAAATCAAGGCCACAATGAATACTATATGAAAAATATCATTTTGCAGTGTAACGCCTCCCGTCGTTGCAAAAATAGCAAATACAATGGACGCTGCCCCTCTTAAACCAACCCATGAAATAAATATCTGCTGTTTAATAGGGAACTTAAACCAGCTCAAAATACCAAAAGTAGCAATGGGTCTTGCCACAAAAATAATAAATATTGAAATCGCCAACGCCGGTAGAATCACTATGACAAATCTCGACGGAAACGATAACAAACCTAAACAGAAAAAAATCATAATCTGCATCAGCCAAGATACCCCGTCTAAAAAATGTACTAAACTCTTTTTATGCTTAATTCTACTGTTACCAACAATAATGCCGGTTAGATATACACTTAGGTAACCATTACCACCAATCAGTTCGGCGACTCCATATGATAGTAAACTAACAGCCACTACAAAAATTGGGTACAAACCCTCAATTTTAAACTCTACCTTACGGAGAACAATCGCGGTAATTTTACCAAGTAGCACACCAATACCAATACCAAAAATAAGCTGCTTTACGAGCATCAGCGGAATCGGCATTTGCCCGCTATCGAACATCAGAGACAAAAAAATAATAGTCAGCATATAAGCAATAGGGTCATTACTTCCACTTTCAATTTCCAGTAAAGGAGCAATACCACCTTTTAAATTCAGCTTACGAGAACGTAAAATAGCAAACACAGAAGCTGCGTCTGTAGAGCCTACCACCGAACCAATCAGCATACTTTCCAACCATTCAATAGCAAAAGCAAAGTGACAAAACACGCCTACCAGTCCGGCAGTTACAATAACCCCTAAAGTAGACATAAGTATCGACGGCGCTATTACCGGTCCGGCTGCTTTCCAGCTGGTACCAAAGCCCCCAAAAAACATAATAAATATTAGGCCTACAGAACAAATCTCTTTTGCAAAATTAAAATTATCAAAATAAAAGCCGCCTAAAACGTCAGAACCGCACAGCATACCAAGCGCCAGAAAAATAAGCAAAGTAGGTATACCAAGCCGATACAGAATATTGCTGGAAACAATACATAGAATTACGACCATTGCACATGCAATGAGAATAGGTATCAAATAATTCCCCAACTTTCAGCATTTAAAGTTGTCATTATGTACCAATTATTGGTACAATCCAGTTAATTAATAAGATTTTCCCCAATACACCATAAACTTTGCAGGCTTACCGCAGCATACACAGATATCCGAAATATTTTCCTGCTCAAAAGGAATACAGCGAGAGGATAATCCCGCTTTTTCCTTAATTGTTTCTTCACAGGCCAAATCTCCGCACCACATAGCTTTGATAAAACCCGGCTTTTGTTCTGCAATCTCCTTCATTTCTTCAAAGGTATTTACAGTAAACGTCATCTGTTTACGACGCTCCAAAGCCCTGTTATAAATACCCTGACGTACTTCTTCCAATTGTTCTTCAACTGCTTGTTCTAAATTTTCAAGGCTTACAAACACTTTTTTACGGTCATGCCTTCTTACTAGCACGCACTGGTTATTCTCAATATCTTTTGGACCAATTTCTAACCTCAGCGGAACACCTTTCATCTCATATTGCGCAAATTTCCAGCCTGGACTTTGATCAGAGTCGTCTGCTTTCACACGATATATTTTTTTCAGTCTGTCTCGCAGCTCATATGCTTTGTCTAATACACCCTCTTTATGCTGAGCAATTGGCAGCACTATCACCTGAATCGGTGCGATAGCAGGCGGCAATACCAGACCGTTATTATCTCCGTGAGTCATAATGATGCCTCCAATGATTCTTGTAGACATCCCCCAAGAAGTCTGATGCGGATTTTGAGGCTGATTGTCTCTACCCTGAAACGAAATGTCAAATGCCTTTGCAAATCCATTTCCAAAGTAATGACTGGTGCCTGACTGTAATGCTTTTCCATCGTGCATCATAGCCTCAATGGTATAGGTAGCTTCTGCACCTGAAAACTTCTCTTTGTCAGTTTTCCTGCCCTTTATGACCGGGATTGCCAACTGTGTTTCACAAAAATCAGCATATACTTTCAACATTTGCTCCGTTTCCGCCATAGCCTCCTTTGCAGTCTCATGCATAGTATGACCCTCTTGCCAATGAAATTCCACAGAACGCAGAAACGGACGGGTGGTTTTTTCCCAACGCACTACAGAACACCACTGATTATATAACATCGGTAAATCTCTATATGAGTGAATTACTTTCGCATAATAGTCACAAAACAATGTTTCAGAGGTCGGCCGAACACACATTCTTTCCTGAAGCTCTTCGTCACCGCACTGAGTAACCCATGCAACCTCAGGTGCAAAACCTTCCACATGATCCTTTTCTTTTTGTAAAAGGCTTTCAGGTATAAACAGCGGCAACGATATATTTTCATGCCCCAGCTCTTTAAAGCGGTGATCCAGAATATGCTGTATATTTTCCCAGATTGCAAATCCATAAGGCTGTATCACCATACAGCCACGCACATTGGTATAATCCATCAGCTCTGCTTTCTTAACGACATCTGTGTACCATTTTGCAAAATCCTCCTCCATCGGAGTAATGGCTTCTACCATCTTTTTATTACCTTTTTGTTCTGACATTTCTTTATCTCCTAAACATGCTATATACAATTATTTATTTTAATATATATTATATCGGTACTGTCATTATATTGCAATCCAAAATTTTTCAATCTAGTGTAGTCCCCAATACCATTTCAATATAATAAAAAAATCCGCCGTACAGTGTACAGCAGATTTTCCTAAGTAGTTACCCTAATATGTCAGCGCAATTATGCTTTATGAGATTCAATATATTTTACAAGATCGCCAACTGTTTTCACATTTTCAATTTCGGAATCAGGAATTTCAATCTCAAATTCATCTTCGATGGACATCAGCAAATCTACTACGTCCAGGGAATCCGCACCCAAATCATCCGCAATGTTAGATTCCATTGTAATTGTATCTTCCTCAACATCAAATTGCTCGCTTAATATGGCTTTTACTTTTTCAAACACCATTACACATTCTCCTCCTAGAAAATTAGTTTTCTTAATTAAGCTCTCTCGCAATATGGACAAAGCAACATAAAATATGTTACAATTGCCATATCGAGAATGTCCGGATTGTGTCCAGTTATTCTCTCATATGCACATATTATTAGTAAAAACACAGTTTGTCAATACGAATTTGAAATTTATTTTAAAAAATATGATTCTTTTATAAATTGAACGCATTATCTATTTCAACTTTTACAGGAAACGAGTGTATTTTTATGAATCTAGACGAAATCAGAAAACGCATTGATACCATCGACTCACAATTGTTGCCTCTATTTATTGAACGTATGGAATGTGCTCAGGATGTTGCACGGGAAAAACAAAAACTCCAGCTTCCTATCTTAAATGCAGAACGGGAAAACGAAATTTTAGAGCGCATTGCTTCTAAAGCAGGTAATTATGTGCCCGAAGCAAAAATACTTTACAATTCAATAATGGCACTTAGCCGCTCACGCCAGCACAAATTACTAAACAGCGGTATCGGTATTCGCAGGCAGATCAACTATGCCTTGGAAAAAGAAACATCTTTACATACCGTTTCTGACGACAAAAAAATTGCATTTCAAGGCATCTCCGGTTCATTTTCTCATGCTGCGGCATCATTATTGTTCCCTAACTGCAAGACTTATCCCTACGAAAACTTCCGCGATGTTTTTGAGGCCCTTAAAAGCGGTGATGCAGACTTTGGTTTGTTACCTGTAGAAAACTCTTCAGCCGGCTCTGTAGCAGAAGTATACGATTTAATTATGAGCTATCGCTTCAGCATTGTCGGCTCTACCACCCTGCATGTACACCATTGTTTAGCTGCGCCGCATGGAGTAGCCATAGAAGATATTCGAACTGTCTATTCCCATCCGCAGGCTCTTACTCAGTGCTCCGATATCATTTCCTCTCACAACTGGAAGTCTATTCAACACAGCAATACCGCAGTTGCAGCAAAAATGCTTGCTAAAATGGCAGAAGAAAACGGTGTTGCAGATGCTGCAGCTATTTGCTCACCAATGGCCGCCAATATGTATGGTTTATCCATACTACAGCAGGATATTCAGAACAACAACCAAAACCGTACTCGATTTGCAGCTTTAAGTAAAGAAATGATTATCCCAAAGCTTGCCGATAAAGTCAGCTTATGTTTTTGCCTTCCACATACCACAGGTTCTTTATACAGCGTTTTGTCACGCTTTGCGCTAAATGGTCTAAATCTAACAAAAATTGAGTCTCGTCCATTAAAAGAAGGTAATAACGGTGATTTTAAATATAATTTTTATTTAGATTTTACCGGTAGTGTACGTAATTCCAATACTCTAGACTTACTATGCACATTATCTCAAGAATTGCCAAACTTTTCGTTTCTGGGTAATTACATAGAATATAACCCCAAAAAAACATAGTAATAAATTATAGCACCGCTGACAATGATTCTGGATTGCCGGAGTACTTAAAAAATATCCTTTAAACTGTGTTATAAGCAGGATATAGCTAAACCAGTCTTGCAAAATAGTTTCTTTCAGATAACTTCCTTTGATATGGTACACTTCATAATTGTTTTATAATATACGATAAGTATGAATTTACTTCCACAATCTGCATCAATCAAAAGTAGATTTTACTTGCAAACTTTACAAATCACAATATAAATTTTTGAAAATTCTATTAATTTTACTATACTCATATATAGTAAAATGTAATAATCAAATGAAATTTTATTGATATGAGCAGCGAAAAGGAAGAATGTTTAGCCTTGTCCCTACATTAGCAGATTACGATGATATGGAACGTTCTTAAACATTTATAAATTTCAACTCCTGATTCATTTTGCAGTTGTTTTCGCTATATACCTATTTCGCTATTATAAACTTTTATCATTTATATTTTTAGCTTTCTGCAATGCCCAGTTGCAAAGCAATATATTTTCCAATCCTAAGTTGAATGTATGTCGATTGAACTGTTTACAAACCTTATTTATCATTTTATATATCTTGTGATTCTCGTATCCTAACTTCCAAATTTATTACCCTTATATATAGCAACTTTATTTTTCAAATTATATTTAGAAGATCTATTGCGCAAATCCTATATTCTTATTATACTACTAGAAACGGCTAAACAAATAAAAATGTTTTATAAAAGTTAATAGTGACATACAGAGTTAAATTATTACCAAATTATGTAGTAATTTATGCTAAAAATTTTTTATAGCTTAGTAACTTTTATCTATTGACTATTCATGTATATTTTAAATATTGTATATTACAGATTTTTAACAGATTTTAAGAATAAATTGCATGAAATAGTTTTAAAAATAATCAAATTTTACTAAGCATATTAGCTATGCTTTATTCCTTTATGCGGTAAGTAAACATTTGCTGTAGATAAAATATTTTTGCTAATATATGGATTTACGAATTAAATAAAACTCATAAATCTACTATTTAAGTCCATTAACCCTTTCTTGACAAATTAATTTTCAAATGCTATAATGAATTAAATAACTAACTTTATATAATTTTGCGGCAATGCTGGAACTGGCAGACAGGCACGTTTGAGGGGCGTGTGTCTTTGACGTATGGGTTCAAGTCCCATTTGCCGCACCAAATTCTAAAAAAACAGCAAAACCAACTTAGGTTTTGCTGTTTTTATTTGATAGACTTTTAATTTAAAAACTATTGTGACACTTTCGGAAAAGATACATGTTCCATAGTTGAAGTACTTTAAAATAATAATATATCTCAACAAAATTTTTTAGCTACATGTTGAATATATTGGACGCACCAACAATAGAAAAGTATGTGTACCATAAATCAAAAAGCTAATAAAATAGCTCAATTTTGTTTAATTACAGAATAAATGAAATTTCAAAAAAATTTGCACACAAGAGTAAATTAAAAATATTTTGTTTGCCAAAAGGATAAAGAAAGTTGGAATTTAAGTATTAAATTAAATCTTTTAAAAGTGGTAAAAGTTTGTCTTTTGAATGATATGAAGAGGTTTAATTTAGTTAAATTGAATATATAAAATTTAGGTGACATAGAGGATTTCGAAAATATTACATGAGACCTTCTTTAAAATGCTACATCAATGCAAAAGTTTTGATACAATCAAAACTTTACATCTATTTATCCACACTAAAACAATTCATATATAAGTTATTATTTCTTCAAAATCTTAATTTATTTAAATAAATAGAAAGCTCATCTGTACTTACCATTATAGAAGCACAAATGAGCTTTATTGAGTTATAATGTAATATCTACACTATAATGAAATTGAAATTTCTATACACAAAACCTTTAGTTTGTTGTAAACTCTTCTACTGTTATTCTACCATCAAGACTATTGGTAGAATTGAACAGTGCATAAAACATCCGCAGGTCACCAGTGCGGTGTTCCGGCAGCCGGGATG
>CAJTNL010000017.1 GCA_910577755.1 uncultured Eubacteriales bacterium | reverse complement strand
TATAATAAAATTGAAATTTCTATACACAAAACCTTTAGTTTGTTGTAAACTCTTCTACTGTTATTCTACCATCAAGACTATTGGTAGAATTGAACATAAGAGATGCATTATTAAAAGAGCTATCCTCACTATTGATTTGAGCAATATTAACATCACCAGTAGCAATTGTACCACTATCATCAAGATCAAAGGCTGTATCAGCCAACTCTAAACCTGTTCCAACGGCAGATGGAGCTGAAGTTCTTCCTTGTAATGCAATTATTGCACTTAAATCACTTACATCAATATAACCATCTTGATCAGCTATATCTGTTACATCTGCACCAGATCTGGATACATCACCCGGTGACAACATAAGTGCGTTGTTTGCTGATCCAAGTGCTGTCTGTAACGTAATAGCTATTGGATATTTAGTACCATCTAGTGTGGCAGCCTGTAATTTAGCTTTCGCTATCTCTACTACTTTATTCTCTGATATAATATCATCTGTTACTTTTTGAATGTACGGTAATGCTCCCGCTCTTTTAATAACTATATAAGAACCGTTCAATACAGAAGAGATAGTAGCAACAGTACCATTTTCACCACGTCCAACCTGAGTAATTGGTAACTTGCTAGCGCCAGTAGTAGGCACTTGTTCAACAACATTTAACCAACCTGCAGCACTTAAATTCTCTAATTCGTTTGTTTGTGCTAAAATTCTTAATTGTTCTCCACCCACTGTAAAGACTGATGTTTTCGAATCATCATAAAGTATGTTACCGCCACCAGCAATCATGTTACTATGGAAAGTTGCTGAAACTCTTGTCCAATAGAACGTACGGTAACCAAGTAAGTTATCAAACGCATTAATAATATTACGTGCTTCAGTTGGTAAACTTATCCAAGAATTAAACATATTTTCAGTTGGTAAATTCTCATTAATCAAATCACCATATCGGTTCACAGTATTATTAAGTATTTCAACTTTATTCCAGAATTCAATTGCTTTTGCAAAACTACCTGTAGCATTACTATAACGCTCTAGCATAGTAAACTCGTTAGTCTGTATTGGGGATGCATAGTTAGATCCACCCTTTGGATCATCTTGAGCCATTACCATGCCGAAACCATGATGTCTAGCACCAGTTATGTGACCCTCAGCTGTCTTATCTTGGAAACTTAATACATTCCAATAAACATTTTCGTTTGCACCAATATCATTGTTAAGACCATCTATTACTTGCAAAGCATAATCCAATTCACTGTTAACAGTATTAGAATGAAGACCGCCAGTTAAAAAAGCAATATCAACATCTTGAACTGTTTCGTCAGTATTCTCTCCCTTATTAAACACACCTGCTTTCAGCCAACCTGAACCTAATGCATTTACCGCAGCTTCCGCTCTATTAACCCCACCATCAACATTATCAGCAAATGTTGTGATTCCGCTAGCGCCACTGAGTTGATCTTTTGCTGCAGTATAACCAGCGGCAATATCTGGTGCTAGTTGTTCCACAACATCCGCATCATTAACTCTAAACGTAATAGTACCAAGTTGATACTGACCTTCTTGTATATTTTCTTTAGTAAAACCTTGTACATATGGAGACACATAAGTATAAATCTCTGCACTATTATCCATATGCAAAGCTGTATAAGTAGGATGATTTGTATACCATCCGGCCTGAGTATTCGGCTGACCCTCTAAAATATCATTTGATTGTGGTGCTTTAATTTGTATCATATCCGTACTTAAATTTCCGTCTACTATAGGAGTATACTTTTCATTATTATACTTAAATGATGTGCGGATAAAATACAAGTTATTATATGTCTCAAGGTTTTCTAAGTTTGCGGATAAAGTTAGATGTAAATACAACTCAAATTTTCCAGTAGTTGTGTTAAAAACAGCTTCATAATCCACATCCATATGCATATTTGTGTTACTACCTATAATACTTTGTGGATCAAATGGGTTATCCAAAGTACCAGAATTCTCAGAACCTAAAATTTCAATAGATACAGTTACATTGTAAACTACTGGAGTCACACCTGGATATGTAACTTCAATTGTATAGTCTTGTTTAGATGATGCAACAGCAGTGCTAGGCGCTTGAAGCCATTCATAGGTTGTACCTGCTGGCAATTGATCTTTATTGATAATAAATTCAGATGGGTCAGCAACTGCATCACCTATTTGATATGTGGTTGTTTCCAACTTACCTATTGGTATAACCGTTGGGATTGTCTTGTCAATCCAGGTAACAGTTGCCGTAGCTGTTCCTACATTTCCTGCCTCATCCGCAAATTCAAAGGTAAAACTTCCATTTTCGGTAAAGGTATAGCTAGTACTACCACCATTATTGATAATCGTTGCATTCGGATCATCCAGTGTAATAGTCGCAATAACATCCTGATTGGTAAGACCTTCCGTGCTATAGTGGATGGTTCCCACCGGGGCTACCTTGTCAATCCAATCCACAACAGCTGTTTTCTCTCCCACTACATTCGTATCTAGATCTCTAAATCGGAAAGTAAAGGACCCATTCTCGGTAAAGGTATGAGTTTCACCGCCTTCACTTAGAATCTCATAATTACTTGCACTAATATTGGTAAGCGTAGCAACCACTTGCCCATTAGTCGGCGTCGTAATACTATATTCTATGGATGCTTGTGGCTCTATATCTTCAAAAATATTAAAATGTCTTGCTGCAAACCAATTTCCATTAGTTCGATCCGCCTTAATTTTAATATATTCTACCTTTTGGGGATTCTCAATTTCAAAGGTTTTCATATTTGCTATCGCTTGCTCAATGGTATTTGCTTGACCGTTATAGGTCCAACCCCTTCTTTGGCTCAAAATTTGCCAATTTTCTCCATCCATACTTCCATAAAGAGTTCCATCGTTAATCCTTCCATTTCCACCACCGGCTGGTACAAATTCTACCGCCGAAATATATCTTGGTTGATCCAGTTTAATGGTAATATACCGCTCTGTATCTGTACCATTCCAAGCAGAATGATAACTGGTATTATAATTACCATCAATGGAAAGTCTTGCATATCTACGCTGACCTGATGCTTCGGTGGAAAAGCTATGGATAGCTAAGTGAGAAACAGGAACGTACTTTCTGGTATTTGGCTGATTATCCTCAGTAAAGGTATAGATTCTACTATCACTGGGCAAAGAGTTACCAGTAAATCCTATCCGAACCTCTATCACCTTATCACCCGTAAGATCCGGCTCCTGACCGCTATAGGAAATCCACTCAGAGTCTTCACTCATTCTCCATTCAAGAGCTTCCCCTCCACCAAAGATTCTATTCTCCAAATCATTGGCGAATAGCTCGGCAGGCAAAGTTCCCTTTTCAATATTGATCGTAAATGCAGGCGTACTCTGATTAAGTCCTATAATATAAATTTGGATGCCATTCTCAACTGTAATGCTTGCAAGCTCCTCTTCTGTAAGCTGGTGAGACATCTCAGAAATCTGGGAAGAGCGAGTAACTCCGCCATCCAGGCTATATACCCATCGAATACCAGTATCATAGGCGCTATTTAACACGATCTGACCCGCATTTTCTCCATCAAAGGAGAAAGTAGCCAAATCCCCAGTCGTCTTTCCTAACAGGGCGTTGGCCTGCTGGCGAACCGCACCTGCATGATAAATAGAACTGTCGGCTTTGGAAGCAGTAATAAGGGCTTCCTCTTCTTTCAAATCAATGTCAATCCTATCAACGGGATCCAAATGCGGCTTCACAATCTTTAGCAAATCAAACATTGCTACCGGTTGATACGTATAGGCATCTATAATATCCAGAGCAAGCTGATGCCAGTCTTCGCCGCTTTTCTCCATAGCATTATATAACTGAATCTTATAATCATAGCTATCTAGATTAAGTTCGTTAGCCGCTAAAGCCAAATTATAGATCTCTACTTTTTTTTCTGAATCACTGTAGGAATTGGCAAGAAGATTCAAATAAATAGATTTTTTAAATTGTTCATAGCGATTTAAGTTTGCCTGGGCCAGACTCATGTATGCAATGCTTGTTCCTGCTTTTGAACCACTTACATGTTGATCCGTAAACGATTTATTAGCCCAGTCAAAGAGCAAACGATAACGATTGGCTCCGCCCCACGTTGTAGAGGAACTACCCCAGTCTCCAGTTATACTATTTAACAAACCCCAGGTGCCATTTCCATCGGCGTCCTGTGAGTAACTGAAATTCGCTTCATGGTGAGGTTGATAGAAGCCAGTTGATGGTAGTCCAATAGATTTGGCAACACTTTGTACAAATCGTCCCTGATTCCAACAAATACCACCATTTTCCATAACCATCCAATATCTTGGATTGGCATCTCCATAGGGAACTGCCTCATCAAATTCATTTAAATGATATTGATTCACCCACTTTTCTTCATTTGCCGGATCCTTATATTCCGGTTTATTATAGACAGGCTTTACATATTTCACCCAGCTATATTGACCAAGAGCATTATTTTTATAAACTCTGGCATATCCATTGAGCCAAACTGTCTCATCATTTCTTAGGCTATCCTGCATTACCATGCGCATCAATTCCACATGATAACTTTGAAACCAATCCTTATGTAAAAATTTGTCTTCATCATATAGTTTTTTCATAATGCGGAAGCGTTCAATATAATAACCATCTTCCTGCTTAGTAAGGTTGTATCGAAAAGGACTTGCAATGTTATCAGAGGAATATGCGGCGGCAAGACCAATGAGCATTTTTTGGTAAACATATCCATCAACTTCACCAAAAATAGCTTTATTATCCCGGTATAGGGTATTTATAACCTCTAAAAATTTAGATACTCCGGTAATTTCTCCTACTTCAATAATTTGTTCTAATCTCTCATCACTATCTAAAATCCAGTCAAGGGTCTCCGCCATATGAGGAACCATTAGGACGCTTTCCTGTATATTCCAATATTTTATCTTGCGCACAAATTCCCTCTCCAGAATCAAACGATAATTCTGCTCATAATTATCATTAGGTTCATGGGCGCTTAAAATATTATCGTAATATTCTACTGGGTAAAGACGAGTATAGGGATCCGTATCCTGAAAACCCTCTTTCATCAAACGTGCATTTCCAATAGTTCCGTGATCCGCTCCATTACCTCCATCTGCTTGATCCACCCAAATTTTCAAGTAGCGATATCCTGCAATATTAACATCAATATCTATCGCTTCATCGCCTCCTCTTAGGGTGCTGGTTTTTTGCAAGGATGTCCAGGTGCTGCCATCATTGGATACCAGCACCTCAAACCAGACGCTGCCGTTTTTTCCCCGAGCTGCATCTATTCCCACCTTTGCAGTAAAGCGCGTATATTGGTTCGAAAGCTCGGAGATATCATAGCTTACTTTTCCAGTTGCATGCACACTTATACCCTTTCTAAATGTACGTGTCTCTCCATTTACAGTCAGGCCTAAGGGACCTCCCTCCTGACCTTGGTCTACTTGAATCTCATGTCCGGCCCATCCATTGCTTGACCATTGGTTTCCTGTTAAATAATCTAAGTCAGACAGAAAAACATAGTCGCTTGTAGCTTCGGCAGCGAAAGCCTGGACCCCAAAAATATTTGCAGAAACTCCAATATTTGCAAATATAAGCATCCCAACTGCTACCATAATTCCATACAACATTCTTAGAGCTATTTTCTTACTTTGTTTATATTTTAATGCATTTTTCATATTTTTCATCTCCCAAATAATATTATATTGTATATTATTATTATATGTGAAATCTTTCATTATTGCAAGCGCAAAATCATATTTGTAAAATTATACAAAAAACAACACAAAACACCATATTCATATATACATCCAATTCGTTAAAGTTTTATTGGGAAAATATAGTTTTATTCTACTTATAGTTGCATTTTAAAAGAAAATAAGAATCTATGTAAACAAGTCGTTGCATTAGAACTACGCTGTAAACACATACAAGAGCATACCGCCTCTTTTTCATTTGAATAAATGACATGTCTCCATTCGTAGCAAGTGCCTTTCCATCACATCAATTTACTTGAGTAATAATTATCTTGTCCAAAATAAGAAAAATGTTTTCCGACCATTCCAAAATTAGCTCAGGATTTACTCTTGCTAAACTGTTATTCACGTCAATACGCTCCCTTTGTAATTTATCAATATCCACATGCATATTTTAATAAAATACGAAAAAAGGTTACTCTCAATATCTATAACAAAATTCGATATTTACAATTATACTTCACTGCTTGCTCATAAACGCATTACTGCATTCAAATTAAATTTTCAGGCTCCGTATAACTTTTTACATTAAATAGCGTAGAAAGTTATACGGAGCCTTTCAAAAGTCCGACAACCTAAATAAATATAGTAATTTTAAGAGTTTGACTTATCTAAGGGCTTCATGGTGGGGAACAACAATACATCCCGAATAGACGCACTGTTGGTAAGCAACATTGCCAAACGGTCAATCCCCATACCCATACCTCCTGTAGGCGGCATACCGTATTCCAATGCGGTGATAAAATCCTCATCAATCTGATTGGCTTCTTCATCACCTTGCTCACGTAATCTCATCTGGTGTTCAAAGCGTTCTTTCTGATCAATAGGATCGTTTAATTCGGTATAAGCATTAGCAAATTCACGACGTGTAATAAATAGCTCAAAACGCTCTACCAATTCTGGTCTATCTGCTTTTCGCTTTGTCAAAGGAGAAACCTCTACTGGATAATCACAAATAAACGTAGGCTGCAATAACTGCTCCTCTACCTTTTCTTCAAAGATAAGGTTCAACACATCACCCCATACATAATGTTTCTCTACCGACAATCCTAATTCCTTTGCAACATCATGCGCTTTTTGGCTATCACCCAAAAAGGCGTCAAAATCTACACCTGTATATTGTTTTACAGCGTCAAGCATTGTCAGACGACGGAAAGGTTTTTGGAGATTAACTTCTTCTCCCTGATAAATAATTACATCACTCCCGCAAACCGCCTGTGCACAGGCATGAATCAAATTTTCAGTTATATCCATCATTCCATGATAATCGGTGTAAGCTTGATACAATTCAATTGTGGTAAATTCCGGATTATGTTTAACGGACATTCCCTCATTGCGAAACTGACGTCCAATTTCATAAACTTTTTCCATACCGCCTACAATCAAACGTTTTAAATATAGTTCGGGGGCAATACGCAAAAATAAATCCAAATTTAAAGTATTGTGATGTGTAATAAACGGTCTTGCAGCGGCGCCACCTGCAATAGAATTTAAAATGGGGGTCTCCACTTCAATAAAACCCAACTGATCCAAAACAGAACGCATAGTACTAATAATTTTGCTGCGCTTAATAAAAGTATTCTTAACATCCGGATTGACAATTAAGTCCACATAACGTTGACGATACCGTAAATCGGTGTCTTTTAAACCATGAAATTTTTCAGGCAACGGCAGCAAAGATTTTGTAAGAAGTTTGATAGATTTTGCGTGAACCGAAATCTCACCCCGGCGTGTTTTAAACACATAGCCCTTTACCTCTGCAATATCACCCAAATCCCATTTATCAAGCTCCTGGTAAACCTCCTGCCCCACATCATCTATTTTCAAATATACTTGTATACGACCGGAACGGTCATGAATATCCATAAAGCTGGCTTTACCCATATCACGCCAACTCATAATACGTCCTGCAATGCACACATCCTTACCGTCCAACTGTTCAAATCCATCGTGAATCTCCTGCGCATTTATATTCTTGTCACAGGTATTAACAAAAAACGGATTATTCCCCTTTGCCTGCAGTGCTGCTAATTTATCACGCCGAATTTGCAATAATTCACTAATATCCTGTTGCTGCTCCGCTTCTAAAACAATCTCTTTTTCCTTCTCGCTCATATTACCTCTCCCAATTCTTTTGGCACGTCTTAAAAAACAAGAAGCAGGGTGAAAAACTCACGCCGCCCCCTACATCTTACTTAGAAATATTCAACACTTCATAAAGCATCATGCCTGCCGGTACTTCAATCTCAATTTTATCACCAACCGTATGCCCCAGTAAAGACTTTCCAATTAAAGATTCATCGGAAATGCGTCCAGCTTTTGGATTCGCTTCGTTAGAACCCACAATACGATACTCTTTGACGTTCACTTCACCAGTTTTTAAAATAGTAGCCTTTACTTCAACTTTAGAGCCAATGTGTATATTTTCAGTGCTAAGTTCACTTTCGTCAATAACTTGCACATTTTTAAGCATCACTTCAATATCAGCAATACGTGCTTCAACAATCGCCTGATCATTTTTTGCTTCATCATATTCGCTATTTTCAGATAAATCGCCGAATGACAGAGCCAATTTAATTTTCTCTGCAATTTCTTTCCGTTTGACTGATTTTAAATCATCCAACTCCTGCTCCAGAGCCGCCAAACCTTCTTCAGTTAAAAAAATGGGTTTAGACATATATCAATAACCACCTTCATGTGTATTTATCATTTTGAATATGTTAATAAAATCCACGAATATTTATGTTCTATTATAGTAAATCTCTCTGCATCTGTCAATGATATTTCAGGGATTAACCCAAAACTACCCCTAACTATTTTTCCATATAACACCAAATTTCAGCTGCCAACACCCTAATACAATAAAATATACTCATCAGGGTATGTAAAATATCGTAATTAGGGTATATGTAAGTTTTTCAGGTAACACGGCAAAAACAAAAATCAAATAATTTATATTAATCATCAACCTCCTTTTGTTGTACTACAAGCACGCATTAAATATATACAAAAACAAGCTTCCTGTTATCAAATATTAAATTTTTCATCATTTAAAGAAAATGGTGTAGTCCAACCAATTTGGACTACACCATTTTCTTTAAACATTTTACCACCTAATTAAAGCAAATCAAATGCTGGAAATTAATTTGAAATACCTATAATTAAGCAGAGATATAATTAGCAGGATTTTGTTTCACTCCATTTAAACGAACCTCAAAATGCAAATGAGCGCCAAAAGAGTTTCCGGTATTACCAATATAGCCTAATACCTGACCCTGACTTACATATTGACCAACGCTTACAACACGACTGCTCATATGTGCATATACAGTCATATATCCACCGCCATGGTCCACAAAGGCATAGGTACCATAACCACCGCCCCAACTATCAGTGTTAACCTGAACCACCACACCTGCTTTAGAAGCTACAATAGGAGATCCTGCACAACCTGGTCCGGCAATGTCCAAAGCGCCATGTGCTCTATTATCCCAAAAGTCAGAGGTAATAGTATACACCCCGGGACATGGCCAAGCCCATCCCGATGAGCTTACACCACCACTAATTACACCCCCGGTGTTATTAGTATTTTGGTTGGGCTTGTTTTGATTTTGTGTAATTTGATTCTGTACAGAATCCTGCTTAGCCTGATTGGCATAGTACTCTTGAAACCAACGATTAATTGCAGCTTCCGCTTCCTCACTTTCTTCATCTAAAGCGTGCATGGTATGTGTAGCCTCATCAATATTAGCGCCAATTTCAGCCAAAATCCTGTTGCTTTCTTCTACCAGTTCATTAATTTCATCCTGTTTATTGTCAAGCTCAATTTTAGCAGCAGCAACTTCAGTACGACTAACCTCAATTACCGCTTTTTGATCTTTGATTTCATTCATAAATTTCTTTAGGTTTTCAATCAACCTTTTGTCATGCTCGGTAATACTTTGTACAACTGCCATATTATCCATGAGTTCAGTCGCATTATCTGAATGCAATAACACTTCTAAAGCGCTTGTTTCTCCAGCCAAATAAATAGCATTCAAACGTTTACCTAATTGCTCAAAACTTACATCAATTTCAAGCTGTTTCTCATTAATTTCTCTTTGCTTTTCATTGATTTGGGCGTCCAATGCATTAATACGCTCCTGTATTACGTATTTTTCTTGCCTGACTTGAATCAACTGCTCATCAAGAGTGTTTTTATACTCCTCTTGTTTTTCTTTATCTGCCTTCAAACTTTCTAGTTTGGTACGAACCCCCTCTTGCTGTTTTTGAATATCTTTCTGCTTTTGCTGCAAATCCTCTAAAGAAGTGGCAGCAGAAGCAGAAGGCGCTGCGTATTGACCAAGCAATGGAGCAACTACAACGGTAACTGCCATAGCCGCAATAAGTGAAATTTTTATGAGTTTGATTTTTATAGATTTATACAGCAAAGACCTTACTCCCTTCCTTATTTAAATATTTTCCAATAGAGATAAATCCACCAACCAATCCAAACAAAATACCTACACCAATAAAAGCCAAAATGGTCCATGGAATCACCGTAGATATAGAAAATGGTACAAAAGAATCCATCATATTGGAAATCACCTGCATAACATAATTATATGCCAAAGCGACTAAACCGCTGGAAATCAAACCAGCAATACATCCAATCAATGCACCTTCAACCAAAAAAGGTATTCTAACAAAACCGTTGGTTGCACCTACTGATTTCATAATACTAATTTCCAGCCTGCGTGAGTGCATTGTAACACGAATGGTATTCGCAATAATAAATAAAGAAACCACACCCAGTACAATCACAACACTAATTGCTATTATTCTAATCATCGTATCCATCTGTATTAATGTATTGGCGGTATCAGAATAATCATAAATTCTTTGAACACCAGATATATTTAAAAGTTCTGAGGTAGTCTGTTCATAAATAGATAAATCTTTCATAGAAATACGAAATGCATCAGGCAAAGGATTGTTCTGACCAGTCAGACCTTCTAAAATCTCACCATCGCCCCCTAAACGATCAATATATCTCTGTATAGCCTCATCCTTAGGAACGAACACACTGTTCTGCACATTTTCATTTGCGCTGATTTGTTCACCTATTTTCACTGCTTCTAATGTAGGTAAATCTTCATCCAAATATACCAATATAGAGTTACCGCCCTGAAAAATTTCCATTGCCCTTGCAGCATTAATGGAAAAAAGAATTGCTGAACCAGTGATTAATAAGCAGGATACTAATACAGCAATCGAAGCTATTGTCATGGTACGATTAGACCAAGCATTTTTAATCCCTTCTTTAAACAGGTAGTCTAGCTTCATTCTTTCACCACCTCCTTATCGTCATGAGTCTCTTTTGCTTCATCTTTCAGCGCCATCTCCAATTGTTCCAAAGCATCCAAGTCATGCATTGACTGTTCTTCCGCCACTATATTTTCAGCGGTACTTTTTCCCTGTGTATCTTTTTCATTTGTGCTGTGCTCTATATCACCAGAACTGGGAAAAGCTGTTTCAATATGGACTACATACTCCTGCATATCCTCAGTCATTTCTTTTGAAGTAACGTCCGCAACATCTAATACTTCTTCTTCATAGTCTGTATCCTGCATGATATCTGACTGCGCTTCATATTCACTGTATTTTTCCAGCAGTTCTCTGTAATCTGTGTCTAAACTGTTAACCGACTGTTCCTCATCATCAGTTCTTTGACCGTCATAAGCAGATGCCAGCGTATCATCAAGAGATGCCGCCGATGCAACAGATTCTGAGGTCACAACCTGAGAATCAACAGCTTCCGGCATTATTTTCGATTCTGGAGACATTGTAGTTTTAACATGAGGTTGCTGTGTATTTTTTACATTGGTATCGGCAACCACTGCACCACCACTAATTTCAATTACTCGTTTATGAAAGTGCTGCACCAAATCATGCTCATGTGTAACCATCAACACCGTTGTACCTCGGCGGTTAATTTCATTAAGTAAATCTACAATTTCAAAGGATAAATCAGGATCTACGTTACCGGTAGGTTCGTCGGCAATAATCATTTGCGGATTATTAACCAACGCTCTTGCCAGTCCCACCCGCTGCTGCTCACCACCAGAAAGTTCATAAGGTCTGCAGTTCATCTTTTTCTCAAGACCAACCAAACCGCAAATATAAGGAACACGCATTTTAATTTCCTTACTGTTCGCACCTACCACATGCATCGCAAATGCAATATTATCATAAACCGTCATATGATCAATCAAACGAAAATCCTGAAATACAATACCCATATTTCGTCTAATATAAGGCACGTCTTTTCTACGTATTTTAGACAAATTTCGTCCATTAAAAATGATATCCCCTGTATCCGGTAATTCTTCACACATAATCAGTTTTAAAAAGGTACTTTTACCTGCTCCAGACGAACCAACAATAAAAACAAACTCTCCTTTATCTATTTTAATATTTACATTGTTCAAAGCCACCGCACCGTTGGGGTATACTTTGGAGACATTTTTAAATTCAATCAAGATAAATTCTCCTCATGGGTAACAAAGTTCGAGTAATTCTCAATAAAGATACCAAAACCCATTGATATCTCTTATAATCATACCAATGGGAACAGAACTTTTAATTCTTTTAAAGAAAACTCTGTTATAATTTTGTAATATTTTTGTTAACAGAACATTTGTAGATATTTATGACAAAAAGTAGATCCTATAACTTTACAGGATTGGAAGAAAGATACTTTTTAACCATCAACGCAACTTTAAACACAATTGCATCCTCAAACTCACGCAAATCAAGACCGGTAATTTTTTTAATTTTTTCCAAACGGTAAACCAATGTATTTCTATGAACAAACAACTTACGTGATGTTTCAGAAACATTCAAATTATTTTCAAAAAAACGTTGAATTGTAAACAAAGTTTCATGGTCTAGCGACTCAATGGAACCACGTTTGAAAACCTCTTTTAAAAACATATCGCACAAAGTAGTAGGTAATTGATAAATTAAACGCGCAATACCTAAATTATCATAGCTGACAATAATCTTTTCCGTATCAAAAACCTTACCAACCTCCATAGCAACTTGTGCTTCTTTAAAAGAACGCGCCAAATCTTTAATTCCCATTACAATAGTACCAATACCAATAACGCTGTGAGTATAAAATTCGCTGGAAAGAGTATCAACAATAGAACGCGCCAATTTATCAAGATCTTTAACATCAATATCGCTGCGAATTTCTTTGACCAAAGCAATGTCAGTTTCGTTAATATTAATAACAAAGTCCTTGGTTTTGTCAGGGAATAAAGTTTGAATTACATCGTAAGCCGAAATATCAGATTTATTCGTAATTTTAATCAACATACAAACACGGCTAACATCTGCATTGAAGCGCAGCTCTCTAGCTTTGAGATAAATATCTCCGGGTAAAATATTATCAAGAATCACATTTTTGATAAAATTACTGCGGTCATATTTTTCATCATAATACTGCTTAATACTGCTAAGAGAAATCGCCAGTAAATTGGCATATTTTACAGCCTCACTGTCCGTACCCGAAACAAAAACCGCAAATTCAGGCTTGGTGCTGTTTCCAAATGATTTGTAAGTATATCCATTCAGGCTAAAAGTGTCTGCAGAAGCCATTGTCTCAGCATTTACACTTTCATTCACTTCACCAATTCTCCCCAATTCACTGCAAGCGATAATTACGGATGTCTCATCCATTACACCAATTGTTCTATCAATGGCATCACGCATTTGGTGAATAACACCCTGATACAATCTGTTCGACATATCGTTCCCCCTAACTTTATTGTAAAAATAACGTAAAGCAAATTGTGCATGTAATTTATTAATTTTTCGTAATCATTTGGTCAGTTTGTCATTACAAGCTTTTTGATATTATTTATTTTACACAAAGATTATGTTTTTTTCAACCTATTTAGCATAATTTCATATCAAATTTATATTTTTTTTATTTATTGAAAAAATTTTCCATATTTTTGTACAATTATGGTTTGTGTATTTTGTATATAAAAAATGAACTGTCACAATATACAGTTCATTTACAATTATTTGTGCAAAATTGCATCTTTTTCTTCTATCGTTAATTCTCTTACTTGTCCCCGTTTCAAATCCGTATCTAACTCTAAATTACCAATTTTCACCCGCTCTAAATACAGCACTATTTTACCGCAGGCTGCAAGCATACGCTTTACCTGATGAAATTTTCCCTCACAAACAGTTATCCGCGCCCAAGGCTCATTATTTTTTTCAAAAGATTCTAAACTAGCCGGCAAACAATGTAACCCATTAATCACTACGCCCTGTGCAAACCGCACAATATCCTCTGCTGTGACAGGTACATTCAGTTTTGCATGGTACACCTTATCAATATTACTTTTAGGCGCCAGCATTTTATGTGCAAAAATTCCGTCATTAGTAATAATCAATAGGCCCTCTGTATCCCGGTCCAACCTGCCTGCCGGAAACAAACCTCTGCGTTGGTAAGTTTGCGGTAATAAATTTAATACGGTTTGGCAGAGATTATCTCTGGACGCACTCAATATTCCCGCAGGCTTATTCATCATCAAATATAAATATCGTTTAAACTGTAACGCAGCACCGTTTACGCAAATTTTATCTAGTTCTCCATTTACTTTCATATCCGCTTTTTTTACAACAATTCCGTTTACCGTTACAATTCCTTTACGAATGAGGTGTCCAACTTCTTTTCGGCTTCCAATATTTTGCGATGCCAGTACTTTATCCAAACGTTCTATCATAGCTACCAGCTCCCATAATCAGTAGCTTTATTATATCACATTTATGGCTGAAACAAAAGCGCTCTTTTAATCTATTGGGTAAGCATCTTGCTGAATGTCGCCATGCGGTTGCGCTGTAGCTTCTTCTATTGCATCCTCGTTTATAATTGCAGCGCTTTTTACCATGGAAACCGCCCCGCTCTCTCCCATAAAACCGCACATAAATCCGTTCAGCTCCGCTGAGCTGATGTCCCCACCAATGACCTTATTATCATAAATAAGTAAGGTACCGTACACTATCGTATCCTGCCTTTGATAATTCAAAATTTCATATACCACCTTTTTTACCGTTTTTCCTACGTATTTCGTAAGATCCATACCCTGTGATTTTTGCAGTTGATTATAGCGTTCATATACCGCATTGAATTCTTGTGGAATCACCACTTCTTCCACTGAAAGCGGCTGCTCCGAAACCTCCCATCCGAACTGCTTGAAAAAAGCGATTCTCTGCTCATTTTCCCCTGCCTGTACGGAATATTCCAAACCGGCAACCACAACCCACGTTTCTCCTTTAAAATTTAAAAAAATAATCATTGTAATTAAAGCCGCCGCAATTACACCTAAAACACCAATTACCGCCAGCTTGACTTTCGCTTTAACTGAGCATATTATCACACCGACCACACCTTTCCGTAGAAAAGCATATGTACCAAGTATTGACAATATGACTGTAACTCCTTCTTCCTCAGAGCAGATTAATAAAAAAGTTAGAGTATTTATCAATCTATCTCAACAGATGATAAATACTCTAACTTTCAAATAAACTTTCCTTTATGTAAGAGGACATTTAAACAACGCCGTAACATTATCGGTACACCACATAAATATGGTATTCCCCGTTATTATCTGCATTTAGCACTACATGAAAACGATAACCGTTTACACTGCCGGTACGGTCAACTGCTTTCTGTGCAACATTATCCAGCATCCAAGTACATCGTTTAGCAAGAGAATCCGGCGCATCCTCATACCAGCTGTTTCCTGTATATTCTTCATAGAACTGTACGCCACTTGAATTGGTAGTCAAGGAGGTATCCAATACCAGCCCTTTTTGTGTACCATAAGCGATCATATCCTGATAAATCGTATCGGGCTGATACGGCGCATCATAAGCGGTTTTGGTTCGAACTGTCACAGTGCAGGAAGCAGATCGACCGCCCTCTGTTGCCGCCGTAATAACCGCAACTCCTGCCGATTTACCGGTTACTACACCACGGTTCACAGTTGCTATGGTTTCGTCACTGCTGTGCCATGTCACTTTTTTATTGTCTGCATGACTAGGCAACACCCTAGCTGTTAGTGTAAATGTTTTACCCACTAGCAGTTTTTTATCCACAAAATCCAGCGTTACTTTACCTACATTTGTACCGGAATCGGTTTGACCATCCAATCCGCCGTTATTAGTCTCAGTATTATCAGTACGGTCTCCAGCTGCGTCGGTCTGCCCGCCAAAGTTTTCCCCGCTAATTATACCATTATAATCAGGGTCAATATACACCGGTTTTTGTGCGCCCCCCCTGCCATTACCTTGACCGTCACTTTCATCGGAGTTCATTTGAGATTCTATTGCACTGCTTGTTCCAAGCCCCGCTTCATCTTTTCCCGGCTGACCTCCTGCCAAAAATATAGAACACAATGTGATAATCAACACAATAATTGCAGAAACGATCGCTGTAATAATAACAGCCAGCTTTTTCTTTTTGCGCTGTTCTTCCTGTCCGTCCAAATCTGTTTGCCCTTGGGATGGCTCGGATTCTTGTGAAGAATTGACTTGTTTTTCTTTTTTCTTCATTTGCAACTCCTTTTTAGTCAAATAGCGGTTTGTCTGATCTGATTTTTAACATTTATTTCGCACTGTTAATATGTGTTCATCTTATCATAACACAAAAAATTTTTCAAGCAGGCAGTAAGCTAAAAAACTTATAAATACCAACTTAACCTACCCTGCCAGCATCAATGGTAAACGAACAGTAAAAATAGAACCAATACCGACAGTACTTTCAACGCTGACCTCACCGCCATACAGTACTGCCAAATGCTTCACAATCGATAACCCTAATCCTGTTCCTCCAATAAAGCGAGAACGGCTGGCATCTACACGATAAAAACGCTCAAATAATCTGCCAAAATGCTCTTCTTCAATGCCAATACCAGTATCCTGTATGCGAATCACTGCCATTTGTCTAAACTCTTCTGCAAAAATTGTCACCGAACCATTAGGTTGATTATATTTAATAGCATTTTCAATCAAATTACCAAGCATTTGCTGCAATCGTGTCGGAGAGCAAGCTACAAAAATACTGTTCTGTAAATAAGTATGCAGTGTAATATGTTCTTTTTCCGCAATCGACGATAATCGAGCAACCGTTTGACGAATTTCCTCGGCCACATCGCATTTTTGATCCGTTTGCTCCGGTTTTGCATGTTCAATCTGCGATAACACAAGCATATCCTCAATTAAATGGTGTAGCCGTTCTGCCTCAATATCTAATACATCATAAAAATAGCGGCGTGTTTCTTTATCACGATCAACGCTTTTGAGCAACTCAATACTGCCTCGAATAGATGTCAACGGTGTTTTTAATTCATGTGTAACATTGGCAACAAACTCGCTGCGCAACTGCTCTAACTGACTAATATGGGTAACGTCTGCAATCACAGCCAATGCTGCGGCCTCGTTATTATTTTGAATCGGTGTAGCATAAACAGTTAAAATACGCTCTCCCTGCAAGTTTACCGATGATACCGCTGTATCAGTCACCGTTTTTTGTTCCTGTAATGCCTGTCTCATAAAAGCAGCAACTTTACGGACCAGCAAACTACCTTCCAATGCCTTATTAGTTTGTAAGGAGGCAATACCCAGCATGTCCTTGGCGCTGTTATTGACAAACAACACAATATTTTCAGAATTGACCGCCAATACTCCGTCGTTCATAACTTGTAAAACACCTTCCAACTGGCACTGTTTGCTTTTCATTTCCTCAATGGCATACTGGGTTTTCTCTTCCAAAAGATGAAAAGTACGGGCTAAGGCTCCAATTTCATCTATATCTTTATCTTCTGCACGACTGGTATAATCGCCTTCTGCTAATTCTAACGAAATATCTGACAATTTTTTCAACGGTTTTAGTATACGGTTACAAACCAGCCAAACTATTAGCATAACTAAAGCACTCCCTAATGTGCTGGCTATCATCATGTAAAACCATACCATTACCACGGCATGGTTCAGTTCTTCTGCAGGTAATGTCACGCTTAAAAAATATTGATCCTGTATTAATTTTGCAGCCAGTGCAAACGCGGCGAAAAAACCGATTATGATAACCGCTGCTGTACCTGCCATCAAGCGTTTTCTCATAATCGGCCTCCTGATTCACCAACAAATTTATAACCAACACCGCGTACTGTCTGCAACAACTGAGGTGTATCGGCATTATCTTCAATTTTCTGACGCAAGTACCGTACATGCACATCGACTGTACGGGTATCTCCAAAATACTCCACACCCCAAACGTTATCCAACAGAGTATCCCTGGTTAATACACGACCTGCATTACGCATCAGTATGACCAGTAAATCAAATTCTTTTGCAGTCAGTTCGATAGAATGTTCACCTTTCTTTACAGTGTGAGAAACAATATCTACCATTATACCTCCCCCTGAAATTGTTTCTTCCTGCGTAATTAAATTATGATTTTCTGTACGCCGCAGTACAGCGCGCACACGAGCGCAAACTTCCTTAATACCAAAGGGCTTTACAATATAATCGTCCGCCCCCATCTCCAATCCCAATACTTTATCCACTTCAGCGCCTCTGGCCGTTAGTAATAAAATAGGAATCCGTGCAGTCGCCTTTACACCTCGTAAAGAACGGCAAATCGTAAGGCCATCTGGCGGAGGCATCATCCAATCAAGAATAATGGCATCCGGCTTTCGGTGCGCAATGGCCTCAAGCAAAGAATTTCCATCTGTAAAAATGGCAGTCTCAAAACCCCCATCTTTCAATCCAAAAGCCACTAATTGACAAATATTCGGTTCATCATCCGTTACATAAACCAACGCCATATACTCACCGCCTTCTAATTATATTACTCCAACTGCATATTATTTTGAGAAAACATATAAGGACCTGTTAATTCATGATCATTCAGTTCAGGATGCTCACCTGTTTCAATATAAATCACCCATTCTGCAATGTTAGTCGCATGGTCAGCCATACGTTCCGCATATTTTGTAATTAAAAGCAGATCCACTTCTCCCATAACATTTGCACTTTGCGCTATGGTACTGCTAATTTCTAAAATAACTTTAGAGAATAAATTATCCACATAATCATCGCTTTGACAAATATCACGAGCCTGCTCAACGTCACGGCTGATAAATACGTCCATAGCCCTCCGAAACATATCGCGGGCAGCCTCCATCATCTGAATAATTTTAGCCACAATCAAACTGTTACCAGATACCTGACCTGTGCTTACAATCTCACAGATATCGGCACATTGGTCTCCCTCCCGCTCTATATCCGTCAAAATTTTAAGGCATGCCGCAATCATGCGTAAATCTTTAGCAATTGGCTGCTGCAACGCAATTAAATTCAAGCAAAGAATTTCAATCTTATGCTCTTTTCGGTTAATTTCCTGGTCATGCTCCGCTACATACCTCGCTTTTTCAAGATCCACCGTACGCAAACAATCAATGGTTTTTTCTATTCTATCGTCAACTGTATTACCCAAATCAGTCATTTCCCTTACCAATTCTTCCAGCTCTCGATCAAATAATCTTCTTGTCATATTGATAACCTCCTTACTATGAAAATAATCTGTTTCAATCAGGATACTTAAGCTAATCCTAACATTTTTACATTACATTGTAAATAATCATCAACCAAAACGTCCTGTAATATACCGCTCTGTACGTTCGTCTTTAGGGTTATTGAACATTGTAAGCGTATCTGTATATTCTACAATTTCACCTGATAAGAAAAAAGCAGTTTTATCTGCAATACGTGCAGCTTGCTGCATATTATGTGTCACAATAATAACCGTATATTTTTCACGCAGATCATCCATTAAATCTTCAATTTTAAGAGTGGAAATTGGATCCAGTGCAGAGGTGGGTTCGTCCATGAGGATGACATCAGGCTCAACGGCCAGGGCCCGGGCAATACACAGCCGCTGCTGTTGACCTCCGGACATACCTAAAGCAGATTTTTTCAAACGATCCTTAACCTCATCCCAAAGAGCAGCGCTGCGCAAAGATCTTTCCACAATCTCATCAAGCTTACCTTTCGCTTTAACACCGTGAACCCTTGGACCATAAGCAATATTATCATAAATAGTCATTGGAAAAGGATTGGCTTTCTGAAATACCATACCGGCACGTTTTCTCAGCAAGTTAACGTCTGTACGCGGGTCATAAATATCTTCGCCATCAATGGTAATTTTACCGGTAATTTTACAACCATCTACCAAATCGTTCATACGATTGAGCGTTTTCAAACAAGTAGATTTACCGCAGCCAGAGGGACCAATAAATGCAGTAACTTTATTGGCAGGAATATCAATATTTAACCCTTTTAGGGCGTGAAAATCACCATAATACAAATTTAAATTTTGAATTGACACTTTTGCATTATGATTAAAATCAGTTGTATTCATGTCAATTATCCTTTCTTTAGTATCTTAGAAAGCAAACTTGCTAAACGATTGAGTACAAAAATTAAAATAAGCAAAACTGAGGCAGTGGCAAACGCTACATTCAGTGCATTTGGCGAAGCTGCTTCTCTGGCAGTCTGATATAAATGTAAGGTTAGAGTTCTACCACTAGACATAATTTGGCTGAAAAATCCATTTGGCATATTATACGATAAACCGGAGGTAAAAAGCAAAGCAGCAGATTCACCTACAATACGTCCCATAGCCAATATTACAGCTGTTAAAACGCCGGGCATAGCGCATGGCAGTACAATCCCTATAATTACGCGAAATTTACCAGCGCCCAATGCCATTGCCCCCTCTTTATAAGACCCTGGCACCGCTAACAAAGACTCCTCCGTGGTACGAATAATAGTGGGCAATACGCAAAGCGCCATAGTTAAGCATCCAGCTAGAATAGAAGTCTGCAAACGGAACAGAATGCAAAAAACCGTATATCCAAACAGACCAAACAAAATAGACGGAATACCAGAAAGCACTTCTGTTGTAAACCGAATCACTCGAACTAGCTTACCCTGTTTGGCATATTGGGTAAGATAAATAGCCGATGAAATACCAATCGGAGCAGAAATCAGCAGGGTAATAACAACAATATACAAAGTATTGATGATCATAGGTAAAATCCCCTTCATCGAATCTCTCGTTTCAGAATAGGGCGATGAAAGAAACGACCAAGTAATATGAGGAATTCCATTCCATAAGATATAACCTATAATTCCCACCAAAGTAATCAATGTAACAGCAGTAGCGGTATAAATAATAATTCTTAATACAATATCAAAGGTATGCTTTTTCTTTTGATATAAAGATTGATGTTTTTTCGGTTGAATATTTTGGTTTTTATCAACAGACACAACAGAAGTATTATCGAACATTGACCTTCGCCCCCTTTCTTGAAATCAAAGTAAATGAAATGTTGACAATCATAATGAAGATAAACAGAACCAAACCGATTGCAAACAATGCCTGACGATGCAGCCCCGATGCATAAGACATCTCCATAGCAATGCCTGTTGTTAAAAATCTAGTAGTCCCCAACAATGTAGGCATATTGGCAACGTTACCAGCAACCATAATAACCGCCATGGTTTCGCCAATCGCTCTGCCAACACCTAAAATAACGCCCGATAAAATACTGGATCTTGCCGCTGGAATCGTTACTTTAAAAATAGTTCTAACAGGCGTTGCTCCCAAACCGAGAGAAGCTTCTCTGTACGAATTAGGTACAGCACGCAGTGCGTTTTCCGTCACATTCACAATGGTTGGTATAACCATAATAGCAAGAATGATGATAGCCGCAAGCAAACTGTCTCCAATAGTTTGTCCGGGAAACACGCTGCGAATAGCAGGTACAATTACCAACATACCAAAAAAACCGTATACAACAGAAGGAATACCGGCAAGCAATTCAATGGCAGGATGAATCATTTTCGCCACTCTCGGCTTTGCAATTTCAGTTAAAAACACAGCGGTCAAAATACCGATCGGCACCCCGATAATAATTGCGCCAACCGTGCCGCAAATGGAAGCCAAAATCAAAGCCAAAATACCAAATTGACCAGAAGAAGCGTTCCATTCAGCGCCGAACAAAAACCGAAAAACACCAATTTGCGCCATTGCAGGAATACCAGCTGAAAAAATATAAACGGTAATAGTCAATACTGCTGCAATCGAAACGCAGGAAAAGGTTAAAAAAACCGCCTTTGCCAGTTTCTCTGTACCCTGGGTGGACAACGAAAGCACAGCGCAAACTAATCCTGATATCAAAACATAGACAAACGGAACCATATAGCCTACCTTAACATTACTAATATTCAGCGCTATAACGTCAGTCTGAATACCGGAGGTCGAAATTAAAACCAACAAAGGCGTAAAAGAAGAGATCATAAAAGAAACACCTGCCAAAACCGGCCTTTGAAAAAAAACCAACGCCACGCCTGACAGTGCGAACACCGCACCTGTTATGACCGAAATCCTGATCAAAACAGGAATCCCAACCAATGCACTGACTGCTTCTGTTTCCACACGAAACCCGCTTGCAATTAACAAATCCAGTCCTGTTGTCACATATCTTGTATCCTGAAATATAAACTGTACATACGGCAGAAAAAACATCGCCACAGAACCGACGCCAAATATCATCGCAACGATACGCTTAATCCAGTTTATTTTTTTTAGTCTTTGCTGTGTGGAAAGATTATTCATTAAAATACCCATATCTTCACTCAATCCCTTTATCTGTCATGCTGGGCAAAACAGCTTTATATATCATTCGGTACGCCGATCAAGCCAATTTCCTCAATTACCTTTTGTCCATCCGGCGAATAAATATAAGCAAACCATGCATTAATTAATGCACTGTCTGTCCCTTTTTTATAAATTTGCAAAAATGGTCTTTGTACAGTATAGGTACCGTTTATAATATTTTCTTTAGTCGCCTCAGCACCATCAATTTTACAAGCAACCACATTGTCATTAAGAGATTCTAAAGAAATATAACCAATGGCTGAATCATCACTTGCAACTTTGGTCACAATTTCTCCTGTAGAAGAAAGCTCTGCAGCATATATTGGAGATTGCAAATGAAAAATAGACTCAAAGCCATCTCTTGTGCCCGAGGCTGCTTCTCTGCCCAAGGTAGTAATGGGAAGATCAACTCCTCCTAACTCACTCCAATTTTTAATTTCACCGGAAAAAATTTTTGTAACCTGTTCTGTTGAGAGATTTTGAACTGAATTATTTTTATGAACAGCAATAGCAATACCATCAATTGCAATTTTCTTAATCTCAAAGTCATCAGGATTTTCGCTATCTTTTAAATATCTGGATAAATCTCCTATCATGGCAATACCGGAACGTACCGAATTAGGAGCATCACCAGAGCCCGTACCGCTTTTTTCAACTGAAACTTCAGGATAACGCTCGCTAAAAGTCTCCCCCAAAGCCTGACAAATTTTCGTCATAGAAGTAGAACCATTTAAAGTCAATTTTCCCGCAATTGCTGTACTGTCACTCTGGCGGTCAGGTAATTTTACACCCGTAATTTCAGGACCGCAGCCTGTTAATAAAACAACGCCCGCTGCAAACAGAAATACGGCAAGCAGGGATAAAAGCTTGTGCATCCTCGTTAACCTCCAGTTTCATAAAATAAATATTTCTTTTATTGTAAGCATACAATGTTAAATCTATGTTAAATCCCGTTAAGAAAGTTTTAAAAATTTTGACGGCAGATTTTTACGGGTACTCTGCAAAAAACACTGTACATAATAAACGAAAACAAAAGCACGATACAGGGGGAAGAGTATCGTGCTTTTGTTCTATTAAAATATTCCACGTAAACTTTCTCATATGCATTTTACTGTTCCTCTAAATTTGATCCGCTACAATTTCCGGCAGCTGTTCGGGGAATACCATACCCCTAGACAGCTTTCGGAATAAATCATTCGCTCGTATTGCACTTCTAGTAATATTCTCACATTTTGCATATAATTGTTCAGTTCCATTTTTCTGTATAATTGATACCGAATAGCCATCTCTTCTGCTTCCTGTTAAGTAGTATTTTAAAACGGTCGAATTATGAATATTGATAACCTTACCCACCATTTTTTCCATAAGTTTCTCCTGTTTTCTTAACCCATTATTAGAGAAAGTTCGTGAAATATCTTCACTAATATAATACGCAATTTTGCAACAAAATACAAACAAAATTTTACAAAAAGTATGTAGAAATTCATTTTTGTCTATATATGCTTTCTTTTTCTATAAAGAATATATATATTGTGATTTTAATCATTATCAAGCCAAACCAACATTCAATTTGTTGAAATTCGTTTGAAAACTTTAAATAATATGTACAAAATCCATCGTATAATATAGACCATTTACTGAGAATTGATGTATTATGTCTATTTTTAATAGGTTTGAATAATAGTAGAATACCTATGCAAACCATAAAAGATGAAAAATTTTCACAATTTCTATCTGCTAATTCTATAATCTGCTTATATATAATTAGCAAATGTTGTAAATCTCTCTTTATTGTAAAGGATGATCACAATGATACATACAACACGAATAAAACCAACAAAAAAATTTTATTTCATGCTCGCAGTATTAGTACTTTCTATAACTTCTATATTATGCGGCGCATCACTGATTGGCGTATCAGCAAATATGCCATTAGGAACAAAGCTAAATCTTTCCGTCGGTTCCTCAATACAACTGCTTCCCAATCAAAACGGCGGATATTTCTTGATACAAAACTACGACAGTCAAACGCATATTATACTGCTTGATAACCATGGAAATATACTACAGAAGCACAACTTTGATGCCAACTATCGCACTGTGTGTACTTCAGCCGACTACCTCTACCTGTTACTGGATGACCAAACAGCAGACTATGACAAATCCACGCTAGTATACTATAATTTGGCGGAAACAAGCTTAATAAATTATCAAATCTCCACATTAGACGCCGCACTCAAGACATTCACCGTCACTCAAAACGGGACTATTTACGGCATTGACTATTGGAACGAACAATCCCTGCTTGCTTATCCTCATATATCTGAAAGCGGCATATCAACTGCAATACCGTTAAAAACCTTTGACTTTGCACTAGGGGCATTATGCACCTCTCCAAACGACCGCTTATACATAGAGCCTGATCATTCCAATGATTTTTATATTGCCGATGCAGGTCAAGGGCTGCCTTATCAATTTTTCAAGGGAGCATCAGTCCAACATTATCCATCACTACCAAACCGTACATTATCCAATGGTGTGTTATTAGATAAAAATCAACAATTGTACCGTATCCACACGGATAACGTCTCTTTGTTTTCTCTACTTAATGATACTGTCTATACCGATGCCTGTATGCTGTCAGATGATTCTATTCTGTGCGTGCCTGATAAAAGCGCCAGATTAGATGTAATTTCTTTGAACAACTCTGTACTGGACAGTTATACATTAACGGGCGAATGTATCGCTATATCTGCTAACCAAAATGAAGTGGGCATGATATTAAAACAACAAGACTCTTTTTATTTTGTTACGCTTACAGAGCTTAAAAACGTAAACAATTCTCCACCTAGCAGTACTATAACCTCTTCCTTACCAGCCTCCAGTATTCCCCAAGAAGATCAGGATAATAGTGATAATCTTTCAAAACCGGATGAATCCATATCTTCCAATGTAAACTCTGATATAGAGCCCGACATCATCCCAAATCAATTAACCAGCGATAGATTTTCTATTGACCGCAGCAATAATACAATCGTACTACCTCCAACCACCACCTTTGCGGTGTTGCGTAATAATCTAAATTCAACAAAAGACACAATTATTGTAAAAAATTTAAGCGGCACCACCATTAGCAGCGGAAATTTAGGTACCGGATACACCGTTTCACTTCAAATAAATAATGTAATTACAGACCAACTGACAATCATTGTAAAAGGCGATTTAAACGGAACGGGCACTGTAAATTCCAGAGACGTGTTGCTGTTGTACAATTATTTAAACAAATCAGAATCACTGACAACAGCCGGACTTTTAGCCAGCGATTTAAACAACGATGATTTAATAGATACTAGTGATTTATTACTCCTAAAACAACAAATCGCATCTGAAAAGTAATATGCACAAAAATTGTTATTCAACGGTTATTCTGCTGTAAAAATAAAAAGGGGCGTGCTGTTTGCACGTCCTTTTTTCGTATTTATAAAGAAGCCAAAATATCATTACATTTGGTTATAACTTCTTGTGTTGTAATAGTACAACCGCAGCATTCGCAGCCACCTTCTTTTCCCTTTTCAAATACCACAACAATATTTTTATTGGTATCATATGTGATATGGTTTGCCTTTGGACAATCATCGGTATCTTCAGCCCAAATATAACCATTATCTGTGTTTAAATACAATCTTACCCAACCGTCTTTATCGTTGTATCTACCAATTTCCTGTTCCATATCCTGTGAAAGCGTCACTTGTTTAATAGCCATAATAATGCCTCCTCCATAATTCCATCTATCAATGTATCTCAGTGTAACATAACCATTTGAAGAATTCAACATTGTATTATAATAGGCGTAATAAAAGGCAAATACTAAATCATACTTTTTGTTAACTTTTATTGATATAAAAATTTCTTATTTGGGTAAAAATATAACAAACAAATTTTATCATATTCCAATGCAAAAAATAATCTTATCAATAGTCAGTTTTGCGAATAAAAAGCCAAAAGACTTTATCACTATGCTATAACGAACACAAAAATTTTATTTTACAATTATTTAAAGCTATAAGTAGTATTCAAACAATCAAAAACAAATTGCGAATATGAAATGCTAAAAAATATTTAACATATCTTTTTTCTGTTTTCAATACTAGAAGTCTAAGTAAAAACTTATAAATATTGTTATTGATTATTTTAATAAAATGCATATAATATATAAAAAATAAATTTTGTATAAAACTTATACAAAAAAAATCTTGAAATATAATAATATTTAGTATATGCTAATAAAAGCATTATATTCTATAGAGGCTGTTAAAGCCTATATATTGCAAATTAAATAAGGGGGAATTAAAGGAATGATTACATTCTTTATTGGTCTGGCGATACTAATTGTTGGCGGGTTTTTATATAGTAAGCTTAATGAAAAGATTTTTAGCCCCAGCTTACAGCCTACACCAGCAATTTCCAAAAATGATGGACTTGATTACGTACCAATGGGTAAATGGAGAAATTCACTGATTCATTTACTGAATATAGCTGGAACTGGGCCTATTCTTGGACCTATCCAGGGTATTTTATTTGGCCCAATTGCATTTTTAACTATTCCAATTGGGTGCGTTTTAGGAGGAGCTCTTCACGACTATTGGTGCGGTATGATTTCTATGCGTAACGGCGGCATTCAAATGCCGGAAATGGTGAAAAAATTTTTAGGTACAATTGTATCAAAAATTTATTTAGTTTTTGTGGTTCTGTTAATGCTTTTAGTGGGAGTAGTGTTTATACAAACACCGGGAGATATTTTTGTAGGACAAGTGCTGAACAGTGATACGAGCGCCTCTAATATTATAATTTGGGTAGTTTACGCATTTATCTTTCTATACTATCTTTTGGCCACATGTTTACCTATTGATAAAATTATTGGTAAAATATATCCTATTTTTGGCATTATTCTTTTACTAAGTGCCATTGGAATTTTCTTTGGAATTTTCTTCAAAGGATATCAGCTCAACGAAGTGTGGGAAACAGGTGTATTTGGTGTTCATCCAAACGAAACGCTTAAATTCATACCAGTCTTTTTTGTTACTGTTGCATGCGGCATCGTTTCTGGTTTTCACTCGTCACAGGTAACAATGATCTCCCGCACAACTAAAACTGAGAAACAAGGTTCTACTATATTCTTTGGCATGATGGTTGTCGAGGGCTTTATTGCCATGTGTTGGGCAGCCGCTACAATGGGTATTCATAACTTATTCCCTAATACAGTGAGCCAAGACGCAACGTCCATGGTTGGTGCAATCTCCCGTGATTTATTAGGAAGTGTTGGTGGCATCATTGCAATTCTGGGGGTCATTGTACTCCCCATTAGTTCTGGCGACACAGCTCTGCGTGCAATTCGCCTAATGATTGCTGAAACCTTTAAGCTAGATCAGAAAAAGTTAAAAAATAGGCTAATTCTTTCTACAGGAATCTTTCTAGTGGCATTCGGTGTTCTCCTGTGGGCAAAACTAAGCACTGATGGTTTCAATATATTATGGCGATATTTCGCTTTTGCAAACCAGACAATTGCCGTATTCACATTCGCTATCATTACTGTATACATGATTCGAAAGTCAAAGCCATATTTAATGGCATTGATTCCTGGATCTTTTTATATGTTTGTTGTAACTAGTTTTATTCTGAATGCCAAAATAGGATTTAATTTATCTTGGACTATTTCTTATATCATCTCAGGTGTCTTAACCGTAGTGTTTATCGCAGCGACTATCTGGCATGGAAAAAGGAAAAAACGCTTAGACGGAATCATTATAGATTCTATAGAGGAAAAAGAATTACAAAAAAGTAATGTCACTCAAAAACAATAAATATATACAAAATAAACATTCATATATTATAAACTAACAAAAAATTAAACAAAGAGCAGTATTTTATAAAATATTGCTCTTTGTTTTTTATTATCTATTAATTAAAAATAACCATAATAACCCTTTGTTTAGCAGAACAAAGGGCAATTTTATTATAATATTTTACTATATTACTAAAAACTCTTGTAAAAATATAGTTTAATTATAATAAAATTATAAATTTAATAATTATTATTAAATTATAATTGATTATTTTAATATTATAGTTTATAATAATCGTAGAATATAAGGAGGTGAATAAAATGAAAAACTTTAATCAATTGACGGAGAAACAGATGAGCCAAGTAAACGGTGGTATCATAGGTTCAATTCTTACTATGGTTGGAGCTGTACTCACTATGGCAATACCTGCTGTTGGAGTTGGCATTGCTACATCGAAATAAACAAATTAAAAAAAATCATAAGCAAAAATTTGCTTATGATTTTTTTATTTTATAATAAGTTTAAATTTATATTAATAAAATGTAATCGACTTAATTCAAAATCTAGTTTTACTAATATTAATGATTTATCCCATAAAGCTAAATTTTTTACTGCTCCTTTTTTCCTATTTGAACATGAAACTTACCAGACAGTATTGAATGGATTTTTATTGATCAATAATAATTGTATGCTATCATAATAGGCAATATAAAAATTGTGATTACATAAAGTAAATACATTTTCTCAAAAATCAGCCAATTTAACCAAAGACTTCTGTATTAACCATTTCATGGTAGTTGAATATATTTTGCTATATTATAAGTTATGATACAAATATATTAGTATAATCTTATAAAACTATACTTTCTTTATGAAAATAAAATGTAAACTTTTGTTTCAAAGGTAGACTATCTCAAAACGATTATGAATTAAAATTGTAAATACTATTGAAATAAAATGGAAAATATTATAAAATATAGTATATAGGTACCTATAATTTATTTATAATATTTTTAAAAAGGAGGATAGTAAAAATGAAAAACTTTAATAGAATGACAGAAAAACAAATGGTTAAAGTAGAAGGTGGCGTAACAGGAGTTTTACTACTTATAGGAGGAACATTGCTCACTGGAACTCTAATAGCAATAGCTGCTAAAAAATAGTAGTAGTCCGGTTAAAAAGTCTTAGCATACCTTACACAAAGATTAAAAACCAGATGATCTCTATTAATATTGATAATCATTAAGCATATCTCATCTTAATCTTTTTACCTAAAACAGTTTATAGTATATTACAATGATAAATTATTATATAATCTCCTCTATCTAGTCAAAAGCTTAAAACTTTTCAAAAAGTTTAAATAACTTTTCCATGTAAAATTCACTTTGGCAGGAAAACCGACACAAAGAACTAACATCCGGTTTACCTCCGGCTTTGCTTCAGTTTGTCTGAAAGTCTGTATTATTGTACTTACCTGTATTATTTTCTCTTTCTTTCAAATTATGAATGATATCATCTATGCAGAGCTATATGACAGATTGCGCAGAGCATTACAGTTGGCTCATTCATAAATATAATAACCAAAATAACCAAAATTTTCAATCGTCACTCAAACAGGGTGGCGGTTATTTATTGCCTGTTAATTATACGTCCATAATATCCAAAAAAAAACAGACAACTATATAATCTTTGACAAATATTAGTTAAAAAATAGGATTATTTTAAAAAAGTATTGCAATTTATCTTTCAGTAATTTATAATTGAAATATGTAAATACATACATAAAATATTAACTAATAAGAGGAGAGAAGAAAAATGAAAAACTTTAATAAAATGACAGAACAACAAATGGTTCATGCAAACGGCGGTGTCATTGGTTTATTATTTACATTGGGTACTATTTTTATTTCAGGAGCAGCAATCACAGGTAGCGTTGCTCAAAAAACAAAATAAATTTAACTTTGCTGAGCATTTTGAACAAATTACTCTAAGTAAAGGCTATTCTATTTTACAAAGATGGAATAGGCAAAAGCACCGATATTGGTTTTACATTAAAACCAGCATAAAAAAAGAGATTATCTAAAAGGATAATCTCTTTTTTTATGACTATAGAACACACGCCTTATTAAAAAATATTATCATTGAACGTAAAAATCAATAAGGTAATCAGAGATTATAACAAAAATATATTTTGCATCCTTACCATGCGGCAATTAATTTTTTTGGTATTGCCCTTGATTTATCGGTAGGCATATATTTTCTACTGTCCCCTTTAATGCCTACAGCCTCATCGTCGGTGATCGGTCTTGACCTACGCTGTAAACTTACCGTCTTTAACCATAAACAAAATTTGAAAGTCAGGTATGATTCCTTTACAAAAAATGCTCGCAACGCTTACCGCAAGGAGTTTAACAGTATGTTCCTGAACGATGCCGCTCTTCCCACATATTGAAGTCCTTTTAAAATATAATAAAAAAGAAACCACTGGAGTTTCCCTCCCCGATGGTTTCGCTTTTGTGATTACATAAACCATAACTACTTTTTGGTTAATATCATTATATACCAACAAATAAAAAATAAACACTTATAGCCCTGCTTTGAACGACCAATTCAAAACAAGGCTTGCGCCATAGAAAGTACAGTACTACTTCTATGACTGATGAATGCCTATTGTGTGAGTTTATCACATTTAGGATACATTATCAAGTCTGTACTTTCTTTATGGTTAAGGAGTACGGACTTTTGTTTTACTAACTTTGTACCTTGACAAATTATAAGCCAAGACAAGTATTCACGACTTACTTTGAATACTTGTGCAAACTTACAATCAGGCTTATACATAGCGGTTGTATCATAGTAACGGTAACTCTCAAAGCCTACAGGTACGGAATTGGAAATCCATACTGCGCTGACAAGTACCGCCAGACTTTGTCTAACCCTC
>CAJTNL010000016.1 GCA_910577755.1 uncultured Eubacteriales bacterium | reverse complement strand
GGCCCGGTTGAGTGCCATGGTGAGGTATGAGCGTGATTTCGTCGGATTTTCCTTGTAGAAGAGTGTACAACCGAGCTGCATATCATTAGAGCAGCGTTAGACTGTGATAAGGAAAACAAATGCTTATCACAGCATAAAGCAATCAACTTTTCTTTTGATTCCTTTATGCTATGATAAGCTCAAAAACTTGAACTTATCAACGCTTGTTTGGTTGCGGGAGCTGGATTTGAACCAACGACCTTCGGGTTATGAGCCCGACGAGCTACCGGACTGCTCCATCCCGCGATATAAAATTGCACTTTTTCCTTTTGTACAACTAATACTATATCATAAATAAATACAAAAGTCAATAGAAATCTTTTCACTTTATATAAAAAATAAATTGAAATAGAATTTTACAATCTCCATTATTATTTTCTTTTTTTACGGGCTATAACAGCAATAACAACCATACAGATAAGCAAAATACCTATAGTTCCACCTAGTATGATATATGTCACGTAAGCAGACATCTGACTCCCAATAACATAAAGATTCCTGTCTCCGTAGAAAATGGTTTCTGCACCTGTATCAAGCACACCATCTATTTGTGAGACTTCTCCACTTTTGCGGGTAGAACCAGAGTTCCCGGAATTGCGTGATGTACTGCTTTTCCCTGAACTTGTTCCATTTGTTTCAATTACCTTTCCACGATTTACATTGATAACATATTGCGATTTACTCTTTTTGTCTTCTGATGTTACCGTTACGACAAACTGGGTCATCGATCCACGTGCACCTAAATTTTTTCGGTTTACCCGTGCTGTACCTCCATCAGCGGCTTTCAACTCAAACAAAACCTGAGTAACCTCTGGGTTTACATTTAATGTATACTCCTGAATGTATGGATCAAATGCAGGATCCAGTTCTCCATGATCCGGAATCAATGTGGTTAAGATTGCTTCCTGTGTAAATTGGGGGAGCAGCGTGACAACCGACGTAACACTTGAAACAGATGGCATTTGTTCTGCATTCCAATCAACCATCTGATCTATTTGTGCAGATAACGAGGTCTCCCCTAAAACGGAGCCATCATTAACCTGAAAAACCACCGTGATACATTCACCCGTTAGTTTAGGCGCAGATATTCCATTACAGACATAAATACCTGTCATGTCGTCCCCTTCTACATGATACCGAAACGTCCCATTTTGAATCTGCGATGAAGTATCTGCTCTTTTAAACGTTAATTTTGTAGAATCAAACTGTATTGCTAAACGAAAGCCTGCTATATTTTCTTTCATCTGCACATCGTTTGCCAAAATAGAAATACGTACCTCGTCATTTTCATATGCTTCTTCTGTAGACATTACAAACCTAAAAGATTCCTCTGATATCTGTGCAGACACACTCCATCCGCTTTCCATTGTAATCAGCAGTATTAAACAGGTACACAAAATGGCAACAAATCTTTTCACACGCATCCTTCCTTTATATAGAACAAATTGTTTTTATATTTTATCATACCTTTTTTCGCTGAAAGTACAGACATGGAAAATATTCACAATAAGCAGTGGTATACGCTTCGCTCTGCACAAATATCGTGATATAATTTCTCTTACATAATTAGGTCAATACAAATCACACCATATAGAAAACACTGTTTTGGTATATTTCTACAAAAATAAGTATCATTTTATATCATTGGCCGCATATTCAAGTATTAGCAAAACCATTGACTTTCTTGCGTGTGTATCATATAATAAAACGCATAAGCAGGTAAGAGTTCTGTAGTAAATAGACACTATAGTGCTCTTTTTTGGTTATAATGTATCTTGCAGAAAGGAGTGAATGGAGTTAACTTGTTGACTCTTAACCACGAGGTGAAATCTATGTGTAATGTTCCTGAAATCTTCGGCACGCTGGTTTTTAATGACGCCATTATGAGGGCAAAGCTGCCAAAAGAGATTTATCGGTCTTTAAAAAAGACTCGTGAGGACGGTTCGCCCCTTGATATCCATGTAGCCAACTCAGTAGCGAATGCAATGAAGAACTGGGCGCTGGAACACGGAGCTACTCATTATACTCACTGGTTTCAACCCATGACGGGTATTACTGCAGAAAAGCATGACAGCTTCATAACACCACTGGATGACAGTAAAGTAATTATGGAGTTTTCTGGAAAGGAATTGATTAAAGGTGAACCGGATGCTTCCAGTTTTCCATCAGGAGGACTGCGGGCAACCTTTGAAGCCAGAGGCTATACCGCATGGGACCCTACATCAAATGCCTTTATTAAAGATGGATCGCTTTGTATTCCCACAGCATTTTGCTCTTACGGCGGTGAAGCGTTAGATAAAAAAACCCCTTTACTTCGTTCCATGGATGTTATTGATAAACAGGCAATGCGTATTTTAAAGCTATTCGGAAATCCCACTGGAGCAAAACATGTGTTAACAACCGTGGGCGCCGAACAGGAATATTTTTTGATTGATAAAGCTTTGTATCATCAAAGAAAGGATCTGCTGTACACCGGCAGAACCTTAATTGGTGCACGACCACCTAAAGGACAAGAGCTAGAGGATCATTATTTCGGCGTAATTAAACCCAGAGTTTCAGCTTATATGAAAGAGTTGGATCAAGAACTATGGAAATTGGGAATTTTATCAAAAACAAAACATAATGAAGCCGCTCCCGGTCAGCATGAAATGGCTCCGCTATTCACAACCAGTAATGTTGCAACCGACCATAATCAATTGATTATGGAGGTTATGAAGCGAGTTGCCGCCAACCATAACCTTGCATGTCTGTTACACGAAAAACCTTTTGCCGGTGTCAACGGCAGCGGTAAACATAACAATTGGTCTATAGCAACCGATACAGGCGTTAATCTACTGGAGCCTGGAGAGTCTCCGCGTGATAACGCGCAGTTTTTATTGTTTCTGGTTGCCATTATAAAAGCAGTTGATGAACATCAAGATTTGTTGCGCCTTTCTGCAGCATCCGCAGGAAATGATCATCGCTTAGGCTCTTATGAAGCGCCGCCGGCAATTATTTCGATTTTCTTAGGCGACGAACTTACTGATATTTTACAATGTATTGAAGATTGCAGTATATATAAAGCGAAAGAAACCTCTTATATGGAAGTAGGTGTAGACGGACTTCCACGCTTTACAAAAGATGCAACAGACAGAAACAGAACCTCACCATTTGCTTTTACCGGCAACAAATTTGAGTTTAGAATGTTAGGCTCTTCTGCATCTATCGCCTGCACAAACTTCATGCTCAACACCGCAATCGGCGATGTACTGTATGAATTTGCAAATGAATTGGAGCAGGCGGCTGATTTTAAGGCTGCACTGAAAGATTTGGTGCGCCGCACGATAAAAAATCACAAGCGCATTATATTTAACGGCAATAACTATTCGGAAGAATGGGTACAGGAAGCTCAAAAGCGTGGTCTGCTCAACTTGCCTTCCGTAGCTGATGCAGCGCCTTGCTATATCAGCAGTCAAAACATTGCGCTTTTTAAGAAACACGGTGTCCTTTCTGAAATGGAGACACGTTCTCGTTATGAAATCACCCTCGAGAACTACTTCAAACAGATTCACATAGAAGCTTTAACTATGATTGACATGGTTAAGAGGGATATTATTCCGGCAGTCAACGCATATATAAAAGATTTAAGTCAGGCTGCGTTAGCAAAAAAACAGTTAAATATGAATTTAAATTGTCAGCTGGAAGAAACCCTGCTCGAAAATCTTTCCGACCTTTCCTACGGTTTGTTTCAGAACTGTAAAACACTGGAAGAAAACGTAGAAACGGCCGCAAAGATTACCAATGTGAAGGACGCGGCAAACGCTTATAGAAATGCTGTTTTCTCGCAAATGGAAGCAACCCGCTCCATTGCAGACACACTTGAAGGTATGATGGGAGACAAATACTGGCCATACCCATCATATGGAAAACTATTATTTAGCGTTAAGTAATTTATTTGTCTTTGCGACTGAATGTACTATAATACATTTATGGACAAATGAATGACATAATTTTGTTTGGAGGTAGAAAACTATGAATATTGTAGCAACAGATACCATGTGGGTTCTGTTTGGAACCATGTTCATTTTCTTTATGCACAGTGGTTTCGCATTGCTTGAAACCGGTTTCTCAAGAGTTAAAAACTCAAGCACAGCTTGGATTGACAACTTATTGGACTTTGCAATTGCATCCCTTGTATTCTGGGCATTTGGTTATGGCATAATGTTCGGTAACAGTAATCCGTTTATTGGTGAGTTTAACTTTGTAGCTATGAACAGTTATCCGCATATCAATCCAACAATTCCTAGCTATGCAAACGTTATGTTCCACGGCGCTATCTGCGCTACAACCGCAGCGGTTGTTTCCGGAGCTATGCTGGAAAGAGTTAGCTTCAAATCATTCCTCATTTACAGTACCATCATCAGTGGTTTTGTATATCCTGTTGCCGGTCACTGGGCATGGGGAGGCGGTTGGTTGGCAGACTTGGGCTTCCACGATTTTGCTGGTTCTGCATCCGTTCACGGTCTTGGTGGCATTATCGCTCTTGTGGGCGCTGCTATTCTTGGTCCCCGTATCGGCAAGTACGATAAAAACGGCAAATCCAGAGAAATGCCTGCTCACTCCCTAACACTGGCCGGTATGGGTACATTTGTACTATGGTTTGGTTGGTTTGCCTTTAATGCATGTTCCACTATCACAACCACAGGTGCAGACATGGTAACCGCATCTAATGTATTCCTATCGTCTAACATCGCAGCAGCAGCTTCTACTGTAACAGTTTTGGCGATTACTTGGATCAAATACAGAAAACCAAACGTTGCCATGATGTTAAACGCACCTTTAGCAGGTCTGGTAGCTATTACAGCTGGCTGTGACCAAATTGAGCCTTGGGGCGCTTTCTGTATCGGTGTCATTGCATCCTTTGTAATGGTATTCGGTATTGAATTGGTTGACAAAGTATTTAAAGTTGATGACCCGGTTGGTGCGGTTGGTCTACACTGCTTCTGCGGTGCGGTCGGCACTATTTTAACCGGTCTGTTCTCTACCGAAATGGGCGTATTCTATGGCCATGGCTGGTACGGCTTCGGCATCCAATGCTTGGGTGTAGTTTCTATGTTGGCATGGGGCGGCGCTGTTATGGCAATTGTGTTCTTCGTATTGAAATACACAATCGGTCTGCGCGCTCACAAAGAAGAAGAAATTGCCGGTCTTGATCGTGCAGATTTCAAACTGGTTGAGACTTCTTATCAAGAATTTATGCAAATTCAAATTGATCCGTTGGAGGAAAAATTTGCTCCTGTTACAACATTCGAGCAAACTCCTATTAAAGACGAAAAAGAAGACTAATCTTTTTTGTAAATTTGCGTGCGGTTGTTCGATAGGGTGACGAGCAACTTTATCGCTTGGGGAAAGCAATTTATCTTAAGATAAATCGCTTTCCCCTTTTTATATATAATTTGCAGCATATTCAATTAAACGTTCCTAAAATAGGATAATTCCTATCTTGTCATTCATACAATATGATAAACCCATAAACATAAATATCCATATACTATACAAGTATGACGCTTATCTGCGTTAGCATTTCATTTTGCAATGATAAATGCGGTAATAATAAAAAGGAACGTATGAAAGTTATACGTTCCTTTTTATATCGTAATCAATCTGCTAATATAAAAGAGTTCTGAAGATTTACAGCCTCATCATATATAACTGCGTCTATACGTCCTTAGAAGAGCACCTAAATCCGAGCATTTAATCCATAATTCATGATCCTCCGATGTTGCCTGAGAGCAAAAATGAGCAAACTCCCTGATTGCATCTAAATCATCTTTTTTCGGTACTCTTAAATTAAACTGTCTGCCCACATGTTCATAGGCATCTTGATAATCAATCAAAGACTGCTCAAAGGCCTTTTCCGGGTCTATAAACTCTCCGTGAGCCCTTACAGCTTCTGTTCTATCCATGGGGTCTACAAGCGCATAATTGTCTGAATCCCCATAGAAATGCTTATATTTTTTCATACGCGCTTCATCTGTTTTGCGATTTTCTTCTGCCATTAACTCATTTAAGCGTTCTTTTTCTTCCTCTGTCAGCAAATCAAGATTTTTTCCCATAAAATTATCGGGATCAAAATTTTCTAAATCGGCAGGGTCGGCATACTCACGATAACCTGAGGATACAAAATCTTCTAAATTAATTTCTGTATTAAGCTCTGTATTCGTCGCTCGATTGGCTGCGCATCCTGTAAAAAGAGTAGAAAGGATGATACAGATACCCACTGAACAAACCGCCGTTTTGATATGTTTTTTTTGCATTCATAATCTCCTCATTGATTGTTATCTCGTCCACACACGTCATAGCAATCTAAGCGTTACATGAACCACTATCAGCAATTTTTAATTCCATTATACATAACTGCGTCTATACGTCATAAGAAGGGTATCTAAATCTAAGCATTTAAGCCGTAACTCATGATCCTCCGACGTCGACTGAAAACAAAAATGAGCAAACTCTTTAATTGCGTCTAAATCATTTTTTTGTGGTATTCTTAGATTAAACTCTCTGCACACATGTTCATAAGCGTCTTGATAATCAATTAAAGACTGCTCAAAGGCTTTTTCCGGGTCTACAAACTCTCCGCTGGCTCTTACTGCTTCTGTTGTGTCCATCGGGTCTACAAGCGCATAATTGTCTGAATCCCCATAATAATGCTTATATTTTCTCATACGTGCTTCATCTGTTTTGCGATGTTCTTCTGCCATCAACTCATTTAAGCCTTCTTTTTCTTCCTCTGTCAGCAAATCAAGATTTTTTCCCATAAAATTATCAGGATCAAAATTTTCTAAATCGGCAGGGTCGGCATACTCACGATAACCTGAGGATACAAACTCTTCTAAATTAATTTCTGTATTAAGCTCTGTATTCATCGCTCGATTGGCTGCGCATCCTGTAAAAAGAGTAGAAAGGATGATACAGATACCTACTGAATAAACCATAATTTTTATATGTTTTTTTGCATGAATAAACTCCTCATTCATTGTTATCGCGTCCATACACGTGCATACCATACTCCATCAGTTTCTAGATCATCCCACCCATTGCCTGGATTGCTAACCCATAAGTGATAATTATTCGTATGCTGCGCAACCATAAAGTCCCGATAATACTGCCTTTTTCCATATTTGTTATAATGCCAGTCGTAGGTACCCGTTGCTGTCACAAATCCAAGATGGTCATAGCTGTAATCTCCACTAGGGTCATAAGCGATCACATCTCCTACTCTTACATACATGGAAAAATTATTTAATACCGTAGTTCTGTGATCTATACCCAAATAGTTGCAAAACGCATTTACGTTCACCCAGGCGGTAGAGTAATCTTGGACAAGCAGCCCTTTTTCAATCCACCATTTTGACGTCATAGGTACGCCACCCTCGTGTAAAATCTGCGACACAAAATTCGTACAATCATACCAAAAAAGTCGATATAAAAGATTTCTAGATCTAGCATATTGTATTGCATACTGCCTGCCAAGGTTCACGTTAAAATAATAAGAAATAGCAGGACCAAACGGCTGTACATCATTGCCAAGCAACTGCGCGTTACCCAGCAGCTGTGATTGCTCTTGCTGCTCTGCAATTCTAATCTCACTAATTTCATTTATCAGAGGCGTATTAGACGGTAAATATGGCAGTAAATCCATAACCGAAACGGATACGGAAGATTGGCTAAAACCTGATTTGGAAGCGTTGATCTGATTGATCAATTCCTGATTCTGCCAAGTATTTTCATAAATATCAAAAAATATTTTTAACACGCTTTCATCGTCTCTAATTGCATCATAAGAACCGTCTTCTTTTGCAAAACAATCGTCAACGTATGTATACAAATACTCCTGATATTGCTCCCAGTTTACAGCATTCATGCGATCTAACTGATAATTCTCAGCTAAAATATTCAGTAGTCCGGAAGCCTTTTTGTAAATTCCATCAATTGCCTGATCGGGATTATCAAACGTACGCAACATATCATTTTTTGTTCCATCAATAACCAATGCGTTTTTTACAGATATAGAATCAATGTCCCGAAGTACAGTTGGTATATCACTTTCTGCTATTGGAATATATGTTTCCACCACCTGTATCTGAGGCGTCGATTCTAGTTTTTGTCTAAACGACATTCTAATTTCTTGATTATCCTCTTGTAGTGCTATTGCCGCCGATACCGGCAATAGCATAGAACTTAAAATAGAGGCTGTAATGATAGTGGCAAATATAGCTGCACAATATTTTATTTTTTCATGATTTTACATGCCTTTCATTTCTTTTAGATTCTTTTTGCAGTATACTGAATTCTCTACGGTTTCTACATAAAAATATAGAATATAAACGATTCATCAATTTATATCAGTATTATAACATACTCATAAATAAGCATCTACATACATAATTGCTAATTTTTTCTATTTAAATTATATCTATTTTCTATTTTTACAAAAATATACATAAATTTGCTAATTATGTATAAGTAAATATTTGGCATAAAAAAAGACCTCTGCAAAGCAGAAGTCTTATACACAAATATAAGCGACCAGACCTGTAAGCCGAGTTCTGTCGTGAACAGTCATCTATCTTGGCTGTGCGTTGCCGCAACAGCTCATGCCACCTTCTCGAAACGCGCCGGGCAAGCGCATAAAGTTTCTCTGCGGTGTTGCTCCGAATAGGGTTTACATAGCCGTACAGTCTCCTGTACGCTGGTGAGCTCTTACCTCGCCTTTCCATCCTTACCACGGTAAAACCGGGCGGTATATCTCTGTTGCACTATCCCTAGGGTCGCCCCCGGCGGCCGTTAGCCGTTATTCTTGCCCTGTGGAGCTCGGACTTTCCTCAGGCACACCCTTTCGAGTTGTACCCGCGACTGTTCAGTCTGCTCGCAACTTTTATTTTATAAGATTTTTCACCCTCTGTCAAGCAATAATCAGCCTACATTTTTCTATATTTTTTCACCTTACGCATTTTCTTTTTACGGTTATAATAAAGTATCATAAGCACAATATATATCAAAATCAAAAATGCAATAACGCTTGCTATGGCAATAAACCAAGGCGAGCTAAAAATAGTTTTCATTACACTCCAAACTTGTAATAATTGGCTTTTTTCCATAGTTTCAGCAGCTACCAAATTAATCGTAGCCAGCTCCTGATTGGCATAACTTAATACAGCCGTACCAATCACATCACCTTTTGTAACGGGAGCCTCTAACTTTTCAGGTAAATTGGCAGTTACTATCACACTGTTGGGGTCTACATCATTGGGTAAAATTGTCGAAAAGTCTTTTTCGGGCGACAGCAGCAATCTATCCTGATTCCAAACATAATCTATTTTCATATTTGCAATAATATCTGTACTTTTCAGAACCTCTTTTAAACGTAGATTAGTAAAAGCCCAACGATATAAACTAGCTGAATCTAACATATCAGCCCGTTCTTCAATCGTATTTCCATTTTCATCTAACGAGGGAGCTCCCAAAGCTACGCAAATATAAGTATAACCATTATACACTGCACTAGATACCAAACAATAACCTGCTTGATCATGGGTACCTGTTTTAATCCCCTTTGCATACTGATAATAATATTTACTGTTTTCTGCAGTATTACTAATCATCTTATTTGTACTGTAAACTGTTCTGGCAGTCACGCTTTTATTGGTCGCAGGCAAAGTATAAGAAAGCTGTGAAGTAATCTCTGAAAAATGCGGCAGTGTCATGGCAGCTTTTGTAATTTTATAAAGATCAGCAGCGGTCGTATAATGTTCTGTATCATGCAAACCGTGTGGATTACGAAATTGTGTATTTATACAACCCAATTCGGCAGCCTTTTCATTCATTAGATGTACAAAATTTTCAACAGCCTCTGTACCCGTTGTTCCATTCTCCAAACCTCCTATATATTCGGCAAGCATTAAAGAAGCATCGTTGCCGGAGGGTACCATCATCAGGTTTAACAGCTGTAAAACAGTCAGTTCTTCGCCAGATATAATTCCCGCTGTAGAACTTTGGGTATTCACCAGCGTATTTTCAATATAATCGCTAACTATTACTTTAGTATCCTGCAAATCGCTAATACGCTCTACAGCAATTATGTAAGCCATAATTTTTGTACAGGAAGCAGGTTCTAAGCGTAAATTCGCATCCTTTTCGTAAACTACAGTATCTGTATCTAAATTTGCAAAGTAAATCCCCTTTGATTTGGGTTCAAAATTAATTTGAAACACCGCGGCGGACGCCGAAACAGCAGATATAAACATAAATACTGCAAAAAGAAACGCAAAACACGCAACGACCTTTTTTTTCATGGAATTTTTGCCTCCGTTATGATATGATAAGAATCAAAGAACAAATGTAATTATAAAAAGCTATTTTTATTTAAGTATATCAGTTCCCCTTCTAAATGAAAAGAGAGTTTAGGGATTATTTACAAATTACTGGTCATTTCCGGCATTACAATATCGCCTGTAGACGGATCAATATTTCTGGTTTAACAAAACATAATAGAGGAAAGGAACTCACTATGAAAATTCTCCACACATCAGATTGGCATTTGGGCAAAATGATATATGGTCGTTCTCTGCTTGACGATCAGGCTTATTTTATCCATACGGTGTTTTTACCTGCCGTTGAGCAGGAACAACCGGATCTGGTGATTCTTGCTGGCGATATTTTTGACAGGCAAATCGCACCTGTGCAGGCCATTCGTCTATTTGATGAGGTATTAACCTTTATGAGTAAACAAAACATTCCTTTTGCTGTTATTGCGGGGAATCATGACGGAGCAGATCGCATCGCAATCGGCGCTTCTATGCTGAGAAACAGCGGTATTTATATTGCTACCAAAGCTGAAGATGCTCTGCTGCCTGTTACGGTAAACAAACATAATCAACTATTACAAGTCTATTTATTGCCGTATATAGAACCAGCCTATGTACGGCAGTGGCTGCAAGACGATACCATTCAGGGGTTTTCCATGGCCTATGAAGCGGTTATTTCCAAAATAGAAGAAACTTTAAATTCTCAGGCAATTAATATTCTGGTAGGTCATTGTTTTGCTGCCGGAAGTCAAACATGCGACTCTGAAAGCACCCTGTACGTTGGCGGTAGCGGAGAAGTTTCTCCCACGCTGTTTCAAAGCTTTGATTACACTGCTCTGGGACATCTCCACAGTCCGCAACAGGTAGGACAACAGGGACGTTATTCCGGCTCGCCGCTCAAATACTCTTTTGACGAAGAACATCATAAAAAATCACTCACACTGCTTGAAATTTCAAAAGAATCCTGTAACTTTACGCAGCTTCCCATTTCTCCACTCCATGATATGCGCACCGTAACCGGCACATTAGAAATGCTTTTGGAGCAGGGCAAACAAAGCCCATCAGATGACTATCTCTCCATAGAGTTGACAAATACAACACCTGTATATATGCCTCTTGAGCAATTACGACCCTACTATCCTAATGTGCTATCGGTTCATTGTAACTGGCTGCGTGCCGAGTCATCTTTACAAACCAAAGTATTACGAGAGCATATGCATAATCGCACCATAGATGAAATGACTGTATTTTCACAGTTTATGGAACAAATTTGCAGTATCACTCCTACCGAAAAAGATCGTGAACTATTTTTAAGCTTGCTTACAGAGTTGAAAGCAGAACAAGAAACAAAACAGTAAAAGATTCAAACATACACAAATTATAAAGAATACAGGGGCATCTATTATACACCCTCCCTGAAAAACAGCGTATGTTTTACAAAAAATAAGCGGTTGAAAGGACATCGTTTTTTTATGAAACCCATATTCATTACCATGCAGGGGTTTGGTTCCTATATTCACTCCACTACCATAAATTTCTCTGATTTAGGTAAAAGCCCTATCTTTTTAATTACAGGGGCAACCGGCAGCGGTAAAACAACCATTTTAGACGCCATGTGCTTTGCACTGTATTGTAAAGCCACAGGAAACCGCCGCAGCTGGGCAAGTATGCGCAGTACCGCCGCTGAAGATGGACTATGTACTTCAGTAGATTTCTGTTTTTCTCTAGGCAGCAAGGTATATCGCTTTTTCCGTTCTCAATCAGTGTATTATGTACGTGGCAGCGGCAGACGGGATATCCGTGAGGAGCATTTATGCTATCGTTTATCAGATGGATGCCCTGCTGATGAAACCGCACAGTGGGAACTAATCCTAAGCGGCAGTGAATCTAAAATCCGAGACTATGCGCAACAGCTTTTGGGGCTGACCTGTGAACAGTTTTCACAGGTCATTGTACTCCCTCAAGGAGACTTTTTAAAGTTGCTGCGCGCCAACTCCAATAACAAAGCAGAAATTTTACAGACCTTATTTTCTACTCAGCTATGGACGCAAATCACCAATAAAATGAAGCAGTATACCAACGCCTTATTGCAGGAGGTAGAGCAGCTTCTTACAACAAAAACAACCCTGTTAGAGCGTGAAGAAGTCGATACCATAGAAACATTGCAGCAAAAATGCCAACAATATGAATCTAATTTAAAAAACTCTCAAGCACAGTTAAAAAAATTGCAGCAAATAATAAACAAGCAAACGGAACAGCTTAGCAAAGCGAAAGAACAAAAACAACGGTTTAGCCAATATCAAACACTCATACAAAGGCAACAGCAATTACAACAGCTTGCACCTTCAATCAACGAAAAAAGAAAAACGCTTTCCTTAGCAAAACAAATAGAGCAATTGTATCCTTATTGGAAAAATTATCACGATATCCATCAAACCTTAGAAGAAAAACAAACATTATATCAGTCGTCAGAACAGGCATTACAAGCGGCACAAGAACAATTTTATAAAACAAAGGAACAACAAGATGTAATAAAACAAAAAAAGGCAGGTATTCCAAAATTAGAACAAACGGTTGTCCAATTAGAGACAACCTTGCAGTTAGTGCAGCGTATTGAAACTTTAAATGAAGAAAAAACGGCTGTTACAAAAATAATAGCAAGCAACCAAGCAGAGCAAAGTAAAACAGAAGCGCAAATAGCCACAGCAACAGAAAACATTGAAAAAGGGAATTGTTATTTACAGGAAATTGAAAAAGAATTACAACTGCTGCCAAGCTACCTAGAACAACTGCATATCTTAGAAAGCTATGAGCAGCAATTAACACTGCTACTGCAAGCACAACAAGAGCACAATGAGGCAGAACAGAAATTTCATGCGTGCAGCAGTATAAAGCAAGAAAAAGAGAGTGTACTTGCAGATACAAAAAAACAAGTATCCTCTTTGCAAGCCGACATAATGGAGCACACAGCCGCACAAATGGCACAGACATTAAAAGAGAATACACCCTGCCCCGTTTGCGGCTCTTTGGATCACCCTGTACCTTTTGCCGGCACACCGGAACAACAAGCAAACACTGCACAACTTTCGGCATTAACCGATAAATTGGAAAAACTGCAAACAGATTATCAACAGTATCTGCAAATATATAGCCGCAGACAAACATTATTAGACGAAAAAACAAATACCTTAAAAGAGTGCCGTACAAAATGTGCACAAATACCAATAGATGCTCAGGGATTAGCTTTACAGCTGGAAGCACAGCGAAACAAAATAAAAAAAGCCGAGCACAAGGTGAATTTGCATGAAAAAGCAGAACAACGCATTGCACAGCGCAAAGAGGAGCTACATATATTAGAGCAAACTCGTGACGCACAAAAAGAAATAGGTATTCAGCAAGAACAACGCCTAGCTTCAATCAAAGCGGCCATCGGCGAGCTAAAGGGCAGTACCGAACAGAGGTTAGATCCAAAAGAGATCAACAAACAGTTAAGCGAAACACGCCAAACCTTACAAACCCTGCAAAAAGACATAGCCCATTGGGATACACAGTTTTTAAACGCATCCTCTCACCTGGCAGCGCAGCAAACCAACGCAGAACTTGCAAAATCCGCATGGAGAGAAACCGCAGAAAAAGAGTATAAAAGTAAACAAACATTTTATGAGCAGCTTATATTAACAAATTTATCAGAAAGCATCAATATAAGCTCTGATTTAGCCTCTATGCGTATTGTTCCTCAAAAAATACAACTTTTGGAACAAGAACTACAAAACTATACCACACAAACGCAGTCTGTTGAAGATCAATTAGCATCTTTGGCAAAAGAATTAAAAGGAAAAACCGTACCGCAAATAGAACAATTAGAACAAGAATTATTTGAAAAACAGACAGCACAAGAGCAGATGGCACAACAACTAGGAAGCTACACACAACATTTACATACATCACAGAAAACATTAAAACAACTACTTGAAATTACACATAACAGCAAAGAAACCCAAGATGCCTACGAACAAGCCAGCCGGCTTTCTCAACTATTGTCGGGAGGAAATACTAAAAAGATTCCACTGCAACAATTTGTATTGAGCATTATGCTTGACGATATTCTTACCTATGCCAACGAATTTTTCTCCCTCCTAAGCCGGGGACGATATAACTTAAAACGTTTAGAGGGGACAACAGGCGGAAATGCAAAAAGTGGATTAGATTTAGAGGTATTAGATGGGTTTACCGGCGCACCGCGATCAATTGAAACACTTTCAGGCGGAGAACAATTTCTTGCATCCCTCTCGCTTGCCTTTGGTTTGTCGGATGTTGTGCAATCTTACTCCGGTAGTGTTCGGCTGGACTCCATTTTTATTGACGAAGGGTTTGGCTCACTGGACCAAGATACATTAGATACCGCTATGAAAGCATTTGACCAAATACAAAAAATGGGACGAACTATTGGCATTATCTCCCATGTCAGCGAGCTGAAAAATCGTATCGCAACACAAATTTATGTGCACCCCTCCAAATACGGAGGCAGTAGTATTAAAATAATAAAAAAATGTTAATTCTCAAAGACATTTCTAAAGTTTTTCTCTTATAAAATAAATTATATTATAATTTGTTACTAAAAAAATTTTTTGTGCAGTTCCTTGCCAGTAAGCATGACTCTAAACTCAAGCATAGCAAAAAAGACCAGAGTCTTTAAGCGGTCGCTTAAAGACTCTGGTCTCATCAATTCACTATTTTGTTTTGCTTACTCCAAAAGGAATTGCAACAGCAGCTGTGAGTCCTAAAGTAGCAGCGATGGCTATACCAGCCAAAAGTATACCTCCGTCTTTTTTGCTCATTTGTTTTTCTGTCATTTTATTAAACTTTTTCATTTGACATTCTCCTTTAATATTTTATGGTTTAATACTATCACCTTTGTACTTTAATTACAATACATCTTACAAAAATGCATTAAAATTCGACATATAAGTTAATAAAATAATACCTATAATTACTTTTTAAATCAATTAATATACTATTAAAAAAAGCTGGAGTAAATAGTCCAGCTTTTTTTAACCAATTTATTTCAATTCTACTTCTGCACCAGCTTCTTTTAATTTAGCAGCAATTGCATCTGCATCATCTTTAGAAGCGCCTTCTTTAACTGGTTTTGGTGCACCGTCAACCAGCTCTTTTGCCTCTTTTAAACCAAGACCTGTAATTTCACGAACCACTTTAATAACATTAATTTTATTTCCACCTGCAGATGTAAGAATAACATCAAAAGATGATTTTTCCTCACCGGCAGCAGCTCCGCCTGCAGCAGCAGGGGCAGCTGCTACTGCTACTGGAGCAGCTGCGGAAACACCAAACTCTTCTTCCAAGGCCTTTACCAATTCAGACAGCTCAAGAACAGTAAGAGCTTTAACATCCTCAATTAATTTTGTAACTTTCTCAGACATAATAATACCTCCAAAATTCAATAAATCTACTTTTTCATCATAAACGCTTAAGCGCTTTGCTTTTGTACAATCGCATCTAAAGCAACTACAAGACCTTTTAAGGTGCCATTAAGCACAGTAGCAAATCCGGCAATAGGTGCATTGAGACCTCCCAAAGCCTTTGCCACTAAAACTTCTTTGGAAGGCAAACTTCCCAATTCTTTTATAGCCTCTGCATCCAGCACTTTGCCATCCACAAAACCTGCTTTAATTGTAAAATTCTTATGATCCTCTGAATACTTGGAAAGAATTTTTGCTGCGGAAATATAGTCTTCACTGTTGTATGCAATGGCAGTGGTACCCTCCAAAACAGAATCAAGACCATCAATACCCGCATCCTGCAAAGCACGAGACAGCAATGTGTTTTTTACAACCATATAGGTATCGCCTGCTTCACGTAACTCTTTACGAAGCTTTGTGTCGTCAGCAACACTAATACCTTTGTAGTCTACGATTACACCAACACAGCTCTCTTTTAAATTTGCACTTAGTTGAGACACTGCTTGCTTTTTTTGTTCAAGAATTTTTTCACTTGGCAATGTATTCACCTCCGCAATATAAAATGCAGTTCGATATCCATAACACAAAAAACCTCTCCTAACTTTATAAAATTAGGAAAGGCAAATATACATCAATAGATACAAATGTATATTGTGCTTTTTCCTCGGCAGGTAGAGCAACGCTCTGTTACGCATAGCACCTGCTGTCTTTGGATAAAGTACAGCTTTATTAATAATAACACAGTCTTTGTAGACTGTCAATAAATATTTTATTGAGCAAATTTACTTGGATTAATTTTAACACCAGGCCCCATTGTTGAAGCAACAACACAAGATTTAATGTATTGACCTTTCGCAGCAGCCGGTTTGGCTTTTACAATGGCATCCAGCAAGGCATCAAAGTTTGCCTGTAGTTTTTCAGCACCGAATGACACCTTGCCAATAACACAGTGAATAATGTTTGTTTTATCTAAACGATATTCAATTTTTCCTGCTTTTGCTTCAGTTACAGCTTTACCAATATCTTGAGTAACCGTACCTGCTTTTGGATTTGGCATAAGACCACGAGGACCTAGCACTTTACCCAAACGGCCTACAAGACCCATCATATCAGGTGTTGTAATTAAAACGTCAAAGTCAACCCAACCCTCGCTCTGAATTTTCTGAACCAGCTCCTCTGCGCCTACATGCTCAGCGCCGGCGGCTTGGGCTGCTTTTTCCGCATCGCCTTTACAAATAGCAACCACACGTACAGATTTACCTGTACCGTTTGGCAATACAATTGCTCCGCGTACCTGCTGATCAGCATGACGGCTGTCAACACCTAGCTTGACATGAACCTCTACAGATTCATCAAATTTAGCAGAACCAGTTTTCACACAAAGCGCAAGCGCTTCATTGGTATCATAAAGTTTAGCACGTTCAACCAGCTTGGCGCTGTCAACGTATTTTTTACCGTGTTTCATTGCGTTTCCTCCCTATTGAGTGGTAAAATCGGATTTTACGGTGTTCCTCCCACCCGGGTGATTAGTCTACAACTTCAACGCCCATGCTACGGGCAGTACCAGCAATCATGCTAGTAGCCGTCTCAAGATTAGCTGCGTTTAAGTCTTTCATTTTCGTTTCAGCAATTTTTTGTAACTGCTCACGAGTAATTTTTGAAACCTTATTCTTGTTCGGTTCACCAGAACCTTTTTCAATGCCGCATGCTTTTTTAATTAAAACAGCAGCCGGCGGGGTTTTGGTGACAAAGGTAAATGAGCGATCCTCATATACTGTAATGACAACAGGAATAATTAAACCTGCATCATTTTTAGTACGCTCGTTAAATTCCTTTGTAAAAGACATAATATTGACGCCGTGTTGACCCAGAGCCGGACCAACTGGCGGTGCCGGTGTTGCCTTGCCGGCAGGTATCTGTAGCTTAATAAAGCCCGCTACCTTTTGAGCCATATCTCTGCACCTCCAAAATTCGTGGTAGATGGCGGAACAGCTGCATAATTACTGCTCCTCCCACAGGGGAATACTCCCCCATAAACATAATGAGCGGTAACCCGCTTATTACCAAATTAATTATGATTGCACCGCTTCTGCCTGATCAAGCTCAAGCTCAACCGGTGTTTCACGTCCAAACATCGATACGATAACCCTGACGCAGTTTTTTTCAACGTCAAGTTCTTCAACAATACCGGTAAATCCATCTAACGGACCGTCGATAATATTAACCATATCTCCGACATCGTAAAAAACCTCAACCTCTTTCTTTTCAACGCCGAGTCTGGAAATCTCCTCTTCAGAAAGGGGAATCGGCTTGGAAGACGGACCGACAAATCCGGTACAGCCCCGTATATTACGAACCACATACCATGACTCGTCGGTCAAAACCATTTTTACAAGCACGTAGCCGGGAAAAATTTTGCGTTCAACCTCACGTTTTTTGTTATCTTTAATTTCAATAACGGTCTCAGTAGGAACGCATATCTCCTGAATCAAGTCTTGAAGATGACGGTTTTCCACTGTTTTCTCTAGATTTGAGGCAACTTTATTTTCATACCCGGAATAGGTATGAACAACATACCATTTTGCTTCTTCAGGCATTGTATCTTCCTCCGTATGTTATCTATCGGGCAATTTCCATAATAAGCCCGAGCAGATACATCAGTAATGTGTCAAGACCGAAGATAAACGCACCAAGAACGATAATAATCAAAAGAACAATACCAGCGCTCTTGAATACAGATTTTGGCTTAGGCCAAATAACCTTTTTTATCTCGGCTCTGCCATCGCGAAAGAATTTACCAATCCCTCTTCCGAATCTGACTAACAGATTCTGTTTCGTCTCAGCCATAATAATTCCTCCGACCTATTTGGTCTCTCTATGAAGAGAATGCTTTCTGCAGAACCTACAGTACTTATTCATTTCAAGTCTGTCCGGATCATTCTTCTTATTCTTCATCGTGTTGTAATTTCGTTGCTTACATTCAGTACAAGCTAATGTAATTTTAACTCTCATGACGGCACCTCCCGTTGCACGGAAAAAATTTAGGCTAATTCATAAGCGAACCGCCCATGGCCTCCCTCAAAAAAAGGGCACAAAAAAATAACCCCTGTTGCGAGGTAGTAATATACTATCACATATAATGCTATCGGTCAAGCCTTTTTACCGATTTCCCTACATTTTATTATGATATCAATAAAAAAAGAGGGCATTACCGCTCTTTTTCAGATAACTATACCATTACCCTGCCTATTTATAATCGTTTGGGAGCATCTGAACCCGAACGCAAGCTGCGTTTACTGCGTAATGTTTCACGCTCAGGTTTTGCTCGTTTTCCTTTCCATTTCACTCCATACCGATACCCCTTTTTCAGCATAGTATCTGCACGTTCCATAATATTGTTTGTGGCTGTTTCACTTAAACCGTTTAAAATCACAATTGTAATAATGGAGCGAACATCTAAATCGCCGTTTTTGTAAAACTCACTAAGCAATTCACATAACTTTTTAAAAGAGGAGGACTCTTTTTTCTTAATTGACAGATTTTCTATCTTTGGAACAACATGCTCCCGGGCAAAGGTAACCGAACGAAATCCCACATACGATGCGCGCTCCTCATCGATTTCTGCTTTTAATTCAGGAAATACATTCACTAGACGTTTATAAAAAAACAACGGCCCCGGATTATTATCTTCATCCTTAAATGCTTGTCTATGAGCATTTTTGACAGCCTCAATACGGCTGGGTCCCTCCACCGTTTCAACAAAATCTGCGGCGATTGACTCTGCTTCGCGCAAGGTGTCCTGCTCAGGATCAAAAATCCAGTTAGAAACAGACTTCCATCTGCTGTTTGGACCCTCATCTGTCATGTTTGTGCTGCGCAGCTCAAACATCTTATCCTCTTCCTTAAATATAATACTATATGCAGCGTCTTTATTAATAAATAATACAGCCGGACCTAAGTCATCCTCAAAATGATCCGCCTTTTCAAAACCTTGCGCTTTCAGGGCCGCTGCAGTTTTTTCAACGATCAGGTCTAAAGCTTTTTGCTTCAAAAAATCACTCCCGCTCTTTTGACATTACAGCATTTTTATTTGGATAGATATTAACCAAATAAAAATCGCAACGAAAATATTATGGCAATTATACTACATGTTACGTTAATATGCAACTGCAGCGGTTTGATTTACACTATTTCATGAGGTTTCTTTCCCTTTATACGCTGCGTCACTTTTTATCAACAACTACTTTATCAACTAATTACATAAGTGCCTTCAAACATTGATCACATATATGATAGCCTGGTCTAATTTTTTTGAAATTTTGTATTGACCGGCATCTAAGGCATCTGTTAGAAGATTTTTGCAGAATAATCCTACCATTATCTTTGTCCAACAGAATTTCCACATGGTCTTTGTATTTTATATCAAACATCTTTCTTATTTCGCTTGGTAGTACCACCCTACCTACTTCATCCATTTTTCTAATCATTCCTGTAAATTTCTCCATTTTTATTTCTCCCGGCATTGCAAATTACTGCCTCATATTATCATACGATTATATAAAGCACAATACCTTATTCAGGGGATTTTCTACTAATAGAGCATTGTCAATCTCTGTATAATTCATGTACTATTTGTAGAAAATATCTCCAGATAGAGGTCGATGTGTGTGAACTCCAAAAAAACTTGGTAAAAAGTTAAAATCATATAGGGCAAAGCATGGTTGGAGCTTGGAAGTATGCGCAGAACGAATTAGTATCAGCACGCGATATCTTGCTAATATTGAGCGTGATGATAAAGTACCAAAGCTTGAAACGTTCATCCTAATCCTGAATACACTTGCAGCTTCTGCCGATGACGTTCTGCAAGATAGCTTGGTAATCGGTTATGAAATCAAAAGTAATGACATCCTCAAAGAATTAGTATCCCTCGACATTACTCGCAAGCGACTGGCACTAAATATTCTCCATAGTGTAATTCTTTCCCTAAAACATGACAAGAGCCTTTGAATTGTTACATACTTAAAAGACTCTTGTCATCTTTTAGGTTAAACCTGCGACACTGCTTTCTTTTGGTAAACACAGTAAAATAAGCGACTTAGAAGAAAGTAAAAATAATCGTTTCTTATAAAACATGAATCCAGCAACTTAGTATGTAAACATAAAAGCTTTATAAATTAAATATTTTAAAAGCAACGCCTTTAACCACAGACTGTAACGGGCAAAACATCATAAATATATCTGTACAAATTTGGTTATGCCTTGCCACAACCGCTTCTGATATGGTATGATATAGAATAAAATTACTATAATGATAAGAGAAACAATTTTGTTTTTGCATAAACCAAATTACGGAGGTATTGATTCATGTCCAAAACAACCGTTGCCGTCATTTTCGGCGGATGCTCATCAGAGCACGAGGTTTCTCTATTATCTGCATCATCTGTTATTCAGAATATTCCTAAAGACAAATATAAAGTTTTATGTCTTGGTATTACAAAAGCAGGCAATTGGCTGCTTTTTAACGGAGATGCAGCTGAAATTGCATCCGGTGCATGGGAACATCACCCTAATAACCATACCGCCTTTTTATCACCGGACCGAGGTGTTCACGGTATTGTAACCGAAACAGCAAACGGCTTTACAACCATTTCTGTTGACGTAGTGTTTCCGGTACTGCATGGAAAAAACGGCGAAGACGGTACCATACAAGGGCTGCTCCAGTTAAGCGGAATCCCGTTTGTAGGCTGTGATACCCTCTCCTCAGCTGTTTGTATGGATAAAGCAACAACCAATATTCTGCTGGAGTCGGCAGGCATTGCACAGGCAGATTTTATGTGGTTTTACGCCTGTGATTATGAAAATATAAAGCAACAGGTCAAAGCAGATATTATGGAACAACTAGGCGGATTTCCTGTATTTGTAAAACCTGCCAATGCAGGTTCTTCGGTTGGGGTCAGCAAAGTCAAAAATGAAACAGAATTAGATCAGGCAATTACTGCTGCCGCAAAGGAAGACAAAAAAATCCTGATTGAAGCATGTATCATAGGTAAAGAAATTGAGTGCGCCGTTATGGGCAACGATGTACCTAGGGTATCGGCAGCCGGTCAAATCGCACCATCAGCAGAATTCTATGATTATCAAGACAAATATAAGAACGGTACCTCCAAGGTAATCATTCCCGCTCCTCTGGATCATGCCCTTGCCGCCAACATTTGCAGTATTGCCGCTAAAGCATACCGGGCATTAGGTTGCAGTGGTCTATCCCGTGTAGATTTCTTTGTACGAGACGGTGACAATGCAATTTTATTAAATGAAATTAACACACTACCGGGTTTTACATCTATTAGCATGTACCCCATGCTCTGGGAAGCCTGTGGCGTTAATTACAGTCATTTACTCCACCAGATTATACAATATGCTTTTGACAGGTAACCGTGCGATTTTGTAATAAAGTAAGGATTGATTGTCGGTATGGATACAAGACCAATTGGTATTTTTGATTCCGGTTTGGGCGGTCTGACCGCTGTAAAAGAAATTTTACATTTACTTCCCAACGAAAACATTATATATTTTGGTGATACCGGTCGTGTTCCATACGGTACACGCAGTAAAGAAACCATTATTAAATACGCAAAACAGGATATTGCATTTCTACAATCCAAACAAGTAAAAATGATTATCGCCGCTTGCGGTACCGTCAGTTCCGCCGCCGGCCATATAGGCAATGCACTACCTCTGCCATTTACAGGCGTTGTTAAGCCAACTGCACAAGCAGCATGTTTAGCAACAAAAAATCAGCGCATTGGTGTAATTGGCACTACCGCAACCATAAAAAGCGGATCGTACAAACAAGCAATCCATGAAATAAACCCTGGTATACAGGTTTTTATGCAAGACTGTCCGTTATTTGTACCTCTGGTAGAAAACGGGTTTACATCACCAGACAGCGAAATCGTTCTATCTGTCATTCGCCATTATTTACAACCGTTCCAACAAGCAGATATTGATACGCTGATTTTAGGTTGTACTCACTATCCGTTGTTATATCATGCTATTAAAAAGGTCATGGGCAAAGATGTATTTTTGGTAGACAGTGGTCGAGAAACCGCCGTTTATGCCACTTATCTACTAGAAAAACAAAATCTACGCAGCAATAACAATAAAAAGGGTTCCTGTACCTTTTACGTCAGCGACAGTATTGAAGGATTCACCCAATCGGCTAACATATTTTTACAGAAGAACACAGCCAAAACAGTTGCCTATATTGACATTGAGGCATTTTCACAAAACCTCACCAAAAAATAAAAAGGAAGTATCAATTGATAAAATGGAAGAAAAACATTTAATCCATATTTGTAATAAACAAACCATAAATGGTGAGACTGATGAAATTTGCCTCACCACCATGGGAACCTATGTAAAAAAAGGCGACAACCGCTATATTATTTATCAAGAATACGACCAGGAAACAGGTCAGCCCACTCAATCTTCCACGCTAAAAATTATGTCAAATGATTCTATTAACTTAATGCGCAACCGTATTTACCGTACCAATCTAGTATTAGAAGCAGGCAAACGACATTTATGTCAATATGGTACACAGTTTGGCAGTATCATGCTAGGCGTCTTTACGCAATCGGTCAACATTGCTTTAGATGATCACGGCGGCTCACTAGAGGCTAAATATACACTGGATATTGACACCAGCCTGGCAAGCGAAAACGAAATTTTGATTACTGTTAAGGAGGCTTAACCGCATATGTCAAAACGAGCGGAACAATCAACTACACATTTAAGAATGTTAATTCTTGAAGCAATCAGCAGCGCCATCAAGGCAGAAGAATTGCCAGAAGCGCCAATTCCAAACTTCTCAATTGAAATGCCTGCCGACCGTTCTCACGGAGACTGGGCCTCCAATATTGCAATGGTTTCAGCGAAAACTTTTCACTTACCACCACAAAAAATCGCAGAGTCTATTGCATCGCATATTGTATTGGACAACTCTTACTTCAAATGCTGTGAAATTGCAGGTCCCGGGTTTTTAAACTTTTTTTTCAATCAACAGTTCTATGCCGACGTTATAAGAGAAATTGTGCAGACAGGCGACCAGTATGGTCACAGCGACTATGGCCAAAATCAAAAAGTGATGATAGAATTTGTTTCTGCCAACCCTACGGGCCCTATGCATATGGGCAATGCACGTGGAGGCGCTCTAGGCGATTGCCTAGCCTCTTTAATGCATGCAGCTGGCTATGATGTATGGCGGGAATTTTATGTAAACGACGCCGGAAATCAAATTGAAAAATTCGGTAATTCACTGGAAGCACGCTACTTGCAGCTATATTTAGGTGAGGAAAACGTACCGTTTCCGGAAGACGGCTATCAGGGCCAAGACATTAAGGAACGCGCCGCAGAATTTGCTAAAATAAACGGAGACCAGTTTATTGGGGCTGATCCTACTATGAGAAAAAAAGCGCTGATAGACTATGCCTTGCCCCGCAACATTGAAAAAATGGAACGAGATTTGCATAAATACGGCATCACCTATGATCAGTGGTTTTTAGAAAGCACGATTCACAATAACGGAGAATTGCAAGAAGCAATTTCAGCTCTTACAGAAAGAGGCTATACCTACGAAAAAGATGGCGCACTGTGGTACAAAGCAACATTGTTTGGCTCTGAAAAAGATGACGTACTGGTACGCCAAAATGGTAACCCCACATATTTTGCAGCTGACATTGCCTATCATCGCAACAAATTTGTAAAGCGGGGTTTTGATCGGTGTATCGACATCTGGGGAGCCGACCACCATGGACACGTAGCCCGTATGAAAGGCGCTATGGAAGCATTGGGACTAGACAGCAGCAAATTAGACGTCATTTTAATGCAGCTGGTACGCTTAACGCAAAACGGCGAGATTGTACGTATGAGCAAACGTACTGGGAAAGCCATTCAACTGGGTGATTTATTAGATGAGGTACCTGTAGATTCCGCAAGATTTTTGTTTAATATGCGGGAAGCCAATTCTCAAATGGAATTTGACCTGGATCTGGCAGTAAAACAAGATGCGCAGAATCCGGTCTATTATGTCCAGTATGCACGGGCAAGAATTTGTAGCATTATAAAAGCATTGGCAGCAGACGGCATAACCCCCCACCCATGCACTGATGAAGAATTACATCTACTGACAGCCACAGAAGAACGAGAGTTGATTTTGCATCTATCAAGATATACAGCAGAAATTATACAAGCGGCAAAGGACTATAACCCTGCACATATTACACGATATGTGATTACGTTAGCTACTCTATTCCATAAATTTTACGATGCCTGTCGCGTAAGAGGCGACAACCCAAATCTGACTAACGCAAGACTAACCTTATGTACCGTAACATCCACAGTAATTTGTAATGTATTACGTATGTTTAAAATCTCAGCACCAGAGTCGATGTAACAAACATTTGGGAAAGGCGTTGATGATACTATGAAATTTCCCTTTAAGCTGCCGCTGCTGCTAGATGGCGGAACCGGCTCCTATTTTCTTGAGCACGGAATGCCTCGCAATGTATGTATGGAAGAATGGATTTGTAAAAATCCGTCCGCTTTACTGCACCTGCAACAATCCTATATAAACGCAGGGGCAAAAGCAATCTATGCGCCCACATTTGGTGCAAACCGCGCTCATCTTTCTTTATACAATCTCGAAAACAACGTGTGTCAATTAAATACCCAGCTGGTTGCCCTTTCAAAACAGGCGGCACAACCCTATGGAGTACCAGTGGGCGGATCGCTGAGTCCTACCGGATTATTTGTACCACCTCACGGTAAAGCTGATTTTGACGATATTTATAATATTTACCGGGAGCAGATACGTGCATTGACAAACGCACAAGTAAACTTTCTGGTCATCGAAACGCAAACCTCACTGGCAGACATGAGAGCTGCCGTACTAGCATCACGCAGCAGTAATTTACCCGTATTTGTAACAGTAACTGTAGATAAAAGCGGAAAGACCATGACAAACGGTACACTGCTTCCCATTATGATTACACTGCAATCTATGGGAATTGCGGCATTTGGACTCAACTGCTCCTTTGGACCTGAAGATATGACACCATTGATTAATGAACTTGCACAACATGCGAAAGTGCCAATTATAGCAAAACCAAATGCAGGAATACCAAGCAACGGTAAAAAGGAAAAAGGCTATCAGACTCCCGAAGAGTTTGCTAATCATATAGAAGGTTTACTGGAAGCAGGAGCAACTGTGATTGGAGGCTGCTGTGGTACTACACCTGCTCACATTGCCGCCTTAAAAGAAATGCTTGAAAAACGGCAGGATGATTTTTATTCCGCCGAACCGGAAAAGCAACAAGCCGATGACTACGCAGCGGCCATTGAAAGTGAATCCTTTTTTTTAACCGAACACTTAACGTACAGCCAACCCATTACATGTTCCATTCGTCTTGGCGATGATTTTATAGAGATAGACGATAAACGGGCAAATGTTGCTTTGGTAGAGGTTAACAGCATAGACGATGCCTTGCTACTAGCAGAGTACGGACATATGTCTCGTTTACCTATTGCGGTAAGGGCAGAAACACTGCCCATATTAGAAGCTGCGTTACGCTATTTTCAAGGTAGACTACTAATAGATTCAGCATGCTGTATTGAGCAAAAAATTCTAAAGCATACAGCAGAAAAATACGGAGCAATTATCTATTAAAAATAAATGTATCAAAATTTTATAACATAAAAAAGGACGGATGACTGCCGTCCTTTTTTATGTTATAACCGCCTGTCTACAGATTTAATAGTATTTTGCACCACACATAGTCTCACAATTAACATGTAAAAATAAAATTCTAACAGTGAGTAATCTATTTTCTATTCCTTATATCCAAAACAACCGCTCATTTTCTACGGTTTATCATAAATAACTATTCCATGTATAAACCCCACTGTATCTTCCATAAACAACATTGCTAATAACTCCCAATACAGCAGCCATCACAGTTTCCGCAAATATGGGTAAAATCTTAAAAAGAATTGTCCTGCAAAAAGCAAATCTGCATAATAACACATAACTTATAACCACCATAAATGGAAAAACAAGCGCAGTAAAACCTGGTATAAGCTCGCAAAAGTAATAAGGCTACAAAAAACACAGGATAGATAGATACATACAAACGCTTCAAAACGCTAAATTTCGGTTGGTTACATGTTTTCATGTGGATTGTCATCCTACAGTACCTAATCAATATTGTTCACATTTCCCCTTGGTTTTTTATTTTTACATGCCCATGTCATCTGCAAATAAATAATTAAACACTGCGGTACATTACTGCAGTGTTTATCAACTTAAAATCAATTATGACGTTGTCGAAAAAGAACCTAACAGATTTTTAACGCCCTGCACTAGTTCCTCCTGTGTGCTGCCCATTACCAATTCTACTAACTGATTTGCATTTGTATTATCGGTTGTATCCACATCCCATGTGTTACCATTTTTCTTCATAGAAATAGTTGCACTAACATCTTTTAATTGCGCTGACGCTTGCTTCTCTTTAGCTGTATCTGTAATAATTGTAATCATAGCATCGCGTACAACCGTTTGATTTTCAACATTTTCTATATCATTATTCACAGCATACTCAGTATATTTTGCCATATACGCACCCATAAATACTGGTAAAAATTTAGACATATTAACCGACTTACCCAAAATATGAACCTGCGCCTGTTCATCATTAACTGCAGTGACACTCGAAACATTGTATGTATTCTTACCAAAGAATGCAGATACAATCCCTTGAATTTGTTCCTTACCTATACTTAACTGCTCCAACTGCGTTTGATCAAATCCTGGCAAACCAGAAAAATCACCTGCGATCAATGCGTCTAGCCGAGCCATTAAGGCCCCATCAGGCGTGGTAGTATCTCTGACAACAGTTTGTTTTGGAACTTCATCTACAACTGTATTTACAGCTGAATTTGTGCCTGTATTTGCCCCACACCCTATTAACGGCGTCAAAGCCAATACAGCAGCTGCAAGAATAGCCCCTATTCTTTTCACTGAAACACTCATTCTGAAACCTCTTTTCCTTTTTTAATATATGTGGCATTTTAGCATGTTTTGCCACCAGTGTCAATACTGCTTTGCACACGGTATTGAATCATTATTCAATCACAAAAAAACTGCGATAAAATAATAGAACACTCTGGTATAACCATAGTGTTCTATTATAAACTAATGGATCATGAATCTAATTTAAGAAAGAGATCCGTATAAACTTGTAAGTTTTTGCTCCAACTCTTCCTGTGTACTACCCATCGTCAATTGTATAACGGCCTTGGTGGTGTTTTCATCGGTAGAGCTCACTTCCCACACACCATCTTTCTGCTCCATAAGAACTGTTTCACGAACTTGCTTAAGTTGTGCAGACGTGCGTTTTTCTTTGGCTGCATCTACGAGCATATCTAACATGCGTTTTGTAAGCTCTTCCTGAGTCATATTTTGCGCATCAGGATTATTAGAGACATATTCAGTAAGCGTTGTTACATAATCATTCATCACATCCGGCATAAACTCAGATAAATTCAGCACTTGACCGGAAACCGTAATCTGTGCCTGTGTATCGCTAACTGTTGTTACATTGTCAACCTCATATTTATTTTGGCCATAGAAAACAGTAGCCAGCTCTTCCATCTGTGCCTCACTGATGCCGCTACCCTCTAGCTGTTTTATAACATCGGCGCTCCCTATATCCATAGTTGAAATATCGCCTGCAACCAACGCATCCAATTTCGTCATCAAGGCACCGTCAGGTGTGGTAGCATCTCTAACCACTGCCTCAACTTGACTTATTACGGCGCTACCTGTGTCTGAATTTGCCCCACAGCCCACCAATGGTACGCTAGCTAATACAACAGCCGCTAAAACAGCGCCTATTTTTTTTCCTATCATACTCATTCCAAAAACCCCTTTTCTTTTATATATTGCGATTGTAACACTTTTTTACGATTACGTCAAATATATTTCATTATACTGGTCATGTAGCCGTAAATAGCCAAATTCCTCATAAGTTTTTGCTCATATTTTAAAGTCCCCATTGCTAAAAGGGATTTTCGTTATAAACTAGCTGATACTATTCTTAAATTTTAACAGCACACTAAGGGCAAAAGAGTTTCCTGATGACAAAAACTTTAATATCATTTTTTCTCGTTTATTCAAACGATTCAAATAAGGATTTTGCTTGTAATTTGGAAAATTTGTTTCAACATAAGTTTTGAATTCCTTAAGCAAAGAATGTTTTGGATCAGCCTTTAAAACACGTACAGATGCAGTAAGTAATACATGATAAACGGCTAAATACTGCAGTTCATTTTCATAAATTTTAAAAAGGTTTTTCTGTTTATAGTAAGTAATTACATCGTCCAATGCATCTATAATTTCTTTGTTTCGTTGTATATGGGCAGAACGCATAATAGAACCGGGACGCTGTAAATAATGATACAGCGGTGTATCGAAGCTTTCAATACACTTTGCCTGACATAAAATTTTAGGGAAAAGCCTTAAATCTTCATACCAAACTCTACTTGAAAAACGCAAACCAGATACTAAAAATAAATCCCGATGATACAGTTTATTCCACGCACATGGCCACTGAATCAATAATTCTGGAAAATCTTTCAGCGTCATAGACGCTCTATTCAGCATACACCCTTTATCTATCTTCATAATATTACCATCAATATCTTCATGAAATATATCAAAAATGATCAGATCAGCATGTGTCTGCATTGCTTTTTCATACAAAAGTTGCAAAGCATTTTGTTCAATATAATCATCACTATCAACAAACAAAAAATATTCGCCTTTTGCCGCTTCTATTCCTGTATTTCGCGCTGCGCCAAGACCGCTATTTTCTTGAGTAATCAAACGAACATTATCATATTTTTCCGCATACTCCCTGGCAATAACCGAACTGTTATCGGTAGAACCGTCATCTACAATTATGACCTCAAAATCACGAAAGGACTGTGTCACAACGGAATCCAAACATTTTACCAAAAAATCCTCTACATTATACACTGGTATAATTACACTTATTTCCGGCATAACTCTTTCTCCTATTTCTTTTTAAGCAGTTTGCTCAAAATAAAATACCGACCAGCAGATAAGCACCTAAATACAATCTTTTCTTTTTGATTCATACGACTAAGTAACGGGTTCTTTTTATAATGTGGGAATTGCGTTTCAATATATAGTCTAAACTGTTTTAATAATGGATGCTTTCTATCCAATTTAATAACGCGCACAGAAGCAAGTAAAAAAATATGCACAATTGCTAAATACTCTAAGATAAAATAATAACGTTCGAAAAGATTCTTTTCTTTATAATAACTCAGCACATCATCTATGGCGTCTATAATCTCCCCGTTACGTTCTATATTGCTGTTGTGCATCGTAGAACCCGAGCGCTGCAAATAATGGTAGAATGGTTGATGAATATATTCAATATGTTGTGCTGCCGTATATATTTTAGGTATCGCTCTTAAATCCTCATACCATACTCTATCCGGAAAACGAATTCCCGTATTAATAAATAAATTACGGTGGAACAACTTATTGCAAGGGCAAGGCGGATCTAATATGAGTTCTGGATATTTTTCCAGCGTCATACCAATATGGTCTTTTGCACAGCCGCATGAAACAGAGCTAATATGTCCATCCATTTCTTCAATTGCCATATCAAAAATAATCAAATCCGCATTTGTATTCATAGCTTTTTCACACAAAATCTCTATTGTATTATTATCTATATAGTCATCACTGTCTATAAATAAAAAGTATTCACCCTTGGCGGCTTCAATTCCAGTGTTTCTGGCAGCGCCCTGACCACTGTTTTCTTGTGTAATCACATACACATTTTGATATTTCTGTTCATATTCTTTTGCAATTACAGGGCTTTTGTCAGTAGAGCCATCATCAACAATCACAACCTCAAAATCACGGCAAGACTGTGTCATAATAGAGTTCAAACACTTTACCAAATAATTTTCCACATTATATATTGGTATAATTACACTGATTTTTGGCATAACTCTTTCTCCTGTTTTTTGTTAAATCCTTTAAAAGGAAGAGGAATATTATGCCTAAAATAATGCATAAGATACCCTAAGAACGACCAAAATATATATGAATTAGGCGAATGAATATAAAAAATATCTGATACAAACATAGCAGAAACACCGCAAGCTAATACTGCACCCATTAAAGTAATAATATAATGGTAATCCTTTTGGTCTACCCTTAAAAAACGGCGGAAAACATAAATAATCACAGCAGCTGAAAATAAAACACTAATTGTAAAGCCAACAATACCTTGACCCGCCAAAATATTTAAATAAGCATTATGCAAATTACCATGTTCACCAAAATCATTATTTATCATAAAGGTATCGGGCAAATTAGCTGTGGCATATGGAATTAAATTAAAAAAGGATACACCCAAAATAGGTCTTGTTGAAAATATTTCAATACCGCTCATCCACAAATCAAAACGCTGATTTGTAAAATCATCTTCAATATCCTGCTCCCTGCCAAACTTTTTCTCTTTTACTGTATCATCAATAATAGTCTGGTTATTTTCATCCGGAATTTGCTGGGAAGCTGCTATGTGCAATATAATAGCATTGTAGGCTTTTGTAACCCCTTTAGGCAAAAAGAATACGCCAACCATTACAACAATTGCAATCAATATGCAGCATACCTGTTTCCAAACCATCTTTAACTTTAATTTATCCCAACGAATCAATAGTGCATATACATAAAAGCCCAGAGCCAATATAACGCTTACTAGTCCAGTACGTGAATCTGAAAAAATTAGATAAATGGAAAGCATTAAAATATTGATACAATAACAAATTCTTAAAAAGACATTTTTCCAAATATTGAAAAAATAAATGCTGAGAATAATCCCTGCACTGCAAAACACGGAACCATAATTAGGATCAGTAAAAATACCCCAAAGACGTCCCCAGGTAAAACCGCCTATGACCTGACTACCACTATGCACAAGAATATAAGAATAGTTCATGCATAAAAATACAAAGCTTACAACGGCTGCAGCAAATAAAATAAACAAATAAATATTTGCCATAATATAAAATTCCTTTTTATATGCGTCAGGCTCTTGTGTTACATCACAGGCGTACAATAAAAAATAGTGAAATCCCATCCAAACCAGTGCTTTTACAGCCTCTGCATAACCATAGTCCAAATTTACAGCAATAGATATAACATAACTTATTAAAAACGCTATTAACAACCAGATGCGCTTTGTTTTTATATAATTAGGAATACGAATGAGCCTGTATATTATTAAAATGACACCCAAAGCTACCGAACCCCAAACCGGAACTTTCATCCAACCGGTACCGAATGTTACGTTAAAATAGGCAAAAAAACCATAAATTAAATAAATAATTTTAAATGGAGTACCAAAAAATATTTTATCCATTTTCGCCCAAATCGTATTTTGATGATTAGTCAATTCCATTCTCAAGAACCCTCCTGTAACTTTCTTGTTGGTGTGCCAAATCGTAATGAGCAGCTATTACTTCAGCAGTATGATCCACTCGATGATAATTTTCAAAGCTTAAAACAGCATCCGCCCATTTATCTACACTGTCATCTATGGATAAATAAATGACTGGCTCTGTAATCTTAGCCTCATAAGACATTCCCGTAGAAAATACACAGGGCAAACCTGAAGTCTGCGCCTCAATTGAAACGATAGCCAACCCCTCAAAACGGGAGGGAAGCAAAAACACATCCATCCCCTGCATAATCCTGTTTACATCCGTTCGCATACCTAAAAGTATTACTCTATCTTGAAGCCCCATAGTTTGTATTTTATTTTGTACAATATCCCAATCAGGGCCGTTACCCACTAACAAAAGCCGAGCACGGGGATCTCGTTTGACCACTTGATAAAAAATATCTAAAAGAAATCCATAGTTTTTGGGGTAGCAAAAATTACCTACATGACCGATAACCAAATTATCCTTTAGGTCCAGTTCCTCCCGTACTTTCTCTCTTACTGCGATATTATAAGAAAACTTAGAAGTATCAATCGCATTATGGATGACCTGAAATTTGTCAGATTCAACTATTTTTTGTGGAAACATCCACAAACCAGCTGTTTTAGAACAAGCATAAAAATGATTTGCCGTTTTATAAAGACGTTTTTTATATTGATTATGCAGATAATCAAGAATCTTTCTTTTGTAAGCACTAGCGCAATCGTTACCTGTTGAATGACTATGAATCGCTCTGATAGGTACATTGCAATCAAAAGCAGCCTGCGGACCAATACGATTAATTGCAGTAGAAATATTAAAATATGTGACGTCATAGGAATGCTTCTTTATTATATCACAAATTTGCTTGTATTGAAGCTTAGGTTTCCTTAAAGTGGTCACTTCATATAAATTTGAACCGTATTGTGCAAGTTTTTTCTTTAAATTAATATTAATATGATTTGTTAAAAAATCGATTCTTACTGACTCGCTATGGATCGACTCCAAAAAGCTTAATAGGTATTTGTCTACTCCTCCAGCTTTTCCATCCATAATAAAGCCCGTTAAGACCTTCTTTTGTTTCATAAAAACCTCATCTGTTTTGTTTTACTTTTGCAAATACCATAGGCAGCTTATTTTTCACAAAATAAATGCCTTTTCCGCTGAAATAGCAAGCAATCTCTTTTTTATTCCGTAACAAACCCCCAAGTATTTTTACAATTGTACTGTCAGCAGAAACATAATCTATCAACGTCTGGTATAAGTCACTTTCAAATATCTCCCGTATAAACTGTTTTTGTTCTTTGCAGCTTAGGCCCGACCGTTTATCGCAGTTTCTTTGAATTGCAGAAATCACATACCGTACATAAATATTGGCTAAAATACGCTTAACCTCTTCGGTACATAAATCCCAACTCTGATACAGCTCCAGTAACTTACGAATACGCAACATGTGTAAATCATAATAATTTGCTGTAAATTTAGCAGTCAGTCCACTATCAATTTTCTTTTGGTAATGATAAGGCGTTATGTCTAAAATATTCAGAGAATCTATGTCCTGTACAAATGCAATACTGAACAAAATATCTTCAATTAACGGGATATGTTCATATTGCAACTGTTTTTGACGCAAATAATCAAGGTCATACAGCTTATTCCATTGATAGCCCAGTAATGTTTTTTCTTCCAAACGAATCAGGTGAGGTCTTAGCGTCTCTCTAGAAGATAGCAAATGGGTGGGATAGCTAACCTGAACGGTAGACACCAACTGATCTGTAGCGTTATAGTACTCCTCGATTAGTCCCCATACCACCAGCTTTGCCGGATTTTTTTCAATAGAGTCCACCGCAATTTGCAGAGCATTGGAATCCAGATAATCATCAGAGTCCATAAAACAAATATATTGACCTCGGGCCAACGTCATACCTTGGTTTCGCGCATGACTTAACCCTCCGTTGCGCTCCAAATGCATAACCGTAACCCGTGCATCCCGACGGGCAATTTCATCACATATAGTGCCGCAGCGGTCAGGCGAGCAGTCGTCTACTAAAATTAGTTCAATATCTCGAAATGTCTGGTTTAGAACACTATCGGCTGCCCTGTTTAAATATTGTTCCACACCGTATACAGGCATGACAACGCTGATAAAAGGCTGGTTCATGATAAACTCCTAACGTTTTGCTTTTAACGATGCAAACAGCTTTGTATTTTTACTTTTTATCATAGAAATAATTTTACCCTCTAAATAAGCTAAATTTATATTTTTCCATTTAATTGGTTTGAGCATTAACTTCATATAGGTAGATCGAGGCTGCGCCATTCGCAAAGCCCTTGGCACATTGGGGTTATCCAGAATTTTACAAATTGCCGCTTTTTTCTCTGCCTTTGTCAGCGTGCAATTGGACGTTGTCACATTTTCAATACAACCAATAACCCGTTCAATATAACGGCGGTACACCATCTCCATACTCTTATAATCTTTAATTTGCCAATATTGATACAAATCCACCATCCATTGATGCTCTTCCTCACGCTTTTGGTACATATCGCTACGATATCTGGTTGTTTCACTTTCAGCCCTTGCCCGTATAAAATGATAATATTTTTTACAGGTAACGCCAACTCTCTCAATATCTCGTACTACACTTAAATTAAAAGGAAAATCGTCCCAAAAAGTATTGGAAAACCTCAGGTTATGACGCTGAATATAGTTTGCTTGATACAGCTTATTCCACGGTGTATAAAGCAAATTTAAATCAAACAAACGGTAGGCTTGTTCCCGAAATTCCTGTTGCGACTGGAAAATTCGATCAGGCTGGCTTAACTCTGTTGTAATATAATGTTCGTCATCATAGTAGGTATCAATAAAATAACCTGCTACAAGCATCTCTAATTGATGCTCCTCTGCCAGCTTATACATATCTTCAAGCATAGTAGGCTCAACCCAGTCGTCGGAGTCCATAAAATAAAAATATTTACCCACTGCAATTTCCATTGCCGCATTGCGTGCGCTGGGAGCGCCGCCGTTTTCTTTGTGAATCACATGGATACGATGATCCTTGGCAGCATATTCATCACAAATTTTACCGCTGTTATCGAGCGTACCATCATCTACAATCAAAAACTCAAATTCTTTCAAGGTTTGAGCCTGAATACTTTCAATTGCTTTTCTGACATATTTTTCTACTTGATAAACAGGCATAATTACACTGATTTTGACATCAGACATACTGGCAACTTCCTCCAAAACAATCTAGTTATACGGCAAACAGCTCTTTTTGAGCCGCACATAATGCAGACGCAATAACCTTATCCATATCATAATATTTATATTCTGCTAATCTTCCGCCAAATATTACATTTGGTTCTCGTAAGGCAAGAGAAGCATATTGCTCATATATATTATGATTTTTAACATCATTCACCGGATAATACGGTTCATCACCTAATTTCCAGTCAACAGAGTACTCTTTTGTTATAACCGTTTTCGGTTGTAAGCCAAATTCGAAATGCTTGTGCTCAATTACTCGGGTATAAGGTGTTTCTCTGTCAGTATAGTTTACAACCGCAACACCCTGATAATTTTCTTCGTTCAATATTTCGCTTTCAAAACGCAGGCTTCTATATTCCAACGATCCAAATTGATAATTAAAATAAGAATCAATGGTACCTGTATATACAATTTTGTGCGCCAAAGAAGACAACGCTTGTTTCTCCTCTAAAAAGTCGGTGTTCAGTCTTACTTTGCATCCTTTTAGCAATTGATCAGTCAAAATATTGTAACCGCCTTCGGGAATGCCCTGATAATGGTCATTAAAATAATTATTATTATAAGTATAGCGTACCGGCAAACGCTGAATGATAAAAGCAGGTAAGTCCTTACATTCCTTTCCCCATTGCTTTTCTGTATAGCCTTTAATTAGTTTTTGATAAATATCTTGTCCCACAAGACTAATTGCCTGTTCTTCTAAATTAGCAGGAGAGCCGGTAATTTGAGATTTTTGCGCTTCAATCTTAGCTTTGGCCTGGGCAGGTGTTTTAATTCCCCACATTTTAGAAAAAGTGTTCATATTAAAGGGCAAATTATATATTTCACCATGATAGTTGGCAATAGGCGCATTAATATAATGATTAAATGCAACAAATTGATTAACATAATCCCAAACCATTTTGTCGCTGGTATGAAAAATATGAGCGCCATATTGGTGAACAGTAATACCTTCTATCTGTTTACAGTAAATATTTCCCCCTGTGTGATCTCTTTTTTCAACCACCAGACAAGTTCTCCCTGCAGCCGTCATTTGCTGTGCAAAAACCGCTCCAAACAAGCCGCTACCTACAATCAGATAATCATATTTACTCAATTGCATCTAGACACCTTTCATAAAAAAGTACAAACTCTCCCTTATACTTGAGACATTATAACACTTTTATGCAGTGATTGCAATCAAGCAATATATCAACTTATATAATATGTAGAAAAAATATATATCTATCTAAAAATTAAATGAAATTTTTATGAATGTTTGCTCGAATCATGTCCTAAACCTTGCAATTTAAAAACTGATATGTTTAAATAAAAATAGAAATCATTTGCAAATAAAGGTATGTTTTTATGAACAACATATTATACTTAGTACTCCCCTGTTACAATGAGGAGGCTGTTCTAAATGAAACAGCCTCGCAGCTTTTAGCAATCATGACCGCAATGATGGAGCGTGGCATGATATCTAACAAAAGCAAAATTATGTTTATTAACGACGGATCTAAGGACCACACATGGGAGATTATTGAATCGCTCCATAAACAAAACCCAATTTTTAGCGGCGTATGCCTTTCACGAAACAAAGGGCATCAAAACGCACTTTTAGCCGGACTGATGACAGCAAAAGAATATGCGGATATTACGATTTCATTAGACGCTGATTTACAGGACGATATAAATATAATTGAAAAAATGATTGTGAAATATCAGCAAGGCAATGAAATTGTATATGGTGTGCGCAGTGCACGAAAAAAAGACACATTATTTAAAAAAACAACCGCCAAATGCTTTTATAAATTCATGAAACTGTTGGGAGTCGATATTGTATTTAATCACGCAGATTACCGTCTTATGAGCAAAACAGCATTGAAAGCGCTCTCCCAATTTGAAGAGGTAAATTTATTTTTACGTGGTATTGTTCCGTTAATCGGCTTTCAGTCTACCACTGTAGAATACGAACGCAATAAACGATTTGCCGGTCAGTCTAAATATCCTCTTAGCAAAATGCTGGCGTTTGCCTTCGACGGCATTACCTCTTTCAGTATTAAGCCAATTCGTATGATTACATCTCTAGGCGTTCTTATTTTTCTAATAAGCTTAATTGCGTTAATTGTATTTTTAATTCTGAAATATACCGGATTTACCGTAGGAGGTTGGACTTCAATTGTAGCGTCTATTTGGATGATTGGCGGTATTCAATTATTGAGCCTAGGTATTATAGGCGAGTATATTGGTAAAATTTATAATGAAACAAAAAGACGTCCCCGCTATATTATTTCAAAAATGATTTTGCAGAAGGAGGATCAAACAATCATATAACCTATTGAAAATTGGGTTTTCATAGATCAATTGTATCCTTTATCTGAACTTTATGACAGGTCCATTTTACTTCGTGCTTCTTATTATTTTTTGATAAAATATCACCATCATAATCATCTTAAAACATTCAAACATAAACTGCCTTAAAAAATCAAATATTAAACTGATATGCTTTATATCAATACACCCGGTATGGTTAGCCATACCGGGTGTATTGATGATATTACCGTATTTTTTGCCAAACCATGCAGCACCTGCTGTTATTGATTTTGAGATATATGCTCTGTATATCACAAAAATTTTGAGAATTATATATCTCTGATACTAAAATGCAACCGACAGCTACAAGCGTATAAAAAAGCGTATAACCCCCTTTATCAATGCATACAAATAATTAGTAGCTTGATAAAGGGGTGTAAAAACTTTGAAAGTGAATAGGGGCAAAATTGCCAACCATGACGTGGAGGATCGTAGCATAATACTAGGCCAGTATATTTCCACAACACACTCCACCGTCCGCGGCACAGCTAAAAAATTCGGCGTAAGTAAAAGTACCGTTCATAAAGATGTAGCAGAGCGTTTAAAATACATAGACCCCCAATTATATAAAGAAGTAAAACATATTTTAGAAATTAATAAAGCACAACGCCATATCCGGGGTGGTATGGCCACAAAATTAAAATACAAAAAAAATTTAGAAACAGAAGATGAATAATGGTATTATGCTGTAAATCAGGAAAAGGGGCTGTCGCACTAATTATTTAGTG
>CAJTNL010000015.1 GCA_910577755.1 uncultured Eubacteriales bacterium | reverse complement strand
TTTGTTATGCCGCTTTTCAGGCTCTCTCTATATTTGAATTGCTTGTCCTGTCCTTTACGGCTTGACTATCATATCATACTCTTTCTTGCTTTGTCAACAGTAAATTTATTTTGTATTTATACATTGACTGCTCATATCAGCAAATCACATTATAAACAATGTTTTATCTTTCAGATCTGGCTCTGGTAACTTGCACGCCAACAGAATCAAAATCAGCCAGAATGCCGCTCTGCATTTTTTTCAGCGCTAATTCAATGCCGCCCACCATAGGAAAAGTATCAAAAAGTGCGTCTATAATTTCCTTTGCCGCTCTTTCTATAAGTTGATAGGAGGTTTCTTTCAAAGTAGACGTAACCACTTTAATAACTTGAGCACAGTCCACCGTACTCTCTGTTAAATCTGTTTCCATTGCTCTCTCCAAATCACAGTATAGAATAATATCCAGCTCGAATTCTTGCTCCATAATTCTTTCTTCTTTTGTATAGCCGTGACGCGCCATAATACGTAATCCACGAATTATTATTTGATCCATACGACCCTCCTCTCTATTTTTGATGATTGACCGCATTTACACTTGTTATTCAAAATAAAATATTTACACAAAATTTCTTTCTATTTTCACATATGGAAAAAGCTCGGATGCAATGCACATCCGAGCTAAGTTCATCAAGAGGTTTTAAAAGAGATACCGACAAAGAAATTCATTTGTCTTCTTTTAACTTTTCCAGCAACAAATGTTTCACCGCATGTTAGACTCTGATTATCATCAATTTCCACCATATTGTGTATTACTTAAGCAGCTGTCCATCCTTAATTCAACAATTCATAATATGAGTAGAATTTTTATTCTACTCATATTACCCTGTTTGCTATAATCCAAGCTATTGCTTAGGAAACTATCTCTGTATCTATTTATTCTCTTGCCGCCGTATCAGCGGTTTTTATATATTTGGTGGGAGAAGATGGATTCGAACCATCGAAGCATGACGCAACAGATTTACAGTCTGCCCCCTTTGGCCACTCGGGAATTCTCCCACATTTGGAGCTGGTGGACGGACTTGAACCCCCGACCTGCTGATTACAAATCAGCTGCTCTACCAACTGAGCTACACCAGCGCATTGCTACGATTTGAATTATAACATAAATCGTAGTTTGTGTCAACGCCTGTACACAAATCATCGCTTAATATTTTAAGCTAATTAAGCGCACCCTTATCTTAGATAAATTAAATGCTGACGCAGGTTACTTTGCTTGAACAAAGTAAAGCTAAGATACATGTCCCTGCGCACTGCAGCTATGGTCGAGGTGACAGGGTTCGAACCTGCGGCATCTTGGTCCCAAACCAAGCACTCTACCAAACTGAGCTACACCTCGTTTTTTAAGCCAATGTTCAACTCATGATGAACTCGCCTGTTGATTATATCGTATAAAAAACATTTCGTCAACCCCTTTTTTAAATTTTAATAAAAATATTATATGTTTGTGCTTGATATTTTCGTTTTCAACTTGCAAGACAAGCCCCGTAATGATACACTAGAACAATATAATACTGCTATACGGAGGGGAAATGTTGAATAACCTATTGAAAAAATTTTTTAATAAAGAGACCATTTTATACCTCGTTTTTGGTGTTCTTTCTACTGTTATCAACATTGCTGTCTGCGGCTTGCTGTTTGACTTTCTGCACTGGGATGTAAATTTGGCAAATACAATTGCCTGGACTGCAGCCGTCATATTTGCATTTATCACTAACAAACTGTTTGTTTTTAATAGCAAGACTACTGATAAAAAAATAGTATTAAAAGAAACCGTCTCTTTTTTTATTGCACGTGTAATTACTTTTTTAATTTGCGATATGCTGATTACATGGCTTATGGTAGATATTGGACATATCAATATATGGATAACAAAATTCATAACAAATATGATTGTAATTGTTATGAATTATATTTTCAGCAAACTATTTATATTTAATCATAAACAACAAAATCAAAACTAAACACCCTTAGGAGGATAAACGATATGAAAAACAGCGAAAAAACCATGGAAAAAATTGTGGCTCTGTGCAAAAACAGAGGTTATGTGTATCAGGGATCCGAAATTTACGGTGGACTTTCCAACAGTTGGGACTACGGTCCGTTGGGAGTAGAATTTAAAAATAACGTGAAAAAAGCATGGATGAAAAAATTTGTACAGGAAAGCCCGTATAACGTAGGACTAGATTCTGCCATTTTAATGAATCCCCAAGTATGGGTAGCGTCAGGACATGTAGGAGGTTTTTCAGACCCGCTAATGGACTGCCGTGCATGTAAAACACGCCACCGTGCCGACAAACTGATAGAGGATGTGGGCGGTGATGCAAATGCTATGAGCTTTGAACAAATGACAAAATATATCCATGAGCATCACGTCGTTTGTCCTTCCTGCGGCGCTGCGGATTTTACAGATATTCGCAAATTTAACCTGATGTTTAAAACCTTTCAGGGTGTAACGGAAGACGCAAAAAACGAAATCTATCTACGACCCGAAACCGCACAGGGTATTTTTGTAAACTTTGCAAATATCCAGCGTACCACACGCCGTAAACTCCCTTTCGGCGTAGCGCAGATTGGTAAATCTTTTCGAAACGAAATTACACCCGGCAACTTTATTTTCCGCATTCGCGAGTTTGAACAAATGGAACTGGAGTTTTTTTGCAAGCCCGGAACTGACATGGACTGGTTCTACTACTGGAAAGACTACTGCAAGCAGTTTATTTTAAAATTGGGTATTTCTGAAGAAAATATCCGTCTGCGAGATCACAGTGCTGAAGAACTTTCTTTTTACTCCACCGCTACTACTGATATTGAATTTTTATTCCCTTTTGGATGGGGTGAGCTTTGGGGTATTGCAGATAGAACCGATTATGATTTAACCCAACATCAAACTCACTCGGGCAAGAGTCTTGAGTATTTTGACCCTGAAACCAATGAACGATACGTTCCATATGTCATTGAGCCGTCTTTGGGCGCCGACCGCATTGCTCTTGCATTTCTGTGCGATGCTTACGATGAAGAAGTGATTGACGAAAAAGACACCCGCATCGTCATGCGCCTGCATCCTGCTCTTGCCCCCTATAAAGCCGCTGTATTTCCCCTCTCAAAAAAATTAGGCGAGGCTGCGGAACAAGTACGCGCAATGCTTGCAAAACACTTTATGGTTGAGTATGACGATGCGGGCTCCATCGGAAAACGATACCGCCGGCAAGATGAAATTGGTACGCCGTTTTGTATTACGTATGATTTTGACAGTCAAGAAGATCAGTGTGTAACTGTACGCGATCGAGACACCATGCAGCAGGAACGTGTTGCAATCAAAGATTTAGTCAACTACATTCAACAAAGATTGGAATTTTAGGCAGACCGCATCTACAGACGCTGTTTGCTGCTAAGTACGGTATCATGCCCAATTTATTGAGCGCAAATAAGCATAAAACTCCATATTAAAGATAATGAAATAAATTTGAAAACAACGCCTTTAAGCATCTGTCGTAACGAGCAAAATCCCCCAATCTTTTATAGCACAATAACAAACAACGAGGTGATATTTGTGCCAAGATTTTTTATTGATCATTCTCCCAAAAAACAGACAGTTATAACAGGAGAAGACGGCAAACATATTGCAAAGTCACTGCGTATGCAGATTGGCGAACCGCTTACTTTATGCGATGGCAAGGGTACCGACTACCACGGCATCATTACTTCTATCGAGCAAAATCAGATAACCGTTACAATCAGTGATTCTTGCCCAACTGTGGCAGAGCCAACTGCTACTGTTACCCTATACCAATCCTTACCTAAATCCGATAAAATGGATACCGTGGTACAAAAGGCAATTGAAATGGGCGTTACACGGATAGTACCTGTACTCTCTATGCGATGTATCTCTCGACCAGATGAAAAAACAGCGCAGAAAAAGACGCAGCGCTGGCAAAAAATTGCCATAGAAGCCGCCAAACAAAGCGAGCGAGGAGTTCTACCTACCGTTACTGCTATTATGGATTTTGCAACAGCCATGCGGCAGGCTGCCGCAAAAAGCACAGTGCTGTTCTTCTACGAGGGCGGCGGAGAATCACTGCAAGGTCTAATACAAAAAACATGCTCCGCCTACTCCATTTTTATTGGACCCGAAGGCGGATTCTCACCGGAAGAAGTTGCTCTTGCAATGGATTTGGGCGCAAAAAAGACCACATTAGGTCCTCGTATTTTAAGAACCGAAACAGCTCCTATTGCCGCTTTATCAGCAATCATGCTGCTTACGGACAATATGTAAAAAGGAGGTATTAGACTAATGCCATATCCGACAGCGCTGGTTACCGGAGGTTCGCGTGGGATCGGCAGGGCAATTGTAAAACAACTGTTTGAACAGGGGTATCACGTGGCTATTAATTATTTTCACAGTGAAGATCAAGCGGTTGCCCTTGCACAGGAACTAAACCAAAACACTGCGGGAAACCGTGCAATCGCCGTTTGTGCAGACGTTTCAGAGGCCTTACAGATAGAGCGCATGTTCACTTACACAAAAAAAAATTTGGGCAGAGTTTCTGTACTTGTAAACAATACTGGTATTGCGCAGCAAAAACTATTTACGGATATTTCAGAACAAGAATGGGACGCTATGTTTGCTGTGAATGTAAAAAGTATATTTTTATGTTGTCAGCAGGCGTTACCAGATATGATTCATTACAAACAGGGCAAAATTATCAATATTTCATCCATGTGGGGACAAATCGGCGCTTCCTGCGAGGTGCACTATTCTGCTTCCAAGGCAGCAGTTATTGGTTTGACGAAAGCATTGGCAAAAGAGGTTGGACCCTCGCAGATTCAGGTAAACTGTATAGCTCCCGGTGTAATACACACCGATATGAACAGCCATTTAGATTTGAGCATCTTGCATCAACTTGAGGAAGAAACGCCGCTTGGCACCATCGGATCTGTACAAGATATTGCTCATATGGTAGGATTTTTAGCTTCTGAGCACGCCAAATTTATTACCGGACAGGTGTTTGGCGTAAACGGCGGCATGGTTATGTAAAGTAAAACAAATTTGCTGGCAAACTGTTTGTTTATGTTCCAAGCAACACATTGGCAGCAGTAACGGTATAGCGTTTGGAAGCAGATGAATGATATATAAAATAAATTTATGAAATATGGATCACTGTGTCGCAAATTCGTTATAAACACTTAATTGGCAACTAGATAAAACTTGATTGCTTTTATCTGGTTACAATAAATAGATATAAGAAAACCACCGATTGAAACGTAGGTAGTGTTTCAATCGGTGGTTTCTATATGTATTAAATGATTTTACGCACCGCAATAAAATATTTTATGTTTTGAACTTACACTATAAAATTACTAAGACAAACGCTCTTTTAAAGAAGCCAACTGTTTTTTCATCTCGTCCGGAAGCTTATCTCCAAATTTTTGATAAAATTCTTCAATACCATGTATTTCACCGAGCCAATCCTCATTGTTCACCTCTAAAAGCTGTTCCAACGCTTCCTTTTGAATATCAAGACCCTCTATATTCAAATCCTCAAGATAAGGCAGGTAACCGATAGCTGTTTCTTTTGCGTTAACTTTACCCTCACAACGTGCAATAATCCAATCCAATATACGGAGGTTATCGCCAAATCCGGGCCACAAATAATTACCCTCTTCATCTTGACGGAACCAGTTTACATTAAAGATTTTTGGCGCTTTATCACCTAAAATCTCACCCATCTCAATCCAATGGGCAAAATAATCACCCATATGATAACCGCAAAAAGGAAGCATAGCCATTGGATCACGGCGGACAACCCCAACCTGACCAGTCGCAGCCGCAGTGGTTTCAGAAGCCATAATAGAACCTATAAACACACCGTGATTCCAGTCTTTAGACTGATAAACCAGCGGTGTGGTTTTTTGACGGCGGCCGCCAAAAATAATAGCAGAAATCGGCACACCTAACGGCGAGCTAAACTCCTTACTGATGCTAGGACAATTTTCGGCAGGAGCTGTAAAGCGACTGTTTGGATGCGCCCCTTTCTCCTCTGCTGTAACGCCATCCCATGACTTGCCTTTCCAATCTATACCGTTTCGCGGCGGATTTTTATCCAAACCTTCCCACCAGACTGTGTTATCGTCAAGATTTTGTACAACGTTAGTAAAAATTGTTCCCTTTTGCACGCTTGCCAGCGCATTGGGGTTAGATTTCTGATTTGTGCCGGGCGCAACGCCAAAGAAACCGTTTTCAGGATTTACCGCCCAAAGTCTTCCGTCTGCACCCTGCCGCATCCATGCGATATCATCACCCACGGTATAGACCTTATAGCCCTTCTTACGGTAACCCTCCGGCGGAATTAACATGGCAAGATTGGTTTTTCCGCATGCAGATGGAAATGCCGCCGTTATGTATGTAATCTCGCCCTGCGGATTCTCAACACCCAGAATCAACATGTGCTCAGCCATCCATTTTTCATTTTTGCCCTGATAAGATGCAATACGCAGTGCAAAGCACTTTTTACCCAACAATACGTTACCACCGTAACCTGAGTTTACCGAAATAATGGTATTATCTTCCGGAAAATGACAAATATATCGTTTTTCTTCATCAATATCACAGCTTGCGTGCAGTCCCCGTACCCAGTCGTTGTTTGTATCACCGAAATGTGTCAACACTTCTTTTCCGATACGGGTCATGATTGCCATGTTCAGCACAACGTAAATAGAGTCTGTTACCTCAATACCCACTTTTGCATGGTTTGAGGTAATCGGTCCCATAGAGTATGGTATGACATACATTGTTTTACCTTTATAGCTGCCTCTTGCAATATTGTACAGCATTTTATATGTTTGTGCAGGGTCCATCCAGTTATTAGTGGGTCCTGCATCCTCTTGTTTTCTTGAACAAATGAAGGTTTTTGCCTCTACCCGTGCAACATCATTAAGCGCAGTTCGATGCATATAGCATCCGGGAAGCTTATCTTGATTTAATTTAATCAAATCACCATCATTGCAGGCTTTTATACGAAGAGATTCCAGTTGTTCCTGTGAGCCGTCAATCCATACTACTTCGTCAGGCTGCACCAACTCCCTCATTTCGCCAACCCAATTTAACATGGTTTCGTTTTTTGTCATCTCAGTCTCCTCCTGGCTATGCAAAGCACGCCAAAATTTTCTAATGCTGTCTTTAGTATAATACATTTTCATACAAGAATCAATTAGAATTTTATGAATTTTGTTACCGAAATTTATAAATTTTAGTTATTATATCTAAAAATGATCGTCAATGGGCATTGCAGCGCAAGCATTTAAATCCATTCCTGCAGTTTTTTCTACAAGAAATTCATAATATCCCTGTGCGCCCACCATAGCTGCGTTGTCTCCACATAAATCAAATGACGGCATATGCAATTTCCAGTTCCGTTTCCTGCATTCCTGCTGTAAACGTCTGCGCAGTAAAGAATTGGCCGAAACCCCCCCGGCTATTACCAACGTCTCATGTCCGGTATCTTCCATAGCTCTTATCACATTCCGCAGCAAACAATCTACCACCGCTTTTCGAAACGAGGCCGATAAGTCAGCTATAGGCAATTGCTCATCTTTTTGTCTCGCATTATGAATCAAATTGATAACTGCTGTTTTGAGCCCTGAAAAGCTAAAATCATAAGGGGCTCCCTGTACAGAAGGGTGAGGTAATGTAAAGGTATCTTCATTTCCCGTTTCTGCTATTTGATCCAAATGCACACCCCCGGGATAAGGCATTCCCATAGCTCTGGCAGCTTTATCAAATGCCTCTCCTGCGGCATCATCTCTTGTCTGACCAATGACACGCAAATCCGTATAATCCTTAACATCTATCAAATGTGTATGCCCGCCTGATACAACCAAACACAAAAATGCAGGAGTCAACTCCGGCGACACAATATAGTTCGAGGCAATATGGGCACGTAGATGATGAACCGGTATTAAAGGTAACCCAGCAGAAAGCGCCAGTCCCTTAGCAAAATTCACACCCACAAGTAACGCTCCAATCAATCCCGGAGCATACGTAACGGCTATACCGTCTAACTGATTTAAGGTTACGCCTGCCTGCTCCAATGCCTGCCTTGTTACGCCTGCAATAGCTTCGCTGTGACGGCGTGAGGCAATCTCCGGTACTACGCCGCCGTATAATTGATGCTCCTCTATTTGAGAAGCAATCACTGATGAAAGCACCGTTCTTCCATTTTCAACCACTGCTGCCGCTGTTTCATCACAAGAGCTTTCTATTGCTAATATACGCATTACAACTCTCCTTCCATCACAGGTCTTTATATAATTCCTCAATGCTTTTATATAAGCCTACCAAACCCATACCCGTATTACTATAAATCGACTTTTCCTAAAAAGTTTTCGTCATAATAAAACCATCCTCTGTTGGAGCCGCATAAAAATTTTTTCTACACCCCGCCTTTTGAAAGCCAAGCTTTTGATAAACAGAAATTGCCTGTCGGTTAGACTGACGCACCTCTAATGTAATAAAAGCAGCATCCATTTGTATAGCTTTATCAATTAACGCCTGCACCAGTTTTGTACCGATACCGTTGCCACGGTACTCTGGAAACACGGCAACATTATACATATAACATTCTCCTGCAACACACTGCATACCAGCATAACCCGCTATGTTCTGGCATTGTTGCGCCACCAGAAAGAAAGCCAGTTGATTTGTAAGTTCACTGTTCAAACTATTTTCAGACCAAGGCTGAGAAAAGCAAAGCCGCTCCAGCTGTGCCAGAGCGGGAATATGACGTAACTCCATAGGTACTATTTCAATCGGAATACCTATGTCTATTTGGCCCATGCTTCTTTTGCCTGCGTAAACAACGTATGATCTAAATCCTCAAATGCTGCAACGATTTGATCCCGTACTTTACGAAATTCATCAAGATCTTTCTGGTACGGGTCTGGAATACCATGCGGCGGGTTTAATAGATATACCTGATGAGGATCAACACCTGCCTCAACTAAAATTTGTTGGTGAACCGGCTCCATTACAACAAGAAAACTGCTTTTTATTAAATCTTTTCCTTTTAGTCTATGGGCAATATGATTCGAAATATCTACATTCAGCTCTTTGCACACCGTTACCGCATTTGCGCTGACCTGATCGCCTTCATAGGCGCCCAATCCGCCGCTTTCCACCTGAATATAATTGATGCCGTTATCATTCAGATGCTTGTAATAAAGAGCTGCAGCCATAGGACTGCGGCAAGTGTTTCCGGTACAAATAAAATAAACAAGCATAATATTTGCTCTCCTTTATATTTTAACATGCTGTTTGAATTGTTCTCAATTATACATCAAAAACTCATAAATGAAAAGAGAATGTGAGTAAAACTATCCCCTGACAACCGTTTTTCGTTGTGTACAAATATTTAAAAAGCATTTCATTTCATCTTTTAGCTGTGCTTTTTCTTTTTTAAAGTAATAGGAATGCCATGAACGTTTAAAATAAACCAGCCGATGATACGGACAGCTTATCAAGCCCTTTTCAATGATTGCCGCACTGTGATGCAAAACCGCTTCATCATTACGGGACTGAGTAATTAACACAGGCACCTTGACTAGAGGTAAGTTTTTCACCGCCATTTTAGAAAGCCTGACTAAATCAATCACTCTGGGCAGCCAACTGATAGTTCGAAATAAATTTCCCTTTTCAACGCTGTTATTCTCACGGTAATATCGGTCTATCCTGTTATAAACAGGATACCGGCTAAACCAATTTTTAGCGGTATACATAGAATAACGGCTTTTCAAACCAATTTTAATAGCCGTATTGAGTAAAATAAGCCCCTTTACATTTGCTTTTGGACACAGACTTTCATTGATCGCCAGCAAACCTCCCATAGAATGTCCTACCAAAAACACATTGGCATAAAGCCCCGCATAATGATGTACTTGCCGATGCAAGTATGCAATCCATTGTTGCTGCGAATTTACAGCAAAATCTTTTGCCGTTCCGCCATGACCTGGTAACAATAAACTTGCATAGGCATAACCCTGTTTATAAACAAAATCGCCAAACTCTGCAAACTGGCGGGGACTGCCTAAAAACCCATGGATAAAAATGACAATTGTATCTGTATCTCCACGCAATTTTTCAAATGCTTGGTGAGGATTTACAGGCTTAAATTCCAACGGTAAAAGCGGGTACTTATTTTTGTTCATACACAGCCTCCTTTTGAATCAACATAGTTACTTTAAAGCATTTATTTCACTTTGTAAGTATTCAAAAAATAATCCGACATGATAGCCATCACACACCGCATGAGCAACCGTAATATTAATAGGCATCATAATTTTCGTCATGTTTTTCGCATATTTCCCAATTGTAATAATTGGAAAATATGCAGGTTCTCCATTTGTAACCCTGCTGTTATAGCCGGAAAAAGAAACCCACGGTATGCAGGATATACAATAAAAATTCGGAGGCAGATTATCTTTTACCGAAATTCCAGTTTTGTCTTTAAAAAACTGCATGTCATCTATAATATTGTTATAAAAAACATTTAAATTCTCTGAAAAGTCTGACCAACAATCTGAAAAAGTCTTATCATCCTCATGAAAAATTGTATAGTTGGGAATGATTTGATCCCACACGCACAAATTATCCTGTTCATCTTTAAACATCCGAAAATTTTCAATTTTATTTAATACTTTCGTGACAAAATAAATCATAAGCGGATAAAACTTATAGCCATTCTCATGACAAAAATTAAGCAATTTTTGTACGTCAATTTCTGCCGTCATGTTAAATTCGATTTTTAATACTTTTGTATAGTATAGATAATGCTCTTTGCGCGACCATGTATCTATATCTATCTTTTTATAGTTACGCATCATTTATGCTCCTTTATATACGGTTTATCAACTGCCTTTCCTTGACAGTGATCATATGGATTTTACAAACAAATCATTTCATTTGGACTTATTATTCTAGAATATCTCATCATACCAAGGCGTACAATCATAAATAACAAATTACATTAAAATTCTTTTTTATCTTTTTTGTATTCAGATAAAACTTTACGCTTTTGCATCGTACCATGTTTTTCCCTCTGTTGCCTGCGCCACCATAGGTACGGCAAGCTTTACAGCAGACTCCATTTCCTCTGTCAGCAATTGCTTTACAAGAGGAGCCTCCTCCAGAGGCGCTTCAACAATCAATTCATCGTGCACCTGCAAAATTAGCCTAGCACGCAAGCCTTCTTTTTTCAACCGTTTTTCTACACGGATCATTGCAATTTTAATAATATCGGCCGCTGTTCCCTGAACCGGCATATTCATTGCCACCCGCTCACCGAAAGCGCGCAAATTAAAATTAGATGAACTAAGTTCGGGTAAATAACGGCGGCGTCCAAACAAGGTTTCTGCATACCCTATTTCCTTGGCTCTTTCTACTGCATACTTCATATAATCACGCACACCGCTGAAATGGTCTAAATAAGTCTTAATATAGTCCTCAGCTTCTTTGCGAGTAACACCGATATTTTTCGCCAGAGAAAATGCGCCGATTCCATATATAATTCCAAAATTAACGGCTTTTGCCCTGCTCCTCATCAACGGCGTCACCATCTCCCTTGGCATATGAAACACCTGTGCCGCCGTGTTTCGGTGAATATCATCATTTTCGGCAAAAGCCTCAATCATATTTTTATCGTCTGCCATATGAGCCAGTACGCGCAGCTCAATTTGGGAATAGTCGGCATCTACCAGCACACAGTCTTGTTTTGCAACAAAAAACTTGCGCAATTCTCTGCCCACTTCGGTGCGAACGGGAATATTCTGCAAATTAGGCTCTGTCGAGCTGATACGACCTGTTCTGGTTTCTGCCTGATTAAAGTTGGAATGGATACGACCATCCTCTTCTACCACCTTTAACAAGCTGTCGCAATACGTTGATTTAATTTTTGCTAAAGTACGGTATTCTAAAATAAGCTCCACTACCGAATGCTCATAACGCAGCTTTTCTAATACCTCGGCATTAGTTGAATAGCCTGTTTTAGTTTTTTTGCCTGCCGGCAGTCCCAGTTTTACAAACAAAGCTTCTCCCAACTGCTTAGGAGAATTAATGTTAAACGTATAGCCTACTTCGTGATATACCTGCTCCTGCAACTGATCAATTTTTGTTTCTATAACCTTGCCATACTTTGCAATGCCGTCTTTATCTACAGCAAATCCCAGCTCTTCCATGTGCGCCAATACTCTTGCAAGAGGCAATTCCATTTCATGCAGTAGCTTATGCTGGGTATTTTGTTCAATTTTTTCCTCTATTGCCCGGCATAACGCAGGATAAACCGCTATCTGTTTGATAATCGGCTCTTCTTCCGCCCACTCTGATTCCACTTTTATTTGCTCTACTCCGTACTCAGTGGCCAGACGCTCGATTTTATAGTCGGTCGATGAGGGATTAAGCAAATAACCTGCAAGCATAGTATCCATTTCTACCTGTGCCAGACCGATTCCCATGCCGTATATAGCTCTGTAAAATGACTTTATATCATGGGTATATTTAGATATATCTTCACTTTCACAAAATGCTTTTAAAAATGCAGTATGCTCCTTTGCATTCACCAAACAAATAGCGGCGCCTAAATGAAAAAACAGTTTATCAATTTGCTTATCTTGATATGTTGCCAGAACATACGCTTTACCCTCCTGCTGTAACTGTTGCAACAAACCCGTTCCATCTGTACACGGCACAACGGTTAAGCATTGCTCCGGCAGTTGTAACGTCTGCTCTGCCTCCATTTGGTCAAGCCCCCATTTTTTCATCAGACTAAACAACTCCAGACGCGCCATGAGACGTGCAGCCTCAGATAGATTTCCCTGTGTAATGCGGTACTGCTCTAAATCGGCGGAAACAGGCGCCTGTAAACAAATAGCGCCCAGCTGATAGCTCAAGCGCGCTAAATTCTCGCCGTCTTTGAGCTTTTTATACATTGCCGGCTTAAGCTCTAATTGGTCAAGATTTTGATAAATATGCGCAATGCTGCCGTATTTCTGAATCAAATCGGCAGCGCCCTTTGCACCAATACCTGTAACCCCGGGAATATTATCCGAGGTATCTCCTTGCAAAGCTTTTATATCAATTAACTGATGCGGCGTTACGCCGTAATCCTCCATAATTTTTGCTTCGTTATATACTGTCACTGTCGGCTGACCGAACTTTGTAGCCGCCAAACGTACGGTTACATTTGGTCCGACCAATTGGAGACTATCTCTGTCTCCGGTTGCCAGTACACATTCATTGCCTGTTTCGGCACAAACTTTAGAAAGAGTACCCAGAATATCGTCTGCCTCGTAGCCTTCGCACTGTACAATTTGATAACCCAAATATTTCAAAAGCTCTTTTAGTACCGGAAGCTGCTGTGCAAGCTCCGGCGGCATTCCCTTGCGCTGCGCCTTATAGTCCTGATACATTGTATGGCGAAATGTCGGTCCTTTCATATCAAACGCTACCGCTACTGCATCAGGATTTATATCATCCTTTATTTTTTGTAGCATGGTTAAAAAACCGTATATAGCATTTGTAAACATTCCGTCTTTGGTTGTGAGCAATTTAATGCCATAAAACGCACGGTTTAATATACTATTACCGTCCAGCACAAGCAGTTTCATAAATGTTTTCATACCTTTCTAAATAGTTTGCCTAATTCAAACCTGTTTGACCATAATTTGTTTTTATTATAACACTTTTTAACCAAAAAAATAAGAGATTTTATAAGCTTTCTTTTCCCCACCGTTGGATCGCTGAAAAAACGTAGATTTTAACCAACGACTTCCTATAGTAAATTGCATCATAACTTTCTATATGTTATAATAAAACGAATAGAAACCAAGTAGAAACGGCAGGAATTTAGATTGAAAATAGGTAATATTACATTAAAGGGAAAAGCAATATTAGCGCCAATGGCAGGCGTATCCGACCGCTCCTTTCGCAGTTTATGTACCTCTTACGGAGCTGCCTATGTAATTTCGGAGATGGTAAGCTCAAAGGGTTTGCAATATGGAGACCGCAAGGGAAAACAACTGATGGAGCTATCACCCTTAGAGCGTCCTGCAGCCATACAAATATGCGGTGATCAACCTGAGGTGATGGCACATGCGGCAAAACAGGCAATGGAATTTGATCCCCAGGCTATAGATATTAACATGGGGTGTCCTGCTCCTAAAATAAGCAAAAGCGGCGGAGGCTGCTCACTGATGAAGCAGCCGCAGCTATGCGGTGAAATTGTAGCGGCAGTCAAAGCGGCCGTACCTATTCCGGTTACCGTAAAAATACGCAAAGGATGGGATAAAACCACCGTCAATGCGGTAGAGGTGGCTGGTATTTGCGCTAATGCAGGCGCTGACGCCATTACCATACATGGAAGAACAAGAGAAGACATGTATATCCCACCAGCAGACTGGGATATGATTCGGCAGGTAAAGCAAGCAGTTTCTGTACCAGTAATTGGAAACGGAGATATTTGTACGGCACAGGACGCCGCCCGCATGCTGGAAGAAACCGGCTGCGATTTTGTGATGGTTGGCAGAGGCGCATTGGGTAATCCGTGGCTATTTTCACAAATTAACGCATACTTATCAGAAAGCAGCGCCATATTGCCCCCGCCCAGCGTATCCGAACGCATGTTAGTTATGCGCAAACACATAACGAACTTATGCAACCACAAAACAGAACCCCACGGCATGAAAGAAGCGCGCAAACATGTAGCATGGTATGTGAAAGGACTGCGCAGTGCAGCAGAATTCAGACACCGAGCAGGTTATTTGACCACTTTGAAACAGCTTGACGAGTTAATTGAAGACATCATTGCTGTTAATCAATCGTAATTGATAAAACATAAAGCGTCAAATATATTACAATTGCTATTGAGAGATTGCGCTACCAATCATAAACAAGCTTTATGGCTTGATTTGACAACTAAAAACTTACCTGTTGATTGTAAATAAAAAGGATTGACATCTGCTAAACACAGATGTCAATCCTTTTTATTTGTTTAAAATTTAGTTTACGCTCATCCCGTTCAATAATTTTATATCTACTCTTCCGAGCGTTGCTTCATTAAGCAACGGCAATTCTATCTATTCAAAATCTATAATAACTTTCAAAGCCCTTTCCCTCGCCGCATTAGCAAACGTATCGTAAGCATCCATTATTTCGCTGAATTTAAAATGGTGTGTAACAAGCTGTTGTGGTTTAATTTTTCCTGAAGATACTGTTTTTAGCAACATAGGAGTTGTGTTAGTACTAACAAGTCCGGTTGCAATCGTAATATTTTTAATCCATAAATCCTCAATGTGGAGCTCTACCGGTTTTCCATGAACACCTACATTGGCTACATGACCTCCTTTAGTAATAATTTTCTGACAAATGTCAAAAGTCTGCGGAACACCAACCGCTTCAATGGCAACATCTACGCCAAGACCGTCTGTAAGCGCATATACTTGTTTAATTGCTGCATCCATATTTTTAGAATTGACAATATCTGTGGCACCAAAACCCAAAGAAGCTTTTAGTCGATTATCATCCAAGTCTATCATAATAATTCTTGCAGGTGAATAAAACTGAGCAGTGAGTAGAGCAGAAAGTCCTATCGGACCGGAACCTACTATCGCTACTGTATCGCCAGGCTTCACCTGACCGTTTAAAACACCGATCTCAAAACCGGTCGGAAGTATATCGCTTATCATAACAGCCGCATCGTCGGTTATCGCTTCAGGAATATGATACAGACTATTATCCGCATAAGGAATATGTACATATTCGGCCTGGGTACCGTCAATGAGATTCCCCAATATCCAGCCTCCATTATCGCAGTGCGCATAAAGACTCTTTTTACAATACGGACAAGTTCCGCATGCCGTAATACACGAAACAATTACTTTATCTCCAACTTTAAAATTGCTTACATTCTCTCCTACAGACTCTACTACCCCAATACCTTCATGCCCTAGAATTAATCCTTGTGGAACCTCAGGAGTATCTCCCTTAAGAATATGAAGATCTGTTCCGCAGATCGTCGTTTTCAACATTTTTACAACCGCTGATTTACCATTCTGTAGCGTTGGTTTTGGTCTTTCTACAACTTCTTTTTTATTTGGACCTAAATATACTAATGATTTCATAGTTTTACTCATGAAATTACCTCCATATTTTTTATAACATTTGTGCTTCCATTTTTATTGTATAATACCTGATCTGATTTGTAAATAATAGGTAAAAAAATAACGATGTTAGTATATTTTTTAACTAATATGACAATTCTGAAGGTATAGGAGGCAATCGAAAAATAATTTTATAAAATATATAAACCCTATTTCATGAGCAAAATTCTTATTCCTTTGGTATATTGCTTTACAAGTTTATTCTATACTAGAAACCAATTAATCCACTTCAGCTGATAACACATTACAACTTACGCCCCACAATGGTACAATCCGAAAAGATGTTTTAACTTCTAAAACCTATTGTTTATTATATCCTACCCGAAAAACTTTAAATGTGTATCTTACGCCGGATTGTTCAGCCTATTTAATATAACACCACAATATCTCCCTGTACAGCACAACCGCTCTCAAAACTTTGTCTTTTTTTCGTACGACAATCATATATTTCTGTAAAACAAAAACTCTCCTCTTCTCCCTGTACAACCTGCTGCTCTAAAATAAAGCGGTCATCTACACAGCTGATAAACTCGCCCTGTCCTTTCTGATATTCAGCATTAATACATGTATTTAAAAAGCCTTTTATCTTTAATTCCTGATCTTGTTTTGTTACACGAATCCCCCGCATATTAACAGTATCAATCCAATATTCCGCATCGCTCTCTCTGTCTTTAAGTGTTAAAGACGCCGCTACAAAACGTGCGTTTGTTTCTTTATCCACAGCACACAAACGTAAATCGTTCCACGGAAAATGTTTTGCTTTAAAATATATATTTTTTTCATCCATGCCTACATACCGAATCATACCGCTGGAATCCGACGAAAACAGTAGCTGCATTTTGATTTCATGTTCGCAGCGCACCGCATGAACTAGTGATTCTAAATCGCACGTCCATGCCTTATCACAAATATGACTGCCCAGCCAACATCTGTTTTTATAACAATGCTCTTTCTCACGCTCGCTTCCATATGGCTGTAATACCAATAATTTCATAATTCCCTTGCCCAAATAAGGAATTAAACAACTGCAATCCGCCTCACAAATGCGTTTGTCTTTAATATAATGATATTCCCTTCTCTCCATATTGTACAAATACGCAATATGCCTCAAATCAGTTAAACTGCGGTACTCGGCAAACAACTTGCTATGCTCTTCATTTTCCTCTGTTAAAATGAAAATATATTCCCGGCTCAGTGCCTTGCACTGCAAAAAATTTCCTATAAAATGAATTTGTTCAAAGTTTTTCTCCTTACCGGTTTGTTTATCAATACGCAATACCCATGCAATATTTTTACCGTTTTCCATAACCACAACAATATCGTTTTCAAAGGCAAAATAATGCTGTTGGTAATCTTCATCATTTAAAATATAATTAGCTACAATCCGTTCTTGCTGTGCAACGCGGTTATACTCCAGTAAAAACAAACTATGATGACCTTCTTCTATTTTTTCTTCTGCATAATAAATCACATTATCGTTAATTTCAATGAGTTCTACATCGCAATCATGAAAAAAATTTCTCATATCAATTACTGTCACGACTTATAATCCTCCGCGTTCAAATTGTTATTTAAAATTATATCACAAAATTTGTTATAATACATTAAAATATTTGTTTTAATGTATTATAATAACCATAATAATAAATTTTTAAGAAAGGAGATTACGATGATAATTATAGAAAAAGGTACGATCGTTGAATTGGATATTCACGGAATGTATGCTGATAATGCAGAGCTTGAAATTGAACAATTTTTAGATACGGTTGGCCCAAAAGTGCAAGAGGTTGTTGTGATTCATGGCTACCATAAAGGGCAAGTTTTAATGGATATGGTTCGCACCCGTTTGGTTCATCCTCGTATTGCCAGTAAAATTATATCGCTAAACAAAGGGCAAACCAGGCTAATTTTAAAATTTTAGCTGTATGATAGAAATACAGTGTAACAAACTTTATAAAAAACAATCAAATGCATAAAAGCGACCAAAAGTCATTGCTTTCAGTCGCTTTTATGCATTTTCATATTTATATAAATAGATGTGCAATAGAATATAGACAGGCTTTACCGGCTAACTTGCCTCGTCCATTTTCCATACTTCAATAAAAAGTTCCGTCTCTTTGTGAAGCCTGATATGCCATAATATGATTTTTCTGTAATCTGTCAATCCAGTAAGACGCAATATGGCAATGTCCTGAACCACATACAGAATCCTTCGGAACACAAAGTTTAAACGAAAATGTGCAAGATATACAGTCTGCCCTGCCTCCCGACCCCGTAACATATAACAATAAACCGTCCAGTCGTTCCAGTTGAACCACTTAAGGATGTATTGTGTGCACCAGTTATAAAAACACAGACATACCCTATACCTAAGATAACCTGTTTTATTGTCTTCTATACTGTGGAAATTCCTCTTGCAGTATTGCGAAAGCCACCTGCTTGTCCTGCTGAATTTGTAAGCTTAATGCGTTTAAATCTGAAAATTTTTGTTCTTCTCTAATGAAACTGACCAATTCTGTTTTGGGCGTTGCACCATATAAGTTCCCGCTAAAATCAGGCATCCATGTTTCAGACCCTATATCATAATTTGCCCCTAATGTAGGTTTTACTCCTATATTAGTAATGCCATAATACACCCTGCCGTCTTGCAGCGTTACTAAAGAAGCATAAACGCCTCTTTTAGGCTTTACAAAATTGGGCGGCAAAGATTGATTGATAGTAGGAACATTCATCTTTCTACCAAGTTTATTTCCCTCTATCACCGGAAAATGAAAACTAAAACAACGGCCCAACATGGCTGCTGCGGCACGAACCTCTCCCTGCTTCAAATAGCTACGAATTTTTGTTGAGCTAATTGGAACATTATGATCAGCCGTCACCGGCTCTATAATTTCTACCGCAACACCATATTTTGCACCAAAGCTTTTTAGAGATTCGGTTCCTGCTTTTGCCCCTTTACCAAAATAAAAGTTAAAGCCGCAGTATACTTTAACTGCTTTACACATATCTTTGAGCACAATGCGAACAAAATCTTCCGCCTCTATATCCATCATTTTTTCAAAAGGCGGCATAAATACCTGCTCAATACCCATTTCAGCAAATAGACGTTTTTTATCATCAGGCGTTACTAGCAGAGACACCTGTTTACCTGTCAGTATTACCGCAGGATGTTCCTGAAAAGTGAATACAGACGGTACTAAATCATTTATCTTATCCTGCACTGTGCGGTCAATTACTTTTTGATGTCCTAAATGAACACCGTCAAAGCACCCCAGCGCAACAGAGCTGGGACCGGATACCTGTTGTTTAAAATCTGTGATTATGGTCATGCTTTGTCATCTCCGAAAAAAAGCTTTAATATTCGTAATTCTTGCTTGTCCACCGACACAATCCCCAACCCTAAAAAGCCGTTATGATAGCCGTATACACGGTAAACGGCTCCATTTTCCTGTTGTTGTGAAACAGACAGGCGCAACCGCTCTAAACTCAAGGAACCTCCGTTACAAAAACGGGTAGTTTGTGCCTGTGATACTTGTACTCGGGGTTTATCAAAAAAAACCGTATCAATGGGAAGCAATCGATTTTCCAAACTGTTGCCCTGTGCGACCTGTTCTTTTGCCTTTTCCAAAGGTATGGTATCTGCAAGGGTAAATCCACATGCTGCAGTACGCCGTAATGCAGTCATCATACCATATGTACCAAGTTTTTCACCAATATCATGACACAGGGTACGGATATAAGTTCCTTTCGAGCACATCACATGTAAAACACCCGTCTGCTCTTTCTCGTTAAAAGAAAGCAGGTTGCATTGGTAAATGGTAACAGGACGCTTTTCTCGCTCTATCTCAATCCCCTGCCGCGCCAAAGCATACAAACGTTGTCCATTCTTTTGCACAGCAGAATACATAGGAGGCAACTGCATAATAGTCCCTCTAAAACAGTTAAGCGCCTGACCAAACTCCAATTCCGTCACCTTTTTTACACTCTGTGCAACAACTTTGCCGGTACTATCTTGCGTATCCGTCGCTATTCCTAGCTGAAATTGCACCTCGTAGACTTTATCCGTATTTTCTAAAAACGGGGCGCAACGGGTCGCCTTTCCTATTAGTATGGGAAGTACTCCGGTTGCCATAGGATCCAGCGTACCGGTATGCCCCACTTTTTTTTGGTGGCAAAGCCCTCTTATAACCGCCACTACATCAAAAGACGTATACGATTTTGGTTTATCAATTAAGATAATCCCATCCAAAATACTTCCCTCCTTTCCCTTGCAAACAGTTATGTTGAATGCTAAATCTATACAACTCACCGCCGTACAGCCCTGTATGAATCATGAGTTAAATACCTTGTGCCAGAAAATAGCCGCTTACAGCTTGTATTAATTTCTGTTTTACCGCATCTTTTTCTTCATGAAAGGAACAACCTGCCGCTCCCTTATGACCGCCTCCGCCAAATTCTGCACAAATTACAGAGGCATCATAGGGAGGCGTTGCACGTAGCGAAACTTTATATCCTCCGTCTTTTCTTTCCCGCAGGGTAGCCGCAATCAATACGCCTTCTATCTGTCTGGGCAAAGCTGCCAAACCATCAATATCGCTTTCAGTTGCACCAGACTGCTCCATCATATCCTTTGTAATCTCCATCATAGCAAATCGATCTTTATCATGGAATGTAATACTCTCCAAGGCCATGCGCTCCGCTTTGATTCTGGCATGGCTTTTGGTATCAAACATTACACGGTTAATTTCAGCTGCATCCGCCCCCGCATCCATCAAACGGGCGGCTGTACGTAGCGCTTTGGCGGTGGTATTACTGTATCGGAAGCACCCTGTATCAGTACAAAGCCCGGTATATAAACAATTGGCAATCTGTTTGTCAACAGCAACGCCCATAACGCAGAGTATATCGTAAACCATCTGTGTAGTAGAAGCCGCGCAGCTATCTAAAAACGACATATGCGCATACTCTTTATGAGAAACATGGTGATCAATGGCAAGATCAATACTATTCTGATATTGCTCGGTTTCCTTACCCAGCAACACTATATCGGCAATATCTACTGCAACAATATATTTTGGCGTAAAGTGTTCCGGTACAAATGCGTTAAAGAGATTTTGATACTTAGGTACAATTGGGTCCGAACATGCAAAACTAACACGCTTACCCATCCTCTGCAAGGCTGTACAAAGCGCTGAAGCGCTGCCCAAAGTGTCTCCATCCGGTGATTTATGGCTAAGTACCAATATATCGTCGGCCTGCTTTAAAAGCTCCGCCGTCTGATCGAGCTTAATTCTCATGGCGGTTCTCCTCTTTTAAATCGTCAATTAGTTTTGAGATACCTGCACCATATGCAATGGAATCGGTTACTGTAAAAGAAAGCTGCGGTACATGACGCAATTTTAAACGATGTCCCAACTCGCGGCGAATAAAACCCGCAGCGGAATCCAGACCTTTTTTCGCCACCTCTGCTTGTTCATGGCCCTGTATGGCGCTAATATATACTGTACAGTAGGAAAGGTCATTGGTAACATCTACTCGTACAATACTAATTAACCCTTCCTGTACACGCGGGTCTTTTACCTGCCTTAAAATCGCAGTCAGTTCCCGATGAATATCCTCTGTGATACGTCCTATTCTATGACTTGCCATAATATTAAGCCTCCTTACAGCAGCTTTTACTGCTTCTAAAAATAGATGACAGCTGAACCTGCCATCTATAGTATGAGAACTCAGTTCTCTATATATTCTTCCATGATATAAGACTCGAACACATCGCCCTCTTTCACGTCATTAAAATGCTCAAGAGTCACACCGCATTCGTAGCCTTCGGCAACCTCTCTTACATCATCCTTAAAGCGACGTAAAGAAGCAATTTTATCGTCTGCAATGATAATGCCGTCACGAACAATACGCACAAGCGAGTTACGTATAATTTTACCGCTGGTAACATAAGAACCCATGACAATACCTACATTGGTAATTTTATAAACCTGGCGACATTCGGCACGACCATACATAACTTCACGGAACTTAGGTGCAAGCAAACCTTTCATGGCAGACTGTACATCCTCAATTGCTTCATAAATGATACGGTATAAATGAATATCGACACCGTCACGTTTTGCGCTTTCCTCTGCCACTGGGTCAGGACGAACGTTAAACCCGATAATAATAGCGTTACTCGCACTGGCGAGCATAACATCGGACTCGCTTACCGCACCAACGCCACCGTGAATAACACGCACACGCACTTCCTCATTGCTCAGCTTTTCCAAAGATTGACGAACCGCTTCAAAGGATCCTTGCACATCTGCCTTTACAATCACCTGCAGCTCTTTCATCTGTCCTTCCTGCATTTGGTCAAACAAATTATCCAGCGTTACTTTCGTCTGTGCATTGAAGCGCTCCTCCTTTTTCTGAGAACGGCGCTGTTCTACTAATTGGCGGCCTAAACGTTCATCTGAAACTGCATTGAAAATATCGCCGCCCACAGGCACATCGTCTAACCCGGTAATCTCAATCGGAACCGAAGGTCCTGCTGTTTGTACCGGCTCTCCTCTGTCATTGGTCATGGCGCGTATACGGCCCACCGTGGTTCCTGCAACAACGCTGTCTCCAACATGCAGCGTACCGTTTTGCACCAAAATGGTCGCAATGGGTCCCCGGCCCTTATCCAAACGCGCTTCAATAACGGTACCCTTTGCCGCTCTATCGGGGTTAGCCCGCAGTTCTTTCATATCTGCAATCAGTAAAACCATTTCCAACAGTTCCTGAATCCCATCACCTGTCAAAGCAGAAACCGGTAAACATGGTACGTCACCGCCCCACTCCTCAGGTAGAACATCGTGCTGTGTCAACTGTTCTTTCACCCTGTCAGGGTTTGCTGTAGGTTTATCCATTTTATTAATTGCCACAATCATAGATACGCCTGCAGCTTTCGCATGGCTAATAGCTTCTATCGTTTGCGGTTTGATACCATCGTCTGCTGCAACAACCAAAATAGCAATATCCGTTACCTGTGCGCCTCTTGCACGCATAGTCGTAAAAGCTTCGTGACCCGGTGTGTCCAAAAATGTAATTTCTCCATTACCTACGGGCACCCGATACGCACCAATATGTTGGGTAATACCACCTGCTTCCGACTGTGTTACGTTTGCTTTGCGAATAGCGTCAAGCAAGGAGGTTTTACCATGGTCAACGTGTCCCATTACCACAACAACCGGCGCCCTAGACACAAGATTATCATCTTCATCCTCACTGTCGTCAATAATCTGCTCCTCAATCGTTACAACAACCTCTTTTTCTACCTTTGCATGGAATTCTATTGCAATTAGAGAAGCGGTATCAAAATCAATCACATCATTTACCGTTGCCATAACACCCATCATCATCAACTTTTTAATGACTTCTGCAGCCGTGGCTTTTAAACGTAATGCAAGCTCATTTACAACAATTTCATCCGGAATCGTAATCGTCATCTGTTTTTTCTGACGTTCCAGCTGAATACGTTTTAGACGCTCCGCTTCCGTCTCTTTGCGGGAATTTTTTGGTTTTCCTCTGTATTGACTACTGCGCTGTGTTAATTTTTGTTTATTTACCGTATGGTCTGTTTTCACCTTTTCATTTGCCAAACGATCGTATTTTTCGTTGTAACGATCCATATTAACCTGAGAAGAACGTGTATCCACAATTCTGCTTGCAGGTTTTTTCACCTCTTCGGAAGCTGTTGCTACCACTTTATCGGCACCGGCATCCTTTTTCATCGGTTTTTCCTGCTTAACTGCAGCGGTTTTGGTTTGCTTAGCAGTTTTCTGCGCAGTATCTTGCTTAGCTGGCTTTTTCACTGATGTTCCGGATACCTTTTGTTTCTTATCTTCAGATGTTTTCATCACCTTTTTCTCAATATCCGCTCTTTTTTCTGCAGTATTATCATTATCTGCTTCTTGAATCGGCAATTGGACTTCCGATTCCGAAGCCTGCTCTCTTAAGGCAAAATACTTATCAAAAGAAGCTACACTATTCTCTTTGGTAAATATGTCAAATACAATATCCAAATCTTCTTCTGTAAGCGCAGTCATATATTTTTTTTGCTCTTGGCTGAATGGCATTAAAGCTTCTATAACCTGTTTATTTGCCACCTTCAGATCCTTTGCCACCTCATTGACTCTGTATTTTTTCATCATAAGCTAATCTCCTTCTCATTTCGCTGCTTGCTATCTGCCTTGCCGCATAAGGTGCGCAGTTTTTCTGCAAATCCGGCATCGTTTACCGCAATAATGCCAGTACGCCTTCCCAATGCAATCTCTATCTCATCCATCGTGTTATCAATTATAAGTATTTCTATCATTTTCTCTTCTGCCGCATAACAGATTCCCCGCAATGTTCTTTGTGATAAATCGCTTGCTGTCAATATTAAGTATGCCAACCCATTTCGTATCGCCTCTATTGCTGGATCATTTCCAAGGGAAAGTTTTCCCGCCTTTCTTGCAATACCCAACATAGACAGCAGTTTATTGTGACTCATATTGCAAGATCTCCTCCTCCAGTCTGTCATATACCTCCGCTGGAATTTGACAAGAGAAAGCCCTTTCCAATCTTCTTGCCTTTCTCGCGGCTTTCAGGCAGGACGTTTTTCTGCATACATAGGCTCCTCGCCCCGGCTTTTTACCCGTTAAATCCAACGATACAGCACCTACTGTAATTATATTTCCCACATCATCTTTTTGATCCGGCGCTTTTACAACCCGCACCAGCTCCGGTTTTTGTTTCATTTCTGAGCATCCTGCGCACATACGCATCGGAATCCGTCTTTTATGCATGAAACCTCCACCGCCTTTCTCCTTTTATCCTGAGTTTTGCAGGAAGAGTTATCTCTATTCCGCCAACTCTGCTATTTGGGTTAGCTGTAACTCCGGCTCTTCACCAAAAAAACCACTTTGCGGCTTAATATCAATTTTCCAACCTGTTAACTTAGCAGCCAATCTTGCATTCTGTCCTTTATTGCCAATCGCCAATGAAAGTTGACTATCCGGCACTGTTACGCGGCAGGTCCTGTTTTCTTCATCAATCACAACCACCGATAATACGTCCGCCGGTGATAAAGAAGCGGCAATAAATTTCTCCGGCTCTTGGCTATATTCCACAATATCAATTTTCTCTCCGCCCAGCTCATTTACAATATTAGAAACACGAGCCCCTCTTGAACCAATACACGCACCTACTGCGTCAACATCTTGATTATGGCTTAAAACGGCAAGCTTTGTACGGGAACCGGCTTCACGGGAAACCGCTTTAATCTCCACAGTACCATCGTAAATTTCCGGCACTTCTGTTTCAAACAAACGTTTCACCAAATTCGGATGTGTACGTGAAATCATGGCGCGAGGTCCTTTTTCGGTTTCTTTTACGTCTGCTACGTAAACTTTAATATGATCGCCCTCCTTTAACAACTCGCCTCCCACCTGTTCACTTCTAGGCAATACCGCTTCAGCCTTACCAATACGCAATGTGGCCGCTCCGCTCTTGGGATCAATTCTTTCTACCAAAGCGCTTACCAATTCTTGATTTTTGCTTTGGAACTCCTGCATCATCAGTCCCCGCTCACCGTCACGAATACCCTGCCTGATAATATTTCTGGCAGTTTGTGCAGCAATTCGTCCAAATTCCTTTGTATTCAGCCGAACCTCAACCTTATCCCCGCATTTAGCGTTGACATCTATTTCTATTGCCTCTTTTAACAAAATTTCTCTGCCTGGCTCATACACCTCATCTACCGCCTCTTTACGCAGATACACCTCAAACTCGCCTCTATCGGGGTTAATCTGTACTCGGGCATCTTCATTATCGTAGCTGTTTTTACATGCTGTTAAAATTGCCTTTGTGATTTTGTCTACCATAAACTCCACCGGTATGCCACGCTCTTGTTCCAGCAGATTTAATGCCTCAAACAACTCACTACTCATCTTCCTCTGGTTCCTCCTCAAATTCTTCGTCAATATCTATATAATCGTCGCACACTTTTACCGACGCCGTATCCTTTTTATTAATTTTCAGTAATACACCTTCTTGTGTCTCCAACGTCAGTACAGAATCTTCATATGACTGTAAAATACCTAATATTTCCTTGCGCCCATCCTCAAGGGGGCGTATAAGTCTTGCATTTACAACCGCACCTAAAAATGCATCAAAATGTTCAGCATGTACCAATTCACGGTCAATTCCCGGTGAACATACCTCCAGACAATATTCTCCATCTATCGGATCCAACTGATCCAGCGGATCATTGATTGCCCGGCTCATAGCTTCGCAATCTTCTATCGTAACCCCCTCGGGTTTGTCAATAAAAATACGCAAATACCAATAGGATCCTTCCTTAATATAACGAACATCCCATATAGTAAAACCTAACTGCCGGGCATATGGCTCTGCCAACTTTAAAACGGCAGAGACCGTATTACCTGATTTTTTATTATGCGCCAAGTTGTTTCACCTCATAATATAAATAAAAGAGCGGGCTACCCCACTCTTTTATCCCTTCATTATTTATACTTGTTATTTTAACATAAAATGCGTAAAAAAGCAAGGGTTTCCTCTTTTATTCTGTATCCTGTTTCTATTTTATCCATTCTGCACAATATCTAAAGTTTTTTTTGCAAAAATCTACACTGTACACTGAAAAAAAAAGAGCAGGTTTTACCCGCCCTTACTCGTTTCAGCGTCAGTCCTCCATTTGTTTACCTAAAAAGGAAGCTGCCGCCTGCGCTAATTTTATTTCTACCTGCGTAGGTGAAGTATTGCTCTCATCAAACAAAATCATAACGGCACCAATTACATCACTGGATGCAATAATAGGATACACCACACAAGCATTCCTTTCAATACCCTCTATGGGGCGCAAAGAATGATCAGCTTCGCTGCCCACAAACTTTTGGCGGGACTTCATATATTCCTCCATTGCGGGTGTTACCCGTCGCTCTAAAAACTCTTTTTTCGAAACGCCAGATGCAGCGACCACATGATCATTATCGCAGATCAATACCGGCAAACCAATTGTTTTACTAAGTACATCCGCATATTGCTCTGCAAAAGATGACAATTCTCCAACAGGAGAATACTTGCGAAAAATTACGCCGCCGTCGGCATTAGTAAAAATTTCAAGGGGATCTCCTTCTCTAATACGCAAAGTACGGCGAATTTCTTTGGGAATAACCACGCGGCCTAAATCATCAATTCTTCTAACGATTCCAGTAGCTTTCATTTATATTCATTCCTCCGAATCACAAATTTGGTGAATTGTTTGTTATCAGACTTACTGAAAATAGTATTTACCGCGTATAAAAAATTATTCCATCTGTCCGTGCCAATTTTTGCAATATAGCGAGTGCATTATTTACACAATTTTGAAGTTTATAAAAACAAAAAATAAAAACAGTCATTGCACATAAAAGTATTATATGTATATAAATATTTTTAGACTATCGTTTTAAATCATCATTTATTTACCGAAGACATTATTTATAATTTGTAATAGTATAGAGAAAAGGGATTTTGCACAGGGGGGGTAAAATTTGAAAGCAAAAATCATGGATGAATCTCATTTACTGATTATTTTGACTAGCCAGGAGGCGCTGATTCTAGGGTTAAACAGCGTCAATACCGGTATGCTTACATCTCTTTCAAAAATTACGCTGGCAAAAGTATTTTTAGAAGGTTGTAAATACACAGGATTTTCTTACAAAAATGCCGAAAATATTACCATACGTACACTCTGCGTGCGAGACGGCACTGTTGTTTTGCTGTTTAGCATACAGCCGCCAAGCTTGTCTCACCGCAGGCTATCTGTTAAAAGAAAAAAATATCATATAAAAGAAACCACCGGTCCATTAATATATCAGTTTGAATCTTGCACTGACATGATGAATGCGACAGAACAGTTATACCGATCTGGATTGACCTGCCCTGAAACAAAACTGGTGCGTCTGGGTGACCAATACCGCATGATTATTCGTTTTAGACGAAAAACCTACAAACAAGCAAGGGCTCTTCTAGAAGAGTACGGCGTTTTAAAAGGCAAAGGCCGTATTGCTGCAGCAGCAACCATCGAACACGGTATCCTTCTGGCAGAAGACCTATTTTCGGTCATGTGGGGCAAAAAATCAAGCGCCGACCGCCGCTAACTTTAAATCTGTAATCATTTGCTGCGGATTAAGAGCGCCGAACACACTGGTGCCTGCAACACAAACATCAACCCCCGCTCTTACACTGGGAACAATAGTTTTTAAATCAATACCGCCGTCTACCTGTATCAACAGATGCGGCGCTTTTTGTTTAAGCGCCGCTACCTTAGGCATCATATGCTCCATATAGCTTTGTCCGCCAAAACCCGGCTCTACTGTCATAACCAATACCATATACAGCTTGTCCAAATAGGGCAATACCTGATTGACAGACGTTTGCGGTTTAATTGCAATTGCCGGTTTAGCGCCTCCCGTTTCTATTGCTGCAATAGTACCTTCAACATCCTCTTCAGCTTCTATATGAAACGATATGATGTCAGCACCAGCCTTACAAAAATCTGCAATGTAGCGTTTCGGATTATGAATCATTAAATGCACATCAAATGGCAAAGCCGAATAAGATTTTACCGCTCGAATAACAGGCGCTCCAAACGTAATATTTGGCACAAACATACCGTCCATCACATCTAAATGAATCCAGTCTGCCCCTGCGCGGGTAATCATCTCAATTTGCTCTCCTAATTTCGAAAAATCTGCTGCCAAAATAGATGGTGCAATTAACATTAAGTATCCCTCCGAACATATTATTTTATTATTTTACTCTAAAATATATTTTTTTACAATAAAAAAATTAAAGTCTGCCGTAATATCCAGTTTACAGCAGACCATCTATCTTAAAGGGGTCTTTTGCGCCCCATAGTCCAGTCTATGCAGCGCTAAAGCAATGCGTTCAGCCATTATTAAGCACAGCGTTCCATTGCTGCCAGGCTCTGTGTTCGTTTTTTGGCTGCTACGTATTTTTGAGCTGCTTTCATCTTTTGAGCAACAACCGTTCTTTGCTGAGTCATAGCAACCTTAGCTTTACGAGCCGTAAATAGTTTTTCACGGTGCAAATGAAACAAACTGCACCCAGCAATCATCAGCTGTGCATTGATTTGTATCAACTGCACTATCCATGAACCACCACCCGCAACAATAGACAGCACGCCTGTTAAACCACATAATAAACATACATACAATGATGAAAACGTTTTAGGAATATAGTATATCACTAAACCGGCTGTATATAACAACACAAGGCTTCCCATAATCAGTTGAAACATAATCATTCTCCTCAACTTCTCAATATTTTCTCTATTAAAAAAAACGAACATATATTCGATTTTTGATTATTGTATCACATTTATTCAAAAAATACAAGGCAATTTTATTTTCACAGCATTATTTGTCCCATTTATCGTACAATAGTAGCAAACCATCTATATAAGCACTGCACGTAGACTTCTATTTACAGTAATAACCTTTTATAAAACCACATCCCTCATATAGAACCCTGCAAAATTACTCTCCCACCAATAACTCTACTGTCCTTGCAAAAAAAAAGCACCTTCGAAAAACGAAGATACTTTATAATTCATGATTCACTGACCTTAAGCAAGAATATAGATATTCATTGTACGGCGACCAAAATTGACGCACTCGCTATATGTGTCATAATACAAATCAACTAGCGCCTCACCGGACATCATAGCGCCGCCTGTATCAGCAGCAATTGCATATCCGTACACAATACTGCCGTCAGGAGAGGCAATATACAATTTGGTTCCGTATGGAATAATCCTTGGATCTACCGCCACACGCCCCACTGCTGCAGATACTCCTGTAGAAGTAATTCCACCGCCTGTATATGCTGTACACTGACCTGTTAAAACACGGGAAACGCTTAATACATTACCATAAGAATCGGTTATAGTCTGACCCGAAACAGTTGCCTGCGTACTTGCAGTTTCAATATTAGCAGACGACTTAGGCGTTGCTGGAGACACGGTAGTTTTTATAACCGGCTTTTCTTTTGTACCAACTAATGTTACTTGTGTAACCGGCGCAGTTTCAGAAAGCAATGCAATCTCTGTCGAGTCAACCAGCTGTCCATTTACAAATTTACATTCCATAACCGCAGTTCTGGTACCGTTAGCACCTTGTGTTTCCACTTTTGTTTCCTCTTTATAAAGATCTGCAGTTTCTTTTGTTTGCATTTCAAACGGAATATCCTCTGTTACAATTTGTGTGGCATATGTCACACGGTTTACCGTAATTTGCATACCGTCTGTAACAGGCTCTGTTTCCGCTACACTTAACGTATCCTCACTGCCCAGCGTAATATCTGCCGCTGTCAGTACATTGGCAACAGGTCCTTCCAGTACATCTACCACTTTTGTGCTGCCATTATCATGTACCGTTACCCGATGTTGTCTTGTTACTACCAGATTTGTTGACTCTAACAGTTCACTGTTTAGGTCGGCGCTTAATAAATCGTTATCATCTATTACCACGCCTGCCTGCGCTACTACCTCGCTGACCTTATCACCATAGTGAGCTGTAACTGTCTTTGTAGTTCCGTCTGCTTCTACAGTGGTGTCTATTGCACGTCTAATCTTAATTACAACTCCGTTGCTGTCGTCACGTTCCACAAGGTCATTGTCACTAGTGGTAATATTCGCTTTTGCTAATATTTGTTCTGTATCGGTTGTGTGAAGCGCAACACGGTAAGATATATCGTTGTCAAAAATTGTTGCTTTTTCTGTTGCTGCCATTACTGTTACAACTGAACCAATACCTATTATGGTTATTAACGCAAAGGCACCCACCCTTTTAACAGGTGTATTCACCAGCTTTAAAAGCTTATGCTTTGTTTTCTTTGCATGTTTCATAGTAGTTCCCCTTTTATTTCTCTATTCAGATTTGGGTTTTGGTATTCGTTTAATAATTTGTAATTATATTTAGAATACCGCCCTTTATTTGGGTTTACTTAGCGTTGTTTGCTATTATATTCACTGTTTCTCCATATGTCAAATAAAAAAACGTCTTGTAATTGTACAATTTACACATATAGCTTTTATAGATTGATAAAAATTCGACTTACTACCCGCTTAAATTACCTAATTTTTGAATTTATGTTAATTATTTTGATATATTTTCTGTGCAGATTGTAAGAAATTATTCGTTACAAAGTTGTTACCGTTATTACACGATCGTTATATTTTCACAATTTATACTCATAGTTATCAAATAAAAATCTTACTCATTTTGGTAATTATGCCGTAAAACCGCCTGTACACTGCTTTTTTATACTATAAAACACACCACATAACAATGGTATCTGAATAAAAAATTGTGCCATTCCAAAAAATTTCAACTCTATAATAGAAATCATAAAAGAATGGAACTTATATACAAACGGTTTCTATTCTGTATATCTAAATAAATGTGATTCCCTGTACAAAAAGCATCCTATATCTCTAACAAATCTATTGCGCCAAAGCTAATTATTATAATAAATAGAATATCATTTATAACCTTACAAATACGGATATACAGAACTTGTACTATAATATGATATCTTATACCTCTTATTTTTATTATAAATACTGTCAAATAATATTTTTTGATTTATAAAATACCGCTGAAATCCCATACGAAATTTTAGCGGTATCACTATCGAGATATAAATTGTAAAATGCTTTATTAAAAAATCTTTCACTATATATAATTAAATACTCATAATCATCATAGCAACATGTAAAACCTATTTTGATAGATGAACCTTATAAGTATTTGACTCGTTGCAATGAACATCCAAAAGTGACTCTTACTTTAAATGCTACAATTATTTATAATATAATAGAAATATGTTTATACATTTTCACAAACGTTAAATTTTAATTTACACCATGTTTGTGGAAGAGGTACTCACTGTAATCAAGCTATATTCATGAACAAATAAAAAAAGAACTCCATAATATGTTTGGAGTTCTTTCAAATTTGTAATATTATCTTTTTGAGAACTGTGGAGCTCTACGTGCACCTTTTAGACCGTATTTTTTACGTTCTTTCATTCTTGGATCACGGGTCAAAAATCCAGCCTTTTTCAGAGCAGGACGGAGGTTGTCAGAATCATATTGCAACAGAGCTCTGGCCACGCCATGGCGAATTGCGCCAGCTTGACCGGTAACACCACCGCCAGCAACACGGCAAACAATATCAAATTTGCCTTCCGTTTTTGTCAAATTAAGCGGCTGACGAACAATTAGTTTCAATGTTTCAAGACCAAAATAATCGTCAATATCTCTGTCGTTAATTGTAACCTTACCGGTACCCTGATAAAGTCTTACACGAGCAACGGAACTTTTTCTTCTACCTGTACCATAATAATAATCTTCTTTATTATACATATTCCAATCCTCCTCTCTTATTTATTATCCCAAACAGTAGGTTTTTGTGCTGTATGAACATGCTCAGCGCCTGCATATACACGCAGCCTTGTCAGCTGTTGACGTCCATTATGTGTGCTTGGAATCATACCCTTCACTGCCAATTGCATGGCAAACTCCGGTTTTTGTTCCATTAATCTATCATAACCCACCTCTTTAAGGTGACCAATATAACCTGTATGGCGATAATATTTTTTGTTTTGCAACTTATTACCAGTCAGAACAGCCTCTGCACAGTTAATAATAATCACATGATCGCCATCATCAACATGCGGCGTGTAAGTTGGTTTATGTTTACCGCGCAGTAAAACAGCAGCTTGAGCAGCGACACGCCCCATCGGCTTGCCGGCTGCATCAAGAATGTACCATTTACGCTCTACTTGGCTTGGTTTTTGCATAAAAGTAGACATTGTATTTCCTCCTAAATTTAAAACGCTTAATCGCTACCTCATCTTTTTCGAACAAAGAATTGTTTTAAATCACCAATAGGTGATAACGGGTATTTATGATATTACCATACCACATTTGCTATGTCAAGCTCTTTTTTTATATTTTTAATTTAACAAATATAAATCTCTCGTTTTCTTCGATTTTCTTATTTTATCTCACGTAATCTCACGTGCTATTTCATAAATTCATTTGATTGTTATATGGTTCAGTACCATAACATATTTACAAATTTTAATATATTCCATCTCTGCCTATAAAAAAAGATACCAATCTATTCGGTTGGTATCTTCATTTTAAACTAAAACCTATTGTCTATTATCCGCAGCATACAAAACGATTACTTGATAATTAAATCTCTCTGCCCACTGCCTGCGCAATACCGCCTACTTTTTGAAGCAAATCTGCAAACGCTTCCACGCTTAATTGCTGTGCAGCGTCACTAATGGCCTGCTTTGCATTAGGATGTACCTCTACAATTAAGCCGTCCGCTCCTGCCGCAACCCCTGCCAGAGATAACGGCAATACATACTTCTCTTTACCTGCGGCATGGGATGGGTCAATAATAATTGGTAAACTGCTGCGTTCTTTCACCACCGGAACTGCCGAAACATCTAATGTATTCCTGGTCGCTGTTTCAAAGGTGCGAATCCCCCTCTCGCACAATACTACATTATAATTGCCCTCGCTCATAATATATTCCGCCGCATCAAGCCATTCCTCAATAGTATTGGCAATACCGCGTTTTAGCACTACCGGTACTTTCGATTTGCCAATATCCTTAAGCAATCGGAAGTTCTGCATATTTCTAGCCCCAATTTGGAACATATCGCAATACTTTGCTGCAATATCAATTTGATCTGATGCCATAACCTCACTAACCACTTTCAAACCGGTTGCATCAGCCGCTTTACGCATCAATTTTAATCCCTCTTCCTCTAAACCTTGAAATGAGTACGGAGAAGTTCTGGGTTTATAAGCGCCTCCGCGCAAAAATTGTGCTCCCGCTGCTTTTACTCCAATAGCCGCCTTCATGATAGACTCTTCATTTTCTACTGCACAGGGACCGCCCATCATCACCAGTTTTTTTCCGCCGATAACTTGATTCCCTACCTGCACCAGACGCCCCTCTGGACACATATCACGGCTTGCTAGTTTATACGAGTGCATAATTGGTACGCATTTTTCCACACCATCCATTAGGGTAATATCTAATCCGCCAAGCTTGGTTTTATCACCTAATATACCAATAATGGTAGCCTGTGTACCTGCGGATACATTTGCACCCAATCCGCATTTTTGCAGAGTCGCTACCACCTGTTCTACCTGCTCCTTTGTGCAACTCTGTTTCATTAATATAACCATAATGAGAACCTCTCTTATCTTTTATTATTTACAACTATTTTACACTTTAAAGCATTAAATTTCAAGATGTTTTTTATCACTTTAATAATTATTGGCAAATCGACCACTTTATTTTCAAAAACGAAGTAAACTACCTCACTTTTGCCTAAACCACATCAATTAAAATTGTAGAATTACATTATTAAAAGGTTACATTACCTGTTATATTATCTAAATCCCTTAAGCAACTTTTCTTGCGACAAACTTTCCCTAATAGTCTTTTATGGTATTTTACAGCTTAAAACCTCTCACAAAAGCAAAAAAATAAATAAACTAAAAGTAAAAATTTTTGCAGCCAAGAAAATAATTCTTTTAGGTATATCATGAGAAAACGCACTTACAATAAAAACTCTGTAAAAGGTAAAATTAAATATTTTAAAAACAAAAGCAGATACCCTATTGGGTATCTGCTTTTAAGTGTTGGCATCTTTCTATTGTTCCGGGCCGTCTCCAGCCAAGTATCGTCGACACCAATGAGCTTAACTTCTGTGTTCGGTATGGGAACAGGTGGACCCTCATCGTCATCAACACCAACTATATAGTTTCCATTTCTTTCAACTTTTATATATTATCATACTGTTAAAAAAAAATCAAGTATTATTTTCTAGTTTTTTAATATTTTCAAAAAAAAAGCAAATATCCCATGAGATACCTGCTTTTTAAGTGTCGGCATTTTTCTATTGTCCCGGGCCGTCTCCAGCCAAGTATCGTCGACACCAATGAGTTTAACTTCTGTGTTCGATATGGGAACAGGTGGACCCTCATCGTTATCAACACCGACTGTGTTTGATTATAACTCAAATAAAGTAAAATTTCAATAGGAAAATATAAATTTTCAATCATTATATTCTACATAATCCAGCATATTACGACACAAACCAATAATCAGTATTGAAATTCCAACATTCCAAGTAATAAAGGGTAGCCCCACTATAAAAATTGATAAATTAGATAAAAAAATAAATATCAGTATACTGGTAACGATCCCCGGCGCCGTTATCAACGCCACAAACAACATATAAACGATCATAACAGGTCCGCGATTTACACTGATTTTACCAAACAACCTTCGAAACAGAATGTTACAAGCCGTATATAATAATCCCATACTTCCGTATGCAGCGGCACACACCAATGCTGTTAATGGATTTGCTTGTAATACAGGACACAGCACTGTATACATTAGAATACCATCTATCATCGGTCGCATAATTGTAGTTACACTGGCCCAGAGTAATTTTTGAAAAGAACGAGCAGGTAATAAATAAATTGTTGCTTTTTCCAACTCCAAAGACCAATCTCCAGAAGTAGAAAAGAAAAATTGTATATAACAGCTCATAATTGCAGAACAAATCAATATCCCATCTGACAAAATAATGTTTCTTGATGAAACACTTAATATTACAACAAAAACAATATTTATTAAATACAGAAACATAGACGGCATGCTGATGAAAAAACGATTTCTACGCTTTTGCTCTAGAAGATGTTTATAAAACAGCGCACTTGCTCCACTGCCCCTTTTCAACCCGGTAGTTTTTACGTTTACCTTACCGCGGCCAAAATTCATTTTTCCTTCTCTCTTATTACGACGTATCTGATCAAATCTGGCGGTAGACTCCAAAACATCTTCATAAAAATCTAAATCCCTTGCCACAAACACCACTATCGCTATACCAATTACCACTGCAAACAAGGTCGTATAGATACCTGCAGTAACATAATTTCCTAATATAAAACCAAATATTGCGCCTTTCATCCAACCTATTATAGGTACATACTCTAAATACGGAGAACCTAACGAGGATATTGCGCTGTTTACATCCATACCGTTTACATAAAATTCAGCCAAATAAATCGCCGCTAAAGCTAAAATGCATACATACAATATCGTCAGTGCCACATGGACCAAAAACTTTCTGCCATTAGTTAGACTGTAAATTACCATTGCCAGCATTTGAACAGCGCATAGCATAACGGCTACTCCTATGGCCAAAATAACCGTTTGCCAAACTGTAAGCCCAAATAAATTAGATAACTGATAAGAATTGGTCAGTAAAAGAAACACAATAAAAACACTGGTGAGAAGCTGTTTAACCAAACCGTAGCTTAATACCAACTTAGGCGATATGGGTGCATTAAATAAAAAATGTACATCGCTCATTCGGAATACTGTGGCGCCAGATTGCAGACCTCTTAACAGTATTGGTATGGCAATTAACAACATAACCCCTATATATCCTCCATGCAAGAAATAGATGTCGGAAAAAACTATAGTTTCGTTTTGATAGGCAAATATTCTGGAAAGTATTGCGACAACAATGATTACTGCAATTATAATATAAAGCGCCAGCTTTCCGGGTTTATGTATGAGGTCAAAAATGAAATTTTTCACTTGCTTACGGCAAAGATACCACACTGCGCTCATGCTTTTTCCTCTTTTCCCTCTGTAATCTCAAAGAAAAGCTCTTCTAGGGATTCTCCGTTTTGCTCCATCTCACTTCTTTTTCGAATTGCTGCAATTTTTCCATGACACATAATAAAAGCTTTATCCCAAAGTTCTTCTATGCTGTCCAGCATATGGGTGCTAATCAGCACCGCACTTCCTTTTGCCCTCATCTCTCCTATCAAATCTTTCAGTTCTTTAATTGCATGTGGATCTAATCCTACGAAAGGTTCGTCAAACAACACCACTTTTGGTTCAGCTATTAGAGCACAGCAAATACTTAATTTTTGCTGCATACCTTTCGACAGCTCTTTGCCCAGCTTATCTACCTTATCCATCATTTCAAATCGCACGAGTAACCCCTGTGCTTTCGGCTTCCAATCATCCACTTTATAAGCCAGACTGATAAACTCCATATGTTCCATAACCGTTAAATTTTCATACGTAGATGGAATTTCTGGAATATAACCAAAGTTACGTTTTGCCTCTATAGACTTATTGGGAAAATCACAAACACGTATTTCACCCTGAAAGCGAAGCAAGCCTGCAATACATTTAATGGCTGTCGATTTACCCGCCCCATTGGGACCTAGCAAAACCGCAACTTCTCCTGCCTGAACGGTAAAACTTAAATTACTGTTCGCAACTACATTTTTATATATTTTCGTCAAATTTTGAATTTCAAGCACAATTCGAATACTCCTCCTAATATAAAATAAAATTTTATATTGTCTACCTTTACTTAATAATAATATCTATCTAAAATACCCGAATTCCCTATTGCTAATACCGCCAAAACAATAATTGTAATAAATATTGCAATCATCAGTGCATACATACAAATTAAAGCAATAAAAAAGCCTTTTGCATTCTTTTTTGCTTCCTCTATCTCGGGACCATAAAACTGCTGTGCATACGGATTACCACTTTTGCAGTTGGGACATTCATATTCGATCATAGGAAGAAAAAAACCACAGCTTGCACAAGGAATTAGCTTTGTTTTATTTTGATTCCGTACGCAAAAATAAATAATTACGGGAATCCAAGAAAAAAAACCAGTCAGCACACCCCACATACCAGCATTATCATTTCTCCTAGATTTTGCATCATGATAAATTGCCAATCCCATAAATGTTTGTGATAAAAAACCGGCTATTATAAAAAAAGCTCCTAACACTATCCAAGCAATAATAAAGCCCATAGGCACCGTAGTATACATATCATCTACCTGCACTTTCTTAATAATTATTTTCCATTTTCATTTTATTAAATAATAATGCCACAGTCAACCAGAATCTGTAATTTGTATTAAATTTGTAATTAGTATCACATAGCAGTACCTACAATAGTTAAGAATTCTCTGCGAAGAAAAGCAATATAAATTACAGCATGACATAGTTAAAATACAATCATTAAACTCGTTGCTCATTTAAAGATAAGAGAAGTTTACTCTCCTGTATATCTTTATATCAGTAACTAAAGGATTGCAAAGTTGCAAATAAAAACTTTTGATCTCTCACCTTAAAATAATATAGTAAAGTATAACAGATAATTAGAACTTTTCATCAAAACATTCACTTATTGGTTATAGAATAAAACGTAAATACTTGACCACACATCACCGTATCATTAAGCTAATTGGCAATGCAACCTGACCTTTTCATTAAAACATTCATAGTTGGAGCTCCTGACAGTACCCAAAACACGGCAGGAAATAAGAAGAAATAAAGTTGCAAATTTTATGACTCATTAAATTGAGCGCTGTTTTTCACATAAACCTTGGCAATAAAAAAAACCTTGCTATATGCAAGGTTTTTTACCAACTGAGCTAATGGTGCAAATTGCGGAGAAGACCGCCATCACATTACCATTAAAATAAAAGGTGATGTACACTGAAAACTGAATAAAAACTGCAAATATAAAAGAACCAAAAAAC
>CAJTNL010000014.1 GCA_910577755.1 uncultured Eubacteriales bacterium | reverse complement strand
TGGCGTAGCACAAAACTTAACAACCAATGCATTTGCTAAAGAAGGTCATACATTTAATGGCTGGTTAGGCAGTGACGGTAACACTTATACAGATGCACAATCTGTAACATTGACTTCTGGTTTAACATTAACTGCACAATGGACTGCTAACCCTGTTACAGTCTACTTGAACAATGGAGAGCTAAATGGTCAAAATATTCAGTTTGCAACTTCTGCATATGGTCAATCTTTCACATTACCAACTCAAGATGCGTTGCCTGTTGGTTTTGCACCGGCAAATAGTATTTTATTAGGCTGGAAATATAATAAAGTGACTGCTGCAGGTACTATAGAAGAGCAAGTAGCAGCTGGAACTTCTATTCCTCTAAATGATGTAGCTAATGCTAATTTAGATGCAGGTATTTCGGTGCTATTTACAGCAGTGTGGGATACTATACAGGCTGATGAAGTAGGAATTATCTTTAATGCAAATACAACTGATGTAGTTGGAGGTAGTTTACCAACAAATATTTCGCATCATTTATTAACAAATGATCTTGTATTGGATGGTTCTCAACCGACCAGAGCAGGTTATACCTTTGCAGGTTGGTCCACTAATCCAAATGCACAAGTGGGAACTGATACAATTTATGCAGCTAATGATACAATCTCTGCTACAGAATTTACTGGATTAGGTGGAACTACTTATACTCTACATGCAATCTGGACTCCAAAAACGTATACAGTACAATTCATCGTACCGGATGCAAATGGATCTTATACAGTTGATATTACACTGACGAGTACTCAATTGTTCAATGAAGCAATTACTGTACCTGGCACACCAACAGTACCGGCAAATAAAGAATTCAAAGGTTGGTTTACAGGTCCAAACGGTACTGGTGTTCAGTTGACAGATCAACTTTACAGCACTTTAGTAGCTGATGATACAGTAACAACATTAAGTATCTATGCATACTTTACTGATGTAGTAATCCCTCCGGTCGATCCAGTAGTTCCTACTGGGGACATTACAGTAACGTTGAGTATTGCAAACAATACATTTAGGGAAACTTATCCGCAGGGAGCAACTGTAGCTGATGTTATTGTTAAGAATATTCCAGAAGGGCAAAGATTTTTGGGCTGGCTGGATGAAAACGGAAATCTACTATCATCAGATACACCACTTGTAGATGGAATGGTATTAACCGCATGGTTAGAAAATAATGTGGACAATGCAGTATTACCTAGCTATAATGATAATTATTATTATAATGATGCATCCAATGTAAAAACAGGAGATGATAATACTGTTTTAATGGTTGCTTCAATAGGAATGGGTATAGCCACATTGTTAGCGGGTGCAGGAACAATTTTGTTTGTTAAAAAAAGAAAAAATGATTAAGATAGCAGAATGGCAAGCATTATTGAAGAGATGAAAGAGATTTAGCTCTCTATAATGAATTGTTGATCTGAGTATAAAAATGTGAATTTCCTTGTTGATTTATGTGCGATTTTGGGAAATTCAGCAGTAAAATTATCATTTATATAAGCATACAGAAACAGTAGTGATACCTTGGTATCACTACTGTTTTGCTATACAAGGCCTTAGTTTAGAAAACTGTTGAAAATATTTATGTTATGGTTTAAATATGCATTTAACTAATCAGCAAATAACATTTTAAATTTTAAACTAAATGATTGAGAGGTATATAGCTATAAAAACAAACGAGTAAACTTCTTTTTCTTATAGATTTTGCTGCGGAATGCTGATTATAATTAAACAAAAAAATGAATTAATCCAATAATATTATAAAAAGCTATATATTTTGCTAATATTTAGTATCCCAATAAGTAGTAAATAAATAAAAATAGCATAAGGATATAGGTCATTTAAAGACCAAAATGTGTTTGAATGCACTTCATCCTAAATAGCATTTGTCTGAATTTTTTACTTGTTAGTTATACTTTTTATTAATCAAATTATTGATATAAGCTTATTTGACAAAAATAACGACAGTACAGAATGCTGTAAATAAAAAGAGATAGAGTAAAAGAAATTAGCATAATTATTACAATAGTAGGATCAATTGATTGTGTTAAAATCAATAACTTTTTTACCAATTTGTTTGTAGTGTGATATGTAGGTATTCGTTGGGAATTTTAAGCAATTCAAAATAATGTTAATTTATTAAAAATATAAATTTGTAGATTTTTAATAATAAATGAGCCAATTACTTTGTGCAATGATACGGTGATAAAAGTCCTTAACCCACGAATCTTGCTCATCAATTCGGTTCAATAAATTCTTTTTATATGAAATACCACTTGATTACAAATAGCATAATAGAAAATGTTACAAAACGACAATATTTTCTGGCTTTTTTCGGGGTGTTTATCGCAGCTTTCTCCCCGCCTCCAATACGCATAAATGTTTGATTTATACTTTAAAATCCCCTAAAAGCCCTGTATTTTAAGAGAGTTTGAATGTGATGGAAAACCCCTTAAAACACGCATTTGGGGAAAAGAACTGCGGAAAGAGGGAAACTGCCGAGAAAAAGCAAATGGAAGAACACTATTATAAATGATTGGCATGGTTTGAGTCCCGCAATATGCCGGACAATCTATGCTTTGCCGTGATGTGCGGCCTGATTCACAGAGGGCTTGAGAAAAAAACCACGGATTTTCCGAACAACTATCCGAAAACAATGCTTGGCATTATCGATACTCTGAAAAGGTTCAGACTCCAAGGGCAGCGCAGGAAAACCGGGATGTACGGCAACGATTACAATGATATTTCATCTATTAAGCGGATTACCTATATCTGTGTAGGCTGAAGGAGGGCGATGATCCGTTTAACCAGGTTTTGGGTTCTACCGGAATTATAGGTGCGGCGGACACCAATTATATTCTAAAAGGTAAGCGAAGAGGTAACGGTGCTACGCTGCTTTCCAGCAGTCGTGATGTGGAATCTCAGAAGCTGACTTTGCAGTTTCATGATCTTATTTGGGAGCTTGGGAGCGAAAAAACAGCGAAAAAATTCATAAGGCAGAAATCCCGTAATTCCTTTTTGGGGATAGTAGAGTTTATGGATAACCGTACCTAATGGGTCCGCATGAAGACGGAACTGATCACGGATATGGCGGAAACAGAAAATACGCCTAATGTGGTGACAGAGTATTTGGAGCAGTTCTCCAGCGAGTTTATTAGTATTGAATACAGAACGAAGCGAATGGGCAAAAGCAGGCTTATTAAGCTGATAAAAAATGACGGCAAATCCACTATATAGAAAAAATCCGTCACAGCTATCATTATCGTCACAAATTAGACGAGTGAGGCTGGATTTTATGCAGAGTAAAATGCCTGAAATCAGTACCAGTGACCGAAAAAGAGAAAAAAAAACTTTTGTAGAACGCAAAATACTGTGGGCTGTCGCTGTCCAAATATCTCAGGTGATCGGAATTTTGTAAGGAGTTAAAAGTAGTAATAAGTGAAAAAAATTGCGATATCTTTTGGAAGCTTAAAGCACTGAAAACAGAGCTTTCTATGCTTAAAAAGTATAAGATTATTCACTGTATTGAAACGATACGGAACATTCGTAAAGAGTAAGAGGGGTTGTTATTTTGGGGGAAAGGAGGTGCAGCGGAATAATTGAGTTCCGCCGCTTGCGGCGGGACGAAAGATATCAAGCTTGCAACAACGTAGCGAGCAGACCGTTTGTACTCCCAAAGTAGCAAAACGGTAAATCTCGTTAGGGTGTATACTACAACCTCTTGCAGAAAGGAACTAACAAATGGACAAAAGAATCAAAAAACACTTTTGGCTTTCTTTCTGAGAGAAAACCAAGCTGAAATGCAAGGCAGAACTCGCCTATATTTCAGAGTCGGCGGTCATTGGATTATTGCTCTGTGGCTACGAGCTGAGAGGAAACCCGGACGATCGTTTTTAAACAGCAATACGGGATTTATCCGCAATTGGAAATAACATCAATCAGCTTGCATCAAAGGTGTATACGCTCGAATTTATTAATATGCCGATGCTGCAAGCGGGGGGCTTTGTGCAGGCACGAATTGCAGGCAGATAGTAAGACGGAATTTCTGCGTCCGGCAAAGAGCAGATTTTAGAGCAAAACTCCGCCAAGACGGAATTCAGCCTGTGCACTTTTACCCCTTGTAGGGCAGCTTTCGGGATTACTTTATGCAGGTGAAAGAGGCGCAGGAGCTCAATAAACAGGTTTTGCTGCAACTATCAGTACGACGGCTATGTGTTTGTGACGAACTGAGCAAGTTGATGAAGTCGGGGTATTTGACAAGCTATTTCCCGGAGTTTATCCAGCGCTACGGTATAAAACGGATGTTTTTCACGACCTGAGCCACTTCTGCGCAAGTCTATTGCTTGATAATGGCGTATCCCTGAAACAAATTCAGGAGTGGTTAGGGCATTCGGATTTTTCCATTACCGCCAACATCTATGCTACCCCAATTACAGTTCGAAACTTTTCTCGGCGCAGGCGATGGAGAACGGAATTTTTCTGCCGGAATCAGGAGATTTCAAGAGTAAATGAGAGGAAATCAAGCCTGAATGATAAAAGCTGTTCTTTCCAAATTTTTGGAAAGAACAGCCAAAATGAGGGTGATTTTGGAGGTGGGTACAAAAAAGAAATCCGGCAACCCGCATGGTTACTGGATTTCTCAATGGCGGAGTGGGTGGGATTCGAACCCACGGTACCGTGAGGTACAACTGATTTCGAGTCAGTCCCGTTATGACCACTTCGATACCACTCCGTGTATATTCATCCGCAGATTTCCAAGGCTTCTTTGAGGTTCAAAATTGCTTTGGAAAGAAATGGCGGCAAGAACAACAAAATATTTAGTTTTTAAACGCTTTAAATCCCTGTACATAAAGGGTTTTCGGGATAAAGCGACTAACAGGTTTTAACATTCTCTTAAAACTTTGTTATTTTGATGCTGTCGTATTGATGCAATTCAAATTGTTACAGGTCTTGCAGTGTTTTCAGTTATCCCGAAAAAGATTTTAGATACATTATATTCATATAATTTCTTCTATTTTATCTGGATAATTGTATATTGTCAAGGGATAAACTCATAGTTGACACTCTTTAGCAAAAAAGAGTACAATAATACACAATACAGGAGGGATATAGATATGAGACAAATCTCGGATATAGCGCTGAAATTGGCGTCTCTTTCCGTATATAAAGAGATTTTACATCAACCTGTGGTAAAAGCACTGTACCGGCTTCTATGGGCAACAAACACTACACCGCAAGAAGTAGCTTTAGCGTGGGGTGAGCTAATACAAGCACTTGCAGATAAGCGTCAGATAAAACAAGCTGCACATGCAATTTTACAGGTAGTTTTGTATGATCAAAATATTTTTTCTCAGTTAGCTGCGGCAGATGAGGTAGAATATGATTTAAAACAAGTGGCTCAAAGAGACTTAACTGTATTAATGGAAGCGGCACGCATTACCCCACAAGATATTTTAAATGGCTGTAAATTTGCAGAAGAACTAAAAAATCTTAAATTGCCGCAATGGGAAACGGGAGAACCAGAAAGCATTCTGAAAGGCACTCCCAGTCAAGTACTGTCGCAGCTGATGGAGTTTTATAAAGAGCATGGATGCGGTATTTTTGCACAATACAATGCCTTTATTTGGAGAAAACAAACCATTATGCCAGTGGAGTTTCCTGATCAAATACAGATATCTGACCTAAAGGGATATGAAGAACAACGTCGATTAATACTGGATAATACAGAGGCTTTTTTATGTGGATTGCCTGCCAACAATTGCTTACTTTATGGCGATAGAGGTACTGGGAAATCTTCCACCATTAAGGCGATTTTAAATCAATACCATACCCGGGGGCTACGTATGATTGAAATGCCCAAGGAGTTCTTAAAGGATTTTCCGGATTTGGTTGCAAAAATTGCATGCTTACCGATGAAATTTATTATCTTAATTGATGACCTGTCTTTTACCGAGCAAGATAATACTTATGCTTCTTTAAAATCTGTATTGGAGGGAGGAATTGCAGCCAAGCCAGATAATGCGCTGATTTACGCGACCTCCAACCGCAGGCATTTGGTGCGGGAAGCTTTTTCAGACCGTGATGGAGACGAAGTGCATCGCTCAGATACGATACAGGAAAGTCTATCGCTAGCAGATCGTTTTGGGTTATGTGTTAACTTTAGTATACCGGACAAGCAAAAGTATTTAGATATGATTATAGAAATAGCAGAACAGAGGGGGATGCAAGAGCATTTGGATCAATTGCTGTGCGGCGCAGAGCAATGGGCAATTATCCGCGGCGGACGTTCTCCCCGTTGCGCACAGCAGTATATGAATTTTGCAGAGGCAGCTATCAAATCGGGTAGAAATATATAGGACATATGCTTTACAAATTGCTGCAGATTCACTACTATTGTGTCACATTGCATCGTTTTATCTTAAGGAGGTACGGCATGAAAAAATCTAAACGTATAATATCATTAGTTCTAATCTCTCTTTTAACGGCTATGATATTTGTCGGATGCGGCAGCAGCGACATTAGTCAGGGCATAGCAAAGAATGATTATCCCATTACCATTCAAGGTGTGACGTTGAGTAGCCAACCAATGGGTGTTTCAGTTTTGTCTGAAAATATTGCGGATGTGATTTTAGCCATGGGTTATGAGGCTACATTAAAAGCCAAAAGTGCAGACTGCACACAACGTGATCTTTCTGTTTTACCAAATATTTCTATCGATGATGTGGAAGTGATGAAAAGCTTAGGAATTACGTTGGTGCTGGTAGATTCTGAGCCGACAATAGAACAAAAGACGGCACTGGAACAGCAGGGTATTCAGGTATTGGCTATTACGCCGGCAACAAGTCGGGAAGACTGTAAACGGTTATATCGTCAAGTAGGCTCAGCGATGAAAGGAGGAAAGACAGGTTATACCAAAGGTGAAAAATCTTGTGATAATGTGTTTTATACGTTAGATGATATTACGCGTTCTATTCCTTCTAATGGTAACCAAAGTACAGCAGGCTATGTTTATGACCTAGAAGGACATGTGGCTACAGGCGATTCCCTGTGGGGCAATTTGATTGATTATGCTGGTTTTTTAAATGTTTTTGGAGATGGAACTAACAATTGGTTGGAGGATATACGTTCGATTCAAATTGCAAATCCATATTATATTTTTTGTCCTGCTGGATTGAAAGCCAAAATGGAGCAGTCGGAGCATTTTCGGGATTTAGATGCGGTAAGAAACGACAGAGTCTTTGAGTTAGAGCCTTTTGCTATGAAAAGACAGGGAAGAACTATGTTGAATACGGTAACTGATATGGTACAAAAGGTCTACCCTGAACTATTTGAAACGCAGTAGTCTGTTTCAGAGGATATGAGTAATATAGCATTCTCGTTTAATACTTTTGACTGAAGCAATTTTCTAAACGCCCGTCTCCCAAAAATTGATTTATATAAAATATTGCTGGGCAATTATCAATTGGCAGTCGTGTAAACAGGTATCTTGGCAGTGTAGAAATCCTCATAAGCCAGTTTATTTCATGAAAGAGGAGCTCAATCAGTTAAATTCATTATACAGATAGTAGCATTGTTGATGACGGAACTTTGTAAACAATGTATGATTTCCAGTTGTTGAAGGGGTATTATGTCTTCGGTATTGTGTGCCGGTGTTATTGAGCACGATATTTAGGTCAATTTGTAAGGAACTACACGTAGACTGAAGAAAAATAAATTACTGAAAACAAACGGCGGTATGCTTTCGGGGAGGGCATTATACCGCCGTTTGTTTTCGGTACTTGCCGCAGAGGTTTACTGTTTGGCGTACGATTTTGTTTGTAAGGTGAGTATATTAGATCTGTTGCCATTGCAGTAAAAATTTCGTTGCTATCGGGGAAGTAGGGGATGTGAGCGGCAGGAAAACAAGGTATATATGAAAGCTGCGCTCCCTTACCTCGGGGCAAAATGTCTAAACTTGTGGTTATTTTTATGGGGGAATAGCAGGATAGCGGGCAGTGGTCAAGGCTATACATCATTGGAACAGTATGATTGTGATAATTTTAATAAAATTGTTGCACTTTGCTGCATCGTTTTGAATATATGGTTATTTTTGATTCACGTTTACAAGAATATATTGTTTTCATGTGTGGTTTGTTTTTGGTATTATAAAAAGATCTTGTTCTTATTCTTTCTATATTTTAGGGATATGTAAATGGTTTTTAAGTAAAAATCCAATTGGATAGTATTCTAAATTTGTTTTGCATTTATTCATGATGGATATACACTAAGCCTGCTATATAAAACCTTTTACTTGAAAATAAAATTATGGTTGATTTTACCGAAAATAAGGAGTATGATAAATCCGTGCATAAAAGCACGGTCAGTCGCAAACTCCTGACCTAAAAAAATACTACGGAGGAATTTTATATTGAACAATGCATCGACAAAAAGTATCCGCTATTTGGTGCAGGCGGCGGTTATTGCGGCGATTTATGCTGCTTTGACCTTGCTTGCGTCGCTGATGAACTTGGCATATGGTCCGGTACAATTTCGTATCTCAGAGTTTTTAACGGTTTTGCCTTTGTTTACGTCTGCAGCGATTCCGGGATTAACACTGGGATGTTTCCTTGCAAATTTAGCAAGTCCTTTTGGTCCGGTGGATTGGATTTTTGGTTCAACTGCTACTTTATTAGCAGCTGTTGTTTCTTATTTATTAAGAAATGTGAGGATCAAAGACATTCCATTTTTGGTGCCCATGGCGCCGGTGGTGTTTAATGCGGCGGTCATTGGCATTGAATTAGCCTGTTTCAGCGATGTTGGTTTTGGATTTGAAAATTTCAGTTGGATAGCCTTTGGCTACAATGCATTAACCGTCGGCGTAGGAGAGTTGGTTATCTGCTATGTTTTGGGACTGCCATTTGCGATATTTTTGATGAAAACAAAACTTGGAAAACAACTTTTCTTATGAGGAGTTTATGAATGATGAAAGAGCAATTGCCAATAAGCAGAAGAATTAAGAACATAGCCCCAGTGCGTTTAATCACAATTAGCTTTGCACTGGTCATTCTAATTGGATCAGGTTTGCTGATGCTGCCAATTGTAGCGCGTGACGGTCAAACCTTTCATTATTTAGACGCATTGTTTACTGCAACTTCTGCAACGTGTGTAACGGGTTTGACTGTCGTGGATACATGGACCCATTTTAATGGATTGGGACAAGCTGTTATTTTGTTTTTTATTCAGGTAGGCGGTTTGGGTGTTGTTACATTTACAACAGGTTTTACGGTACTGATGCGCCGTAAGCTAGGTCTAAAAGACATGGTGCTGGCATCAGAGAATACCAGCGGAACAGGTCTTGAAATACCACGGCTGCTAAAAACAATTTTGCTGTTTACATTAACGGCTGAGCTGATAGGCGCACTGATTTTAATGGTACGGTTTGTGCCTGAGTTTGGCGCGTATGGAATATGGGTATCGGTTTTTATGGCGGTTTCGGGTTATTGTAACGCAGGTTTTGATATATTGGGGCATCAGTTACCGGGAGGCAGCTTAATCAACTATGCGGGTGATCCGTTGGTATCGCTGACCATTGCTCTATTAATTATTATTGGAGGGCTGGGGTTTATTACTATAAGCGATATTTATTTAAAAAAAATGTACCCGCATATTTTAACGCTATATAAACGGAATCAAAAAAGTGTACAGCATAAAAAGACCAGTTTAAATTTCCATACTCATGTTGCGCTGATTACAACAGCAGTATTATTAGTGTTAGGTACGGTTGTTATTTTTGTATGTGAATGGAGCGGTAGTATGGCCGACTTAAATTGGGGCGAAAAGATAAACGCATCTTTTTTTCAGTCGGCATCGGCAAGAACAGCCGGCTTTGCATCTGTTAACATAGCGCAAGAACGAAGTATTACGCAGGCGTTTACCATTATATTAATGTTTATTGGGGCATCTCCCGCATCTACGGGAGGGGGTATTAAGACAACAACTCTTGTGGTTTTAATAGCAACTGTATTTAGTGTTATTAGGGGCAATGAAGATACAGTTTTGCTTAGAAGGATGATTGATAAAGCAACGGTATACCGTGCGTTAGCCATTACGCTGTGGGGTATATTGGCGGTGATGATTCCCACAATTATTATTGCGACCACAAATGAAGAAGTTGGTATTTTATCTGCCTTATTTGAGTCTGCTTCCGCGTTCAGTACTGCCGGTATCTCTATGGGTATTACATCTTCGTTAAATGTAGCGTCTAAACTGGCGCTGGTTGCAGGGATGTTTATCGGCCGTGTAGGGCCGGTGTCACTGGCATTGGCGATTGCGATGAGAAAAGGAAGACATTCCAGTTCAGTTTTGCCAGAAGGTAAAATTATTGTGGGTTAGGTTATGTTTTTGATAAAATTGTTTTTAAGAGTTTGTAACGCATTCTATCACAACAGTATAACCCTGTAAATAACAACCCCCCTTGTCAGTCTATATATGGACGACAGGGGGGATATTTTTAGCTGACAACAGACTCTCCAGCAGGAGAAAGGGTTTCTATTAATAGGGTTTCAATGCGGTTATCTCTCATCAGTTCCACTGTTATACGTAGGTTTTGGTATATAAAGGAGGGATGTTCCCCTGCTTTAGGCAGGTGTCCCAGCAGTTCTATTACAAAACCTCCTATTGTATCATAATTTTCATCTGAAAAGCGGACATGCAGTTGGTTTTCTACTTCATCAATCGGCGCAATACCTTTGATACGATATGTGTTTTCATCCAGCTTTATAATTTCTTGATCTTCACAGTCATACTCATCCTCTATATTACCTACAATAGATTCTAAAATATCTTCCATGGTTACAATGCCTGCAGTGCCGCCGTACTCATCAATGACAACGGCAATTTGTATTTTGCGTTCTGAAAGCTCGGTGAATAGTTCGCTGCATAGTTTTGTTTCAGGTACAAAATAAGGTTTTCGCATCACTTTTGTTACAGAAATGGCATTGTTCATGCGATTACCGACATATTTTAACAGATCTTTCACGTATACAATGCCAATAATATCATCTACATCTTCATGGTATACAGGTACGCGCGAATATCCGCCATGTATTGACAACTGTACAATATCGTAAAGGGTTGCGGTGTCTTCTACCGCTACCATATCGGTTCGGTGAGTAGCGATGTCTGCTGCAGTAGTATCATTAAACTCAAAGATATTAGTAATCAGCTCTTTTTCGTTTTCCTCAATGGCGCCGGTTTCTTCCCCTTTGTCTACCATGGTTAAAATACCTTCTTCTGTAACGCCTTTCTGTTTTGCATTGGGCGCAATACCGAATATACGGCTCATTTGTGCTACGATACCATTGAGCGCCCATGTAATGGGAAATAGCAAAATGGTAATGCCATAATAAATTCCCGCAAGACCTATGGCTACGCTGTCGGCACGATAAGTACCGATGCGCCGTGGAATCATCATGCCAAAAATCAAGTAGAAAATTAGCAGAATAAAGCTGATAACCACCAATGCAAAGCCACTGAGTATCTCGTGGGGCAATGGCATAAAGGTATACATACTGCTAATCAGGGAAGGGGCAAATTTTTGATATGCAAATGCACAAGAGATAAATGCAAGCATAGTTGTTAACACTTGACAGGTGGTAATGGTACTGGTACTATTCATCAAATGTAAAATGCGACTTGCCCGTTTATCGCCTGTTTCTGCTTTTTTATTCATTACGTGAATGTTTGTACTTAAAATAGCGCTTTCACATAAAACAATCATTGCATTGAGCAGAGTAAATAAAATTAAAATTATAATGTATAAAAAAATGTTACTGTCAGCTTCTGATTCCATGATAGCTCACCTTTCATAAAGAACATTTAGAGATTTATTTCATTTGCTTATAAGCTGATTTTACACTATTTTTGGATAAAATGCAAAGAGCCTTTCTTTTTATTAGAGCCTTAACTGTGAATAGGTGAAAAAAATAACAATAATTTAGAAAAGTTGCACATTTTACTTTACAATTCTTAAATAAAATGATAAAATTTGATACATGTATAGGTTGTGACCCTATCGTTAATATAGATCCAGATAGAATAAGATTTAATCCTTTAAGGAGGAAATACCAATGGCAAGAAAAATGAAAACCATGGATGGAAACAGTGCTGCAGCGCATGTTTCCTATGCTTTTACAGAAGTTGCAGCAATTTATCCTATTACACCCTCATCTCCAATGGCGGATGAGGCAGATAGATTTGCCGCAACCGGCAAAAAAAACTTATTCGGCAGAGAAGTGATCGTATCTGAAATGCAGTCTGAGGGCGGCGCTGCTGGCGCTGTGCACGGTTCTCTGGCTGCGGGCGCTTTAACCACTACATATACCGCTTCTCAAGGCTTATTACTTATGATTCCCAACATGTATAAAATGGCTGGTGAATTGTTACCTAGCGTTATTCATGTTTCTGCACGTACACTCGCAACGCATGCGCTTTCTATTTTTGGCGATCATTCGGATGTTTATGCCTGTCGTCAAACGGGTTATGCCATGCTTTGTGCAAATAACCCGCAAGAGGTTATGGATCTTGGTGCTGTTGCGCATCTTTCGGCTATTAAAGGCCGTGTACCATTTTTACACTTTTTTGACGGCTTCCGTACCTCACACGAAATTCAAAAAATTCAGGTATGGGATTACGAGGATCTCAACGAAATGTTGGATTATGACGCAGTCGATGCTTTTCGTCGCCGTGCATTGAATCCTGAACATCCGGTATTGCGCGGCGGTGCGCAAAACGGTGACGTTTATTTCCAGAACCGTGAGGCTTCTAATAAATATTATGACGCAGTTCCTGAAATTGTAGTAAACTACATGAATCAGGTTAATGAAAAATGCGGTACAGATTATAAACCATTTAACTACTATGGTGCGCCTGATGCCGAGAAAGTGATTATTGCAATGGGCTCAGTGTGTGATACCGTAGAAGAAGTTATTGATTATCTGTCAGCAGCAGGTGAGAAAGTTGGTTTAATTAAAGTAAGACTGTACCGTCCATTTGTGGCAAAATATCTGTTAGATGTTCTGCCTGCAACAGTAAAATCTATTTCCGTTTTAGACAGAACAAAAGAGCAGGGTTCTATTGGCGAGCCTTTGTATTTGGATGTTTTGGCTGCACTGAAAGATTCTCCATTTCAAACGATACCTGTATATTCGGGTCGTTATGGTTTGGCTTCCAAAGATGCCAATGCCGGCTGTATTGCCGCTGTTTATAATAATATGGATGCAGCAGAGCCGAAAAAAAGATTTACGGTGGGTATTATTGACGATGTTACCCATACATCTCTGCCGCTTCCTGAAAACTTTAATGCTACGCCAAAGGGGATTCATTCCTGTAAATTCTGGGGTCTTGGCTCCGACGGTACGGTTGGCGCCAATAAAAACTCCATTAAAATTATTGGTGATAATACAGACATGTATGTGCAGGGTTACTTTGCATATGACTCTAAAAAATCAGGCGGTGTTACCATTTCGCATCTGCGTTTTGGCGACAAGCCAATCAAAAGCAGTTATTATATCAATCAGGCCGATTTTGTGGCTTGTCATAATCCGTCGTATATTGATAAATATGATATGGTACAGGATATTAAAAAGGGTGGCAGCTTTCTTTTGAACTGTCCTTGGGATGAAGAAGAATTAAACGAAAAACTCCCTGCCAGAGTAAAAAAATATTTGGCTGAAAATGATATTAACCTGTATACCATAGACGGTATTAAAATTGGTAAAGAAATTGGACTTGGCGGACGTATTAATACAGTTTTACAGGCAGCTTTTTTCAATATTTCAAAAATTATTCCGATTGGGCAAGCTGTTGAATTCATGAAAGATGCTGCAACCAAATCCTATAATAAAAAGGGTGAAAAGGTTGTTGCCATGAATCATGAGGCAATTGACCGCGGTGCGACAGGCGCGGTTCAGGTTAAAATTCCAGCTGAATGGAAAAATGCTGTAGATGATACCAAAGCAGAATATGCAACAGGTAATAGAAAAGATGTTGTAGATTTTGTAAATAATATTTTGGTCCCTGTTAATGCACAAAGAGGCGATATGTTACCGGTTTCTACTTTTATGGGCCATGCAGACGGTAATATGCCGCAAGGTACTGCCGCATATGAAAAACGCGGTATTGCGGTTGATGTTCCTGAATGGGTACCAGAAAATTGTATTCAGTGTAATTTTTGTGCATATGTATGTCCGCACTCTGTTATACGCCCTGTACCTATGACAGAGGCTGAGGCTGCTGCTGCTCCTGATGCAACAAAATCTGTTGGTATGACGGGTATGCCGGGATTAAAATTTGCAATTACCGTCTCTACTTTGGACTGTACAGGCTGCAGTTGCTGTGCTGAAGTTTGTCCGGGTAAAAACGGCCAAAAAGCTTTGGTGATGAAACCAATTGATACACAAATGCAATACCAGGCTGTATATGACTATGGTCAAACACTGGATGAAAAACCTGAGGTGTTTGAGAAGTTTAAGGATTCTACTGTTAAAGGCAGTCAATTTAGACAACCGCTGTTTGAATTCTCGGGTGCCTGTGCAGGTTGTGGTGAAACACCGTATGCAAAGCTTATTACGCAGTTATACGGCGACAGAATGATCATTGCTAATGCAACTGGTTGTTCTACCATCTGGGCAAGTTCTATGCCGTCTACTCCATATACAGTAAATAAACAAGGTCGTGGTCCTTCTTGGGCAAACTCTTTGTTTGAAGATAACGCAGAGTTTGGTTATGGTATGAATTTGGCGCAAAGCGCAGTACGCGATAGGCTGAAAGAGCATATCACGGAAATTCAAAACGATAATGTATCGCCTGAGACAAAAGCTGCCTGCGTTGCTTATGTAGATACTTTTGAGGACAGCAAAGCAAACTTTGAGGCAGCGTTGACATTACAAAATGAGCTTGAAAAGCTTTCCAGTTGTGATTGTGCAGCAGGCGCATTGGCTAAAAAAATCTTAATAGATAGAGATTTTCTTGCCAAAAAATCCATGTGGATTCTTGGTGGAGATGGATGGGCCTATGATATTGGATTTGGCGGTTTAGATCACGTGCTTGCAGCTGGTGAAAATGTTAATATACTGATATTTGATACGGAGATTTATTCTAATACAGGAGGACAATCTTCTAAAGCTTCTCCAATGGGTTCTGTGGCACAATTTGCGGCAACAGGTAAAGTTACACAGAAAAAAGATCTTGCCGCAATTGCTATGAGTTATGGAAATGTATATGTAGCAAGTGTTGCAATGGGTGCAGATTATAACCAAACTTTAAAAGCAATTAGAGAGGCTGAAAGCTATAATGGTACATCAGTTATTATTGCCTACTCTCCATGTATCAGCCATGGTATAAAGAATGGTATGGGTACGATTCAAGAGGTAATGAAAAGAGCGGTTGCCGCAGGTTACTGGAGTTTGTTCCGTTATGACCCAAGATTAAAGACAGAAGGTAAGAATCCGTTTATGTTGGATAGCAAAGCACCATCCGCAAGCTACCGTGATTTCTTAATGAGCGAGGTTCGTTATAATGCACTTTCGCGTTCGTTCCCGAATCGTGCGGATATGTTATTCACAGAAGCTGAAACACTGGCAATGGATAAGTATCAGCAACTATTAAAATTAGCACAGGGCTAAGTTTACCATATTTTTTAAAGTGATAAAAAACTTCTTTACAATTTAGGTGTAAAGAAGTTTTTTTATTGATGGGAAGTAAAATTATTGTGTATAAGATTGAGAGCGCGTCAATTTTTTAAGGAAAGCGGAATATCATTGTTGTATTGGAAAATATAAAACTACCCTGTTGCTTTGTGCAATAGGGTAGTTTTATTGATAGTTAAACATACGCTTCAAGAGAATTTTTTGTTGAAAGTGGCTTGTCTTATTTTTTTGACATTTTGGATTTTCAACTATTAGCACACTAAACAATTCATACATTAATTAAGCGAATATTTGTTATAACCAGCGCATTGGGCAACGCCTATACTTTTAGGTGGTGAAAGTATTTTCATTTGGACTATAAGATTTATGTATCTATTTCATGTAGAGGTTTATATGGAAGAAGACTTTTTATTGCGAGTTTTAATCTTTTGTATTATACCATAAATTCTATCCATAAGACGGAGTTTGGCGCACAGAGAAATAAATAGCACAATTCCAATACCTATAAGCACAAATAAAATGCGTAATTCAAAGGCAGTATCTGCTTGTAAAAATACCATGGCTCCACTTAGCGAGCTTAATGTGACAAAAATCTGTTGTATCCAATAAGTGCGCAAAAATAAATAGATATACCCTGATAATAATAGTAGCGCTGGATGCCATGACTGGGGAATAATCCACTCAAATAAAATGAAAAACAGAATACCGCCAATAATAGTGCCAATAATGCGGTATACAATTTTTTTTCGGCTTTCATTTACAAACGGATGCACTAGCGAAAGAACGGTAAATGAAATCCATGCAGGTCGTATTGCATGGAATAAGTCGCTGATTAACATAGCAAGGGTTAATCCCATGGTTAACCTAATGAAAAATTTGGTGCGTATAGAGCAAAAATGTGTTTCATGAAAAATATCTAATATACCGCGTTTTCTTTGTATGTTGCGATGACGAATGAAATAAAAAATAGATACTACTAAACCGCCGCATGCAATGCCCAGCATTCTAAAACCATAATCTATACCATACACGGGACTGCCTTGAGCAAATAAATAACAGGATAATATAGGATAATATGGTTTTGTCATTGGTTGATGACTGGTTAAGGTTAAAATTGTATAAATAGAAGAGCAGTTTATGACTAAACCAAGTAACGGATGAAACGAGGATAAAAAGGTTGAAGCGCCTGTTAAAAGAAATACGAAGAAAATAACCAAGGCTCCTTGTAAAGGTTTGATACCAATATCTATTCTATAAAAGCTGATAATTGCTAGAGCAATGGTAAGACCAATAAGACCGTTGCCTTGCCCAAAACAGATATTATATAATTCAACAAACCCAAACATAAAGACAATAATCAGTAGATTAACTAATGCTCTTTTAAAAAAACCTTTATAGTTGGGTCCTGTGGGAATGGCCGCTGGCGACATGGATTGTGCAGCACTGCTCAAGCTATCAAATGAGAATTCCACTGTACTCACGAGCTTTCTGTAATATTTTTTGTTTTTGCAAAATATGCGGATAAATAAAAAGGGAATAGTATGCTATATCACTATGATACGAAAAAATATCTTACTATATGTGAATAAACTATGAAATACCATGTAGATTTAGCTAAATAAATAATGATTTTTATGTATATTATGCATAATATACAATAAAAAGAAAAATAATTGATGATTTGTCAAATATGAAAATAATTATTTACAAATAATAAAAAATGTGCTATAATCACTCAGTAACCATCCCTTTTCACGGATTAAGGAGTAAACCTATAAGGGTATTCACCAGCCTTTTTCTGTGGTTAGCGGAGGATTCAATGAAGAAAAGGTGGAAATAATTATGTTGTTGAAAGAAGAAAAAAGCAAGGTTATTGCTGAATATGCTACCCACGAGGGTGATACAGGTTCCCCAGAGGTTCAAATTGCAATTCTGACAAAAAGAATCAACGATTTGACCGAGCACTTAAAAACCCATAAAAAAGATCACCATTCCCGTCGCGGTTTGCTGAAAATGGTTGGTCAAAGAAGAAATCTTTTAAACTATGTTATGAAAAAAGATGTTGAGCGTTATCGTTCTATTATTTCTAGATTAGGCATTCGTAAATAATATTTTTATGCTACAAGCAGTCGGCTACTGTCGACTGCTTGTTTTTTGTTTTGGTAATCGAAATCAAATTTTTGCATATATTGGAGTGAAAGATGCTATTTTGAATACATTGTTTTTATCTTTTTGTTATCCCGTACTAAGCGAGATTATTGCTATGAGTGATTCGCAATTTCTGTAAAGTAATACGTATAAAACCTGCATATCTGTTCGTATTGGAACAAATATGCAGGTGAAAATTACTTTGCTTTAAATTATTGTTAATATTTGTAAAGTAAAAGTTATTTTTTGTGAATAATATATAATTTATTGACATTTATCAGGAATGTGTTATGATATAAATATACAAATTGGTATACTGTTTTATAGAAAGGGGGAAGTATATGCGATATTTTCATTGGAAAACAGTTATTGTCAGCATACTTGTTTTTATTCTTCCGGTATTTTTGTATCCAGTTAGCGGAACAATGTCTAATGGTGTAACTACATATTCATATGGTTTCCCCTCGCCATGGCTATCGTTACAATTTGAAAATCGTGGCGGCAGTTTATGTGGGTTTGAAATATTTGGAAGTAATGTTGCCGGTTCGAATGTCAGCATTTTAACTGCTTTATTAGATTTACTGATTATTTATCTGGTTTTAGCAGCGCTTGTAAAGGTGTTCTGGACAAATCATTTTGCGATTAAATTTGCCAGTTGGAAAGAAAAGCGATATTATAAAAAGCATGGTATTGTTCAGATTTCATCAGAGTCTGGAAATGAACAATTGAAAAATGTTGACTGTACCATTACAGATGATGATTTTGATGGAATCTCACTTCCTGTGGTAGTAGACGTAAGCGGTGGACATGAAGGAAATGAAAAGGCAGAACCAGTAGAAGAGGTTGAAACCAATAAAACTGCTTAAATTCCTTTAATATGCACCAAATGTGCAATACTTGGGATGCTCTCCCCTTGCTGTGAAGAGGTGGGAGACATTAGTGCGCCTGTGGCTATAAATAAAATATTGTTAAGCTTGCCATGCTTTATGTCATTAAGCAGCTTAGAGCATAATACAGAAGCGGAACATCCACAGCCGGATCCTCCGGCATGGACGTCTTGTTTTTTGCTGTCATATAGCATTTTACCACAGTCATTATGCAAATTCTCAATTTTTACGCCTTCTTGGTTCATAATCTGCATTAATAAATCAGTGCCAACATAGCCTAAATCTCCTGTTACAATCATATCGTAATCGGTTGGCAGAGTATGGGTATCCTCTAAAAAGTCCAGTATGGTTTGAGCGGCGGCAGGTGCCATGGCAGCTCCCATATTATTGGCGTCTTTGATGCCCATATCCTTAATTTTACCAATACATATTGCCTCTATAACCGGTGTTTTCTCTATCAAACTTGTTTCTTTTGAATTTTTGGTTTCTATATTTTCTTTTTCGATTACCATAGATTGTGGCATAATAATTGCAGATCCAGAGGCTGTGGCTGTCCACTGTGCAGTGGGAGGACGTTGACCTCCGTATTCCAGTGGTAGTCTGAATTGCCGTTCGGCAGAGCAAAAGTGTGAGGATGTTACCGCAGCAGCAATACGAGCAGCGCCCGATTCTACATATACAGCGGACATTGACAATGTTTGTGCCATAGTAGAACATGCGCCGTATTGCCCTAAAAACGGAATTTCCAGACTGCGCAGACCAAAGGTGGAAGAAATACACTGGTTGAGTAAATCTCCTGCAAAAATTATATCTACATCTCCAGGTTGAATGCGTGCTTTTTGCAGTGCGATTTCCACTGCCTCTTTTTGCAGTCTGCTTTCGGCTTTTTCCCAACTGTCTTCTCCAAGCGTAGTATCTTTATAGCTGCGGTCAAACCCGCCCCCAAGCGGTCCTTCATTTTCTTTTTTTCCTACAATAGCCGCATATCCAGCTATTTTAGGGGCATTTTCCAATAACAGAGTGTATCTCCCGACTCGCTTTATCATAGTAGTGCTCCTTTTTTATTAATAAATTTATGTTGTTATCAATGTATTTATTATATCGTTATAGAGGAATTTGGTTTTATAGGGAATCTACGTTTATTTACGCGATTTATTTTACCCGTATTTCAGACTGGTATACAACTTGCTGACACCAGATACTGTTTTCTAATTTGTCCGGGACAAAGGATGTAAAGTTTCTTTAACCATTATATAATTGGATTCCTTTGAAACATGGAATCAATAAAAAATAACGGCGTACTGAAACAGATACCGTTATCATTTTTTGTTTAAAATAAAGAGATAATATAAAGAATGAGACCGTATAAGATGGAGGAAGTAATACCATAAACCAAAACAGGACCAGCAATAATAAACATTTTGGCGCTTAAACCCATAACGTAGCCTTCACTTTTAAATTCCATGGCAGGCGATACAATAGAATTTGAAAATCCGGTAATGGGTACCAGTGTACCGGCGCCTGCAATTTTTGCAATATTATCAAATGCTTTAAATGCGGTTAAAATAGCAGCGAGACCAATTAAGGTAATGGATACCGCTGCACGGGCATTTTTTGTATCAAGACCCAGCATGAGATAACCTTCTAAAATTCCTTGTCCCATAGTGCAAATGGCTCCGCCAAATAAAAAAGCCATTACAGAGTTTTTTACAAATGTACTTGGCGGAGATGCCTGTTTTGTCATTTTATCATAAACATCTTTTGTTATTTTCATTGAATAACCTCCTTTATTTGCAGTTAGCTTTCCAAAAATAACTGATTTTATGCTTTTTGATATTTAAACATAAAAAAACGAACAAGTACTTGTTCGTTTTTTTATGTTGCTTTTGTTAAATTTTTTAAATTGGTGGTAATGTGGTAATTGGTTCCATCTGTTTCTGCCAAAATCGTACCGTGAGTATCAGTACGATAAACAGTAATATTGTTTACATTCATTTTTTTTATAATCTCTTTGTGAGGATGACCGTAGTCATTGTCTATTCCACAAGATACAATTGCAATTGCGGGAGAGGCGGCTTTTAAGAAGGAGTCTGTACTGGAGCTGGAACTTCCATGGTGGGCTAGCTTTAAGATATTACAAGATAAGTCGTAGTGTTTTTTTAGCATTTCGTCTTCGCTTGTTTTTTCAGCATCGCCTGTAAAAATGAATTTTTGACTGCCGTATGTTAACTTTGTTACGACTGAATAGTCGTTTAATTTTTTATAAGAGGTGCTGTTTGGGGCTAAAATTTCAAATACAGCATTGCCGCTGTTTAAAATAACGGTTCCTGCTTTTGCCTGATTGATACGAAGGCCTTTTGACTGGATGGCTTCTAAAAATTTTGTATAAGTTACAGTAGTTGGTATCTGACTATCGGCTACCTTAGGCATGTAAATCTCACCAATTGTAAAAGTTTGAATTACTTTTTCCATACCGCCGATATGGTCAGCGTGCGGGTGTGTGGCTATGACAATATCCAGTTTTTCTACGCCTAATTCCTGTAAATAATTGACTAAGTTATTGCTGCCAGATTTTAAACCGGCATCAATTAAAATGTGCTCGCCTGTCGGGAGTATGATTAACTGTGCGTCTCCTTGACCAACGTTTAAATAATATATTTGTGCTTTATCGGATGAAGTAGTTGACTTAGAAAATTTGGTATTGGGTGTTATGTCAATGCTCATACAGCCGATAAAGAATATTACACATAGAATCGCTAGCAGGATACTGCTTACAAATAGTTTAACATTAAATATTATTTGTTTTTTGAACATGAAAGCATCCTCAATATATAATAAATATCTAGACATTTATTATAATATAAAGATTTTGTATAGTCAAATGAGGTGGATAGATACGATGTGTCTTTACCTTTGTGTGTAATTTCTACATAACCGAAAGATAATGGTGTACAAAGTTACCTTGTCATGTTCTTTTACAACAGGTACTATACTTTTGTTATAAAATTATTTAAAGAGGAAAACGATGTTGCGATAGCAACAGATTGAAATGTTTTATGGTTTGTAAAGCGTCATATACAAATGAATAGATTGCTTCTTAATCATTTGGTAACTGAAAATTGCAAAGTGCTTTTTTTGATGTTATAATAGGGTCGTTAATATGAAATAGTACACGGATAAAGGAGTCTCACTATGGATCGTGTAACAGAACAGTCTCAGTTAAAACTGGAGTTAGGTTCAAAAGAGGACTTACCGGAGATTTTCCAGTATCTTGAGCAACAATTCCCGCCGGATGAATTCTATCATTATGAGCGTATGGAACAGATGCTGTACCATAATCAGTATAAAATTTTGCTGTATAAACAAGGTAACCGCTTAATTGGGTATGCTACGGTATGCAGTATGCCTGAATGTCAGACATTATGGTTGGACTTGTTTGCCATATTACCATCATATCAGAGGACAGGCTATGGAGGTAAATTATTTAAAGCGATTTATCAAAAGTACTGTGGGCCATTTAACGGAGTGTTGTTTTGTGCAGAACGTGTTGATTCTGAGAATGCAGAATATGCATTGCAGCAAATGCGTAGATTGAAATTTTATGAAAGTCACAATGCATACCGATTAAAGACAGATTTTTTACTGCCTACTGAAACAGGCGGTTTGCCTATGTATTTATATTATAAGCCGCATAAAGGAATTTTTTCTATTTCACGCAAAGAGCAGATGGAAATGATTACGCATATGTATAATTATTGTTATTCTCATATTAAACATGCACACCGATTATTATATGAGTATAGCCATACGATTGTTGATCAAACTTTTTATGATGAACGAAAGACACATAAATAAAGGGGTAAAATAAGATGTTAAATCCATTTTGGAGCAGCTTAAAAAGTGGTACAGATATTCGTGGTGTTGCTAGCGAGGGAGGTGGATATGAAGTTAATTTAACCGATGATGTTGTTAAACGCATTGCATGGGGATTTTCTTTTTGGCTGGCGGAGCAATGTAGTGTTACAGCAGATCAATTGATGATTGCTGTTGGTCATGATTCTCGTATTTCGGCGGATCGTCTTTCCCATGATATTATGGCGGCGTTGGAGAAAACAGGAGCGAAAGTGCTGGACTGCGGATTGGCTTCTACACCGTCTATGTTTTTTACAACCGAGGAATTTGGTTGTCAGGGTGCGGTGGAGATTACGGCAAGCCATCACCCGTTTTATCGCAATGGATTTAAATTTTTTACAAAAGACGGCGGTTTAAACAGTCAGGATATTACAGCTATTTTGCAATATGCACAGGATGGGGTAAGGCCTGCGGAAAAAACGGGCAGAATAGAAAAAAGTGATGCAATGGAACGTTATTGCCGCCGGCTACAGCAAATCATTTTATCTGGAACAGGGTTTGAAAAAGGCGATATGCCTCTAGAAGGCTTTCATATTATTGTAGATGCAGGCAACGGTGCAGGAGGCTTTTATGCCAACGGTGTATTGCGTCCGCTAGGTGCCGATATTACCGGTAGCCAGTATTTAGAGCCCGACGGTATGTTTCCGAACCATGCGCCAAACCCTGAAGATCAAGCGGCGATGGAGGCTGTCGCCAAAACAACTGTTGCATGTATGGCAGATTTAGGGGTGATTTTTGATACCGATGTGGACCGCGGCGGAGCAGTAGACAGTACTGGGACGGCAATCAATCGCAACCGTTTGGTTGCGTTGGCTGCAGCAATGGCTCTGGAGCGGTCTCCGGGAGGAACAATTGTAACAGATTCTATCACTTCCGACGGAGTGAAAAGCTTTATTGAACAGAAGTTAGGCGGACGTCATCATCGTTTTAAGCGCGGCTATAAAAATGTTATTAATGAGGCGATTCGTTTGAATCAGCAAGGTGTTGTATCTCCGTTGGCTATTGAGACCTCTGGTCATGCTGCTTTTTTAGAAAATTATTTTTTAGACGACGGTGCGTATCTGGTTACCAAAATTATTATAAAAATGGTGAATTTAAGAAAAGAAGGTAAGCAGCTGCAAGATTTGTTATTATTTTTGCAAGAGCCCGTAGAAACTGCTGAGTTTCGGTTGCCAATTCAAGAGCCGAGTTTTCGTGAATGGGGTGGTTATATCATAGATCAGCTACGGATTTTTGCAGAAAAACAAGCGCATTGGCATATTGCGCCTGATAATTATGAGGGAATACGTTGTACATTGGGAAAAGAGCATGGAGACGGTTGGTTTTTACTGCGTTTAAGTGTCCATGATCCCATTATGCCTTTAAATATTGAAAGTAACAAGTCAGGCGGTGTGCATACCATTATAAAGGAACTTGAGAATTTCTTTACCCAGTGCGAGGGTCTGGATATTACTCCTATTCAAAAGTTTATTACCTCCTAAAAAGTTTTTCATTTTTTGTGGCAATAGTGCAGTTTTGCTTACTGAAATGGGAAAGATATTAAATTTTGCTCGACATTAATAAAAAATGTGCCATTTGTACGGGGCTTTTTCGGATAATGAGTTTTTGTTTTTTTATTTATTATTGTTTTTATGTATTGTATATGAGTATATTAACTTATGATAGTTTTAATGGAATAGTGTATAGGGATAATCACTATGAAATGACATAAAAGAGCCAACCGAAAGGTTGGCTCTTTTAAAAAATATAGTACAACTTTATTCTGTTAAATTTATTCTATTCATCGTTTATTTCAATCAGTTGATCTTGAGCAAACAGCAAAGTTTTTCTTTTTAAAGCAAGTTGTTAGCAAATCAATTGGTTCTTACTTGCATATTTAGGTAAAAACTTGTATAACAATGGTAGTTATGATAAAATATATTACAATTATATTTGATGCGGGGGAGAATCATGAAATGGTATTACATAGTTTTAATTGTGGTTCTAATCGTTTGTTTGCTGGCGAGTCTAATTTTTGTTCGTTATCGTGTTGCTAAAAATGTGATCAGACATGTACGCGCCAAATTAGACCGTACAGAAACAGAGCGTGCTGAGTTTGAAGACGGGGAAGGGAATGTTCATACAAAAATTACTGCAATGGTATTGGTATTTATAATAGAGGATGGTACGGAGCTTAAATTTGCAGTGAACGGAAAAATAAAGGGCAGAGTACAGGAAAAGCAATGGGGTTATTTAATGTATTGTGGCGACCAATTGCTGAAATTTGAATGTAAGTCAGGTAAAATTGGCATTAAGCGTTACCTCAATGAATGGAAGCTTTTTAAGTCTAGGTACTTTCGCTCTGAATAACCGGCGTTTAACCGGAAGAGGGGATGAATATTGCGGTATAAGTGTACAGAAATAACAAAAAATAAAATTAAACATGCATTGGTAGAGTTGTCTCATAGAAAGCCGGTTAATAAAATATTTGTAAAAGAGATAATTGTGCAGGCGGGAATTTCACGGTCATGTTTTTATAAACATTATGAAAATATTACTGCACTGATTCATGAACTGGGCCAAGAAACAATTCGTGATTTGACCCTTATCACACAGAAGAAAACCTATACAGCTGATATGTCCCGTGAGGTAGCGTGTAACCGCACATTGGTTGAGTATATTAAGGAGCACCGAGATGTGATTGCTATTTTGTCGGGAGAATATGGTGATGTAAGATTTTTATCTAACTGGCATAAACAGGTGAAAGCACAGGTGCTTGAGCGATTATCTTATGGCAATGTCACAGTGAATTGTGATATTGAGAGTATGGCAGAGTTTGCTATTAATCATGTATTTGATATTATATTTCAAAATTCACACAATTCTTTTGATCAATTATTTGAGGCGCTGAATATTATGGATAAATTTATGCGTTACATAATAGTGGGTATACATTATAGTTGGCTAAAATTATAACAAAACTTTATTTATTATAACACCATGGAAAGCTTATATTTTTTACAATGCTCGCCATGGTGTTATAATGTATACAGAGTTTTTAAATACTGAGGAACGTGGAATTGCATTTATTCTTCATTTCACATTGATTTGCTATTTTATTTACAGCACTTTTATAGCTTTGTTACATCACAACCAAAAACTTTTTTCGGTTTTTTGCACTGTTTGTTTTAGATAAAATGAACGCTTTTCTAGCGCATATCTGTATAATGATAGACTGTCAGGGAAAAGATAGTCTATGAGGTGAAATTTATGGAATTTTTAAAAGCGTTTTTGATTGGCGGGGCTATTTGTGTGATTGGTCAGCTTTTAATTGACTTTACAAAATTAACGCCTGCTCGCATTTTGGTTCTGTTTGTTACACTGGGCGTATTTTTAACAGCAGTTGGTCTTTATGAGCCGCTAGTAGATTTTGCAGGAGCTGGAGCTACCGTGCCGCTAACCGGTTTTGGTTATACGCTTGCAAAAGGGACCATGGAGGCTGTTGAAACTTTAGGTTTGCTTGGGGCCTTTACAGGAGGTGTTACAGCTGCAGCCGCAGGAATTGGAGCCGCAGTGTTTTTTGGATATATCGCAGCGGTATGTGTAAAACCATCAGATAAGGGATAAATAAGAGCGAGTGGGAAATACCCACTCGCATCGTTTTTTCAATTATTGAATTGAACAATCTAGATAGTGTTCAAGATCTTCCTCGTCCTTTTTTTTCTTTTCTAAATAGACTACAACGGCAGCCACAGATGATGCTATAACAACCGCTATAGAAATGATTCCAATCAGCCAGTGGAATTTATTGCAATGTTTCATTACAGCTCCTCCAATAGTAATTGTAATTAAATTGTTGGTTATATCATACCCAAAAAAATTTAAAAAGTCAACCTATACGAATTAATTACAATAAAAAAACATGGTAAAAAGGCAAAGGTATTTGGTTATTTTGTAAGTATGCCATTTATATAGTATTAGGTCTGTTTATCTTGTAAAAGTACAATAAAACAAAAAGCAGAACCAACGGTTCTGCTTTTATGCATAGTAGTTATGCAGCAATATTATGCGTTTACAGCGTTTAGTTTTTGTGCAAGCGCAGACTTTTTTCTGGCTGCTGTATTTTTGTGCAGAATACCCTTTGCTGTGGCTTTATCAATTGCTTTAATGGCAACTTTAACAGCGCTAGTTGCGTTTGCGTCTTTGTTTTCAAGCGCAATATTCGCTTTTTTAATATCTGTTTTTAAAGCGGTGTTGATTGCTTTATTTCTTAAAGTTTTTGTAGCGGTTACTTTTACGCGTTTTTTTGCAGATTTAATGTTAGGCATGATTCCACCCCCTTATATATTTGTTCACGTACAGATAATAATATCATAGACGTGCTATAAAAGCAATATGTTTTTACTATAATAAACAGTTTTTAACAGAATAATTATAACAGAAAAGGAGATTGATTGCAAATGTTTTTTCGTACCGATCTGGCTTTAGAGTTAAAAGAGAGTGGACATGCCCAGCTGACGCAGGCGCCTTGTGAAACTATAGAAAAAAATCGCTGTATTATCAATCGTATCACTGTTACGGAGAATATAGCGGAAACTGGAACAGCACCCGGAGAATATGTCACCATAGAGATGCCGTCTTTAAGTGATGCGGTAGATGAAAATAATCAATGTCTGGATGTGGTAGCGGAGGAGTTGTCCCGGTTTATACCGTCACAAGGAGAAGTGTTGGTTGCAGGTTTAGGAAATGCTTCAATTACGCCCGATGCTTTGGGGATGAGAGTGATTGAGCAGATATTGGCAACCCGTCATGTAAACAAGGAGTTGGCACGTATTACTGGAGTGGATGAATTGCGTGCAGTGGCGGCTGTTAGTACCGATGTATTGGGTAATACAGGTGTGGAGACCGCTGAAATTTTACAAGGGTTGGTACGGCAGTTAAAACCCGATGCTGTGATTGTGATAGATGCTATGGCGGCGCGAAATTTAGGGCGTTTGGGTAAAACTATACAGCTAAGTAACGGCGGCATTGCGCCCGGATCTGGCGTGGGAAACCACAGGCCTCGTATTGATCAGGATTTACTTGGAGTACCAGTGATCTCCATTGGTGTTCCAACAGTGGTTGATGCCGCTACCGTGGCGCTTGATTTGCTGGGAGGGCACGCATTAAATGATGATGAAAAACAAACGGCAAGAGAAATTGTGAGTCCTAACGGTACTGCTATGTTCGTAACGCCCAGAGAAATTGATTTGCTGATACAGCGTGGTGCAAGAATGATTGGTATGGCGATCAATACAAGCTTGAATCCATGTTTTTCTCCAGAGGATTTTGAGCTTTTAACAAAATAATACTGTCGACATAAACCGCTGTATTTTGTTGCAGGAGGTTCATATAATGATAAGGAAGAAAAAACCAGAGTATAAATTTTAACAGGAATTTGAAAATACGGGAAGAAGGCGGTTTTAGTGAAACGTATTGGGAGGTTCTTTATGGTCATAGAAACAAAACGGGGAAAAAAATTTTTGCTGCGTGCCAGCGGCGTTCTTGTAACTGCAGTGGCGGTAGTGTGTTTTTCTATTCGCCTTGTACCGCAGGTGCTGTTAAATCAAAATGGTACAGCATTAACTGCAGCGGGCTTTATCATGCCGGAGGGTGCTGTGGAAATGATTAAAAATGGCTATGAGGATATGCAATTTACTGTATCAGAAGTAGAACAGATGATTGCAGAGGCTGAACCTGTTCCCAGTACTACACAATCTGGAGAGAGTAGTGCGGCGTCTGAATCTGGGGAGTCGGCAGTTTCTGAACCATATACGGCGCCGGAACCGGATCTTACAGTTTATGAGGGTACGGCTTATCCAATTAATGAGATTCAAATTGCCAATGTGGGTGTAAAACATGAGAATATCACTGTGCGTAACGGCACCGATTTTGAATTGGATATTGCTACAGAGCTTGGACTTCCTCCCGATGTCAAAATTGTAAAAGACGGTACGCCGCAAGTACTGATTTATCATACCCATACGGGTGAATCTTTTTTAAAAACTGAAATGCCTAATTTTTACTCCAGCCTTGAAACCCGTTCACGTGACAATAGCATGAATGTAGTTGCTGTAGGAGAAGAAATAGTAAAAAAATTGGAAGCGGCAGGGATCGGTGTAATTCATGATACGACTATACACGATGATCCTTATACCGGCGCTTATAGCCGTTCTGCTGAGACGATTCAGCGTAATTTAAGCGAACATCCAACGATTCAAGTGACTATTGACGTTCATCGAGACGCTTTAGGTGGAGAAACCACCAGAATCAAACCAACCACTGTTATTAATGGCAGAAAAGCAGCGCAAATTATGATTTTGTCCGGTTATGATGGGGACGGTTCTCTGGGTTTTCCTGATTGGGAGATGAATTTGCGTTTGGCCTTGCGGTTACAGCAAAGCTGTGTTAATGTTGACCCGTCTTTTATTCGGCCACTCAACTTTACAGATAGTCGTTACAATATGAATGCAACGCATGGCTCTTTGTTGGTAGAGTTTGGTACAGAGGTTAGCGCTATTGATGAAGTAAAATATTCTGGACAATTATTTGGGGACGCTTTGGTAAAAACGCTGGAAACCCTTATGTAAATCACTTATTCCTAACTTTGTGCAAAACAGCTTTCAAAATTTTAAAGAAAGTTAAAGTATCGTAACCTATTTTTTTGTTATAATCTGTTATAATAAATATAAAAAAGCAGTTTTACACAGAGTAAGCGATGAGGAATATATATGAAAATAGTTAGATGGGTGACGTCTATTTTGACGGCGGCGTTCGTGATATTGTCTTTCGCTATGCCTGTATTTACAATGCAGGTTACGCAAAATCCACAAAGCGGCAGAACGGACAATACAAATACGGTATATAAATCAAGTACAGTTGAAAGCAACATTGGAAGCGGAAATATTGAAACTAGCAATACAGACAGCAGAAATATGGATGCTGAAAATACGAATAGCGCTTCCAGCGTTGATACTTCTGGTGAGGATAATAGTCAACCGAATGCTTCGATCTATGAGGACATGGGTATTACATTGCCGCCGGTATCAGTAGGTAGTGAGGCCGCGGGGATAATTGCCAATGGAACTGATGTAACGCCGCCCAATACCATGCAAATGTTATTAGGTATTGTTTTTTGGGTATGCATTGTGATTGGCATACTGGTTGTGGTAGTTGTAATTGTGGCAGGAGCAAGAAAGTCTCCTAAAGGTGGTTTAGGAAAAAAACGATACGAGCGGAAACCTATGACGCCGAAAGGAAAACGAATATTAAACGAACGGTATTACCGTAATATTAAAAAGTAACACCTTGGCAAACTAAACCTATAATATGCTCCGACATCAAACGTAGTAAATATTATAATTTGTAGCTAGCGGGAGCGTAATAGGTTGTAACCTTAATGTAAAAGTTTCGTTCACCTTTACAAAGATGGAGGAATCCAAAGGCAGCGCATGTGGTCGCTCGTTGTAACAAGCGAAAAACTTTATACCTAACAAAAAATTAGGACAGTAGGATACAATATTCATTAGACATTGTATCCGTAGCAAACCTTATTCAGGAGGCTCTGGTCTGGCATATGCCCGACTAAATAGCTTAGGCCGATGGAGTTTTGTATGTACGTCTTGCTCTTTCAAACGTAGTATCAGAAATTGCAGCGCACGGCAGAGTGTTTCCATGCTCTAGCAGAGAGCGCGTCATATTGTAAAAATATTACCTAAAATATAAAGGCGGGTATCGTTTAATGATACCCGCCTTTATATTTATAGTGTGAATTGCAAGTTTTTGATTATTGTAAGTAATGATTGCTGTTTTTAGGCTTGTTGTTTTATATTGAGATAAAACTCTTGAAGCGAATTTTATTTTAATATGCAATAAAAAGAAATATTTATGTATTTTTTGATTTGGGTTTTGTTTTAGCAAGTATCAACTTCAGCCCAAAAAGTATAAGCTATATTTATTCATATTATCTGTAAGGTTGCTTTTCGTCGGTTAATCCGGCCAAATAGTCCATGCTGGTTTCAAGAGCAATTGCAATTTTTTTGCATTGCTTAAAAGTATAATATCGCTTTCCGTTTTCAAGTTTGGAATAATCACTTTGGTCAATACCTGTCAGCATTTGCATTTTGATTTGTGTATATTGTTTTTCTAATCGAAGTTGTTTTAACCTGGACATCATTTTTATCACCATTATTATTATGTCAAATTGACCTATTATGGTATAAAAAAGTAAGATAAATAGAAAATTATATACTGTAAAATTATTATAAATGCAATATACTTATTGTATATATTGGGTGTCTTACAATTGCTATATTAGGAACTTTTTTGCTGTTGATGATTCGAACTATGGTCTTCCTCGGTATGCAAATCGGTTAACTTCATCTGAATATTCGAAAAGCCCAATATATAATCGGAGCTAATATTGTAATATTTACATAGTTTAATTAAGCAGTCTATCGTCATGTGTCTGCGTTTTTTCTCCCAATGCCCTACGGTGGCGTCTGAAACATTGCACAAAAAAGCAATGTCTTTTTGCCCTTTTTTATTTTCAATACGCAGCTCCCGCAATCTTTCGCGATAATCCATGGCAATCACCTCTCTTCATATTATAGCATAAAGAAAATTGCAGAGCAATTTTTAGCTTTTTAATGCTGCTGTGTTGGCTTTATTATTCTATATTCATGATTTGAAATCCAGCGGTAACATAGTATTTTTTAGCAGTTTTTGTCCATACTTTATAATAGTTATCGGTAATAAAATGGATAAAGCTGCCTCGACGCAATGTATTAAATAGTAAAAAATACTACAATTAGTAGGAATTTTTCTTGATTTACTACTTAAAGTGTGATATGATACCGATATACTACTTAAAGTAGGGGTGATGTAAAATGGAATATGAAAAAATTAATTATTACCGTATATTGAGCATGAATGTTGCAAAATACCGAAAATTAAAGGGATTAACACAAATGCAGCTTGCAAAACAGATGAATATTAGTCGGGCATTTTTGAGCTATATTGAAGCGCCGAATATGGAGGTGAGCATGTCTTTTGCAACTTTAATTGATTTAGCAGAGCATCTGGATGTTCATTTGGCTAAGCTATTGATTTAGTCAGAATTGCTAACCATTACAAAGTGTTTTGTGCGTGTCACCGTGTATGAATGATTGAGCTATGATATCATTTATGCACGGTATTTTTTGTAAATGCAAGGAGAGCTTGAAAATCAGCCAGTTTCATAGGATAATAAAAATAAAGAGGAAGGAGAAATGATAAATGCGAAACCAAACGCCGCTATATGAGGCTTTACAGAGACATCGGCAATTGGGAAGATCCGCATTTCATACACCAGGGCATTCCGGAAAGGAATTGCCGTTTCTTGAAGACTTACTATTGCTGGATGTGACGGAATTACCCGATACCGATAGCTTATACGAAGCCAACGGTGCCATTTTACAGGCGGAACAACGGGCTGCTAAAGCAATGGCTACTGCCCGTACGTTATTTTCTGCCGGAGGTTGTACATTATGTATACAAGCTATGTTACGCCTTGTCTCGGCAAAAAATAGAAAAAGAACGATTTTAATAGACCGTGTACTACATCGCAGTGCAGTACACGCTATGGCGCTACTGGATTTACAACCGATATGGATACTGCCCCGAGCAGATGCGGGACAGGGATTTCCCGGAAGAATTTACCCTTGTGACGTAAAATTTCTGCTGGAACAACACGCCGACGCGGCTGCAGTTTATATTACCAGTCCCGACTACTTTGGTGTACTATCGGATATATGTGGAATTGCGGATGTGTGTAAACAGTATGACGTGCCTTTGCTTGTGGATAATGCCCACGGTGCACATTTATTTTTGACAGGAGGGGAGCATCCAATTCACCAGGGAGCGGCTATGACCGCTTGTTCTGCCCATAAAACTCTACCTGTATTAACAGGGGGAGCGTGGCTGCATATTGCTGACGAGACGTATGCCGCTGATGCAAAGGATGCTATGGCGCTGTTTGGTTCTACAAGTCCTTCTTATCCCGTTATGGCATCTTTAGACTTGTGTATGCAGTGGGCGCAGGTCGAGGGCCGTGAGGCTTATGAATGTTTAAAGCGGCGTGTGGACCATATCAAAACCTATGCGGTTGAACATGGACTTGTTTTGCCTCAAGGTACAACAGATCCCACTCGTATTACACTCCAAACGGCGGCTTTGGGTCTTTCAGGAGAACAAGCCGCAGAGGTATTTCGTGCTCATTTGGTAGAGCCGGAGTATGCAGATAGCGCCAATCTGGTATTAATTGCTACACCTTTTCATACAGAGCATGATTTTCTCCGTGTGGAACAAGCTATAGCGGCTTTGCCGAAAAAAGAGCCGCTTGCAGTGGGCGATACGCTTCCGTTATTGCCTGAAGCGGTGTTAACGGTACGACAAGCCGTGTTTTCATCGTGGGAGGAAGTTCCTGTTAACGAGAGCGTTGGAAGAATAGCGGCGTCGGCAGCCTGTCCATGTCCTCCGGGAGTGCCGGTTGTCATGCCCGGAGAGATGATTACAGAAGAAATTGTGCGGTTTTTGATTCACTATAGATTTCTGACTGTAAAAGTGGTAAAATAGATAACTATAGCTTAGTGATTGAAAGGGAGATATGGGCTTGGGTATATTGAATTTTGAGGCTTTCGGTGTTTCACAGAGAATTGTACAAGCGCTAAATGTGATGTTTGAGCATCATCGTATACCGCAGGCTTTGATCATAGAGGGTGATTGTGAAAAAACTGAACGGTTGGCGCAAACGCTGGCTGCCGCTATGGTGTGTTGTTCAGATACGGATGTGCCTTGCGGTGTATGCGGAGGCTGTGTGAAAGCAAAAGCCGGTTCACACCCCGATATTTATACAGCACAGGGGGGAATGGCTCCCCGTTCCTTTAAAGTCGATATGATTCGTGCGGTTCGCAGTGATGCATATATACGCTCCCAAGAGGGAGGTTTTAAAATATATTTGTTGTTACGGGCGCAAAGCATGTCGGCTGAAGCACAAAATGCTTTGCTCAAAGTGTTGGAAGAACCTCCTGCAGAAACGGTGTTTATTCTTACTTGTGATACAGCACGAAGTTTGCTGCAAACCATTTGTTCCCGTGCGCAAATTATTACTCTGGAGAGCGATCCGGTGCAAAGTTCAGAAGCAAAGCGTATTGCAGGGGAAATTGCGCAGGCTTTGCTCAGTGTACAGGAAATAGAAGTATTACAGGTGACAGCGCCACTGATAAAAGATAAAGAAATGCTGGAGGCTGTACTGGAACAGTTGATGCTGATATTCCGTGACGCTTGCGTGCAGCGTGCAGGAGGGGCGTATTTTATGTCTTCTCACAAGGAGCAGGTAGAGCAGTTATGCCGTAAAATTTCACAGGTAAAATTATTTCAGCTTTTGGAGATTATTAGACAAGCGCAGGATGCAATGGTTTTTCATGCAAATATGGGAATTTTAGTAACGACGTTGTGCACAAAACTGCGTGCGGCTGTTGGCAGATAATATAACATACGGCAGGTATGGGAGGAATAACATGGCAGAAATAGTTGGCGTCCGATTTCAGGATGCAGGAAAAATATATTATTTTGATCCGGTTGATGAAAACGTATACAAGGATAGTATGGTTATTGTGGAAACCTCAAGAGGTATTGAATGTGGAAAAGTTGTACTGGAGCGTAGAAAAATTATTGATGAAAACTTAATACAACCGTTAAAACAAGTGATTCGTATTGCAACTGAGGAAGATTTACAAAAGGTAGAGGAGAATCATCAAAAAGAAAAGCAGGCCTTTGAGATTGCGGTGAAAAAAATAGCGCAGCATGGACTGGATATGAAGTTGGTGGATGTAGTTTATACTTTCGACGGCAGTAAAATTCTGTTTTACTTTACTTCAGATGGACGCGTGGATTTTCGTGAACTGGTAAAAGATTTAGCATCTATTTTTCGCACTCGTATTGAACTGCGTCAAATCGGCGTGCGTGACGAAGCTAAAATGCTAGGCGGACTAGGTGTATGCGGCAAGCCGTTTTGCTGCTCCACATTTTTAAGCGGTTTTCAGCCGGTTTCTATTAAAATGGCGAAAGAGCAAGGTTTATCTTTAAATCCTGTAAAAATTTCAGGAACTTGCGGTCGTTTGATGTGTTGTTTGAAGTTTGAGCAGGAGGCTTATACCGATTTGTTGCGTACCATGCCGAAAATTAATGCAGTTGTATCAACACCAGACGGGAAAGGTACCATTATTGACCAGAACTTATTAACTGGTCAAATAACGGTTCGTTTAGATAAAGCGCGAGACGCAGCGCCGATGACGTTTCATGTTAAAGATATAAAAGTGATAAAAGATGGTCATATTCGGGTAAATAAAGAAGAATTGGAGCAGCTTAAAGGGCTGGAAAACAACTAAATTTGTTATATTATGATACAGTATGTTTCATATTTAAATACAGCCGTCTTGTATTGATTTTTTGTAGAACTATGATAAAATTAATAAAGTTAGGTATGGAGGTGTCTCAAAATGGCATATCACATTCAGACAGAGTGTATTTCTTGCAGTGCTTGTGAGGCAGAATGTCCTGTAACCGCTATTTCAGAGGGTGATCAAATTTATGTCATTCATCCGGACTTATGTATTGATTGCGGTGTCTGTGCAGAGGTTTGTCCGGTAGATGCTCCGCAACCGGTATAATTGTGCTACGGAACAAAAGGGTGGTGCTATAAGCATCGCCTTTTTTCTGTAAGAGAAATATATAACTGTAAGGAGTGTAATATATGAAATTAAACGATGTGCGGTGGGAGCCTATTTCATCAAGATATGCTGTTCTCGTATCAAAACAGCATTGTTTTAATACGGATACAATTCTATTAGCACACTTTTCATCTCCGCGCAGAAAGGATGTTTGTGCTGATTTTGGAACAGGATGTGGAACCATTCCTTTAATTTGGTGTAACACTTACATGCCAAAGCATATTTTTGCCGTTGAACTACAAGAGAACGCTTGCATGCTGGTGGAAAAAACGCTGCGAGGAAACAATTTGGAAGATCAAATTACCTTAGTACATCAGGATTTAACTACGTTAAAGGCAGGCGTGGTTCCCTTTACCTGTGAGTTAGATTTAATCGCTTGTAATCCGCCTTATCAAGAGGCAGGTAGCGGCTTACTAAGTTTTGATAAAAGCAAGCGAATCGCTAGACATGAGGGTGCCTGTACAGCCGATGATATTTGCTGTGTTGCGGCAAAATTATTAAGATACGGTGGTAAGCTTTGCATGTGCCAGCGTCCGCAGCGATTATATGATGTGATGTATTCTATGGAGAAAGCAGGCATACAGCCAAAACGACTGCGTTTGGTGCAACAGCGTTTGTCTAAAGCGCCTAGTTTGTTCTTGCTGGAGGGACGAAAAGGGGGACGATGTGGTATGACAGTAGAACCTACTCTCCTGATAGAAGCGATAGATGGTGGTTTTTCAGAAGAAATGATGCGTATATACGGTGATTATAAAGAGCGGAGGGAGTAGCAGATATTGGAAGGAAAACTGATAGTGGTGGGTACGCCTATAGGGAATTTGTCTGACTTTTCTCCGCGAGCAATTAAGACCTTAAAAACATGTGATTTTATTGCAGCTGAGGATACACGTGTAACTATAAAATTGCTTAATCATTTTAGAATTAAAAAGCCCATGGTTAGTTATTATGAGCATAATAAAATAGAGCGTGGCGATATGATTTGCACAAGGATACAAGCAGGGGAAACCTGCGTGCTGGTTTCCGATGCTGGTATGCCGGCTATTTCTGATCCGGGGCAGCTGCTGGTGGCACAGTGTGCACAGCGTGGTATTCCTGTTTATGTAGTACCAGGACCTACAGCAGTTATTTCTGCTTTGGCAGTGGCGGGTTTGCCCACAGGACGCTTTACTTTTGAAGGTTTTTTAAGTATGAATAAAAAAGGGCGTAAAGAGCATTTAGAGGAAGTGAAACATGAGCGCAGAACCATGGTGTTTTATGAGGCGCCCCACAAATTGTCTGCAACTTTGAATGACATGCTTGAAGCGTGGGGTGATAGAAATATTGTAATCGTACGGGAGCTTACCAAAATTCATGAAGAGATTATTCGTACGACATTACAGGAAGCGGCACAGCGTTATGAACAGGCAATAGTTAAGGGTGAGCTGGTTTTGGTAATTGAGGGTGCATCTGAACAAAATGAGACTATACCGACGGTAGAGGAAGCGGCTCAACGGGCTAAAGTTTATATGGAGGAGGGTCTGTCAGCTTCGGAAGCGGCTAAAAAAGCTGCTAAGGAGACAAGCTGTAAAAAGGGAGAAATTTATCGTTTGCTCAATTCCTAATAGACTTTTATAGCAGAGTATACGGATTAGATATGTAAACGAAGGGTAAAAAAGTGAAAAATGGATATTATATTGTTGTAATTCTGTTGGTAAAGTGATAGGATAGACCATATGTCATGTACATAGCCGTTACATATATGACAGTTAATCAATGTTTTATAATAGGATGGGATATTTTCATGAGATTCAATCAATATAAGGCAAATGTTCATATTGCAATTGCCTTTATTACTGTACTTACAGTCATTTGTATGCTGTCAACAGCAGTCTTTGCAACCGGGGGAATGGTGTCAAAACCTAGAACAAACAATATTTCTTCCAATACGGCGGAAGATGATGAATCTGAGATATTGAGCTCTCAGGATTGGGACGCATTACTCAACGTATCGTCTGAAGAAAACTCACACACAATTAATGAAACAACTGAGGGTACACCGGTACTGAACTCTCCTTTAGCAAATGGTATTGGTCAACATAGTATTTTTATTTGGGGATGTATTGCAGTAGGTTTAGGTATATTGGGCATTGCATTTTTTATTTACTCACAGTTTATTTATAAACATATAAAAAGGCCGGCAGAATCACATGATGCATCTTTGCATGATACGGATTATACTAAAGAAGTAACGCTCAGGCGGGGAGATTCTTTTAAGGAGCAGATTACCAAAATAGAGAGCAGGCAAGAGCAGCAAGGAAAAGCAACAGCAAAATCGACGCAGATGCCGAGTAAAGAAACGGCAGATGCGAAGCAAGATATGGAATTTTTATTGAAGTATGGTGATAAAGCAGAAACAGAAGAAGTGGATTGGGATCAATTTTTTGATGATTATAAAAATCAACAGCAGAAAGATAAATGAAAATTTGGACCACAAGTACTATAGAAAGAGGCGGACACCTAGTGTCCGCCTCTTTCTATAGTACTTGTGGTGGTTTCCATTTTGGTTTGGAAGCGTTTTTCATACGCAGGGAACGAAAAAAGTTTTGTAACAGTAAACGGCATTCTTCCTCCATGATACCGCCAATTACTTCTGGTTTATGGTTATACGGCAGTTCAAACAAGTTTACTACTGAGCCGCAAGAGCCCGCCTTAGCGTCTTTTGCACCATAAATCACTTTTGGTATGCGTGCGTTTATGATTGCACCGGCACACATGGGGCAGGGTTCAAGCGTAACATATAACTCACATTGCCATAGCCGCCAGCCGCCCAAAATATTGCAGGCTTTATCAATTGCTTCTATCTCTGCATGACAAATTGCATTTTTATTCTGTTCTCGGCGATTTCTGCCGGTTGCAATTATTGTTCTGTCCTTTACCACTACGGCGCCTACAGGTACCTCGCCTTCTTTTGCTGCTTCCCTTGCCAGAGATAAGGCTTGCTTCATGTATGTTATCATGTTGGGAATATACCTAAATTGGCTATCGACAACAGAATACACGCTCCGGTAAAAATCAGAATACCAGGGTTTGCAAATAAATTCCCCATGGAACTTCTAAAGGACAAAATTTTTGGAATGGGGGCGGCAATTTCTTTTCTTTTGAGCACCAGATATAATACTGAAAACAGAGCGGCGAGGACGAATACTAGTATAAATATATAAAATACGGCGGCATAAACAGCGATACTAAAATGAGAGCGTATGATATTTAAAGAAACAGAGAAGCTGTTAACAAGCATATGAATGGCAGTCGGAATCCATATGCAGTTAGTTTTGACCAAAGCCAAACCTAATGCCAGACCGCAGATAAACGCAAAGACAATTTGTGCAAAATTACGGTGAAGCAGAGCAAATAAAAAAGCGGAAGCAATAACGGCAAATGTATCTCCGTATTTACGAAAGCAGCTTAGAATAATACCGCGGCATAGAAACTCCTCGACAAAGGGAGGAATGACGGCGGTTGTTAAAAAACTCATAATGTAGGCTGGCGCAGAATGTACTACTGGAATGGACGGAGGTGATCCTTGAAAGCCAAAGCTTTGAAATAGCAAAGAAATCCAATTTGCGGGAAAGTTAGCTAGAAGGCAAACGGCTGTTCCAATAAAAAAGTACGAAATTGCCTTTAAAGGCTTAACTCGATGAGAAACAATTGTATTTGAAAGGTGGATGCGGCAAATTAGCATTAGCAAAACAGCAGGTATTGCCATACTTAACAAGCCTACCATACCACTGAACAGATAGTTTAAAACAGCAACAGATTCTTTAGGTAATCCAGACCGGTAGCCGATGCCAATTAAGTATAATTGAGCCCCAAAAGAAATCAGATATATAGCAGCAACGGTAGCACATAACATAAATCCAACTTTATTAGATGTTTTTCTTAACGAACGTGCAGGAGTTTCATAGCGAAACGAGAGATTTGGTATTTGGTATAATGGTGTGTTCTTCAAGGGATACCTCTTTTCTATTAGATGAATATAATCATCATTTCTACATAGTAAATGTTACTGCCATTATAACAAAGTTTTCATGAAAAGCAAAGCATTGGAATTGTTTTTATAAGCCTAATAGGAAAATTGTTTGCATCAGTATTATAAGTAACGTGGTGTTTTGAAACAATGTTACAAAGATGGAAAGTCGCAGCGTAAAAAAGTGCGGAGGACAATTTGCCCACCGCAGATGTGGCGCCCCCTGCGTGAATCGAATACACAACTAGCCCTTAGGAGTGACGCTAACTCTGCTCAAGCAACCGATAGCAATTACTATATATTTCTTGAAATTACTGGTTTTTGCAAACTCTCGGTGTGAGAGCATTACTACCTGCTGATAACTAAAAATAGACATTTTCAGATGTTGTTTTTAACAGGTAATTAGAAAGCGACAGAACTGAGGGTGGTAGATTATTACCTGTACAAAGGGTGTCAATTCGTTGAATACTTCTTCCGGAGGATTCAATGGTTTCACCAGGTTGCTACAAGATATGGTAAACTTAACAAGTCTTTTTTCGCTTTTCTATATATGGCAGCGGTTATGATTTGGTTACTTTGGCGATCTTACTGCATTTTTTAAATAAGGCTTAATAGATATTCTGCGTACTATAAACTAAATTGTTAGGTATTGCAAAAATTAAGTACTATATCTTGACAAATAGCTTTTATTATAGTACTTTATAATGAAGGAGAGTGAAAAAATGAATAATGTGTGTAAAAAAAGGAATTTTATGAAAAAAATGCTGTGTTCTGTACTATCTATGGTGTTTTTGGTAAGTGTATTTACTGGCATCATTCCACTGCAGGCAAGTGCTAAGGGACTTCCGGTACAAGATGAGGAATCTATCACAGTAATGTCTTACAATGTAAAGGGTGAATTGGCTGCTATCCACGAACGTTTTTCTTTACCCCATGATCAAAAGGCTTGGGTTCGTGCTCCAAGGCAAGTTCAAATGATTCAAGAGTATTCACCTGATATTTTAGGTACATCCGAGGAAACCATTATTTTCAGCCAAGTATACTCAAGTGTTTTGCAATCTGAGTATGGCGTGAATGGAGATCCTTTATTTGGTCCATCGACACTTTTTCATCCAATATATGGTAATACGTCAATTCCCGATGCTAATCGTATTTACTATAAAAAAAGTAAATTTAACCATTTAACATCTCAGACAATTTGGCTACACGATGGTAATGTTTTTCAACAGGGAAAACTAGACGGTGAGACTAATGTTCGTGGTGCTACCTTATCGGTTTTAGAGCATAAAGCCACGGGTACCAGACTAGTGGTTGCAAACGCACACTTAAGCCTTGATTTAAATCTTGCAAGAAAACAAGCAGGAATCTTGAAAAGAGAGACAGAGTTATTGGCAGCCCGTTTAGGTGTTTTTACCGTTCTTTATATAGGCGACATGAATGCAGTTCCTGGAACGATCCCTGCTTTTTATTTTCTTCAAAATATTTGGAATGCTCCATCTTACAATTTTCCGTCTGTACCTGAGTGGAAAATAGATAATATTTATGCGACCACACCTGCACGAATTACCGGTCGGTTCGTTGTTGAAAAAGACGTATGGCCTGATAGAGATGCTAGTGATCATGCGCCAATTATGGCATCTATTAAACTTCCAAAATATAATGCTGATAATTATTCCGTGACTCTTTATAAAGATGGTGACTATTCCGGAGATAAAGTCACGTTGCCATTAGGGGTAAGCAATTACTGGGATTGGGGTAGCGTCGGCAATGATTCAGTTTCATCAGTTCTAGTTACACACGGCTATAAAGTTACGCTTTATGAACATGCTAACTGCCAAGGAAAGTCTTTGGTTCTAACATCCTCTACTAATTGGGTAGGAAACAATTTTAATGATATATTCTCTTCCGCACGTGTTGAGAGAGTTTATTAAAAAATAACTGTTACACGACAGTCTTAATCCCATATTGGGCAAGACTGTCGTGTTTTTTACGTATCTATAAATTTACTCAATTAATTTCTATAGCAATAAAAATTATGGCACAAAATTATATGAAAACTGACTCGGTTGGAAAATTGGAAAATACTATTTAAATATTCCCGCACTTGGGATAGGTATAAGGATTGGCGGTATTAAAATCGCTTGATAAGACTTTAGAGCCAAGTATCGTTAAATGGTATAGGAAACTCCTTGCAACTAGGCTTTGTTAAAAAATGCAGTAAGATCGTTAAAGTAACCAAATCATGACCGCTGCCATATATACAAAAGCGAGAAAAGACTTGTTAAGTTTACCATATCTTGTAGCAGCACAGCGAAACCATCTTCGGGAACATTTTTTAAAATTAGCAGGAAGGGTATTTTGATTAGATAATCGGTAAAAATCCTGCTGCTCATTAGCAAGTCGAAGCGGGGTAACCGATGAATAAAGAATCAAAGTCCAACTTTTTTCTGGTACGTTTGATTAGTAACATGGGCTTTTGCTAATCGCACTTTGCTGCTTGTCCGATTTCTCTTGGAAAATAAGAAACGCCGAAAACCTTGATTTTACAGGGATTTCGACGGGGTGGCGTCGCTAAGAGGATTTGAACCTCCGACCTACCGCTTAGGAGGCGGTCGCTCTATCCAGCTGAGCTATAGCGACATTTATAAAAGCTATGAAATTGTAGAACTCCCAACATTTCCTTTATCCTCCCAAGGTAAGCGTTGGGACACTTTCTTAGAAAGAACTTATTATATCTATTTAACTAAGGGGGCATATGGTGTCAGTTTAAGAAAACTAGAATAAAAATAGTTTATAATAGATTTATTATTTTGTCAATGTGCTTGTTATTGCAAATAAAATTTTGCTGTATATATAATGCTACTTTTAGGCCTTCCTCTTTTATTTGCCTTTTTATTATGGTAAAATGAAAAAAACGAGGTGAATTTTAATTGAAAATTACATATCAAATGGTGGAGAAAGAATTGTATGACTATAATATGCTTCGCATGACTCGCAAATCGGGCAGCGTAGTGTCCAGAGCAGTACTGGTAGCCTGCGTTTACGAAGCGTTAATTTTAGTGGTGGCGTGGTTTACAAAGTTTGAGCTTTATATGTATTTTATTTTTTGTCCATTAGGAATTTTAATCTTTGTTGGATCTTTGTTGTTTACCAAGTTTAAAATGAAACAATCTGTTAGGCGGTTGTTGTACAGTGCAAATAAAGAGACCCTTATGCCTAAAACCACCGTTGAAATTATAGATAGCGGGCTACAGATTGTAACGCCTGACAGAGAGTCTGAGATTTTATTTCAGGAGATTGAAAAAATAGAAGTAAATAAGCAGTTTATCTATTTATTGTTTTCCGAGCATGGTGAGATGGGTATTCCGTTAAGAGTATTTGCAAGTAATGAACAAGCAAAACAGTTTTCTTTGGCAATTATAAACAGTGCGCCTAATGCTGTACATATTGGTATATAAATTTGGCGATTTTAAATTTTTTACTATATTAAATGCTGTAATTTATGACATTTTGACCAATAGCTATAAAATTTTCTTGGAAACCTTATTAGAATTCGTGGAATATGAGAAATGACGTTGACTTACCCCCCTAAACATACTATAATAATGGGTATCATATATTCTGAAAGGAGGGCTATTTTGTGATAAGTGGAGCAGAAATGATGGTAAAATGCTTGCAGGAGGAAAAGGTAACCATTACATTTGGCTATCCAGGTGCGGTTATTTGCCCATTTTACGATTATTTAATAAAAACGGAGATTGCTCATGTTCTTGTCAGAAGTGAGCAGAATGGTGCTCATGAGGCCAGTGGTTTTGCCCGTGCCAGCGGTAAGGCCGGCGTTTGCATTGCAACGTCCGGTCCCGGAGCAACTAATCTGATTACAGGACTGGCTACTGCATATATGGATTCTATTCCGATTGTTGCAATTACAGGTCAGGTAAACTCTGAACTGTTAGGGCGCGACGTATTTCAGGAAGCGGATATTACGGGTGCATGTGAATCATTTACAAAACACAGTTATCTTGTAAAGAATGTTGAGGATATTCCACGCGTCTTTAAAGAAGCCTTCCATATTGCCACTACCGGACGTCCAGGTCCTGTTTTAATTGATGTTCCTTTTGATACGCAGCTGGCTCAGGCCAAAGAATTTATTTATCCGGAAAAGGCTGAAATTATAGGTTATAAACCTCGTACCAAAGGACATAGTATGCAGATTAAAAAAGCAGCAAAACTGCTTGAATCAGCTAAACGTCCGGTAATATGCTGCGGCGGGGGTGTGGTATCCGCAGGAGCAAGAGATGAAATTATTGCTTTTGCAAAGAAAACAGGAATACCTGTAGTTACAACGATGATGGGCTTGGGCGTTATACCTATGGATAATGATCATTATTTTGGTATGATTGGTTCTCACGGAAAATCTTATGCGAATCGCATGATGAATTTAGCCGATGTAATTGTGCTTTGCGGTGCCAGGGTTGGTGACAGAACGATTCCAAGTCCAAATAGTATTAAGGCTTCTATTATACATATTGATATTGATCCTGCGGAAATTGGCAAAAATATTGCTGCACAAATTCCAATTGTAGGAGATATTAAATCTATTTTACAGGAGTTTACAGAGACTATAAAGCCCTGCTCTTGTGATGAGTGGCTAACTAAGATGCAGACTGACAGAAATGCAACACCGTTGAGGGGAGAACCGCGAACTGATTTTGTAGAGCCTCGGGTTTTTATGCGTGACCTTTCTGATATGATGGAAGATGACGCCATATTAACTGCCGATGTAGGACAAAACCAGATTTGGGCAGCCAATCATTTTAATACTAAAGACGGAAGATTCTTAACTTCCGGCGGTATGGGAACTATGGGTTATGCGCTTCCATCGGCAATCGGCGCTAAGTTGGCAAAACCGAAACGTCAAGTGGTCGCTGTTTGCGGAGACGGTTCCTTTCAGATGAGCATGTGCGAACTGGCGGTTGTCAACCAGACTGGTATTGCCTTAAAACTGATTGTAATGCGCAATAAATATTTGGGCATGGTAAAGGAGTTGCAAGATAAGATGTATCAAGGACGTTATGTTGCTACACCTTTAGATGGTGATCCTGATATTGTGAAAGTTGTTCAGGCTTATGGCATTAAGGCTGCTTTTGCACAAAATAATCAAGAAGCAAATCGGTTGGCTAAAGAAATGCTGGAATCGAAAGAAGCTTATGTTTTGGTGTGTGATGTAGACCCTGACACGCCATCTATATAAAGGGGGTGCTGATGATGAAATATACCCTCTCAGTATTGGTTGAAAATCAGCCGGGTGTTTTATCTAAGATTTCTGGTTTATTTTCACGCCGAGGATTTAATATAGATAGTTTGGCTGTTGGTGTAACAGAAAACCCAGCTATTTCTCGTATCACTATAGTGGTCGAAGGAGACGAACAAATTGTTGAGCAGGTGGAAAAACAGGTTAACAAACTGATTGCATCTATCAAAGTGAAAAATCTAACAACATCTGGCGATTATGTAGGCTGTTTATTGATGTTAGTAAAGGTTGCCTGCAATACTAAGCAGCGTTTAGAGGTTATGAAAATAGCAGAGCAAATGCATGCCCGTATTGTAGATGTAACCAATAATTCTCTGACGCTGCAGTATGCTGATACTTTAGAAAATATTGAAATTATGATTAGTTTATTAAGACCGTATGGTATCAAAGAACTGGTTCGTACCGGAACAGTCGCGCTTGAGAGAGGCTCTTCTACAGCGCTGAAATAGTTAGCAATTAGACGTAAAAATATATTTAAGAATACATCAAACTTTAGGAGGATATTTTGAATGGCAAAGATTTTTTATCAATCAGATTGTGATATTAATGTATTAAAAGGCAAAACAGTAGCAATTATGGGTTATGGAAGTCAAGGTCATGCTCATGCGTTAAACCTGCATGAAAGTGGCGTGAATGTTGTGGTTGGACTTTATGAGGGCAGCAAAAGCTGGACAAAAGCAGAGCAGGCTGGTTTAAAAGTTATGACAGCATCTGATGCGGCAAAAGCAGCCGACGTAATTATGGTGTTAATTCCTGATGAGAAACAAGGAGATATGTATAAACAAAGTATTGAGCCAAATCTAACCGCAGGTAAAGCGTTGATGTTTGCACATGGCTTTAATATTCATTTTGGACAAATTGTACCGCCGGCAGATGTTGATGTATTGATGATTGCACCGAAAGGTCCTGGTCATACGGTACGCAGTGAATATGTAGAAGGTAAAGGTGTGCCTTGTTTGATTGCTGTCCATCAAGACGCTACTGGAAAAGCGCAGGATATTGGGCTTGCATATGCGGCTGGTATTGGCGGTGCAAGGGCCGGTATTTTAGAGACAACTTTTAGAGTAGAAACAGAAACTGATTTGTTTGGTGAGCAGGCTGTTCTTTGCGGCGGTGTAACTGCTTTAATGCAAGCTGGTTTTGAGACATTGGTAGAGGCGGGCTATGAACCGGAAAGTGCATATTTTGAGTGTGTACATGAAATGAAACTAATTGTGGATCTGATTTATAAAGGCGGTTTTTCTATGATGAGATCTTCGATATCTGATACTGCTGAGTTTGGTGATTATGAAACAGGTAAGAGGGTAATTACAGAAGAAACTAAAAAAGCGATGAAACAGGTTCTCCGTGAAATTCAAGACGGTACCTTTGCATCTAAATGGATCAATGAAAATAAAGTGGGACGTTCTCACTTCAACTCTTGCCGCCGTCTGGGCGCTGAACACCAATTAGAATCTGTTGGTAAAAAGCTGCGTAAAATGTATTCTTGGAATGACGAAAAATAAGACAATTATAAAAGTAACCGCTGTAGAGCATCGTATCAATGCTGCACAGCGGTTTTTTATTTTGTCCTGAAAGCCAAACGACTATTCTGATTTAATGGTGTCTGAATTTTGATTATATGCCTTAGCCACACATTTCCATTCCCCGTTTATTTTTAACAGTAATAAATAATCAGTAAAATTGATGCGGCCACCCCAATTTTCTTCCAATACGCGCACAACGGCTACGGTTTCCTCAAGGGCTACTACATCGACACGTGCAGTAAAGTTTGGATCTCCTCCTACCCGGTCCACGTTATTATAAAAAGTCTGAATTGATCCGTGTTCTAAATTACCATCCAGATATCCGAATAAAACAGCTTCGTCACAGAACAGTTCTTTGGCATAGGTACTGTTTCCTTCCGCGACGCTTTTTACAAATTTCATGGCTGCTGTTTCTACTGCTTGATATTCTTTTAATTGAGATCTCATAGTTAAAACTCCTTTTTCCGATTGTTGATTTTATTTTTACTTTATATTAGAATTATAAATAAAATATAGATAAAAACAAGTACGCACTAAAAAGTAAGATACTATCAAAAAGGGAAGTATTGAAATGATGAATCCAAATTTAAAGAACTGTAAGGAAATTAATATACAACCATTTGCTTATACAGTTTCACTGTTTAATGGTAAATGGAAAATGCATATTTTGTTCTGGCTTTGGAAGAAAGAAATCATGCGTTATAGTGAAATCAAGCGAGAATTAGGCCAGGTAACCCATAAAATGCTTTCTACGCAATTAAAAGAGCTGGAGAGAGACGGATTGCTCATTCGTCATGAGTATCCGCAGGTTCCTCCTAAAGTAGAATATTGCTTATCGAAAAGAGGGCAATCTTTGATGCCGATTTTAGAAGAAATTTGCAAATGGGGGCATGATAATATTCCCACCGATGGTTTCGCCTACAAAAAGTGAAACTTTTATTCAGGCGCAACTATCTCTTTTTAGATTCATTCCGTTTTGCCATCACGTAATCGTATATTTGCTTTGCAATACTGTTTGTTTTTTTGTTGTCAACAGGACCTGCAAATAAATATGGAGAACGAATCAGTGTATCAAAATCTTTACTCTTCCAGACATAGGGATTGCCTTTTCTGTAATCTATATAGCGCATAGTAGCATTAGACCAATTATCATATTTGTGGTAGTAAATATTTTGTTTCATCATAGAATTCCATAATATTGTTTGAAAAAATAATTCGCAGACACCGCCTATTTTAGACAGATATTGTTCACACCACGGTGTTTTTAGTAAAATCAGACTGACTAAATCATGGGTTATACTACAGGCATTGATACCTGCTTGTAGAGTAAAACCGGCATTGGCAGAAATTATTGTTTCTGGGTTAAGTTGTGTGCTCAGAGACCATGGATATTCCAGTTTTTCTGTTTTATGAGTGAATAATTTGAAGCTTGCATCATAGGCTTCGGTCATGTAATTGGCACGTCTTCGCATACCGTCTTTAAAATTTTTGCCATATATATGCACAAATTCCCTACCTTGATGGGTTTTGAAAAAGTCTAATATATGGTCTTGTGTCCGTAGCGGTAAATCGCAGTCGCATAAAAAGTGATAGTAACAATATTTTTGCTTTGCCGCCTTTCGCATGAGCTCTATCTGACATTCTATTTGACTATAAGCGCCGTAGCGTACTACCATACTGTTTACAAAGAAAAGATTAGATTTCTTTACAAGCATTTTCAACAACTCAGGTTTACATTTATTAGCTTTTTTATCAATGTGTATATAAATGTCGCAACGAGGGTGATCCAATAAAGGTAGTTGATATGCTAAAAGTTCCGATTGTTTTTGAACCATAATTAAATAAGCGTGCTTCATACAATCTCCTATTTCATTTCATATATTTATATTTAAAGCTATTATAGCTTGAAATAGTTCATAACTCAAGAAGATAGCTTTGTTTTAAAATAAATATTAGGGTATGTATGATAACGAAAGTTACCTCAATCTATTTGATATAGCTATATTGTAAAAGTATGATTTAGTTTGGTAGATTTTATTTGCTCAAGAGAATAAGTGGTATGGAGATTTATTTATGTGGTTGGTATTTACGTAATTGATTGGTTATATGCATTTTCAAATGCGCTGCATGATTTAATTTTACAAAAAAATTTTGCGATGATAATTTTGCTTAAAGTGTTATTTTATTTGAAATAGCTGAGTATATCATGGTTTAGGAAAGATGATTTGTTCTTTCTTTTATATCTAAATTGGCTTATAAACAATAATAAATTGCTGTGTAGGTAGGATTCTATTAATCAATATACAGTAATGATAGGTAGCCTGTATATCAATCTTCTTACCGAAAATAAATAAAAAAGGAAGATAATATATCTTCCTTTTTCAGCGCTTCTGTTAGAGCAACTTGTTTACAATTATATAAATAGAAAATTTTTGCTGCAAGATAATTAGAGAGAGGGATTATAGTAAATAGTTTTATCAGACCATTTTACAAAAAAGAAATTACAAACAGCTTTCAGAAATGCTGATTAGAAATATTGTGAGTATGCGTTAATCATAAAGAGAAAAATTGCAGGTAAAATGGTGGGGGATATGTACTTTACTATAATAGATCGGAGCAACAAAAATTTAAGTTTGCGGTACAACTCTATATAATACAGGTATCCAACACAATTATTTATGTGGGCATTAAAAAATGTACTTAATAGGGGAGTACGCAGCAAAAAAAATGCAATTAAACTTTTTCAAAATATTCTTTCCGTTTTGTAACCAAGAACCTCTAAATACTTCCTATAATTTCTTTTACTAATTATATTATATCTTATAGATGATAGTACCGGTAACCTTTTGTTATGAAATGCAAAAAATTGTCGTGAACGACATAAACAAAATAAAACTAGAGTAACCGATCATTTAAATGATCGTCGTCATTGCCGTGATTAATACCGCAGATACCTTCATAATTACGTACTTTTCTTTTTACTAAAATAATTACGACGGTAAAAACTACTACCAAAACAATTAAAACCGAAATGGAAATCCAATTTATGATTGTCATTAGGATTTACCTCCGAATATGCGATGAATAGCTGCTTTTTTCTGTTTATGAATCCATTTGAATACTGATATGTATGGATATAGAATTACGCTACTTACTGTAATTACACCCAGACTAAGAGTGCCTAATACAGCGTCTAATGCATTAATGTTTCCAAAAGAGGATAATTGAATAAATGTTTTCATAGGTAAATCCAGAATACGGTTAATCGTGTCGTTAATATATGAAGTGACAGATGTACTTAACTGACTTATATTCGCCGCATATCCATCTATGGGAGAAGTGTTTGTAAAACTGGTAAAGTTCGTAGTTGGTGGTTGCGTTTGTGATTGTTCCACCTGCGGTTCTCTTTTAGCAAGTATTTTATTATCAGTAAAATCGCAGTGAGAGCATGTTGTAATTATGTTTCCGTTTTTGGTTTCAGTTGCTGGAGTTGTCATAGTAGAAAAAGCATGTCCCAAAGCCGGAATGCTTTCGGTATAAGAATGGTCGCCGCGGGAGCAGGTGGTTACACGACTGCCGTCCTCCGTACAGGTAGGCTGGGTAACAACGGTAGAGAGGTCGTGCCCCAAAGCCGGAATGCTTTCAGTATAAGAATGGTCGCCGCGGGAGCAGGTGGTTACACGACTGCCGTCCTCCGTACAGGTAGGCTGGGTAACAACGATAGTGA
>CAJTNL010000013.1 GCA_910577755.1 uncultured Eubacteriales bacterium | reverse complement strand
GTATCATTTTTAATCGTCCAGTTCCACAAGATTTGGGTTATGTTGACCGCACTGACCCAAATTACATGTTTGAGTTTGAAATTAACTTTTTGGCCGGTAAAAAACAACTGGGTGCTATTATAGATAAGTGCATTAAAGTACACGGTACTGTAAAGACTGCAGAGGTATTGGATGAAATTAAAGCGCAAGGCTATAAGTATTCCACACGCAGCGCAATTACCGTTGCGGTTTGCGATGCTACTATTCCACCAGTAAAGAAAGAAATTATTGCAGCGGCAGAAGACCAGATTGATGAAATTACGAGTGAATTCAATATGGGTCTTTTATCTGATGCCGAGCGATATAACCTAGTGCTGAAAACATGGGAAAAAGCAACTAATGATGTTACTAGTGCACTGCAGCAGAATTTGAATCGTTATAATCCAATATTTATGATGGCGGATTCTGGCGCCCGTGGTTCTATGAGCCAAATTCGTCAGCTTGCCGGTATGCGTGGCCTAATTGCCAATACATCTGGTCGAACGATTGAAATCCCGATTCGTGCAAACTATCGTGAAGGTCTGAATATTTTAGAATATTTTATTTCCTCTCGCGGCGCCCGTAAAGGTCTTGCTGATACAGCTTTAAGAACGGCTGACTCAGGTTACTTGACCCGTCGTTTGGTTGATGTTTCACAGGAAGTAATTATCCGTGAAGATGACTGCGGCACAACCAAGGGTCTTGAAGTATTTGATATCCGTGAAGGTAAGGAGTCCATTGAACCACTGTCTGAGCGTTTGATTGGCAGATATTTGCTACATGATTTTGTTGATGAAAATACAGGCGAAGTATTGGTATCAAAAGATAAGTTAATGGATGACCATGATGCAGAAATGATTGTTAGCCGCGGTATTGAGACCATTAAAATTCGCTCTATTCTTGACTGTAGTGCAAAACATGGTATTTGTAAAAAATGTTACGGGGCAAACCTTGCAAACGGTAAACCTGTTGATGTTGGTGAAGCTGTTGGTATTATTGCTGCACAGTCCATTGGTGAACCAGGTACACAGCTTACTATGAGAACTTTCCATACCGGTGGTGTTGCCAGTGCCGAAGACATTACACAAGGTTTGCCTCGTGTTGAGGAATTGTTTGAAGGGCGCAAACCAAAACATTTAGCAATTATAAGTGAAATAGGGGGCGTTGTGTCTTTCGAAGAAATTAAAAAGAACCGCCATGTTGTCGTAACTAACAATGAAATTGGTGATCAGAAATCTTATTTAATTCCTTTTGGCTCCCGCGTTACCGTAAAAGAGGGAGATGAAATTAAAGCCGGTGCCAGAATTACAGAAGGTTCAGTAAATCCGCATGATGTGCTAGCAATCAGCGGTACGCAGGCTGTTCAGGATTATCTGATTCAAGAAGTTCAGCGTGTATATCGTATGCAGGGTGTTGATATTAATGATAAACACATTGAAGTGATTGTGCGGCAGATGATGAAAAAGGTACGCATTGATGAATCGGGTAATACCAATTTGCTACCAAGTTCACTGGTGGATAAAAGCGAATTAGAAGCCGAAAATAAAATTATACGTGAACGTATAGCGGCAGGCGAAACAGAGCTTCAAGAGGCCACTTATACTTCAGTGCTTTTAGGTATCACAAAAGCTTCTCTGGCTACAGATTCATTCTTGTCTGCTGCATCTTTTCAAGAAACAACCCGTGTATTAACCGATGCTGCTATTAAAGGGAAGATTGATTCATTATTGGGTCTAAAAGAAAACGTGATTATTGGTAAACTGGTTCCTGCAGGAACAGGCATGAAATGCTATAGTGATGTAAAAATTGAATCAACAAATGAAGTATTGACAAGTGATGCTATCTAATGATATAATACTAAATTGTGATAGTGTATTTGACTTTTAAGCTTTTGCCCACTATACACATATGTGTATAGTGGGTTTAACCTTAAAAAGTAAATACTAAATTGCTGTGGATATTGAAATTATTCAATTTCACGTATCAATTTTAAGAGAGGAGGTTTCTTATGCCAACCTTTAACCAATTAGTTCGTACCGGACGTCAGGTTGCCGAAAAAAAAGCTAAGGCGCCTGCGCTTTTGAAAGGATGGAATTCTAAAAAAAGAGTTGCAATTAACCAGAATTCCCCACAAAAACGCGGTGTTTGTACAGCAGTTAAAACTGCTACACCAAAAAAGCCTAACTCTGCTTTGAGAAAAATAGCCAGAGTAAGACTTTCTAACGGTATTGAAGTTTCTGCTTATATTCCGGGTATTGGTCACAACCTGCAAGAGCACAGCGTCGTTATGATTCGCGGAGGTCGTGTAAAAGATTTACCGGGTGTGCGTTATCACATTATCCGCGGTACTTTGGATGCACAGGGTGTTGCCAACCGTATGCAAGCTCGGTCCAAATATGGCGCTAAACGTCCAAAAGCAGGCGCGACAAAAAAATAATTGAACAAAGGTTAAGTTGAAAGAAACCTAAAGGCTGCTTGCAGCAGCGTACATATATCGTTTGATATGTGGATTACGCTCTGTACTGGCCACGGGAGTATATCTTTCGAGTACCTATGATATCATGTATGTGAAGGAGGGAAGAGAAATGCCAAGAAGAGGCTCTATTGCAAAACGCGATGTTTTAGTTGATCCACTATATCAATCTAAGCTTGTTACTCGTTTGATCAATAATATTATGTACGATGGTAAAAAAGGTGTTGCTCAAAAAATTGTTTACGGTGCATTTGATATTGTTCGTGAGAAGACAGGCAGAGAACCTTTAGAGGTTTTTGAGGAGGCTATGGAAAATATTATGCCTGCTTTAGAGGTAAAGGCCCGCCGTGTTGGTGGTGCTACTTACCAGGTTCCTATGGAGGTTCGTCCAGAAAGAAGACAAACTTTAGGTCTTCGCTGGATGACTAACTATGCAAGACTGAGATCTGAAAAAACCATGAAGGAAAGACTTGCTAATGAGATTCTTGATGCTGTAAACGGTGCTGGTGGCGCTGCTAAAAAGCGTGACGATACACACAAAATGGCAGAAGCAAACAGAGCATTTGCCCACTACAGATGGTAATTTCATCGTAGTTTTTGTGATATACCAACACAACCTTATCAATGTAGGAGGAAATTATGGCTAGACAAGTATCTCTTGAGATGACTCGTAATATCGGTATTATGGCACATATTGACGCCGGTAAAACGACTACAACAGAACGTATTTTGTTCTATACAGGTGTAAACCACAAAGTTGGTGAAACACATGACGGTTCTGCCACTATGGATTGGATGGCACAAGAGCAGGAAAGAGGTATTACCATTACTTCTGCTGCTACAACCTGTTTCTGGAAGGACCATCGAATTAATATTATTGATACCCCTGGTCACGTTGACTTTACTGTTGAAGTAGAACGTTCTCTGCGCGTTTTGGATGGTTCTGTAACTGTTTTTTGCGCTAAAGGCGGTGTTGAACCGCAGTCTGAGACTGTATGGCGTCAGGCAGAAGAATACAAGGTTCCCCGTATGGCTTATGTAAATAAAATGGACATTATGGGTGCTGATTTTTACCGAGTTGTACAAATGATGAAAGATCGTTTGCAATGTAACGCAGTTCCGATTCAATTGCCAATCGGCAGTGAAGATGAATTTAAAGGTATTATCGACCTTGTAGAAATGAAAGCAGACGTGTTCTATGATGAATTTGGTAAAGATATGCGTGTAGAAGATATTCCAGCCGACTTGCTGGAAAAAGCACAGGAATATCATACGCAACTAATTGAACAGGTTGCAGAGCAGGATGATGCTCTGATGGAAAAATATTTAATGGGCGAGGAGCTAACAACCTCAGAAATTATTGCAGGTATTCGTAAAGCAACGATAGATAACAATATGGTTCCAGTGTGCTGCGGTACTTCTTATAAAAATAAAGGTGTACAAAAATTGTTGGATTCTATTGTCGCTTATATGCCATCTCCTTTAGATATCCCTGATATGAAAGGTGTTAATCCAGAGACAGGTGAGGAGGATACTCGTAAAGCTTCTGACAATGAACCATTTTCAGCGCTGGCCTTTAAAATTGCGACTGACCCGTTTGTAGGTAAATTATGCTTCTTCCGTGTTTACTCCGGAACAATTGCTGCGGGCGGTAATGTATATAATTCTACAAAAGATAATTCTGAACGAATTGGTCGTATTTTGCAAATGCACGCAAATCACAGACAAGACATTGAAATTGTTTATGCTGGTGATATTGCTGCTGCAGTCGGTCTGAGAAATACAACAACAGGCGATACGCTATGTGATCCAAAGCATCCGATTATTTTGGAATCCATGGAATTCCCAGAGCCGGTTATTCATGTTGCAATTGAACCGAAAACAAAAGCTGGTCAGGAAAAAATGGGTATTGCTTTGGCAAAACTTGCTGAAGAAGATCCCACTTTCCGCGCTTATACAGATGAAGAAACTGGACAAACCATCATTGCGGGTATGGGCGAGCTTCATCTTGAAATAATTGTAGATAGACTTTTGCGTGAATTTAAAGTTGAAGCAAATGTCGGTAAGCCTCAAGTTGCTTATAAAGAGACAATTCGCAAAAATTCTGAATCTGATACTAAATATGCAAGGCAATCCGGTGGTAAAGGTCAATACGGTCATGTTAAAATCAGGATTGAACCAAATCCTGCAAAAGGTTATGAATTTGTCAATAATATTGTTGGCGGTGCTATTCCAAAAGAATACATTCCGGCAGTTGATCAGGGTATTCAGGGCGCATTACTCAGCGGTACCTTAGCTGGTTATAATGTTGTTGATATAAAAGTAACATTATATGATGGTTCGTACCATGAGGTTGATTCCTCTGAAATGGCATTTAAAATTGCAGGTTCCATGGCAGTGAAAGATGCGATTAAAAAAGCAGATCCCGTTCTTTTAGAGCCAATTATGAAAGTAACCGTTATTGTTCCGGAGGAATATATGGGCGATGTTATTGGTGACTTAAACTCGCGTCGCGGTATGATTCTAGGTATGGATGCAGTACCCGGTGCACAGCAGATCAATGCTGAGGTACCGCTGTCAGAAATGTTTGGTTATGCTACAGATATGCGTTCTAAAACACAAGGTCGTGGACAATATACAATGGAACCAGCACATTATAGTGAAGTTCCAAAATCTGTCGGTGAAGAAATTATTTCTGAACGTGGAAAAAAGAGTGAGTAATTTCTCAGTTAGTCTTGATTTTCTATATCAGAATTGTTAAAATGTCGATATAGGTTTTCATAATATTTTATTATATTTTTATAAAAGGGAGGATTTTCCAATGGCAAAGGCAAAGTTTGAAAGAAGCAAACCACACGTAAACATTGGTACAATTGGTCACGTTGACCACGGTAAAACAACTACTACGGCAGCTATCACAAAGGTTTTGAATTTAAACGGTGAGGCAGATTTTGTTGATTATGCTAATATTGATAAGGCTCCAGAAGAGAGAGCACGTGGTATTACAATTAATACATCTCACGTTGAATATGAAACAGCAAATCGTCACTATGCTCATGTTGACTGCCCAGGTCACGCCGACTACGTTAAAAATATGATTACAGGTGCTGCCCAAATGGACGGTGCTATTCTAGTTGTATCTGCAGCTGATGGTCCTATGCCACAAACAAGAGAGCATATTTTGCTGTCCCGTCAGGTTGGTGTTCCTCACATTGTTGTATATATGAACAAAGCTGATCAAGTTGATGATGAAGAATTATTAGATTTGGTAGAGATGGAAATTCGTGAGTTGCTTAACGAGTATGGTTTCCCGGGTGATGATACACCAATCATTCGCGGTTCTTCTCTAAAAGTGCTTGAGTCTTCTTCTACAGATGTAAATGCTCCTGAGTATAAATGCATTTTAGATTTGATGAAAGCTGTTGACGAATTTATTCCAACTCCTGAAAGAAAGAGTGATCAGCCATTCCTAATGCCTGTTGAAGACGTATTTACTATTACAGGTCGTGGTACTGTTGCAACAGGTAGAGTTGAGCGCGGTCAAATTAATGTTAATGAAGAAGTTGAAATTGTTGGTATGACTGACGAGAGTAGAAAAGTTGTTGTTACTGGTTTGGAAATGTTTAGAAAAATTCTTGACTTTGCCGAAGCTGGTGATAACGTTGGCGTTTTGTTACGCGGTGTGCAAAGAAATGAGATTGAGCGTGGACAAATTTTGGCTAAACCAGGCTCCATTAAACCTCACACAAAATTTCGTGGTCAGGTTTATATTTTGACAAAAGAAGAAGGAGGTCGTCATACTCCTTTCTTTAACAACTATCGTCCACAGTTCTATTTCAGAACAACTGATGTTACCGGTGTTATTACACTTCCAGAAGGTACAGAAATGTGTGTGCCTGGCGATAACGTTGAAATGGATGTTGAGTTGATTACTCCAATTGCTATTGAAGAGGGATTACGTTTCGCTATTCGTGAGGGTGGCCATACCGTAGGATCGGGTGTTGTTACTGCTATTAACGACTAATATATTTGCTTATAATAATTAAAAATAAGATCATCGGAAAAAACCGATGATCTTATTTTTTAATTATTAATTTATTTTAGGCTATTATAATTATAAACAAATACAAAAATTTTAAATATCTTGTTTTTAATACGATTCTGTCATTTACTTCATATTTTTTAACTTAAATTCTATCTTTATACAAACATAGGCTAAACTTAAAAAGGTTAAAATATATCTGCTTTTGTTCGATAGCTTAATGTTCCGAATTTCTTTTATCTTACTACTATACTTTCATGTTTTTATTTTTAATGCAATATCTATTTTTTAATTCCCCTCTTTTTGTTGATCGATCAATATTTTATAAAATATAATAAAATAATAACAAATATATTTTAAAATGTTGTATAATAAAAATATAAAAATAATTTCATAATACTTAGAAAAGAGGTATATGCCCTATGTATCACCTTTTAGTAGTAGATGATGAAGAAAAAATTCGCCAGATGATACGCAAATATGCCGAATTTGAAGGATATACAGTAACAGAAGCTTGCAATGGTATGGAAGCTGTTATGCTATGTCGCCAAAATACTGATTTATATTCAATTTTGATTATAGATGTAATGATGCCTGAATTAGATGGGTTTTCAGCAGTAAAAGAAATACGTAAAATTTCTGACAAACCTGTTATCATGCTTTCAGCACGTGGAGAAGAGTACGATAAAATTCATGGTTTTGAACTGGGAATCGATGACTATGTTGTTAAACCTTTTTCCCCTAAGGAGTTAATGATGCGCATCCAAGCCATAATAAAACGTTCTTCACCTCCAGCACAAACCAATGAAAAAGTTTTTTTTGAAGGTTTGGTGATTGATTATACGGCGCGTATCGTAACAATTGACGGTGAAAGAATTGATTTATCTCCAAAAGAATACGATTTACTGTTTTATATGGCAGAAAATAAAAATATTGCCCTTACACGTGAAATGTTGCTGACAAATGTATGGGGATATGATTTTTACGGAGATGACCGCACGCTTGATACACACATTAAATTACTAAGAAAAAGTTTAGGAGCATATAGTAAATTTATTGTTACACTCAGAGGGGTGGGCTATCGGTTTGAAGTGGAATGATATTACGCTTAAAAGAGTGAAACGGAAAGCAAGGGTCAGTGTATTTTGGAAGATATTTTCAATTTTTATTGCTTTTATTGCTGTAATTTTAATTTTACTATGGGTGTTTCAAATCAGTTTGCTAAATACCTTTTATCGTTCCATTAAAATTAATGAAATTGAAAGTGCTTTGAAAGACATCACTGAAAATATTGAATCGGAGCAACTAGAATCCATCATACTGTCTGTAGCCAATGATAAACAAATTTGTGTTGTAATTTGCACACAAAACGGTTCAAAATTATACTCAATAAATGCCTTGCCCAATTGTATCATCCACCATATGTCTGCCTATTTGCTTGCAAGGGCCTATACTATCACGCACAATCACGGTGGTATGTATGTGGAGCGCACGATGATTGACGAGCGTCGAAGTGAGCTTTTATTTTATTCGATGGGTGATCCCAATCAGGTTGAAAGTGTTATTTATTCAAAAATAGTATCGAAAGAAAATGGAGAGAATTTATTGATTATGTTGAATTCATCTATTTCGCCGGTGGTTTCAACAGTACAAACCTTGCAGATACAATTGATTTGGATTACCGTCATTATGATTGTGTTAGCTGTTATTATGGCTTTGGTTTTGGCCAAAAATTTATCATTACCAATTACAAAAATCAATAAATCGGCTAAAGTATTAGCGCAGGGACAATACGATATATGCTTTGAAGAAAAGGGATATCGTGAAATTGCGGAATTGGCAAATACACTGAACTATGCAGCAAAAGAGCTTTCTAAAGTGGAATCATTGCAGCGTGAGCTGATTGCGAATATTTCTCATGATTTGCGTACACCTTTAACCATGATTACTGGTTATGCCGAGATCATGCGTGATATTCCCAATGAAAACACACCGGAAAATGTACAAATTATTATTGATGAAGCAAAACGCTTAACCACTCTAGTAAATGATGTTCTAGATATTTCTAAACTGCAATCAGGCAGTCTTCCATTTAATGGAGAGGTGTTGAATTTAACTGCAAATATTCAAGATATTTTAATACGTTATTCTAAATTAACAGAGTATAAAATTATATTTGAAGCAGAACAGAATGTGTTTGTATATGGCGATGCCTTAAAGCTATCTCAAGTGGTTTATAATTTAATCAATAATGCCTTGACTTATATTGGAGAAGATAAAATGGTAACAATCAGACAAATACTGGTTGCCGGGGATAAAAGTTATCCACAGCGTGTACGTATCGAAGTAATCGACACTGGAGATGGTATAGAGCAGAGCAAACTGAATGAGATATGGGAGCGTTATTATAAAGTAAATAAAAATCATAAACGTGCAACGGTTGGAACCGGTTTGGGATTGCATATTGTGAAAACGATCTTGGATATGCACCAAGGCGCAACATATGGTGTAAAAAGTCAGATCGGTCATGGCAGTACTTTTTGGTTCGAACTCAATGTTTATTCATTATAAATATAAAATGGGAGTAAAAAAGGCTTATTGTTTTTAATTGTATCAGTCTGTAAAATATGTTACAATAAAGCGCATACTACAAAAAACATTTTATAGTATAAAGTAATGATGTTTCAACCAGTAAAATGCTTTCAAATTACGATGACAAGGAGCAAATAATGTGAAGATTTCAGTAATGGGATGTGGCAGATGGGGTAGCTTCATAGCTTGGTATTTAGAGCGTATACCCCATCAAGTCACTTTGTATGGCAGAAAAGGATCAAAGCATTTGGAGCAGTTTCGTCAAACACGTTTTAACGGTTTATTGACTTTAGATGAAAAAATATATTTAACAGATGACATGCAAGAAGCAGTGGAAAGGGCAGAAATGATCGTTGTCTCCATCTCAGCACAAAGCTTTCGTGTCTTTATGAAAGAACTGGAGCAATGCGATCTTAGTAAAAAATGTTTGATTTTATGTATGAAAGGTATTGAGTCTGACACGGGTAAGCGTTTAACTGAAATAGCCAAAGAATACACCGATTGTCCGTTAGCTATTTGGGTTGGTCCCGGTCATGTGCAGGACTTTACCCGTGGAATACCGAATTGTATGGTAATTGACAGCCAAGATCAAGCGCTCAAAATACAGCTGGTTCATTCTTTTTCAAGCCATTTAATACGTTTTTATTATGGCGATGATTTATTAGGCAATGAAATTGGTGCAGCATCAAAAAATGTAATTGGAATTGCTGCCGGTATGCTTGACGGTAAAGGAAAAACTGCGCTAAAAGGAGCTCTGATGTCTCGAGGAACCCGTGAAATTGCACGGTTGATTCACGCAATGGGAGGAAAAGAAATTACAGCTTACGGTTTGGGACATTTGGGTGATTATCAGGCGACGGTATTTTCTGAATTTAGTCATAACCGTAAATTTGGAGAATTATATGTTCAAGGTATGGATTACGGCGAATTAGCTGAAGGAGTAGCCACTACAAAGGCATTACTGCGTTTGGGAGAAGAATATCACGTTGAGTTACCTATATGTAAGGCTGTATATGATATTCTTTACAATAAAAAAAATCCAGATCAAATATTGTCCGATTTGTTTTTACGCAGCATCAAAATGGAGTTTTAATTTGTATGATACAAAAGATTGACAAAGAGATAAAATTGCAGTAATATATTAAGTATACAAAATTAGTATACAATAGAAAGGATGAATGGTATGAGTGAAGAAAACTGTACACATGATTGCGGCTCTTGCGGTGTTGACTGCGGCTCAAGAACTGAACCAATGAAAGAGCAAACAAATGCACTAAGTCATGTAAAAAAAGTAATTGCAGTTGTAAGTGGTAAAGGCGGCGTTGGTAAGTCTCTTGTTACCTCTCTCATGGCGGTAATGATGAATCGCTGCGGACACCAAACAGCTATTTTAGATGCTGATGTTACAGGTCCATCTATTCCCAAAATATTTGGTATACATGAACGGGCAGTAGGTACTGAAAATGGTATTTTACCTTGTAGAAGTAAAACCGGTATTAAAGTCATGTCTGTAAACATATTATTAGAAGATGAAACAGCGCCAGTTGTTTGGAGAGGTCCAATTATTGCTGGTACAGTAAAGCAGTTTTGGACTGATGCTATTTGGGAGGATGTCGATTATATGTTTGTGGATATGCCTCCAGGAACTGGCGATGTACCACTAACTGTATTTCAATCACTGCCACTGGATGGTATTATAATTGTAACATCTCCGCAAGAGCTTGTTTCCATGATTGTGGAAAAAGCGGTTAATATGGCAAATATGATGAATATTCCTATTTTAGGATTAGTAGAAAATATGAGTTATCTACAGTGTCCAGATTGTAATAAAAAAATTCAAATATTTGGTGAAAGTCACGTAGAAGAAGTTGCTCATAAACACAAGTTAAAAGTATTGGCACATTTACCAATTGATCCAAATATTGCAAATAAATGTGACAACGGTCTTGTAGAACAAATAGAGGGAAACTGGCTAAATGATGCAATAAAAATCATTGAACAATTGGATAAATAACTGAAGATAGGTACTGATAACAGAATGCGTATTAACTGCTATCAGTACTTTTTTTGTAAGTGTAATATAATGTAACAACAACAAGGTTTATCACTAGAAATATACTCAAAATTGAGATGAAACATCTTTGCGCATTTTGACAGAAAATATATATTTTTATCTTAAAAAACACATTTTAACAGTAAATTTTATGTTTTTTTGATTTTGTACTGGAAAATACTCAAATATAAGCATATAATATATACAGAAATATCCATATGTTTTTGGTCAATATTACATAAGGAGAGTAAAATGGAGAAATTTAAATTATGGCGGGATTCACTAATGGCAGGACTCATGATCGCAATAGGAGGAACTGTTTTTTTATCTGTTGATAATAAAGTAGTGGGAGCATTTTTCTTTTCGATAGGATTATTTACAGTCGTGAACCAGCAATTTGCTTTATTTACAGGAAGAGTAGGTGATTTTAAACTAAAACAACCGGGATTTTTGATTGATTTACTCATCATCTGGCTTGGTAATTTTGCAGCAACTGCAGGCGTAGGTTATTTGCTCCGTGTAACCAGATATGCCTCAGCATTATCGGCAAAAGCGGAAATTATTTGGCAGGCAAAATTAAATGATAACCCACTTAGCATTTTTGTATTGTCTATTTTTTGCGGTATACTTATGTATGTTGCAGTTACCTGTTTTCGCAGTACAGAACACGCAATTGGTAAATATGCAGGAGTTTTTATCGGTGTTCCTGTTTTCATTTTGTGTGGCTTTGAGCACTGTATTGCAAATATGTTTTATTTTTCGATGGCAAATATGTGGTCATGGAAAATATTTTTATGGTTATTGATTATGACTGCTGGTAACTCTGTAGGAGGACTGTTCATTCCAATTATAAAATGCCGTATTTCAACCTCAAAATATGGTGTAGCGGAAAAGAATAATACAGATACCAATGATTAAATATCATAATGTGATTTTTTAATTTAACAATTTTATAATAACTAACTATTTACAGCAAGTTTTCTAGTTACATATACTTTCCTATGTATGATTCTGAATACGACAACATGTGATCACGAGAAATGTGGACAAAAAAAGTATAAAATACTTTACAAATAAGCGCAAGCATGGTATTATAAAATAAAACAGGAATAATTATTATTTTATAAGGTGAAATCAATGGTCAGAAAACAAAATTTTAGTCGTAAACGTCAAGCAATTTTCGAAACGCTGCAAAATACCAAAGGTCATCCGACCGCTGAATGGATTCATCAATCACTTAAGCATGAATATCCCGATTTAAGTCTTGGAACCGTTTATCGAAATCTTGCACAATTTAAAGAAGAAGGTACTGTCATTAGTATGGGTGTCATAAATGGTCAGGAGCGATTTGATAGCAATATTGAGCCGCATTCCCATTTTATGTGCAACCAATGTAATGCTATTATTGACATTAAGGGGACTTTTCCAAATTATACTGCGGCAAAACATATTGAACAAGTATATGATTTTGCTGTAGAAGAACAGAAATTATTTTTCTATGGTATCTGTAATAACTGTAAAAAGAAATGCTGATTGTTTTGCATGTTTTCAGTATTGGCATAAAATAATATGTGAAATTAACTGTTATGGGTGAAGATGAGATAATCAAGGTTTTTAGATATGATTTGCACTTAGTACAGAAAGAGAAGTACCATACAATATTAAAGGTAAAGCATATATTTTTTCAATCTTTATTAAATATTTTTGCTTTATCCACGATAAATAATCATTTTATGCATTAAAATTTTATATTTTAAATAAATACAGAACCATTTTGGTTCTGTATTTATTTTTTATGAACACAATATTTATGGCTAATTTTAAATTTAAGTACTATATGTATTGATTTTTTTTTAATATTCTATATAATAAGATGTAGACGAAATTTGCACATAAGGAGATTATTATGGAAATTATCAAAAGGGACGGTCATGTTGAGCCTTATCAAAGTGAAAAGATTAAGGCGGCAGTCACCGCTGCTTTTGACAGTATAAATTCAAAAGTAGAGGAACAAGTGCTTGACAGCATTACAGCTGACGTACAAGCTGAACTGGAACAAATGCAACAAAAAAACGAGTCTTTGCAAGTAGAAAAGATTCAAGATCTGGTAGAAAAAACATTGGTCACACGTAATTTTTATAATGAAGTAAAAAGCTTTATTCTGTATCGTGACAGTCAAGCAAAAAAAAGAGCTGCACGACAGCATATTTCTAATTTATTTGAAGATAGATTGATTAGTGATGTTTTAAAAGGTATTCAGAATGATTATGATAGCGATGAGTATCACTTAGATCTGCTATATCACAAATTTTTTTCATTTCAAAAAGAAAATATGACTGCGACAGAAAAACTTACAATGCTCATTAAAGCGGCAGTCGAGTTGACATCTCAAGAGTCTCCAAAATGGGAGTATATTGCTGCGCGCTTATTGATGCTTCGTTTTCAGATGCAGCTACAAGCTGAACTAGGCAAGTTACAAATTACAAGTTTTTATGATAAAATATGCTATTTGACTGGTCAGGAGTTATATGGTTCTTATATTTTACAGGCTTACAGTAAGGAAGAAATTGATGTATTTGAAACTTACTTTATTGAGGAACGCAATCACTTATTTACTTACAGTAGTTTAGAGGTTTTGTTGAAACGCTATGTAATCCATACACGCCAATTAATACCTTTTGAAACACCTCAGGAAATGTTTATGGGAATTGCTATGCATCTTGCAATGCACGAAAAAGAAAATCGTATGGAATGGGTCAAACGCTTCTATAATATGCTTAGCCAACTACAGGTTACCATGGCAACCCCCACCTTGTCTAATGCCAGGAAACCATTTCATCAGTTATCCAGCTGCTTTGTCGATACAGTTCCAGATTCTTTGACCGGTATTTACCGAAGTATTACTAATTTTGCGCAGGTTTCTAAATTTGGAGGCGGCATGGGTATGTATTTTGGTAAGGTACGTGCTTCCGGTTCGCCAATACGCGGTTTTCAAGGTGCTGCCGGCGGTGTTATTCGTTGGATTAAACTTGCCAATGATACGGCTGTGGCAGTAGATCAGCTAGGTGTGCGTCAGGGTGCTGTTGCAGTATATTTGGACGCATGGCATAAGGATATTCCCGAATTTTTGCAGCTTCGTACAAACAACGGTGACGATCGGATGAAGGCTCATGACGTTTTTCCTGCTATTTGCTATCCAGATCTGTTTTGGAAAATGGCACGGGATAAAATTGAAGAAGATTGGTATTTAATGTGTCCTCACGAGATTCTCTCTGTAAAAGGATACGCTTTAGAAGATTTTTATGGGGAGGAATGGGAGAAACGTTATTTTGATTGCGTTGCAGATCACCGCATTACAAAACGAGTCATTCCCATCAAGGAATTGATTCGCTTGATTATTAAATCTGCTGTTGAAACCGGTACGCCGTTTACTTTTAACCGTGACCATGTGAATGCTATGAACCCTAATGCACATACCGGTATGATTTATTGCTCCAACTTATGTACAGAAATTGCACAAAATATGGGATGTATTTCCAATGTGACTCAAGAAATAAAAATTGTAAACGGTGAAACTATAGTCATAGATACTACCAAAGCCGGAGAATTCGTGGTGTGTAATCTTGCTTCTCTTTCTTTGGGTAATTTGGATGTGCTAAATCAAGATGAGCTGCGACAAATTATTCATTCCACCATACGTGCGCTGGATAATGTCATTGATTTGAACTTTTATCCATTACCATATGCCGAAATTACAAATCAGAAATACCGCTCTGTAGGGTTGGGAGTCAGTGGATATCATCATTTACTTGCAAAACATAAAATTAATTGGGAATCAGAGGAACATCTAACTTTTGTGGACAAGATATTTGAAGATATCAATTATTATGCCATTGAAGCCAGCGTTTTAATTGCCAAAGAAAAAGGCACTTATGATTTATTTGAAGGCTCTGATTGGCAAACAGGCGCATATTTTGAAAAGCGTGGTTATACATCACAACGCTGGCAAACCTTAAAGCAGGCAGTGCAGACGAATGGAATGCGAAATGCGTATCTTATGGCAATTGCACCAACCAGTACCACTTCTATTATTGCGGGTACCACTGCTGGTCTTGATCCTGTAATGAACCGTTATTATTTAGAAGAAAAGAAAAATAGCATTGTACCTCGTGTTGCTCCAGATTTATCAATGGAAACATTCTGGTACTATAAAAACGCCCATTTAATTGACCAGACATGGACGGTAAAGGCCTGCGGTGTGCGTCAGCGTCATATTGATCAGGCGCAATCTTTGAATTTGTATATTACTAACGAATATACTTTCCGTCAGGTATTGCATCTTTATATTCTTGCTTGGGAAAAGAAGGTCAAAACTATTTACTATATCCGCAGTAAAGCATTGGAAGTAGAAGAATGTGAAGTATGCTCCTCTTAAAGAAAGGATTGAAGAAATGGCAACACTAAAACAAAAACCGCTGTTTAATCCAAATGGCGATGTTGAGGTCTTAAAGCGCCGAATGATTGGTGGCAATACGACTAATTTGAATGATTTTAACAACATGAAGTACAATTGGGTCAGCGACTGGTATCGTCAGGCTATGAATAACTTTTGGGTACCGGAAGAAATTAACCTAAATACAGATGTACTTAATTATAATCAATTGACTAAGCCGGAGAGAATGGCTTATGATAAAATTCTTTCTTTTTTAATTTTTCTAGATAGTGTGCAGACTGCAAATTTACCTCATGTAGGGGAATATGTGACTGCAAATGAAGTAAATCTTTGTTTAACCATTCAGGCATTCCAGGAGGCGGTTCACTCACAAAGCTATGGTTATATGCTAGATACCATCTGTTCTCCTGTTGAACGCAATGAAATTTTATATCAATGGCGCCAAGATGAACATTTACTGCGCAGAAATGAATTTATTGGTAATTTATATAATGAATTTCAAGAGAAGAAAGATGACTATACGCTGGTACGCACTTTGATTGCCAATTATATTTTAGAAGGCATCTATTTCTATTCTGGTTTTATGTTCTTCTACAATCTAGGTCGTAATAATAAAATGCCTGGCTCTGTACAAGAAATTCGATATATTAATCGTGACGAAAATACACATTTATGGCTATTCCGTTCTATTATTTTGGAATTAAAAAAAGAAGAACCACATTTATTCACTGATGAATTGATTGCAGTATATCGAGATATGATCCGTGAAGGAGTGGAACAGGAAATCGCTTGGGGACATTACGTAATTGGGGATGATATTGCAGGTCTGAATTGCCAAATGATTACCGATTATATTCGTTATTTAGGCAATTTGCGTTGTATAAACTTGGGATTTGAGCCTCTTTATCCAGGTTATGAGAAAGAACCAGGCTCCATGTCATGGATTAGCCAGTATAGTAATGCAAATTTAATTAAAACGGACTTTTTTGAAGGCCGTTCTACAGCTTATGCAAAAAGCACTGCACTGGTAGACGACTTATAATCATCACAAACCTGTTATAAAAGAGCCGCAGACTTATAATATCTGCGGCTCTTTTATATGTTACTAAATAATAATATTGGAATTTATTTTACTGTAATACTACACATTGATTATCCCGTGATAGAAATACTTGTTCAAATTGCTGTCTGTTATATTCTACTTGACCGGAAATAGGATCTGCAATCGTAACCGTATTTTCCGAATATCCAATCAATACTGCACCATGGTCGTTGGTACTCCAATCAACATATTCACCTCTTGCGGTATACCAGCCTTGAGAGAAATTTCTTTCCTCCATATCAATGGTAATCCAAACAACCACCGGTGTATTTTGATTTATAAACTGATATAACTCTTTCGGAGTAGCGCCAGTTTTATCTACAGCAGTCAAAGTACTGTCTTGATCACGTAAATATCGGTTGGCTGCAGTAATAATTGCCTCAGTTCCACATACGTATCCTGTATTATCTGCGGGGTTACCGATAAAAAATCTCTTTAAATTACTACCATACAGCCGTCCATCCTCTGCATAATAAAATTGTAATTGCGTGGTAGGCAAATATTTTGTTGCCATTGTAACTTTATCGACTTCTAATCCATAGTAGTTAAGCAACATTGTCATTGCCGTAATTTCACAACCGGTAGGAAGCTCAGGAGTTTGCAACGTTATTTTAAAATTGTCAATAATATATGTTTCTAACTCATCATCAGAAAATTCCAGATTCAATTTTTCTTGTGATAGCTTTTTTATAATTGCCTCCTGTGCATTTTGTTGACTACAGGCAGATAGTAAAATCAATAGTAAGAATATAGTTACAATGCTAAACCATTTCTTTTTTAAATGCATTTTATTTATACCGCCTTTCTGGTCAGTTGTATTTACGTATCTGAAAAACTGCTTAAAATAATTTACAGGCTGATATAAAAATTTAGTACGCTTTTGCTAAACTGAATTTTAAAACAGAATATGAGAGAATATCTCATATTCTCGTTAATATAGAGAAAATCAGCCTAATACAAGAGAAAATTTATTTAACAAACGGATAGAGTTATCAAACATAAAATAATCTGACATCTAGTACATGCACTTATGTGTATAAAGTATTTACGGGAATTGTTGACAATAAAGCGGATGTGCAGAAAAATCCATGGTGGGGGAGGTAGATTCATATAAAAGTAAAACATAAATAAAAGAAAAATATAATCTGCACCAAATAAGTATATTAACAATTCATTTACACCATAGTATAAATTTTGTAATCATAAAAATAATAAACGTCTATTTAATAGACGTTTATTATTTTTATTGATATGGCGTCAGTGATTTTTATAATTATAAATTAACTAGATGCATGGACTAACTCTACAAGTAATTTCTCGGCTTCTATGGCGTCAGCACGACCGCGAGAGTTTTTCATTACAAAGCCCAATAAAGATTTTAATGCTTTTTCTTTCCCACCTAAATAATCAGAAACAGCGTTAGGATTATTTGCAATTGCATTTTTGCAGAGCTGTTTTAAGGTATCAGCATCAACACCACCCATGTCATCTTCTTTAATAAATTCAGAGGCCGGCTTGCCTTCATCCAACATTTTTTCTAATGTGGACTTTAAAAGATTCATTTTTATTTTACCACTTTCAAAAAGAAGTACAAGATCTTTTAAATATGCAGGAGAAAGTGCAATATTAAAAGCCTCTTTTTCTGTTTCATTTTCCACACGTCTAAAAATTTGACCAATAATGCAATTGGCAACTACTTTTGGATTTGCTACACCTTCGCTGGCCGCCTCAAAATATTCTGCAACCTTACGAAACTTTACCAGTAATCCAGCATCTACTTCTGAAATTCCAAATTCGTTCATGTAACGTTCCATTTTCACATCTGGTAATTCAGGCAAAATTGACTGGAAATAGTCAATTTTCTCTTGGCTCACTTCAATGGTTACAAGATCTGGTTCTCTGAAGTAACGATAATCATTTGCGTCTTCTTTACCACGCATACTTTCTGTTCTGTGTTCTTCTACAATATAACGAAGTGTTTCCTGCGTAACTTGCTTCCCCTCATCCAGTAGTTCTGCCTGACGGCTTATCTCATATTCCATGGCTTTTGCCATATAAGTAAACGAATTCATGTTTTTAATCTCAGTTCTAGTACCAAATTTATTAGAACCTTGTGGGCGAAGGGATATATTTACATCACAGCGTAAAGAACCTTCCTGCATTTTACAGTCGGAAATACCGATATAACGCATAATCATTTGTAATTTTTCTACGTATTCTCTCGCTTCATCAATAGATCGAATATCCGGCTCAGAAACAATTTCTATCAACGGCACACCACCGCGGTTATAGTCAACATAAGTATTGCCCCGTTGATGGACTAATTTACCCGCATCTTCTTCAATGTGAATACGTGTAATACCAATTTTTCTTCCATTAGAAAGCGTAATATAACCATTTTTACATAGAGGCATATCAAATTGAGAAATTTGATATGCTTTAGGAAGATCAGGATAACAGTAATTTTTACGATCCATTTTTGAAATATGTGAAATTTCGCAATTGGTTGCAAGCCCCGCCATAATAGCATAATCCACGACTTTTTGATTAAGCTTTGGCAGTGTGCCCGGCAAACCAATACAAATAGGGCAACAGTGGGTATTTTGCTCACCGCCAAAATCAGTAGTGCAACCGCAAAAAATTTTTGTTTTGGTTGAAAGCTCTACGTGGGTTTCCAAACCCGAAACCATTTCGTATTTCATAGCGTAACCCCCATATCTACAGCCTTATAGGTATCTGTTCTTGTTACCGCTTCATATTGGTAAGCAGCATTTAAAATTGTAGCTTCACAGAAATTATTTCCAATTAACTGTAAACCAATAGGTAAACCTTTTCTATCCCATCCACATGGAATCGATATTGCAGGCAGACCTGCAATATTAACAGGAACAGTACAAATATCTGTCTGATAGGTTTGTATGGCGTCTTTAACGGTTTGTCCACACGGAAAAGAGGTCATAGGAACAGTCGGCGCAAGAATAATATCGCACGATTCAAATACCCGTTTAAATGCATTCACTATTACACCCCGCAAATTTTGTGCTTTTTTATAGTAAGCATCGTAGTAACCCGCACTTAACACATAGGTACCAAGCAAAATTCTATGTTTTACCTCAGCACCAAAACCTTCACTACGGGTTTTACATATCATTTCATTTAAATCCTCATAATGAGGCACCTTAAATCCATATCGAATTCCATCGTAACGGCCAAGATTGGAGGAAGCCTCTGCACAAGCAAGAATATAATAAACCGGTAAACCGTATTTTAATTCGGAAATGGAACATTCAACTATTTCAGCCCCTAGCTGACGATAGGTTTCAATTGCTTTTTCCATAGCCTCCCGAACATCTTCATCTATGTCTTCAAAATATTCTTTAACAAGACCAATTTTCATACCTTTAATATTTTGGGTTAAACCAGCCGCAGCGCTCTGTTTTTTACCTTGGGAGGTAGAATCCATTGGATCATATTCAGCAATAGCATCAAATACCAAAGCTGCATCTTCAACGGAGGTTGTAATAGGACCGATTTGATCGAAGCTGGAAGCATAGGCAATCAAACCATAACGAGAAACCGTTCCGTAAGTAGGTTTTAATCCTACTACGCCGCAAAAACTGGCAGGCTGACGTATAGATCCGCCTGTATCAGAACCAAGCCCAAATACAGCAATGTTACCACTGACAGAAGCCGCTGCTCCTCCGGAACTGCCTCCGGCTACATGGTTGCTGTTATGAGGATTTAATGAACCGCCAAAACATGAAGTTTCACTAGAAGAACCCATTGCAAATTCATCCATGTTTGTTTTGCCAAGTAAAACAGAGTTTTGCTGTTTTAATAAATTCCATACAGTTGCATTGTAAATAGGGAAATAGTTTTGTAAAATTTTTGAACAACAGGTGGTTTTTATATTTTTTGTAGATATATTATCTTTCAGCGACATGGGAATACCCTCTAATGGCAAAAGGGAGTCCCCGCGCCTAATTTTTTCGTCTACCTTTTTTGCTGATTCTAATGCCTCTTCTGCTGTAATTGTAACATAAGCGTTTAATATTTTATTTTCTTTTTCTATGTTATTTAAGTATTGCTTGGTTAATTCTTCACAAGAAATTTCCTTAGAAGAAAGAAGCTTTCCGGTCATTCTAATTTTACTGAAATTTGTATCCATATAACAGTCATGCCTTTCTATTAAAGTGAGACTATCAATTTTATTTATCTAAGAACGTTTTTTCACTAAAAAGTAACCTTCGTCCTGACTTTCTGCATTTTTTAAAATTTGTTCCCGGTCATAAGAGGGTATAATAGCATCCTCTCTTAATACATTAGAAAGTTGATTGATATGATCAAAATTACTTTGTTCACATTGAGCTGCGCTCACGGTTTCTGCAAACGTAATCATACGATCCATATCTTTTGTAAGCATATCCAATTCTTCTTCTTTGATATACAATTTAGAAAGTCTCGCTATTTCTAATATATCTTCACGTGTTACCATAGCTGAAGTCTCCTTTTATCTGATTTTAATATGAACTTCACGCATTTGTTGTTCCGTTATCTCGGTAGGTGCGCCAAGCAACAAGTCTTGAGCGTTACTATTCATAGGGAACGGAATAACCTCGCGTATGCTTTCTTCTTCAGTCAATAGCATGATCATACGGTCTATACCTGGAGCCATACCTGCATGAGGAGGCGGACCATACTGAAAGGCGTGATACAATGCTGAAAAGCTTTCTTTTAAATTGTCTTCCGTATATCCTGCAATTTCAAACGCTTTGATCATAGTAGAAAGCTCATGGTTACGGACAGCGCCTGAAGAAAGCTCTACACCATTACATACAATATCATACTGATAAGCAAGGATTTCAGCAGGTTCCTGCTCCAAAAGAGCCTGTAAACCGCCCTGAGGCATAGAAAAAGGATTGTGTGTAAAGATATATGCTCCGGTTTCTTCGTCAATTTCAAACATCGGAAAATCCACAACAAAGCACATTTTAAATTCGCTGTTATCAATCAAATTTAAGCGGCGTCCCAATTCAGAACGAATCTGACCTGCTAATTTCGCAGCCACCATAGGCTCGTCAGCAATAAAGTAAAGCACACATCCCGGAACTAGTTTAGCTTTCTCAATTAAGTTTTCACGTTGATTATCAGGAATAAACTTGTTAATAGGTCCAAGAAATTCCATCTGCTCCGTTACTTTAATATAGCCAAGCCCCATCATTTCCAGTTCTTCCGTTGCGTATTTAAGCATATTTTCAAAAAAGCTCTTGGGTTTTGAAGCACAATCCGGCACGTTAATAGCACGAATTGTTTTATTTTTAAATGGAGCAAAATCAGTGGTTGCAAAAATTTCTGTAATATCCACGATCTTCAGCGGATTTCTCAAATCTGGTTTATCAGTACCATAGTATAGCATGGCTTCTGCATAAGGAATGCGTGGAAACGGTGCATTGGATACTTTTTTATCAGAGAATCTTTTGAATGTTTCTGAAATAACCTCTTCAGCAACAGTAAGAACATCTTCCTGTGTAGCAAAAGCCATTTCAAAGTCTAGCTGATAAAATTCGCCGGGAGAACGGTCTGCTCGGGCATCCTCGTCACGGAAGCAGGGCGCTACTTGAAAATAACGGTCAAAACCTGAAACCATTAGCAATTGTTTGAAAATTTGCGGCGCTTGCGGTAATGCGTAAAATTTACCGTGATGTTTTCTGCTCGGAATCAAATAATCACGTGCTCCTTCAGGTGAGGAGGCAGATAAAATCGGGGTTTGAATATCTAAAAAACCCAATTCACTCATTTTATTACGCAGAAACGAAATCACCTGTGAACGCAGTACAATATTTTTGTGCACCTTTGGATTTCTCAAGTCCAAAAAACGATATTTTAAACGTACATCTTCTTTTGTATTCGTAGAGTTGTCTATTTCAAAAGGCAGACTGGAAGGCGCTTTACCGAGTACCGTTAAAGTGTTGGTTTTAATTTCGATGGTACCGGTTGCAATTTTAGGATTGATTGTGTCCTCACTTCTTAAAATAACGGTACCCTCAACAGTAATACAGCATTGTCTGTTCACATTTGCAAGCATTGCTTCATTATAAACAACAACCTGAACAACACCGTAATGGTCTCTAAGGTCTAAGAATTGAATGCCTCCGTGATCACGAATGTTCTCTACCCAACCTGCAACGCGTACTTGATTTCCTATATCTGATTCACTTACCTCGCTGCAAAAATGCGTATGATATTGGTTGACACAAATCATATTACTAATAATCCTTTCATGATTAAAATTCATTCGGTATGAAAGCCCGTTTCATTTTAGGCGATATATATTTATCAATTATAGCACTAAAGACACTTTGTTTCAATAAAATTTGGTAGAAAACAATAATGTTCAGACATATTTTTATCAGCTGCCCATGTTTTTTCTTTTGAAATTTCACTTCGTTGTAATTTTTTATAAAAATATATCCATATTTCCCACACATATGTTAAGGAAAGACATTAAACAAGTTTGATTGTATTTATAATCAATTTCCTGTATAATACTGATATTAAATTGATATTTGATAATAATTAAGAATATGGAGAAATTTTATGGCAACAATTGACTCGTTAGACTACCTTTTATTTGACGGTGCATTCGGTACTTATTATAGTAAAAAATATCATAGTGAACAACCTTGTGAACTTGCTTGTATACAAAATCCGAATCATGTATTGGAGATACATAAGGAGTATATTGAAGCGGGAGCAATGGCGATTAAAACGAACACTTTTGCGGCCAATACAGTTGCCCTGAAAACAGAATTTTCAACAGTAAAACAAATCATACAGGCAGCATGGAATCTGGCAAATCAAGCAGCAGAGTATACCAATACCCTAATATTTGCAGATATAGGACCTATATTTAGTGAAGATGACTCCGACGATGAACTTTATAAAATTGTTGATATATTTTTATCTTTAGGAACAACCTATTTTTTACTTGAAACAGCTCAAGACACTTCTGTATTTACATTGGCAAATTATATAAAACAGAAAAAACAAGATGTTTATATCATAACTTCTTTTGCAGTTGATCAGGATGGATATACACGAAAGGGTATACCTGTGAAAAAATTGCTAAAGGAAAGTAAACAACATCATATTGATGCTTTTGGCCTCAATTGTATGTGCGGTCCCTCTCACTTGCTTGAAATTGTATCAGAGCTGTCTGCTAATCATACGATCAGCGTCATGCCCAATTCTGGTTATCCGCTAAATGTAAATGGCCGGACATTATTTATTGATAATGAAACTTATTTCTCTACCAAAATGATGCAAATTCATCAACAGGGAGTAAAAATATTAGGCGGTTGTTGCGGAACAACCCCTCAACATATACAAACGGTTTCACAACAGCTTAAAAAAGCACATATTGATACAATCGTTCAGGTATCAGAAAAAGAAATACCGAAATCTACGACAAACGTTAAAAATGTTTTTGCAGAACGCTTAGCAGCGGGAAAACAAGTTATTGCGGTGGAACTTGACCCACCGTTTAATACTGACTATACACATATTAAAGAAGCAGTACCCATTATGAAAAATGCTGGGGTAGATGTAATAACCATTGCTGATAGTCCTTTAGCAAGAGCAAGAGCAAATAGTTTTATGTTAGCGGCCAATATACAGCGTGAAGCGAATATTTCTGTTATTCCACATCTTACTTGTCGGGATCAAAATATGGTAGGCTTAAAATCTATATTGCTTGGAGGCAATATTGCAGGCATCCGTAATGTACTTGTAGTTACTGGTGATCCTGTACCGGCTGATCATCGTAATGAAATTAAAGGCGTATTCAGTAAAAATTCTTATCAGCTAATGGATTATATACGAAATTTAAATGAGGATATATTTGAAAATACACCATATTTGGTTGGAGGTGCGTTAAATGTCAATTCTTATAAATTTGAGTTTGAACTCAAAAGAGCAATAAAAAAACAGGAAAAGGGAGTTCAGTTTCTTCTTACACAACCGATTTACACCACTCAGGCCATTCAAAATTTAAAACAGGCAAAGAAAGAATTAGACATCAAAATTTTAGCGGGATTAATGCCTATTGTTAGCTACCGGAATGCGGTATTTTTGAACAATGAGGTAGGCGGGATTGATATTCCGGATAATATAGTTATGCAAATGGAGAACAAGTCGTCAGATCAGGTGCAAAAAATTTCTTTATCTTATTGCATTGATATTATTTCAGAAATCGGAGACGATTGTGACGGTTATTATTTGATGACCCCCCTAAAAAAACATGGTTTAATTGTAGATTTAATAAGATCGATTAAAAAAGCTACATCTTAAAACAAAACTATATTTTGTGCTTTCAATTAGCAAAATAACGATATTTTGGTGTTGAAACTCATCATTTTCCATAAAATTACAATAATATGACAGATAAATTACAAAATCCCTTGACAGTACAGCAACCGTAAAATATAATATAACAACAGAGAGTGAAAATAGCAATTAGAGAGGGGAAGTCTATATGCATAAGAATTTATTATGCAAAAGAACTTTGGGGGAGTCAGGGGAGATCGTAGTTGTTAAACCGAAAATATGAATTAGTCGCAACAACTAAGATTTGTGAAAAGCATGGTCATTATACAGTTTACGGTATTCGACATGGATCTAATTCAATTTTGGATATTTCTGTAGACAAAATAAAAGTGGAATGTTTGGTTGCGCAAATGAATGCCTATGGACTATCACCACTACATATGCGAGATTGTGTTGAAGACTTTATTGCTGAAGATAGTGATTTCTTTTCAAGTTACATTTAAATAATATAATAAACACATAATAGATACAGCATCGGAAAAACATTAGATTTACCCGATGCTGTATCTATTATATAGAATATAGAATTAGGTAATAGATCAGCAGTCTCTAATTTATTAACAAATTTTAGAAAACCAACTCTACTAGCAGAAGTTTTTAATTATACGGTAAAAAATTTATGATTTTGCAACACAAAACGACAGAAATAAAAAACAGTAAGGATCATAAAACATAATACAAATTTAAAAAAGATTCTTTTTTAAATTGATGATTAGGAAGAAAGTTGATTATATAAATCACTTTTTATAAATTCATTATATGTTAAAAACTTAGTTGTTTGATTTTGTTGATAACAAATATAGTCAGGATTACGATATCCTAATTGATCTGGGATTGTAATTTCATTAGGTTTATCCCAATAATAAAGTACTACCAAGGTCGGGGTAGTCACCAATTTAAAAGTAAAATCTAAATCTATATTATCAGTATTGGATAAATATGTATAAAGTTGTTTTGCAATGAAATTCCGATAATGATTATCAGTTGTATCATCGGCAATATCTTCATTTAATGAGTCGCTGGTAAATTGAGTTTCTGTGTCTGGTAATACTATAGTTTGAAATTTAGCATCAGCATGTGCAATATCAAATATTTTTATAATTGTAGTACTGCAATTATAGGCTTTAGAATAATCCGCAGATTTAGAAATACTTGTAATTGTAGGTATTACAATAACTGCTAAAATAGTTATGACAATCACTACAATAGTAAGCTCAATCCATCGATATATATGATTTATTTTAATATTAGTTTGTTTCATATATAAGCAATCTACTCCAATTCTATATTTAATTAATAAATTAATTTTATTCCCTCACCCTAATTATACAAAATATTCATTTTGTATAATTAGGGTGAGTCTTATCTTTTCAGCTATTTATTATTTGTTATAAAATGTTCTAGAAATATGTATCATTCTAATACTTGCAGTTAATAATAATACAAATGTATTTGAGGTGATTCTTCGTATGAATAGTATGATTCCCTGTTCAGAGGATTGCATTTATCAAATAGACGGCTATTGTACATTGAATACACCAACAATTGTAACCAATATTTCAAATCATGGCTGTGTTCATCGCATACAATTAAAACAAACCACTTCTAATATTAGTCAATTGCCGCCTCAAATGCCTCCTTCACATGTTTTACACCAATAATCTCAATTTCTTGATAGTGTTTTGTAATTTGTTTCACATTATAGAATGGTAAAACACATTTTTTAAAACCTAAATTAATTGCTTCCAAGATGCGCACCTCCGTTTGATTTACAGCACGTAATTCTCCAGCAAGTCCTATTTCACCAAATACTAAACAATTTTCACTGATAGGCACATCTTTTAAACTTGATACCAGAGCCATAGCTACAGCTAAATCTGCTGCTGGTTCATCCAATCTTAAGCCGCCTACTACATTGATGTAAGCATCCAAATTAGAAAAATAATAACCGGCGCGCTTTTCCAGTACTGCTAATAATAATGACATACGGTTATAATCAAAGCCTGTTGCCATTCGTCGAGGATTACCAAATCCCGTTGTAGTAGCAAGACCTTGGATTTCAGCTAAAATCGAACGAGAACCTTCCATAACACATGTAACACATGTACCAGACACATATTGTGGTCTACCTGATAGCAAAGCCAAAGAAGGGTTATCTATCTCTTTTAAACCTGTTTCTTGCATATCAAATACACCGATTTCGTTGGTAGAGCCAAAACGATTTTTAACAGCTCTTAAAATCCGATACGCATTGTGTTTATCCCCTTCAAAATACAGTACGGCATCTACAATGTGTTCTAATACTTTTGGTCCTGCAATCACACCATCTTTGTTTACATGACCAATCACTAATGCTGGTATATCTAAAGATTTTGCAATATGCATAATTGCATTTGTACATTCTTTTACTTGCGTAATACTACCAGGTGAAGACGTAATATCAGTATGATTCATGGTTTGAATGGAATCAATCATAAGAATATCAGGTTTATATATTTTTACTTGCTCCAAAATTGCCTGAATATCTGTTTCTGCCATTATATATAGATTTTCACAGGTAACACCCAAACGCATTGCACGTAGCTTGATTTGACGCTCAGATTCTTCTCCTGAAACATATAAAATATTCAAAAAATCACCCATATACTGGCAAATTTGAAGTAGGATTGTTGATTTACCAATACCTGGATCACCACTAATTAAAACAAGCGAACCTTTTACAAGTCCTCCACCCAAAACACGGTCTAATTCAGATAAACCTGTATGGTAACGCTGTTCTTCCGAGCTGTCAATTTCATTTAAAAACACTGGTTTTGTAATACTACCGCAACTTATCATAGAGTTTCCTTTTTTTGAACTAGTAGTAATACTGCGCATTTTCTCTTCCATTGTATTCCAGTTGCTACAACCTGGGCATTTTCCGTACCATTTTGCAGACACAAATCCGCATTCTGCACATACGTATTGCACTTTCGTTTTTACAGCCATTTTTTACTCCTTTCGAGTATTTGTTCTTGTCTTATAAATTATAACGTACCACATCCTGCGTTGCAAGCAGGATGTGGTACGTTTTTGATTTACTAATTTATATAGTGCAATATTCCACAAAAAATAGAAAATGCAATTTTATCTTGATATGCTGGATCTTTTAATTGTTGAGCTTCCGAAGGATTAGATAAAAAACCACATTCTACTAAAACAGCCGGAACATTAGTGTTCCATAATAGATAAATAGACTCTGTAGCAGGCTTAATTTCTCGTTTGTTATCAGGCTGTATAAAGGAAACAATTTGCCCTTGAATACGCTCTGCGATAATTTTACTATCAGCATGATTTGTAGAGTAAAACACCTGTGTACCATTATATTTAGATTCAGTAAAATGGTTTTGGTGTATACTAATAAATACACAGTTTGGTGTATCATGAATTAACTTTAAACGATTTTTAATATCCGATACTTTACGTTGCTTTACAGTATCTAAGTTCTGGTCATGGATAGAAATATCCGATTCACGGGTCATTTTAACCCGATAGCCTGTAGCTTCTAACATTGCTTTTAAACGTAATGTAATAGCTAGATTGATATTTTTTTCCATAGTGCCGTCTACAGCTGAGGTACCTCCGTCCTCTCCTCCATGTGCCGGGGATAATTTGCGCTAATAATTTAAGAAAAAATTATCCCTCTGTTCTGGAATGATAAATACTGTTAAAAAAATTCTCAAGTTCATTTGAAAAATGATAAATAATTTTTATTTTATAGTTTTCATATATTTTTATTTGACTAATCATTTCAACTACTATCTCTCTGTCTAACTTATCTATATCATGCAGTTCTAAAAGTTTTTTTATCCACGGTGTTTTTAAAATATTTTGTGCTGTAGGATTTCTGTTTTTTATCTCCATTGCTTTTATCTGTTGCATGTAAAGTGTTTCTTTTTTTGTATAGTCTTGTCTGTAAGAAAAATACTCTTCTTTGGTAATCAGTTTGTCTCTATAATCTTCGTATATTGATTTTTTAAGATATTTAATACGTGTAAACTCAGCTTTAATTTTACTCAGTTCTGTCTCGGAAACATTTTTTATCTTTGAATTAATAGTAGTTTGTGTTTGTAATAACTCTTTTAAATTTTTAATATTTTGAACTATGACTTTTAAATCATTCAAAATAATTTTCTCTAATACTTCCATAGGGATTATATGTGGAGTACAAAGCTGGGTACCGTTTCTTTTATATGTCCCGCAGCACATAGAATAGACTTTGCTGCCATCTGCATGCAGCCACATATTTTTTGCCATTGCTTTGCCACAATCACCACACTTTATAAAGCCAGAGAAAATATTTTTATTATTTTCTAAATCGATCTCTCTAGTTCTTTGTTTTAAAAGTGATTGTGCTTTTTCCCACGTATCTTTATCTATAATTGGCTCATGAGTTTTTTCTACAATAATCCAGTCTTCTTTATCTACAGTCTTTTGTTTACTTCTCATAAACTGGTATTTTGTTCCCTGCACCATATTCCCCGCATATATTTCCCTATGTAAAATTTTATTTATTGCAGCGTAAGTCCAGTAAGACGTACTTTCTGAACAACTGCTTTTATAATTTTTATTGTAAATCTTTCGATATTCAGCTGGAGAGAGAATCCCTTCCACATTAAGTAATTTAGCAATTTTTTGCTTCCCATAGCCTTGTATATAGAGAGAAAAAATTCTGCGGACAATGTGGGCGGCATATTCATCAATAATTAACTTGTTTTTATTTAGAGAAGACTTTTTGTAACCATAGCTTGCAAATGCTCCTATAAATTCACCAGCTCTTTGTTTTGCTTCTACAGTTGCATGTATTTTTCTGGAAATATCTCTTGCATACTGTTCATTAAAAATGTTCTTAATTGGCAGTAACATATCATAAGCTTGCTTCATGCTGTCAATACCATCCGTAACTGAAATAAAGCGCACACCCAACTCTGGAAAATATCGTTCTAAATATCGCCCGGTCTCAATATAGTCGCGACCAAATCGTGATAAATCCTTCACAGCAACACAATTTACTTTACCAGCTTCTATATCTGCAATCATTTTTTGAAAGCTGGGACGATGAAAATTTGTGCCTGTATAACCATCATCTATATAGATATTATACAAATTTAGCTCATCCTTTTTATCAATATACTCCGTTAAAAGTTTTTTTTGATTCCCAACACTGTCACTTTCTTCCTTATCACCATCATCTCTGGACAATCTAATATAAATAGCCGTATTAAATATTTTTAATTTTTGTAACTTCATATCTATTCTTATTTAGCGCTGATGTAACACGAAATAAAATTACAAAATACAACATATTCAATCATTTTCATATATTAAATTCCCTTCTTGCATACTTATATTGATGTGAGATTTAATGATACGGACAAGTAACTCTTCTGCAGAAAATTTAGACAGGAACTCTCTTTCTACTGTATATTGGACTGGCTCCTTTTTTTTCAAGCGTTATCATCCTCCTTATTATGATGTCTAATCTCAACATATGCAAACAAGCTTACGGATTATGCGTAGTTATTTACTTTTGTATAAAAACTTTCCAGATATATTTGTAATCATATAATCTTTTACTAAAAAATTATATGATTACAAATAAAAAAGGCTATATGCCCGGTATTTATCCCGAGTTTATAGCCCTTTTTATATTCTTTTAGAAATTCTCTATTTATATTTTTAACGTTTGTTGGAGCGTTTCCAAATATTCATTTTCTCTGCATCTGCAATCAACTGGTCACGGAAATCCGGATGTGCAACTGAAATCAGTGCTTCAGCACGTTGCCATGAAGATAGTCCCTTGAGACAAACCTTACCATATTCAGTAACAAACCAGTGCACATTGGCACGTGTATCGGTAACAACAGAGCCTTCCGTTAATGTTGGACGAATACGGGAAGCAAGCGTACCATCCTTTTGCTTAAAGGCAGATGAACAGCAAATAAAGCTCTTACCTCCCTTTGACAAGTAGGCACCCACTACAAAATCCAGCTGTCCCCCTGCACCGGAGATCTGTTTAACTCCTGCAGTTTCAGCATTTACCTGTCCAAACAAATCAATATCTACCGCATTATTAATTGAAATAAAATTATCAATCTGTGCAATAGTCCTTGCATCATTGGTGTAAGATACTGGTGCAGACATACACTGTGGATTATTATCTAAATAATCATATAATTTTTTTGTTCCAGCACCAAAAGCATAAACTTGACGTCCCTTATCAATAGATTTTTGTGCACCAGTAATTTTACCTGCTTTGGCAATGTCTACAAATGCGTCAACATACATTTCTGTATGAACGCCAAGATCTTTTAAATCAGATTCAACGATCATGGAACCAACTGTATTCGGCATACCTCCAATGCCCAACTGCAAACAAGCGCCATTTGGAATTTCTTCCACAATGAGCTGTGCCACTGCACGGTCAACATCAGTAGGCGCGCCACCCGCACCCATTTGGGCAATTGGCGGATTATCACCTTGAACAATCATATCCACATCAGAAATATGTAAACTCTCTTCAAAGCCACCAAGACAAATTGGCATGTTGTTGTTTATTTCTACAATTACTACATCAGCACATTCACAAACAGCTTTCATGTGAGAGGCATTTGGACCAAAATTGAAATATCCATGTGCGTCCATAGGCGCAACTTGAAACATTGCTACATTCAGATGGCAAATATTTTCACGATACCAACGGGGAAGTTCCGAATAGCGCAAAGCATTATAAAAGCCGAATCCATCTGCACATGTTTTGCGTTCAATACCAGACATATGCCATGAATTCCATGTTAAGTGTGCTGCCGGATTCTCAATTTCAAAAATTGCAGGCTTCCACATTAAAACGCCCCCACGGAAATGAACATTTTCAAGCTCACCCATACGGGCAGCGAGCGCTTTATCCAACGTAATCGGAGTATTCGTGCACCAACCATAATCTACCCAATCACCTGATTTGACCGTTTTTACAGCCTGATCCGCTGTTACCAATTTTTTCTGGTAAAGAGCAGCATAATCCATATCTCATCCTCCATTTTTTCTCCTATTATGATTGTCAGACCATTATTTGTTCAGAAAATTTTCTACCTTTTCTTTATTGATAAATGCATTCATTGCCATTTTCTGATCTTCTGTATCAAAGCAGGCGGAAAACTCATTTATCTCAATGGAAACACCGCCTGCCATATCTGTCTGAAGTCCTTCATTAATTGCTTTTTTGGATCTTTTTACAGCGATAGGGGCATTTTTACTAATAGATTGAGCTATTTTCATGGCTTCATCCATTAGTTCATCTGGTTCTACAACCTTATTTACAAGCCTGATAGCAAGCGCTTCTTCAGCCTTTACTTGGCGGCAGGTATAAATTAATTCTTTTGCAATGCCTGCACCTACCAAACGAGCGAGACGCTGCGTTCCACCAAATCCGGGGGTAATACCAAGCCCTGTCTCTGGTTGAGCAAAACGTGCATTAGAGGAAGCAATACGGATATCACAAGCCATTGATAACTCACAACCTCCGCCGAGCGCAAAACCATTCACTGCTGCAATTACTGGACACCGAAAATTTTCGATACGAGTAAATACATCATTTCCAAAACGACCATAGACAGCCGCTTCCTCCACATTCTTATCTTTCATTTCAGATATATCTGCGCCGGCAACAAAACTTTTCTCGCCCGCTCCCGTTATAATAACAGCGTAAACACTCTCTGTTTTCTCCACCTCATTAAGTGCGCAATTTAAGTCAGTTAACACCTGAGTACTTAGCGCATTCAATGCTTTTGGACGGTTAATTGTAATCACAGCAATGTGTTCCTTAAGCTCTAATAACACTGTATCCATATGATTTTACCTCATTAAATTTTTGTCATTTAAATATTACTTATTATTTGGAGTAATCATAAAAACCTTTTCCACTTTTTTGTCCAAGCATGCCGCCGCGCACCATCTTGCGAATTAAGGTACAACAACGATATTTACTGTCGCCGGTTTCATTATATAATACGTCCATTATAGCTTCCACGATATCCAGTCCTACCAAATCACCAAGAGCAAGCGGTCCCATAGGATGATTGGCTCCCAATTTCATAGCTGTGTCAATATCCTGTGCAGACGCAACGCCTTCCTGAAGAATAAATGCAGCCTCATTGATCATAGGTATTAGAATTCTATTTACAACAAAGCCTGGCGCTTCCTGTACTTCTACAGGAGTCTTACCAAGAGATTCGGATAATTTTACAATTTTTTCTTTTACATCAGCTGGAGTGCTTAGACCAGAAATAATTTCAACCAATTTCATACGATCTGCAGGGTTAAAGAAATGCATTCCAATTACAGGATGCTGAATACCCTTTGCAATTTCCGTAACAGATAAGGATGATGTATTAGTACCGAAAATAGTTTCTGCTTTACAAATATCATCCAACTGGGAAAACAGAGATTTCTTTACATCCATAACCTCCAGCACAGCCTCAACAACAAAATCTGCATCTGCAAGGTCCTTATATTCTCCCGCTTTCAGGTTTCTTTTTACAGAATCTGCCGCCTCTCCCGTCATTTTTTCACGGCTAACCAGCTTATCCAGCTTGCTTGCTATCTTATCAATGCCGCCTTGTGCCCATTCCAACTTTACATCACAAACAACAACTTCATAGCCATTAGACGCAAATGAAGTTGCTATTCCCTGACCCATGGTACCAGCGCCAACAACACCAATTTTTTTCATAGTGAATACCTCCTTAAATCGTAAGCTAAATTAATTGGCTTTTTCTTTTAAAATTGCTTCTTTTAAAAGCGGAAGTACTTCCTTTACATCTCCAACAAAACCCATATTAGCAACATTAAAGATTTCCGCTTGTGGATCACGGTTAATAGCAATAATCATATCAGACTTCTCCATACCGGCAACATGCTGGCAAGCACCGGAAATGCCGCAAGCAATGTAAAGCAATGGACGCACCGTTTTGCCTGTTTGACCCACTTGAAGTTCCTTATCGGCATACCCGTCATCCACAACGGCGCGGGATACAGCCATTTCTCCGTCTAATGCTTTTGCCACTTCCCTTACAAGATCCAGACAGTCCTCCGCACCGCGTCCAGCTGAAACAAGAATATCTGCTTTTGAAATGTCTACGCCTGCTATTTCTTTTTGTATAACTTCTTTAACAGTAACCAATGGGTCTGTGCTGTCAAATTTTGGAGTAAATTCAGTAACCTCTCCTGTTCTGGATGCATCTGGAGCGTTCATAGAAAATACTTTCGCACGAATTGTAGCCATCTGTGGTCTTACGTCCGGACAAATAATTGTTCCAAATAAATTGCCGCCGAAAGCCGGACGTGTAATGAGCAGTAAGGCTTCATCAGCTTTATTTGGATCTATTTCAATCTGGGTAGCATCCGCAGTCAAACCTGCGTTAACACGGGCAGCAACACGCGGAGCCAAATCACGTCCTAATACTGTTGCACCAATTAAGAAAGAAGACGGTTTGTAAGCTTCTATTAACTGTGTCAAAGCATCTGTATAAAACTGTGTAGAGTAATCCTTTAACAATGGGTTGTCAATGACAAATACCTGATCTGCACCACGCGCAATCACATCTTGTGCCTGATCCTTTATATCGTGTCCGACCAAAACCGCTACTACTTTATAATTCATCTGTGGCATAGACTCCACCAGCTTGCGTGCCTCTCCAACAAGCTCATAACCAACATCTAAAATCTGATTATTTCTCTGCTCCATAAAAACGTATATATCTCTATAATCTTCAAATTTTGCCATGTTTGTTCACCCCCTATTTTGTTATCAACTGTTTTACTTTCAATGTTTTGGCAATCATATCTGCTGTTTCCTGAGCAGAAAGATTAAACACTTCAGTCTCACCGGACACTTCTTTGGCATACGTTTTATAAACTTTTGTCGGTGAACCTTTTAAACCAACCTTAGTTTCGTCAATTCCAAGCTCTTGAAAAGGAATAATTTGAATTTCTTTCTCAAAAGAATCTATAATATTGTTACAATTCATATATCTAGGCTGATTCATACCGCTTAAGGTTGTTAACAGGCATGGAAGCTTCGCCTCTATAATTTCCTCTGTTTCTTCGAGAGATTTTTTGACCGTTACTGTGTCGTTTCCAAGTTCCATAATTTCATTTACATAGGTAACCTGCGGAATATTGAGACGTTCTGCTGTCTGAGGACCAACCTGTGCCGTATCGCCATCAATAGCCTGGCGACCTCCGATAATCAAATCAAATTCCATTTTTTCCAATGCAGCAGCCAATGTATTGGACGTTGCAACTGTATCTGCTCCTGCAAACTTTCGGTCTGTAATCAGCGTACAGCTATCTACTCCACGAGCATATAATTCTCGCTGCATTCCTGTGGCTTGCGGTGGTCCCATGGTAACAACATGCACTGTTGCGCCATACTTTTCTTTCAACTGTAAAGCAGCTTCAACCGCTGCCAAATCATCCGGGTTAATAATGGCGGGAACACCTGCACGAATCAAAGTACCCGTCTGCTTATCAACGCGAATTTCTGTTGAGTCGGGTACCTGTTTTACCAAAACGATTATTTTTTTCATAAAGCGTTTCCTTTCTTTCACTATTATTTTAGCATATCTCTGCTAATGACCATACGTTGTACTTCTGAAGTACCTTCATAAATCTCCGTAATTTTCGCATCACGGAACATTCTCTCCAATGGATAATCTCTTGTATATCCATATCCTCCAAGTAGCTGAATCGCTTTCGTTGTTACTTCCATTGCTACCTCCGCAGCAAATAGTTTAGCTTTAGCAGCCTCCACAGAGTAAGAAACTCCTGCTTGCTTTTTAACGGCTGCATCATATACAAGCCATCTAGCAGCGTCTACTTTCGTCTGCATATCTGCCAACTGAAACTGTGTGTTCTGAAAAGCGGAAAGAGAACGTCCAAATTGTTTTCTGGACTTTACATAAGGAACTGTCTCGTCAATCGCTCCCTGTGCAATTCCAAGAGCTTGAGCAGCAATACCAATACGACCTCCGTCCAAAGTAGATAGTGCAATGCTGTAACCTTTTCCCTCTGCACCGAGAAGCTGGTCTTTAGTCAAACGTACATTATTGAAAATCAACTCGCTGGTAGCGCTTCCTCTAATTCCTAATTTTTTCTCGTGAAGTCCTACAGTAAATCCTGGCATTCCTTTTTCTACAATAAACGCAGAAATTCCGCGGTTTTTTTGAGATTTATCTGTCATTGCAAAAACCACGTATATATCTGCCTCACCAGCATTTGTAATAAAAACTTTTGTTCCATTTAATATGTAGTCGTCACCATCTTTTACAGCCGTGGTCTGCTGTCCTGCTGCATCAGTACCGGCATTAGGCTCTGTAAGACCGAATGCTGCTAATTTTTTTCCTGAACATAAATCAGGCAGATACCTCTCTTTTTGCTCTGGTGTTCCATACTGTGCAATCGGCCATGTACCAAGAGAAGTATGCGCAGACAATATAACTCCTGTAGTTCCACATTTTTTACTCAATTCTTCGACAGCCATAATATAACAGAGATAATCCGCACCTGCTCCGCCATATTCTCTACTGTAAGGAATACCAAGCATACCGCATTTTGCCATTTTATTAACTGTTTCTTTTGGGAAACGTTCCTGTTCATCAATTTCGGCAGCCAGAGGTTTTACCTCTTTCTGTGCAAACTCAGAGAATAATTTTTTCATCATTTTCTGTTGTTCTGTAAAAGTAAAATCCATTTTTTCTCTCCTCTCTAAACGCTAAATCAATTATTTATTGCGAATCACGTAAATGATACCAAAATAATATAAATTTGTACATTCTCAAATTATATAAAAAAGTTGGCTATTTTTTGTGTATCATTTTAGTCTAGTTTTCATTGACATTTTGTCGATTTTGGGATAAAATTTCTAATTAGTAGTTGTTTAAATTACACAGTAATTCTTGAAAAGTTCAATTGTATGTTTAATCCAAAAAATCTATGATGAATGAGTGAAAGGAGATTTTCTAAAAATGGATTTAAAAAAAGCTTATATTGTAAGCGCTAAAAGAACTGCTTTAGGAAGCTTTCTTGGTGGTCTATCCACAGTTAAGCCGAAAGAAATGGGTTCTGCAGTGCTAAAAGCATTGTTGGAAGATGCCGGTATTAAACCTGAGCAAGTGGACGAGGTCATCTGCGGTAATGTTCTAGGTGCAGGTCTGGGGCAAAATATTGGACGCACGGTTGCTTTGGAAGCTGGTATACCTCAAGAAGTATGCGCACATTCTACTAATATGGTTTGTGGCTCCGGTATGAGAACTGTTATGGAAGCTGTCATGTCTATTCAGGCAGGCTTTAATAATGTAGTTATAGCCGGAGGTGTGGAGTCTATGTCTCAGGCACCTTACCTTGTCCCGGGAAATACCAGAAGCGGTAATAAAATGGGAAATTGGCAGGCTGTTGATCATATGATCTATGATGCTTTAACCGATGCCCGCGCTGATATTCACATGGGTATTACTGCAGAAAATATTGCAGAAAAGTACAATATTACCAGAGAACAGCAAGATGAGTTTGCATATGCTTCTCAACAGAAAGCAATTGCTGCAGTAGATGCGGGAAAATTTAAAGAAGAAATTGTTCCGATCACCATACACTCAAGAAAAGGCGACACCGTTTTTGATACTGATGAATATCCAAACCGTCAAAGCACACCGGAAAAACTAGCTAAACTTAGACCGGCATTTAAGAAAGATGGTTCTGTTACCGCCGGTAATGCTTCTGGAATCAATGACGGTGCTGCTTTTGTGCTGGTGGTAAGTGAAGACGCTCTGAAGCAATATAATTTAACTCCTTTGTGTGAAGTTATTGGAATCGGACAAGGAGGCGTGGATCCGTTGGTTATGGGTCTCGGTCCTGTTCCTGCTATTCGTAATGCCCTCAAACAAGCAAATGTAAAATTGTCTGATGTTGAACTGGTAGAGTTGAATGAAGCTTTTGCTGCTCAAGCTCTAGGCGTTGTTCATGAGTTGATTGAAGAGCATGGTATCGACCGTGATACATTTTTGCAAAGAACCAACGTGAACGGTGGAGCAATCGCTTTAGGGCATCCGGTTGGTGCTTCCGGAAACCGGATTCTGGTTACATTAATTCATGAAATGATTAAGTCAGATAAACACATTGGTCTTGCCTCCCTTTGTATCGGAGGCGGACAGGGTACTGCTATTATTGTAAAAAGATAGACATGAAAATTAAAAACTGATAGTAATATGGAAGAGGGACATTCCCTGTACCATATCACAATATATATCAATTAGAAAAAAGGAGGAAAAATCATGCTGTTTCAAACAACAAAACAACATGAAGAATTCCGCAAAATTGTAAGAGAATTTGCGGAATCCGAAATAAAGCCTATTGCATTCGAACTGGATCAGGAAAGTCAGTTCCCTCATGAGGCTATTAAAAAGCTTGGCTCTATGGGAATCATGGGACTCCCATATCCTAAAGAGTATGGCGGAGCCGGTATGGATGTCCTAAGCTATGCAATTGCTGTTGAGGAATTAGCTCGTGTAGACGGCGGAGCCGGCGTTATTTTGTCTGCTCACGTATCTCTCGGTAGTTTCCCAATCGCTGCATTCGGTACAGAAGAGCAGAAGAAAAAATATCTTGTTCCTTTAGCAAAAGGTGAAAAAATTGGAGCATTTGGCTTAACTGAACCAAACGCAGGAAGCGATGCCGGCGGAACTGAAACCACCGCTGTGTTAGAAGGCGATCACTATATCTTAAACGGTAGTAAAATTTTTATTACAAACGCACCTGTTGCTGATACATATGTTGTATTTGCTTCTACTGATCCAGAATCTGGAACCCGCGGAATCAGTGCATTTATTGTGGAAAAAGGATGGGAAGGTTTTAGTTTTGGAGACCATTACGACAAGCTTGGTATTCGCTCCTCTTCTACTGCTGAATTAATTTTCAATAATGTAAAAGTACCAAAAGAAAACCTCCTTGGTAAATTAGGTCAGGGGTTCAAAATTGCTATGGCTACTCTTGATGGCGGACGTATCGGTATTGCTGCTCAAGCTCTTGGTATTGCACAAGGCGCTTTTGAAAATGCGCTGGAGTATGCAAAAGAGCGTGTTCAGTTTGGAAAACCGATTGCACATCAGCAGGTAATCTCCTTTAAGCTAGCTGATATGGCTACTAAATTACGCTGTGCAAGATTCCTAATTTATAGTGCTGCAGAGCTAAAAGAAGCACACGAGTCGTATGGTATGGAATCTGCAATGGCAAAACAGTATGCTTCTGATATTGGTCTAGAGGTTGTTAACGACGCACTTCAGATTTTCGGCGGAAGCGGATACCTGAAAGGTATGGAAGTAGAACGCGCATATCGTGATGCTAAGATTTGTACTATTTACGAAGGTACGAATGAAATTCAGCGTGTTGTTATTGCATCCTACCTAGTTGGTAAGATTTCTGACGGTGGAAGTTCAAAACGTAAAAAACAAGCAAGTGCTGTAACCGGCGAGCGTAAGAAACAGATATTCCGTGACGGAACACCGAAAGAACAAGTTGCACAACTTGTGGAAGCGCTCAAAAAAGATGGATATGACTTTACTATTGGTATTCCGATTGACACTCCGATTGCCAGTGCAGAACGTGTTGTAAGCGTTGGTAAAGGAATCGGCTCAAAAGAAAATATGGCTTTAATTGAAAAAGTTGCGCAGCAAGCTGGCGCAGCTATCGGTTGCTCTCGTCCTATCGCTGAAACATTGAAATATGTTCCTTTAAATCGTTATGTAGGTATGTCGGGACAGAAGTTCACAGGTAACCTTTATATTGCCTGTGGTATTTCAGGAGCAGGTCAACATCTTAAGGGAATTAAAGACGCTACAACAATTGTAGCGATTAACAATAATGCCAACGCTCCAATCTTTAAGAATGCCGACTATGGTATCGTTGGTGATTTAAGCGTAATATTACCTTTGCTTGCCGCTGCATTGGATACCGGAGCAGCAAAAAAACCTGCTCCGCCAATGAAAAAGATGAGTCGTCCATTTATCAAGAAAGAAGCTCCTTCTTACAAACGTTACATTTGCAATGGCTGTGGATATATGTATGATTTAGAAATCGGCGATCCGGAAAATGATATTGCTCCTGGAACACCATTTACAAAATTGGGTGATGATTGGTTCTGTCCGGAGTGTAGTGAAGACAAAGAAAACTTTATTGAGATTTAATAGGAGGTAGACGATATGCATTGCGTTAGAAAAGTTGTAGACGATCTATACTGGGTAGGAGCAAACGAACACCGTCTTGCCCTTTTTGAAAATATTCATCCAATTCCACGTGGAGTTTCCTATAACTCTTATGTATTACTGGATGAAAAAACAGTACTTTTCGATACGGTTGACTGGGCTGTATGCCGTCAATTTTTAGAAAATTTAGATCATGTACTTAACGGAAGAGATTTAGACTATATCGTAATCAATCATATGGAGCCTGACCATGGTGCCAGCTTAGAAGAAGTTCTTCTGCGCTATCCAAACGCTCAGGTTATCTCTACAGAAAAATCCATTATGATCATGCATCAGTTTGGATTTGATATTGATGGCAGAACAGAGCAAGTACAAGGAGGCGATACAAGAAGCTTTGGTAAACATACAATTGCTTTTGTAGAGGCTCCTATGGTTCACTGGCCAGAGGCCATGGTTAGTTTCGATACAACTAACGGTGTACTGTTCTCTGCTGATGCGTTCGGCTCCTTTGGCGCTCTTGATGGAAAACTATTCCAAGATGAAGTGAATTTTGACCGCGACTGGATTGATGATGCACGCCGTTACTATACTAACATTGTTGGAAAATACGGCCCTCACGTACAGGATATTTTGAAAAAAGCTGCTACACTAGATATTAAGGTGATTTGTCCGCTACACGGTCCAGTCTGGAGAGGTGACTTTGAATATATTTTAGATAAATATGACAAATGGAGCAGCTACACACCAGAAGAAAAAGGTGTTTTAATTGTTTATGCTTCCATGTATGGTAATACAGAGTCTGCTGCTCAAGTAGTTGCTGCCAAACTAGTAGAAAAAGGTATTAAGAACATTTCCGTTTATGACGTTTCAAATACTCATGTATCCTATTTAGTAAGTGATGCATTTAAATTTAGTCATATTATATTTGCCAGTGTAACCTATAATTTAGGTATTTATCCAGTAATGCATGACTTCTTGATGCATATTAAAGCTCTTAACCTAAATAATCGTATTTGTGGTATTGTTGAAAACGGTTCATGGGCACCAAAATCAGGTTCTCTTATGAGAAAGTTCCTTGACGAAGAGATGGTGCAAATGAGCGTATTAAATAGCGAGATTAATATGATTAGCTCCATGGGCGAAAATAATTTAGGTGAGTTAGATAATTTTGTAAATAACCTAGTTGATTCTATGAAAGACTAAATCTAAAAATAATGAAAAAGCTTGCACATAATGTGCAAGCTTTTTCATTATAGAAAACTATCTTAATGTATGGATTTATAATCAGATTAGGAATAAACATACAAAATCATTATCTAATTAGCTTTTAGGTTATTGAACTGTGGTGCTATATTGCTTTTATGACATATACAGCTCTCTTCGTAAGTATTAGTAAAGTGTTAGTTAGTACTGGTCAAAAAATAATAAATATAATAATTAAAAGCAAGTCTTTCAGTAATGCAGATCAAGACTTGCTTTTTATTTATTGTAAATATTAAGACATAAAATTTTCCGAAAATCTCTATAACTGAAATTAAAAAACTTTTAAATTTTTATTGCTTAAGAATCTTCTACTTATCTATAAAATATGTTTATATTGCTAAATATTATAAATTTGTAAATTCTATCTTCTTCCCTATATGATTTGATTTAATGAATATTGCAGAATCTACCTTTCTCTTTTGTAATTCTAACTTCCTTTTGCGCCATTGAACTCCTCCATGTGCTGGTTTAATGAATACTAGATTTTCCATTCAATATGCACTTCGCGAGGATAACTATCTGCTAATGGTCCAATTGAAACTTTTTTAATAAATTTATCAGCAATTTCAAAAGTCAATTTATCAATATGTCTATATTTTTTTAATACAGACGACACTGAGTCAATTCCAAAATCATCTTCCGATAATTTGTTCAACTTGGTTTGAAGCATTTTTATTCTATATTCATATTCTGCAGATTCGTTTTGATATTTTTTATAAAACATAGTAAATTGCTGTACATCAATGACACCGTCCAGTTTGTCCGTATACATTTGTGTTAAACGGTTATTATTTCTTTGTATCATTTTTTTGAGATTTTTTATTTCTGTAGCAATAGGTAAATTTAATGAAAAATTTTTCTTTGGAATTTGAATTTCTCCAATTTCTTTTTCATTATAATATTGATTAATCAAATGGTTAATATGTTCTAAAATAACGTTTTCCAAATGATCCAGTCGTATTGTGCGATGATTCATACAAGATTCTGAAGATGTTTTTGTGGTACGACATTTCAAATAATGGTAACGTCCATTAGCCAGTTTGTAACTCATTTTCCACATTGTATTGCCACATTCTAAGCAATATACTTTTTTTGCTAACGAATAGCACTGTCCATTTGGAATCTTTTGGCTTTTTCCTCTGCTTAAACGAATTTCCTGCACTTTTTCAAAAACTTCTTTAGAAATAATAGCTTCATGTGTCCCTTCTACAATATCCCATTCTTCCGGAGGTTTGCTTCTTTTTTTATTTGTTTTATAGCTAATAGTTTCTTTTTTTCCCTGCACAAGAGCCCCTGTATATTCACGTCTCCGCAATATAGTATAGATTGCGGCAGATGACCATCTAAATGCATGGGTACGCTTTTCAAAATTGGCATTATAATAATTAGATCCTAACTCTTTTTTTCGAACGCATGGAGGAGGAACTTTTTCAAAATTTAAAGTCCGTGCGATTGAAATATAACCCATATGATTTAAATACATATTAAAAATGCGCTGTACAACAGGCGCCGCAATAGGATCAATAATTAAATGATTTTTATTTTCCGGATTTATTAAGTATCCATAGCAAGCAAAAGAGCCAACAAACTGGCCATTTTGTCTTTTTGTTTTTAAGGTTGAACGTATATTTTCAGATAAATCTTCTAAATACCATTCATTAATCAAACCGTTAATTTGACGCGCCTTTTTATTTCCTTTTATACTGGTATCCACATTATCTACTACACCAATAAAACGTATCCCCCACTCAGGAAACTTTCCATGAATATACTTTTCAATCATTTCCATATCACGTGAAAAACGCGACTGGGTTTTACAAACTACTATATTGATGCGGCCCTCATGGCAATCTTTTAATAGCTGATTCCAGCCGGGACGATTACCGTCTGCGCCACTGTAATCTTCATCACAATATATTCCGTTAATTTGCCATCCCCTTTCCAAACAATAATGAATCAACATATTTTTTTGATTCTGAATACTTTCACTTTCGTCTGCTTTATTTTTTTTATTTCTGTCTTCGTCAGACAATCTAACATAAATATCTGCAATTTCCTCAATCATGTGACGCCTTACCCCTATCTTTTGAAACATCATATTATTAAACAATGCTCTTATTACGTTCTAAATTTACTTGTCGTTCAAGGTCTGCCGTACATAATTGACGTATAATATCATTAATTTTTTTGTTTATTTCCTCAGTACTTTGGCTTTCATAAATATGTCTTAAAATATATTGATTTTCCTGCTTATGTGCTGACAAATGTACTCCTCCTTCCTATTTATTTAGGACATTAGCCGCCTGTACCAAATATATGCAGAAACTATTACCAAAAATGAGAGCTGATATAAAAAAAGCCCGCAAATATGCAGACTCTTGGTTTGAAATTCAAATTTTATTATTTGGGTAATTTCATATTAATTGGATGATTTTTTATATTGTATCCCAATAACTCTTTTAAAAGCTGTAAAAGAAACTATACTAGCAAAGAATTAGAGAAATAATAAACTGCAAACAAAATGCAGATTTCAAAAAAGTTTTTATATGTCTAACTTTGGTTTATCTTTCGACTAATCTATGGTATTCATCAATCCACCATGTCCAGCGTCTAATATAATAATGCGCTGATCAGATTCTACGGTAGCTGAAACTGTTTTTGCAATAGGTACCGTTATAAAGAGTGAACAAATAATGCTAGCTATTACACAAACAAAAAGAACGTATGGAATAAATATAGGCTTTTTGATCCATAGTTTTAATATTTTCAATTGCATCACCAATAAGAATATATGTATATACTCTTATAGATATCACAGAGAAGATTTATTCTATTATAATCATAGGATTCCATACACGAATACATTTTATATGAACCATAAGGCATTAGATTACAATGATAATAAAAATAATCTACTTTTTCTTCATAAAACGTTCGCAATCTTCACACAAACCATACAATGTCAATTTAGTTTGTGTAGCAGAAAAGCCATAATGACTTTTTGCATAGTCACTAACTCTTTCTAACATATCATCATTTGTATCACGAATAGCGCCACATTTGAGACAAATTAAATGATAATGTATACCATGATTTTGATCATTAGGATGTACATTCTGTTGACCCATCAAATAGATTTTATTCAGTAAGTCCATATCTTCTAATACTTTCAATGTACGATATACAGTTGCAAGACCAATAGTTTCATCTTTTTGCTGTACATAAGTAAACACATCTTTTGGATGAACATGCCAGCCAACTTGTTGAGCAATGGCTTCTAATATAACTTTACGCTGAGAAGTTACACGAAAACCGGCTTCATGGAGTATTTCGATCATAGAATATAACAAATGTTCTGTTGTTTCTTGTTTAAGATTTAAATCATCTTCATTAAAATCCTTGTGCATAAATGATACCACCTAATTAGATACTGTTTTCGCCGTTTACAATGATATTCCTATTACATCATATCATGATTGAAATGTCAATGAAATATTGTTTAATTAGGTAGGTTTTTGAATGATGTTGTCTAAGGGCATAATAAATTTGCATATTTGTATATCAAAACTGTTTTATTCTACAAAGAATGTAAAACGTACAACGAAAATATAGTTTTTACTGAAAAATATCTTTTTTATCCTCTTTGCTTAGTTTTATATATACCTCTAGTTGATTATTACAATCACAAGTTGCTAAAAAAACATCTTTTATATGAGAAATACCTTGTGCATGTAATTCTTTTTTTAACCATGTTATGTCATTGCCAGTGTGTTTTAAATTGCTTTCCATAACATTACCGTCCATAATAACATTTGCGACAGGAGCCTCTTTTGCAACTTGTAGATTTAAGTCTTTTGGTGTTACTGGGCGTTTATCTGAAACAGGTATAAAACTGATTTTACCATTGGTTTCAAATATTGCTGACTGAATGTCTGATAAATAAAAATATCCATTTGTTCTGCATTCTGTCAAAAATTCATTGACATCCAATTTTGCTTTTTTTAAATTTTTATTAAAAAGTTTTCCATTTTCGTATAAAAGAAATGGTTTTCCTACTAAAAATCGGCGGATATTAATAGATTTTATGCTGGCATAAGACATAAGAATTGCAAATAATGCGTAAATAATCATGGCAAACAATGGTTGCCATACATCTCCATCTAACGATGTAGCCATTTCTGCCGCAATAGAACCAATGGTAATCCCGTTTATATAGTCGAACATAGTTAGTTGGGACATTTGGCGTTTTCCCATAATACGTGTTAAAATAAATAATACAATAAGCGAGGATATTGAAGTAAGAAAAATATATCCAATACCAGCCCATGTAATCTCAATATTAAAATCATTCATAATTGCTTACCTTCTTTATACATTATTATGAATAGTATGTACAACTATGGAATTAATTATAAATATACTTTGTAGATAATGGTTTAACAACTATAAAATACAACCAATGTCAAAACTACCAAAATATTAAAAAAATATAAGCACCTCTTACAATGGTTCAAAAATGATAACAAAGGAAAAAAATAGATGTGTATCGGTAGGAGTGTAGACTTTCTCCTACCACGCCTATATTTAGGCGGTTTGACGTGCAGTACGCTGTATATATTCCTGTTCCGTTTTCCGCATTTCTTCATCTGTTGGAATGTCCGCAATCCCGACATAGGAATAGTAAATGTCGATTTTCTGTGTCCGTTTCCCCTCCTTTTTCTCATGCTCATGGATAGCGTGTTCCATGTGATAGCATTTACTTCTGAAAGCACAATAAATGCACCCGTGAGAACAGCCACGGTATAAATTCATTCCATTTTTAGCAAATAATATCCCTTGTGCTTTCACGAAGTGTATGGTATGTCCTCCCTACATTTTGGCACAATTTTTCCTATGTGCTTTCAGTTTTTTCATTGCCCAGTCATAATGACTTGCTGTAACGCTGACAAAATAAGAACCCAAGGTACTTCCGCCTATCCATTTATAAACGCCTTTAGAAAACAATTCTTCATTTGAAAAAGTTTCCGCCAGTTTTATTACTTCGTCATGAGATTTCTGAAACATACTCTTTGCGTCCTCTAATAGTGTGGACTGATGTTTGTCCAAAAATTCTACATTCATATCCCCATAGGTTTTCCAATTATAAGGTTCTGGAAGAAACGGTTTATAATTACCATTCTGGTTGGAATATACCCAGTTTAACAAAAGCTGATGCCATTCATAGAGATGGATAAAAATATCACGAAGATTTTTATCTCTTTTCCAATGAGCCTCTTTCTTTTTTTCATCATGCGAAAAATCAAAGAAAATTGATAATTCTTTTTCTGTTAATCCAGAAACAAGTGTGTTTAACTTTTTATAATTAGCGGCTGCGGTTGTCAGTAAATCTGTTTTTGTTATTGGTCTACCCATATTTATTTCCCTTTCTATTTTATAACAGTATGTTGCTATTTCTCGATTACCACACATTGTTATATCTTGTTATGAAATTTTCCTGCCCTTAATTTTGCTCTCGTGAGCAATCAGAGCAAGGGTAACATTGTGTGAAACCATATAAAGTAATAAGGTGGATTGATTGCGATAAATCCTTTATTGTCAAGGCGTTTGGAGGATTTTATTAAACCCCTATAAGGTGTGATGAACCACTATAAAATGTCGTTCTTACAACTGTGATTTTCTCACTCATTCATCGGCTCTGCGTCTATGCGTTAGCTCTTTGATGACTGTTACCCGTAAATCCTTTGCGTTAATCAAACTTTCCTATTTGCACTTTGGGCAGTAAAGAGGAAAGTTTTTTCAACTCTGTATCTGCCCGTAACGGCAACCTCGTTTTATTTCTGCAAAAAGGGCAATGCACCCAGTCTGTTATCATAACATCCTGCTTACTCATAATCGACACCTGCCTGCAATTCTTTCTCTAAAAACTGCTTTATATATGGATTATTTTCCTCATGCAATGTAGGCTGAAACGTCATGTAACGGCATTTCTGATACTGCTCACCATCCAACGCAAAGGTATATCCCATTACACATTTCGGATTACAGTCATCGGGATTGATAAGCCGCTTGCAGACGGACGATTTCCTTATTTCCTTTTTTACCTTTTCGGGGAGAGTATCAAGAAAGCTCTGGTATTCCCGTATATGTTCGGGATACGAATGTTGCCAGAGTTCTTTTGCTGCTGTTTAGCACATAGGACACAACATAGCCGCTTTTTTGTGATTTAATGTCGCACTTATAGCCGTTCTCTGTCAAATACTCGTTGATTTGATTTACAAAGCCACGGAAACGCTCATCAACCGTTTCCATAAACATATTAAATTTCTCGTCCATAAGTCCCTCCGTTATCCCTTTTTCTTTGATACAGGTATCCGTGCGTTCTGTGAGTCTGGATTTAAGTAAACCTCAATATCGGGGGCATTGGCATATTCATATCCAGAAGTAGGAAGCCGCTCTGTTATAATCCGCTGCTCCAATTCCTGTATGGACTGGTTTGTACCCGTTCCAGAAAAGATTGCCCAAGTAGACGCAGGAACGGTATATTCTTCAAACTCACCGCTTGTTTTTGTACTGGAAACGGCAATAAAATATTTCCATTGTTCTTCATCATTGCAAGCACTCACACCTAAAAGTCCCATCGGCGGCGTATCCATCATTCCTGCCAATTCCTGTATTGTTCCATTTACAGAGGCATCCTGCCACATCTTAGGAACAACCATAAAATTATTTTCGATTTCCTTATCAAGCGGTTGCAGATATGCCAATGATGCGAAATGCTTCTTTTGTTTCATTTCTGTCGCTCCTTTTACAGCAATTCTAAACACAATGGAGGAAAAAGATTTCACGGATACGCCCTCGTCTTTTACAGACGAGTGGGCTATCCCGTGAAAAGACTGGAACGCCCTGTTAAATGCTGTCGGGGAACGGTAGCCGTACTTCTCCGTAATATCAATAATCCGTTCATCCCCGTTCTGCAAGTCTACCGCCTCTAAAGACATTTTTCTTCTTCGGATATACTCTGCAAGAGTGATGCCCGCCATATAAGTAAACATCTTCTGGTAGTGATAGTGGAGCAGCAGGCAATCCGCCCAAGCTGTTCATAGTCAATTTCGCCTGTCAAGTGTCCTCAATATAATTCATGCTTTGTTTTAATCTGTTGGTCCATTCCATGAGATACCTCCTTATCCGCACATATTGTGCTTTATGGACATAAATTTGCCTTTATTATTATAGGGCTTATTTTTAAATTTTTCCTCTCTATCCTTGCACAAAAAAGAGAGGCGACTATTCAATAGTTGATATTTGCTTTTCTGGCTTGGCTGCATAAGTCACGAGTAGACAGCGTGTAGCTTTTTCCGTCTTTGATAAAATGTGTCCCACACTGCCGAAACTCAAAATGTACTTTATGGGTGATACATTGCTCCCGTATGGCAAGCACCCATGCATAATCAAGCGGTCTGGCGTTTCTGTCTGATTCGCCGCCGACTACGACTAATTCAACATTATCAAGATAGGCGGCAAGATTTATTTTCTCAATCAATGGCTGGCAGATAATATTTTTATGTTTTATAGGCAGTTCATTGAAAATGGAAAGCCTGTAATCGGCTCTGTCTTGATTTTCCACCGTACAGCCAACTGTAACATTCTCGTATCCATCGTTCCAGTCCTCTGGGATACAATCCATAAATCGCTCAATACGCTTTGTCAGAAACAGAAAATGCAGGTCAGAACGCTCCCGTATCATCCTCCAACATTCAGAACGCCATTCATCGGCATCCTCAACCAGAAAATCCGTAGAAAAGCAGAGATACACGCTCTGTCCCGATTTGATTTTGTATGCTCCCGATTTATTTTTAGCAATAGGGGCGTAGAAGTTATCCGTCTTTACAATATTATTCGTATCAATTCCACGCTTGAAGTCGCCTTTATGAATGTAACAATACCTGCATCCCTCACTATGCTTGTGGCAGCCACGCCACGGATTCCACATTGCCATTTTTATAACCTCACCTTTCCGTCAACAGAACAGAATATCCATCCTATTTTTTCATTGTAAACCTCATCATTTGCAATTAGAAAAATGCAAATACGATAAAATGCTAATAGGGCAAAAATATAAACACCAAAATTCCAATACCGCTACACCTACCCATGTAGGGCTATCCGCTTTAAACAATCCGAGCATCGGAGCAATCAGACAAAATATAAAAAACACTCCATGTATCATGAGCAGATATTTTAACCATCGGTCTGCTTTAGTCCGTAATGTCACTGTCAATCCTATAAAAAATGTAGCTAATGACATGACAGCATAGCCCAACAGGTCATAGTTGAACAGCAATCCACATTGCTGAAAATCAAGAAGTATGGTAGCTTGCTGTGTCAATTCATTTAGCCGAACAGTCGTTAGCTGTGCAAAATAAACTAATAATATGACGGCTGTATATATGGCAGAAAAAGCCACTGAAACATAGCCCGCTAATTTTGCTCCCTTTTCGGCAAAATAAGCATATCCGCACACCATTGGTACAAAACTAAACGCAATGAACATAGAAGAAAAGTAACTGCCATAATCAAATCCAAATAACATAGACATGGCAAAGCAGATTACCGCAATGAAATTAACAACAGAGCCATACACTCCTATTTTCTTATTCATTAATCTGTACCATCCCTTCAAAAAGAAGATCAACCAATTTACCGATATATGCGGCTCTGTCCTCTGTTTTTGTAAAATCATAACCAAGCAATTGTTTTACCGTTTCACTTCCTAAAAATGCTACCTGCATTGCGGCAGTAAGAATAAATACAAACATAGGTTTATCCTCATTTGATATACCATTCTTCAAAGACAGTGAAAACCCCCGTTGAGTAAGTACAGCATTACAATTTTCAGTATAATTTTGAAAATCTCCCAAAATAGAAACACGAGAAATTGCAGAATGCTCAAACAGGAAATTAAAAACATAGGTTGCCCAAGCTGTCAAACACTCCTTATCAGTCTGAAACTTTTGCTCCACATGAAAACCTGCAACTACTTGACCGATTATTTGTTGCACACATTCCATTATCAGTTTTTCTTTACTTCCAAAGTGATAGTTAATTAAGCCTAATCCAATATCTGCTTTTTCTGCAATCATACGGGCGGTAATATGTTTAATATTGCCGTTGTGCTGTTCAATCAATTCCGTTGTGACTTCAATAATGCGTTTTTTTACATTGGCATTTTTTTCATAGTAAGTCCTCCTTGAACATTGTTCAAGGATATTGCACTGAACAATGTTCAAAAAGTCAAGCCTATGCATGGTTTCTCAAAAAACTTTAAGATTTAGTGTTGATACATCTCCAAGCAAGAGATTATATATCATTTAATTATAACTCTCCGAAAAAGAAAAGCGACAGAGCTTTAACCCTCTGCCGCTGTGTTAGCTATGCGAAAATGATTTCCTCGTTCACAATCTCCCTCGCACAAGCCCGTATGTTATTCATTCGTCCGACCCATTCTAAGGCATTTTCAGCCTTTAGCTGTTCCGTGATACCCTGTGCCTGTTTGATGCCCTCTATGAGCCGTTCAAAGCGTTCCTGTGCCTGCCTGTCAATGTCGACAAGGTAGGCGTTGAGCCGCCGCTTGTGAGAAGATTGATGTATGTAATCTTACGATACTGCTTCATATAGTTCAAATGCCGATGTCCTCAAACACCTATCGACTGTTCTTCTTCGGCAGGTACAGTTAAACATGGGATTAGATAATTACTTTCTTTTCGATATGTACTGCCTAACTGTTCAAATATTGATTTTTCCATTTTCTATTTCCTCCCAATAAAATTTTCACTCCATATTCTTGTTTCAGCTGTCTTAAAGGCAATTTTGAGTTTTATCCTTATCTGGGTTCATTCATGGTTTAACAACTATAAAATATAACTAATGTAAAAAATACCAAAATATTAAAAAAACATAATCCCCTCTTACAATGGTTCAAAAAAGATAACAAAAAACAAAAATTTGAATTAATTTTAGCAATTACATCATCTTTTACAAAAGCATGAAATCTGTTTACAATAAATTCTGACATATCACTATGAAAGCTAGAAATATAGCAATCGACTGCCAAATTCCTTTTGACTAACATAATATCAACTTTGCTGCCAAAACCATCGTGATTGATTACACTGCTAAACAACGTTCTGCTTTCCATTGTAAAATGATAAGATGCCATTCTTTGTCCATATTTCCCCTTGATTGATTGGATATTCAAATATAATTTAAACTTTAAAATATTGTGTTTGATTGATATTTTTATATAAATTTAAAATATAAATGTGTATTATGAATAAAAAAGATATAAAATTGGCATACTCAGCTAAGAGGTGAGTATAATGCAAGATTTACCGTTGGGATTTGGGTTTGCCTTAGCGCAAAATCCCCAAGCAATGCAATATTTTTCAAATCTAAGTGAACCAGAACAAAATACAGTGATTGAACAATCAAAAACTATGCAATCACGTAAGGAGATGCACCATTTTGTGCAGGAATTAGGTCAAAAACAGGAGTATTTTTAATGGGAGCAGAAGAATATTATTTAAAAAATGATGATTTAAAAGATTATTTTCTTTCGCTACCTCCAATTATTCAAAAACAAATTTTAGTGGCAAAGGCCGAAATTTGTACGTTAGGTGAACTGATGCAAGTAGCAGAGCATTTTAAAAATGAATTGCATGCAGAAGCACAAATAAATTAACCACATTTGTATTTTTCAATTATCTTAAAAAAGTTATATACCAAATAAATAATGCACTCAAAAGGGTCTGTTGTCTGTGTAAATCAGACGACAGACCCTTAAAACTTTATGATTCCATTGTTTCCTTAAAGTCAAGTTATGTAATAATGTGAATTTTAAATAATTAAATAGTAAAATTTCTGTAAATATAAAAATTTGCTGTAAAATAATCCATAAAATTTGTAAATATGGTGCTAGTAAAATAGTTTTATACACAACTTATAGTAAAAATAATCTTTTGAATAATTACTCTTTTAATGATAAAAACTGCATCTATTTTAAGATGCAGTCCAATCTGATAAGTTTGCTTATTTATAACTAATTACTTTACGTCTGTTTTCCAAAGACCATGTAAGTTGCAATATTCAAATACAGCTACAGGCTTATCTTCACCAAAGGTAAATAAAGCTTCAGGTGAATCATTGGGAGTCAATCTCTTAATTTCGCCACCACGCTCAGTCTGCACGTAAATCCATTGAATAAAGTGGTCATCTGCCATTGGATGAGTAACTTCACCAACATTTGCCTTTAAAGTGTTCCCTTCAATAGTAACAACAGGAACATGCTTTTCACCAGCAGCATCTGTGCTGTTTGGGACTAAATGCTCCATTTTTGTTCCACAGCATGCGAGAGGTACACCGGCATCTTCAACAAAAAGAACCAAGTTACCACAGTGTTTACAATAATAGAATTTCTCAATTTTTTGCATAATACATCCTTCTTTCTTGCATTAAATTTATCATATTCTGCATAAGCTACAGAGAATGAACTGTTCCACTTAAATTTTATACATTTTGTTCCGCCATTACAAGATGATAAAACTCATAACCGCCGGAAAGATTCGAACAGGTAAAACCATGTTGCTCCAATATACGGCAAGCAATATAACTGCGCTGACCACTTTTACAATTTATATAAATCGGCTTGCTTTTGTCTAGCTCTGTTAATCTGTTCCTTAGCTGATCCAATGGAATATGAATAGAGCCTTGTATTGCACCTGCGGCATATTCTTTTTCGGTACGGACATCAAGAAGCGTTACGTTATTATTTTGGGAAAGCTTCTCAATATCGTGCCAATGATGTTGTCTTACAAGATTCTCTAAAATATTTTCTATAGTAAAACCAACCATATTTACAGGATCTTTTGCCGATGAAAAGGGCGGCGCATATGCCAGCTCTAATTCTGTTAAATCGTAAGCCGTCATACCTGCCCGAATCGCTGTTGCCAATATGTCACAACGCTTATCAACGCCTTCAAAACCTACAAGCTGTGCGCCCAAAATTTTACCTGTGTTTTTTTCAAACAAAGTTTTAATCATCATGTGGATTGCGTTTGGATAATAGGTTGCATGTGATGGTGAAAATAAAATTACTTTATCATAATCCATACCTGCATTTTTTGCCTGTTGTTCATGAATGCCTGTAGTCGCTACTGTCATATCAAAAAATTTTAAAACGGAAGTTCCTTGGGTTCCCTTGAATCTTCTTTTATGACCACATATATGGTCAGCTACGATCCGTCCTTGCTTATTAGCTGGTCCCGCAAGAGGAAGATAGGTTTCTTCTTGTGTTACAAAATTGCAAACTGAAATAGCATCGCCTACAGCATAAATATCTGGCTGCGATGTACGTAAGTACTCGTTAACTTTAATACAACCACTTTCATTGCATAAAATACCAGCTTCTTTGGCAAGGTGACTTTCAGGTTTTACACCAACTGACATCAATATCAAATCAGCTGATAAACTACCGCTATCATATATGACTTCTACAGAAGATTCAGTGGGCAATAATTCCTGTACACTGTTATTTAAAATGAGACGAATACCCTTTTCTTTTATATAACGCTGTACCAAACAGGCCATGTCTGCATCTAATGCAGCAACGATATGGTCTGCTCTTTCCATAACTGTAACATCCATACCTGCATGATTAAGGTTTTCCGCCATTTCCAAACCAATATATCCTCCACCCACAACAACAGCTGTCTTTGGCTTATTTTGTTGGATATAATCGTGAATTTTCAGTGTATCCGGCACAGTGCGTAATGTAAATACCCTGGAATCATTGATACCCTTTATCTGCGGCTTTATAGGCTCAGCCCCTGGAGATAAAATCAATTTATCATAGTCTTCCTGGTAGATTTCATTGGTTTCCGTATTACGAATTGTAACCTTTTTTTCCTGGGGATTAATTTTTATAGCTTCTGTATGAATTCGAACATCAATATGAAAACGTTCATAAAAACTTTGAGGTGTTTGCAGTGTCAATGTTGATTTTTCTGTGATAACGCCGCCTACAAAATATGGCAATCCACAATTGGCATATGAAATATATGCACCACGCTCCAACATAATTATTTCCGCTTTTTCATCTAACCGTCTGAGTCGTGCTGCGGCAGAAGCGCCTCCAGCAACACCGCCTATAATAATAATTTTCATATTTATTGCTCCACTTCAAGGCTTCCAGGCCAAAAAATAATACCGCCGATATCAGTAAGATGACCATAACCCATTTCAGAAAAAATCTCACAAGCTCGTTGGCTACGACCACCACTTAGACAATAAACAAAAATAATTTCATTTTTATCAGGAATTATGTCCTCAATCAAATTAGGGGTTTCAACCGGAATATTCAGCGCACCCGGAATATGCCCAAGACGAAATTCTTGAGGCGTACGCACATCTACAAGAACAATATGAGGATTCTCTTCAATTTCTATTTTAGCGTCCTCCATGGAAAGTCTCTCAAAAGAAAATTGAAATAATTGCGACATAATACTACCTCCTCTAGTTTCCCATAATGATGCGTTTAGATACTAAATTACATAATAAAAATATTGATTTTATCTTTTGTATATGTTTTTAGTATACTTTATTCTTCCATAATAGTCAATCCTAATTTAAAAGTGGGGCACCTTGGGAAGGCCTGCGCGAAGCTTGGGAT
>CAJTNL010000012.1 GCA_910577755.1 uncultured Eubacteriales bacterium | reverse complement strand
CGCTTTATTAAGCAGATTCAACAGCATTGCAGAAAATTGGAATATCCATCAGAATAAAAGTAAAACGATAGAATATCCAATTTAGAAGATAAAAGTCAGAAACCTACTCAAATATTAAGTAGGTTTCTGACTTTTTACAGAGTTGAAAATATGAATGAACGGTTGTTTACGGCATATTTGTTTTTCAAATTAACAAGCTTCATATTGTTTGAGTTAATCAAATTAATATACGTTTATCATATTACCATGTAAATGGTATGCAGATTCTGATTTTGCTCAGTCATCGTCATCTTTAATCTATACAGTACCGAGATGATTTATTCTATTCTTCACCCTCATCAAATTGACTGTTATATAATCCTGCATAGAATCCGCCTTTATCCAACAGTTCCTCGTGGTTGCCCTGTTCTACAATATCGCCATCTTTCATTACAAGAATTGTATCAGCATTTTTGATGGTTGATAATCGATGAGCAATTACAAAACTGGTTCTTCCCTGCATTAGGTGATCCATAGCTTTTTGTATCAAAATTTCAGTTCTGGTATCAACGCTGCTGGTTGCTTCATCTAAAATTAAAATTTCTGGGTTTGCTAAAATTGCACGTGCAATGGTTAATAATTGTTTTTGCCCTTGTGACACATTGCTTGCTTCTTCATTCAAAATAGTTTTGTAGCCATCTGGGCATGTTCTGACAAAGTGGTCAACTTGTGCTGCTTTCGCAGCGGCAATTACCTCTTCTGTTGAAGCGTTTAATTTACTGTATCGTATATTATCTTCAATTGATGCGTTATATAACCAGGTATCCTGTACGACCATACCGAATAATGAGCGTAAATCCTTACGAGTATAGTTGCGAATATCATGCCCGTCTATCAAAATGGCGCCATCATTTACATCATAGAAACGCATTAGTAGTTTTACAATGGTTGTTTTCCCTGCACCGGTAGGACCAACAATAGCGACCTTTTGACCTGGCTGCACAACTACCGAAAAGTCATTGATAATAATGCGTTCTTCTGTATAACCAAAGTGTACATGATTGAAAGTAACCTGACCTTTTGGTTTAATGCAGGAGTCTGTTAAAATTTTATTTTCATCGTGTTGAATTGTAATAGGATTTTTTGATTCTGGAATCTCTTCTTCTTGTTCTAAAAAATCAAATACCCGTTCTGCGGCTGCAGCAGTTTGCTGTAAAATATTTGAAATATTTGCAACTTGAGAAATTGGTTGTGTAAACTGACGTACATACTGAACAAATGCTTGAATATTACCTACTGGTAAACCAGTGGTAACCGATAGATAGCCACCTAAGATACAAATACCAACATATCCTAAATTGCCTATGAACAGAATAATTGGCATCATAAGACCAGACATAAATTGAGATTTCCATGCAGATGTATATAGAATTTTATTATATTTATCAAAGGTTTTTGCAGATTCTTCTTCCTTATTAAATGCTTTAATAACTATGTGGCTTGCGTACATTTCTTCAACATGCCCGTTTACATGACCTAGATAAGTTTGTTGTGCTGTAAAATGTTTTTGTGATTTTTTCATAATCAATACCATAATACCCATTGAAATTGGGATAATGGCAAGCGCAACTAAAGTCATTTCCCAGCTAATAGTGAGCATCATGATCAAAATACCAATAATTGTTGTAATAGAGGTGATCATTTGTGTTACACTTTGATTCAGGCTTTGTGAAATAGTATCAATATCATTGGTAATATAAGATAAAATTTCACCATTGGAGGTTCCGTCATAATATTTAAACGGTAGCCTATACATTTTATTTGAAATGTCTTTTCGGAGCTTGTAAGTTACTTTCATTGAAATTGTAGACATTAAATGTCCTTGTAAGTAACCAAACAATAAGCTAACTCCATATAAAGATATTAAAATAATCATAATTACACTAATGTATCCAAAATCAATGCCTGAACCAGTTCCTGACACATTACTTACAATTCCTTCAAACAATTTTGTGGTTGCCATACCCAAAATTTTAGGACCAACAATGGTAAATATAGTAGAACAAATGGCAAAGATAAAGACCAGAATAAATAATATTTTATATTTACCCATATAGCGTATCAATTTACCAAAGGAATTTTTAAAATTTTTAGGTTTTTCTCCTGGAACGGGAGCACGATTTCCGCCAAAAAATCCACCGTGTCTTGGAGAAGCATTTATTTTTGAATTTTGATTAGGCATGCTCTAACTCCTCCTTTGAAAGTTGTGACGAAGCAATCTCATAGTAGGTGTTACAGTTTTTGAGAAGTTCTTCATGCGTACCCTTACCTACAATTTTTCCTTCGTCCAGCACAATAATTTGTTCAGCATTCATAATCGTACTGATGCGTTGTGCAACGATTAACACCGTTGCATTGTTTATGTGTTCTTTTAGTGATTTACGCAATGCCGCATCAGTTTTAAAATCAAGGGCAGAGAAGCTATCGTCAAAAATAAAGATTTCAGGCTTTTTGGTTAATGCTCGGGCAATGGACAAACGCTGTCGCTGACCTCCGGATACATTGGTGCCGCCTTCTGCAATCGGGCTGTTAAATCCATCCTCTTTTTTACTAATAAAATCACTTGCCTGTGCAATATTGGCTGCCAGTTGCAAGTCTTGAATGGAAGCATTTTCAGCGCCGTAACGTAGGTTTGAGGCAATGGTACCGGAAAGTAAAATGCCTTTTTGCGGGACATAACCGATTTTATCATGTAGTTCATGCTGTGTTACATTTTTTATGTTGATGCCATCAACTAAAATTTCACCCTCTGAAGCATCATAAAAACGAGGGATTAAATTTACGAGTGTAGATTTTCCCGAACCTGTAGAACCAATAAAAGCAGTGGTTTGACCAGGTTTAGCGGTAAAGGTAATGTTACTCAAGACATTTTCATCAGCACCTGCATAGCGAAAGCTGACATTTCGAAATTCAACAATACCTCTCATTTCAGGATTAAAATGTACAGGATTAGTGGGGTCCTGAATACTAGGGTCTTTTTTCAGGACTTTCCATATTCTAGCGGCTGAAACGGCTGCACGCGGAACCAGGATAAATACTAGAGATAACATTAAAAAGGAAATAATAATTTGCATGGAATACTGCATAAATGCCATCATATCACCAACCTGCAGACCGCTTGTTTCTACTTGATGAGAACCAACCCAAACGACTAATAGGCTGATAGTGTTCATAATAAACATCATGGCAGGCATTAGAAATACCATAACACGATTTATGAATAATTGTGTTTTGCTAACGTCCATATTGGCTTTGTCAAAACGCTTTTTTTCAAAGTCTTCTGTGCCAAACGCACGAATAACTGTCATACCGTTCAAGTTTTCTCTGGCAACCAGATTTAAACGGTCAATTAATTTTTGCATAATTTTGAATTTGGGCATAGCCAGTACAAATATAATGCCAATCAGCAAAAATAATAGACCACATGCTAGCGCGATGATCCAACTCATGGAGGGGGATGAAACAATTGCCATGGTAATACCTCCGGTTGCCATAACCGGCGTATAGCATATTAATCTAACCCCCATAATCAGTAACATTTGAATTTGCGTAATATCGTTTGTTGTACGAGTAATCAGAGAAGAAGTGGTGAATTCATCAAATTCATTATTTGAGAAAACGGTAACTTTACGGAACACATCTGAACGTAAATTACGGGCAACGCCTGCGGCAATGCGAGAGGACAGCAATGCAACTAAGATAGAAGCGATTCCTCCTGCTAGAGAAAGCGCCAGCATTTTAACACCCGCAATTAAAATGTAGTTTGTTTGTATGTTGGTTGTATCAATACCCAATTCCCTATAAAAATTGCCGTTCAATATAGTCGCACTTTGCGTTAACATAGAATCCTGTGTTTGATTTGCTTTGATCCTAGCTTCTATTACCACAGAATCAGACATACTTTCGATGGTAGGCTGCAAAAGGTACAGTTCTTCAAAATCAATATTAGAAATTCCGCTAGATGCTGCATGATTCTCTGTTTGTGCAGATAAATTTTCTTGATTTTGCATAGCTTCCATAGTATAGAGGAACGTCCATGTTGCTACACTGAAAGAGCGATCTAGTTTTTCCATAATGTTGCTTGTAATATGATTGTTTAAGATATAAATATCTTCAGTTTTCAATAAAGGATATTGCTTTACATAACGATCGTGATCCGTACCTACATCATTGACTGAGTGGAGAGTATAGCTTTTATCAATGGACTCTTTCTCTTCATTGGTCATGAATATCTTTATAAAAGAAAAGGCTTTTGCACTGATCGCCTTCGGGGTGGATTCTGCTATACCACCTTGTTGAATTCCAACATTTACAATGTCAGACATATAAGTAGGCAAGCTTAAATCACTAAATGCCTGACCAAATAACAGCAAGAGGGCAAATACCACACTAAGCCAGAATGGTTTTAAATATCTTTTAAGCAATTTTGCCATATACCTATGACTTCCTTTCTGATTTGAATTTTATTTTTTTATAGAACTCGTCATCAAAACATATGGATTGATAACGAGTTAAAAGCTCAATAAATTTTTTGGTGTTTTCTTCACCAAATTCTTCATAAATGCGGTCTACCATTGCAAAAAACATTTTTTTTGATTGTTGTAAAATTTCCTTACCGGATTCTGTTAAACAAACTAATACGACACGCCTATCTTTTTCTGCCATAATGCGCATAATACATCCCTTTTTTTCCAAGGTATTCAGCATTTGTGATACGGCAGGTCTTGACATACAGCTGATTTCTCCGATAGAAGAAGTTTTGATTCCTCCAAGTTCAGAATTCTGGTATTGTTCTATAATGTTCAGTGTGGAAAATTCTCCAGGCGTGACACCTAAATGCAGCGGAAAAAGCGGCCTATGTCTTTTAAAACGCCCAAGGGTTTCTGCCAATTCTGCTTTTACGATATTAGGATCAAGCATATTCCAATTCACTTCCTCAGTTAATATAATTAATAATATATCGAATTAATAGTTAATAATATTAATTATTATACACAGATCAATTTTATTGTCAATATAATCCTTAAAAATCAATCTATTTTATATGAAATAAACTTTGCATATGCATATAAAATAAGCTATACTGATTATAAACAATCAATAAAAATGGGGGAGCTTATGCAGACTAAAATACAATTAGCTATTGTTGGGGGTGGTGCCTCTGGCTTAATGGCTGCCATTACTGCGGCTGAAATGTATCAAGGCAATAAGAGAATCACAATTTTGGAAAGTGCGCCGCGGGTGGGCAAAAAATTACTGGCAACAGGTAATGGTCGTTGTAATTTAACAAATATGAATGCTAATATCAGCCATTACTATGGTGATACAAAATTTATACAAACAATTTTGAATACCTATTCCCCAAAAAGAGTTATAGAAACATTTCAAGCTTTAGGACTTTTATGTAAGGAAGAAACGGAAGGACGTGTATATCCTTATAGTCTGCAGGCTGCCGCCGTATTGGATTTGTTGCGTTTAAAAGCAGAGGCGCTGCATATTGAAACCATTTGTGATTGTTGCGTTATAGGCCTAAAAGCAAGTAATCAAAAATTTGTATTGACAACGAGCAGTCAAGAAACTATCGTTGCTGAACAGGTTATTATTGCTACAGGTGGAAAATCCGCTCCCCAGCTAGGTTCTCACGGATCAGGCTATCTGCTGGCAAAACAAATGGGTCATGCAGTTACATCTGTTTATCCGGCGTTAACTTTGTTACGAACACCGCCGGAATATGTGAAATCTTTAAAAGGAATGCGCAGTCATGCTGTTGCAACGCTTTTATGTAATAGAAAAGTAATACGCCATGAAAAGGGAGAAGTGCAATTTACGGAACACGGTTTATCTGGAATCTGTATGTTCCAATTTTCTCGTCATGTGGCTATGGGCATTGCTAATAAAAACAAACTGTCCGTATCTTTAGATTTTATGCCCGAATATAGCGTAGCTACATTAGTTGATCATTTAACCCATATTGTTAAAATTTATCCGCAAATTCCTGCAATAGAGATTTTAAGTGGCTTTATCAATAAAAGAGTAGGACAAGCGGTAGTGAAGACAGCTTTGGCTAACTCAAATGCAACTTTATCAGGACAGCTGTCTAAATCGGAAATTATGTTAATTGCTAATATGATAAAGAGGTTTCTATTTCCTTGTATCGGTGTTGCCGATTGGAAGCAGGCACAAGCGACAGCAGGCGGGGTTTCTTTAGAACAACTGACCGAATCTTTAGAATCCAGATTACACTGCGGATTATACTTTGCAGGGGAACTGCTAAATATTGATGGAGATTGCGGTGGGTATAATTTACATTGGGCATGGATTAGCGGTATGACTGCCGGAAAAGCTGCAGGCAAAAATTTGCGCAACAAAAGTAAAGCGAGGACTTAAACTTATGTTGAGAATACCGGAAATCAATTTACCTTTGGACGGTACGGAAAATGATTTGCTGCACAGAACAGCGCAAAAATTAAAAATTAATGTAAAAAGAATACGTTCCCTACAATTAGTAAGAAGATCCATCGACGCACGTAATAAACAAGATGTTCATTTTATTTGTACTGTAGACATTGAATTGAATGGGGAATCTAATTTTTTAAAGCACAATAAAAATGCAAAAATTAAAGTAGTGACACCTTATCATTATACACTGCGACCATCAAAACCATTGCACAACCGCCCTGTTGTAGTTGGATTTGGTCCTGCCGGTATGTTTGCTGCATTAGTTTTAGCACAAGCTGGTCAATGTCCCATTGTAGTAGAAAGAGGAAGCTCAGTTGAACAGCGTCAAATGCAAGTCAAAAACTTTTGGAGCGGTGGTCCGCTACAAACAGAATCCAATGTACAGTTTGGAGAGGGAGGAGCAGGTACTTTTTCAGATGGAAAATTGAATACTGGCATAAAAGACGGTAGAGCTAGAAAAGTTTTGCTAGAATTTGTACGTGCAGGTGCACCGGATGAAATTTTGTATCAGGCACATCCTCATATTGGTACAGATCGTTTATCAGATACTGTGATAAATATTCGTAAAGAGATCATAAGATTAGGCGGTACTATTTATTTTGATACAAAATTAACGGATATTGTGACTAAGCAGCAAACAATAACCGGCATAAAGGTGCAAAAATTAGGCGGCACGTCATCCATTATAGATACTAATCACGTGGTTTTGGCAATTGGACATAGCGCCAGAGATACCTATGAAATGCTGTATAATAGCAATTTAGTTCATATCATACAAAAACCATTTTCCATAGGCGCTCGCATTGAGCACCCGCAGTCTTTTATTAACTGCGCGCAATTTGGTTGTTTTGCAGAACATCCCGCTTTAGGGGCTGCTGAATATAAACAAGCGATTCATTTGAAAAATGGAAGAGGCGTATATACCTTTTGCATGTGTCCGGGGGGAATTGTTGTGGCAGCATCATCAGAGGAAGGCGGAGTAGTTACCAATGGTATGAGTAATTTTGCTCGCAATGGGACAAATGCAAATTCAGCATTGCTTGTAGGTATTGGACCAGAAGATTTTGGAGATACACATCCGTTGGCGGGTATGTATTTACAGCGCAGACTGGAGAGACGTGCCTTTCAAGCAGGAAACGAAACATATGCTGCACCTGCACAAAGAGTAGAAGATTTTATCTTGCGTAAACCGAGTACCACATTGGGAGTGGTTAAACCAACCTATCAACGCGGTGTTGTTCCATGTAATTTATCTATTTGTTTTGATGAAGAAATTTATGAATCCATGCGGGAAGGTATTATACGCATGAACCATAGTATTACTTGTTTTTCTTATGGGGACGCAATTTTAACTGCTGTTGAAACCAGAAGCTCTGCACCGGTTCGTATTGTGAGAAATGAACAATTACAGTCTGTTACATTAGCAGGGCTATATCCATGCGGTGAGGGAGCCGGATATGCTGGTGGTATTATATCTGCCGCTGTGGATGGAATTCGATGCGCCGAACAAATCTTAGAGTCTAGTTACAGTGAGATAAAGTTTTAAGGGAATAGCTATTATATTAAAGTATTTTAAGCTTGCTGAACTATATAGTTATAATTTTTGTGAGGTTGTGAGATATAGTTTGGAAACCTTTATATTAAAGATTATATGCTTATTGCTATAATGAAATATAGTAAAGATTTGCTTAATATGTTTATGATAATTATTTTTTTCTCTATTGCTAAGTTTCCGCATTGTGTGTAATGCTAATAAATATAACTTGTTGCGTCATTGTTAGTATCATTGTGGAATTAAGATATACTGCCTAAAATACTAAACATAATACTTGAAATTTATTGATAATATGTTATACTTAGGCTATGTAAAGGCTAAGATTTTGCAGATGAAATTAGTTATATTTAGTTATATTTTGTAAAAGAGAGGATTATATGAAAAAAAAGTATAGAAAAACGATAGCGGCAATTATAACAGCTGCAGTTGTATTAAATAATGGATTGGTTTTTGCAGCGGAAAATACAATACAAAAAACATCACAAAAAACATCGGTTGAAAATATAGACAGTTATGGGGAAACAGATGTGGTTCGTCCATTAGCTGTAGGTAACACTTATTATATTGATCCGTTATTTTCAGGGACCATGGAGGATGGCAGTATTCAGAATCCTTATACGAGATTTTCCACTGCCTATGCACAAGCTAAAGACGGTGATACGATTGTTCTCAAGGGCGTTGTGTCAATCAATGGTCAAGGTGCATTAGGTGACGAGCCATTTGTATGCAGTAAAGCGATTACTATTGAAGGATTAACCGGAAGTAATCCGATACTATCATCTCGTTCTTCTTTTCAACTTGGCGCTAATGTTACTTTAAAAAATTGTCAATGGATGTTTCCTAATGTTGAACCATTTTGCAGTGATATTTATTTAAATGGTTATAAGCTGGACATGCAAAATGTTTCTATTAATAAACAGAATACGCTTAAGCTGCCTAATGTATATGGCGGTGCTTATAAACAAATGACGGGCATACAGGGTACGCATTCTCAGTTAATTATTAATAATCAAGCCGGCTATTATGCTACGTTCGAAAACATTTATGCTGGTGATGATGATAGCGACTTTATAGGAGATACAAGTTTACAGTTAAACAGCGGTGTCACTGTAAATGATACAATCTATGCAAATGGTTTAAATGGAGGCGCGGTAACAGGTCATGTAAGTATTGTAACAGGTAGAATTATAGCGCCAAAATTTGTAAAACAAAGTTCAGTTGGCACTGATACATTGGTGATAAATGATGCTCAGCGTACAATTGAGACTACTTTTGATGGTCTTACAAATATTACATTAAACAGCAGTAGTGTGAAAATTAAGTCCCTTTTTAATGGAATAAAGGGGAATTTGCAATTGCTTGGTAATAGTAAATTAGATGTATCTAATTTAACGACACCATTGCAAATTGGCGGAAGCTTTACGGGTGAAGCAGGATCCATGCTGGTCTTACCACAAAATGGCGCTATGCATGTTACACAAACACTAAATGGAGAATTTGAACTTAGAACCCCCGGTGTAGCATTTGATACTTCTGGACTTGTAACCAAAGATCATGTGTACATTACAGCGTCAAATGATTCTACCGGACAAGTAAACCATATTCCTTACCTGACGCAGAGTATGTATACCTTAAAAATGGAAGAGGTTAATGCTAAAAAACAATGGGTTATTCGTGTTACGGACAGTCCTAAGTTAGAGATATTAGAAATTGAGGGACAAAACCGATTGCCGATTATCGCTGATACAGAGCATGTATTTACTTTAAGTTATAAAGACGCACAAGGCAATCCTCTAACATATACTCCTGATTTTATTTGTAAGGTTATGGGGCCGGACGGAATTGAAATTCCGGAAGAAGGTGATATTTGGGCAGAAGTTTCTAGGGACGAAATGAGTATTGTACTTTTTGGTGATCAACTTCAGCCGGGTCAATATACAGTGGTATTAACCGATACGTTAACGAATAAAGAGTTTACATATAATTTAACTTTATACAATGCGGCAGCTAACATGTTTACTGTAACCTATGAATTCAACGGTGGGCACGCTGTGAATCAACCAAATGTTGATCAGGTACAAGTAGAGGTAGAGGAAAATACTTTGTTAACAAAAATAGCAGATCCTATTAGAGAAGGTTACACATTTAATGGATGGTATCAGGATAGAAATTTTACTACAGAATGGGATTTTGCTAATTCTTTGGTTACAGCAAATACAACTTTATATGCACATTGGACTGCAAATTCTTATCGTGTACATTTTCATGCAAATGACGGTATGCAAACAGCCGTTACAGAACAGAATTTTTTATACGATACAGCGATGGATTTAAACATCAATCCTTTTATGAGAACAGGTTACACGTTTACAGGCTGGGCAACAGAAGCCAATGGTACAAAAGTGTATGAAGATCAACAAAACGTTAATAATCTTACAACGGTTCAAAATGATATTGTTGATTTATACGCTGTATGGACGCCTATTTCTTATAAGGTGCAATTTATAGGTGGAACAGGTGCAGCAGGTACCATGACAGAGCAAATTTTTACCTACGATATCCCTGCTAATTTAAGCATGAATACTTTTACCAAACCAGGTTACACCTTTACTGGATGGCAAGATGCCAATGGGAATCTATATACAAACCAAGCCGAAGTTTTAAACTTGGCTGATCAACAAAATGAGGTTGTTATCTTAACTGCACAATGGAGCGCAAACGCATATACCGTTGTATTTGATGGCAATGGGGCAACAAGCGGAACCATGCAACCGCAAACCTTTGCGGTTGATCAAACGCAGGCGCTTTTTAATAATGCTTTTACCAAAAATGGCTATACTTTTTCCGGATGGATAGATCAAGCAACGAATCAGGAGTATACCAATGCGCAGGCTGTTCAAAATTTAACAACCACTGCCGGAGATGTGGTAACACTTTCTGCAAAGTGGACGGCAAATACATATTATTTAGATTTCAACACAGATGGAGGTATTCCAACTATTATACAGTCAGCAGAATTGACTTATGATACAAGTATGGCAATGCCTGCTGCTCCAACAAAATCAGGCTATACATTTGCAGGTTGGCGTATTGAAAAAGAAGATGGTACAGTTGAAATAGTCGATGCGGGAGCGGCAGTTCAAAATTTAGCCGTTTCAGAAAATGCACGTGTCACAGCAACTGCATTATGGACCGCTAACACCTACACATTAACATTTGATATCAATGGAGGCGATATAGACAGCAAGCCTTCTGATATGTTATTAACACATAATCAGACGCAGAATTTGCCTGCAATATTCCCAACAAAATTAGGTTATACATTTATGGGTTGGAGTATTGAAAAAACAGATGGTACAACTGAAATGAAACAACCGGGTGATAGTGTTATTAATTTGGCAAATCAAGACGGCGTTTTAGTTACAGCAACAGCACAATGGACAGCCAATACTTATACAATTCATTTTGATGCCAATGGTGGAATTGGAAATATGAATGATCAATCGTTTACTTATGATGTACAGACTCCATTGCAACAAAATCAATTTACAAAATCAGGATACATATTTGCAGGTTGGCAGGATCAAAGCGGTAACCGATATACAGACGCGCAAGCGGTTATCAATGCAACTGCAGAAAATGGTGCAGTGCTTATATTGAGTGCACAATGGATACTGAATGGTTTTATAATTCAATTTGATGGTAATGGAGCTACCAATGGAAATGTTTCTTCTCAAGAATTTTTATTTGGCTCCAACCAAACTTTAACAGCTAATACGTTTACTAAAACAGGATATACTTTTGTAGGTTGGTTAGATTCGGCAACAGGTATGTCTTATATGGATCAACAGGTTGTACAAGATTTAACATTAACAGTTGGTGGAATGATTCAATTCGTTGCACAATGGAAAGCAAATTCATACACTGTAGTGTTTGATTCAAATGGAGGCAGTGGTTCTATGGTAAGCCAGCAGTTGATCTACGATGACCCTCTTACTGCTTTAACGAATAACACCTTTATAAGAGAGGGTTATGAATTTGCAGGTTGGGCATTGTCAGCGAATGGTGATGTTGTTTATACGGATGGACAAATGATACAAAATTTAGCTGATATTGGTCAGGTGACATTGTATGCACAATGGATAGCTAAACAAATACAAGCACCAATTATTCCAATAGAGCAGGATTCAATGCAATATACGGATAATAGATTTATTAACACTAATTATGTAAGTCCTAAAACCCGAGATAGCAAAAACATTTTGTTATGGGGTGCATTATCTAGCTTGTCATTGGGGTTATTGTTAAAGATTAAACCTCGTTTTAAAAAGAAAAAAGACTAATTTGATTTATGAAAACAATATGGTTTATTCGATAATAGTCTAATTTTTAAATAATAGAATAGTTTTATACGGCTATAAAACAGTAGTTATATACAGAACTGCTGTTTTTTATTTTTACTCATTGTTAAACATTTATTTGTGTGAGTATGTTGTTAAAAGAATGAGAAGAAATCATTAACAACATTCTTATCGTTAAAAAGAAATGTCAAGTTAGTTTTTATTTACAAGGTATTAAAAAAATTTCATAACAGTATTACTAAGGAGAAGCAATCTTTAAAAACTGTACTATATTGTACAAATTCAAGAACCGGTTGTCTAATTTATATTAGACAACCGGTTCTTTTGTTTTTATAATTTTAGTGCTAACTTTGGTGAAATAACCTACTTTTTAGCGTATTAGAAGAAAAAAATTTGTTATTTTGATGCTGCGACAGGAATAGCAACTGTAGACAATCCTGCAGCTACAAGTACTGCAGTTAAAATGGCAAAACCACCATTTGTTTTACTCATATTTTTTTCAGTCATTTGATTAAATTTTTTCATGGTAATTACTCCTTTTTCTTATGTTTTTTTAATTTAAAAAATATAATAAAAACTTTAGTTTAAAGTTTTATTATTAAGTCAATATATTTTTAAATATAAACTTTTTATGAAACATATTAAAGCAAAATTTAATTTTAGATTACGTGTCATAATATAATTTAAGCTAAAATATAGATGCAGTTGAATAAATTTATTTATAACAAATAATTTGAAAGTTTGTGAGATAAAACACTTTTGCCTTTAGAAATATAATTATTAACTACTTTATTTAATAATTATGGCTACAGTATATAATAATTTACTTTTTGTTACAATCTACTTTTCAAAATTGCTTATGATTTCAACAAAAATGTTGAAATTGAAACTGTTAACTTCAATTGTTATTATATTAAAGTTTTTAATGCTTTATATATATTGTATTAAGTTAAAACGAAAATAAAAAAAATATGAAATTTCTATTTACAATTTGTCACTTTTTGTATTATACTTAGTAATTAGATAACAAATTTAATGTGATGATTACTGAATATTTGTTAAAAGAATATTAAAAAATGTGCATTAAAACTAAATATGATAAGCAAAGGTGGAAGTATATGAGGATTGTGGTATGCAGTGGAAACGATCAACATCGGAAACAAATTCTCACCTATTTAGATGCCTTTCATCAAGGTATTGTATCGTTTAAAACACAAGAATATCAATGTGGTATAGATTTATTAGAAGATTTGAAAAAAGGAATTCGGTGTGATGTTGTTTTTTTAGATGTGGACTTCATTGAAAAAGATGTTGCTAAAAAAATTCGGGCTTTGGATACTGATGTATTGCTGATTTTTACAGCAAATTTGCATGACCAGATTTCATGTGCGTTTGAAGTACAAGCTTTTCATTATTTATTAGAGCCTATTAACTTTCATTCATTTTCCAATACATTAAATCGTGCATTCCAACGCTATTATGAAAAAAGAAAGGTTTTCAAAGTGGAATGGAAGCATCAAGTCAGATCTATTTTATTAAATAAAATTATTTATATTGAATGTTTTAATCGTCATATTTTACTACGCACTACAAATGATCTTTTAGAATCTAGTCAATCTTTTCATGAGATAGTAGAGAAGCTAATTCCAGCTGGATTTATTCGTGTTCATCAAAGTTTTTTGGTTAATTTATCACACATGGAAGGTATTAATCAAAATGAAATTTTATGTACAGATGGAATCACTGTGCCAATAAGTATCCGTCGAAAAAAAGAAGTTTTGGAACAATTCCGTGTACATTTACAAAAACTCAGTATTTAAATTTAAACATGAGAGGTATGTTATGGCCAAATATCCGTTTATTAAACAACATGACATTAAAGATTGTGGGGCTGCCTGTTTAGGTATGATTTCCGCTTATTATGGTTACAAAACGCCATTGTCTACTATTCGTTATAAAATAGGAACCGATTCAAAGGGGAGTACTGTATTAGGCGTTGTAAACGCTGCTAGAGAGATTGGATTTGAAGCAAATGGATTTTCAACTAATGAAAAGGAGGATGCAATTTTTGATGATATTCCTTTACCAGCAGTAGCACATGTTATAAAACAAAAAAGTTTGGCGCACTTTGTGGTAATTTATCATTTAACCAAAACTAAAGTGACATTAGGTGATCCTGGAGAAGGAATTGTAACTGTTTCCATAGAAGAATTTTTAAAAGAATGGACAGGTGTTATTATAACATTTATGCCATCTGTTACGTTTAAAAAAACAAATGAAAAAAGAGGACTATTTACCCGCTTTTTTGGATTACTTAAATTTCAAAAACGTCTTTTGGTGCATGTTTTTTTTAGCTCGTTGATCATTACAGCTTTGGGAATAATGGGCTCCTTTTATTCGCAGATTTTATTTGACGATATATTACCTACCTTTTCAGAGGGTTCTTTACATACCTTTTCTTTAGCCATTGTAATATTAGTGATAACCAGAGTAGTTACAGAAGCTTTTCGTAATAAACTGTTTATGTATATCAGTAATAATATGAGTATCCCTATGATGCTCGGATTTTTTAAACATGTAATACGAATGCCCTCTGACTTTTTTGGTACGTTACAGGTGGGGGAAATTCTATCGAGACTTCAAGATACTGCAATTATTAGAGATGCTGTATCTTCAGCTACATTGAGTGTTTTAATCGATCTCTTTATGGTTGTGTTTGGCGGCATTATTCTTTTTCGGCAAAATTCTACCATGTTTTATATTACGTTTATCCCAATTATTTTATTGGTGATTGTGCTGCTGTTGTTTAAAAAAGCGTATTATAAAATGAATCGAGAACTATTAAGACGAAATAGTGATTATTCAGCGTTTATGGTTGAGTCTATTTCAGGAACAGAAACAATTAAAGCTTTTTCTTTAGAGGAAAAAATTTCTTTCCGAGCAGAAAATAAATTCGTAAAACTCCTCCAAGCAATTTTTAAGTCAGATAATACTGAAAACTTTAATCGAACTTTGCAAAATATTATTGATAGTGTATTTTCTATCGTTGTTTTATGGATTGGTACTTACTTCATTTTTCAAGGAACTTTAAGTATTGGTGAATTACTTGCTTTCAATGCTCTTTTAACATATTTTTTAACGCCTATCAAAAATATAATTGCGCTGCAACCCAAAATACAAAAGGCGGTAATCGCATCAGAACGTTTATCAGATATCATTGATTTAGAGATAGAAAAAAATGTGGTAGAAAAGCCGATATATAATGAAAAGCTTTCCGGCAATATTGTGTTTAATGATGTAACCGTACGCTATCGAGGCAGAATGCCGGTATTTGAGAATATGAATTTAGAAATTAAGGAGGGAGAAACTATTGCTTTGGTAGGCGAGTCTGGCTGTGGAAAGTCCACTCTAGCAAAGCTAATTATGCGTTTAATCATACCGCAGTCTGGCACTATTACGATTGGTTCCCATAATATAGAGGATTACGATTTTAAATCTTTAAGAGACCGTATCATTTATGTTTCACAAACTAGCTTTTTGTTTACAGGGACTATACTAGAAAATTTAACGGTTTCAGATCCCAATATACCAATGGAGGAGGTTGTTGCAGCATGTAAAAAAGTTAAAATGGATGAGTTTATTGATCAGTTACCATTACGCTATAACACTTTAGTTGAAGAAAACGGAAGTAACTTTTCCGGTGGACAACGGCAGCGTTTGGCTTTAGCGCGTGGTTTATTGAAAAAAGGCGATATTTTTATCTTTGATGAGGTAACCAATCAGCTTGATCCATTAACTGAACAGGCTGTGCAAAACGTAATGGATGAAATTGCTCAAGAAAAAACTTCAATTATCATTACACACCGTATTGGTAATATTAAGCACTGTAATAAAATTTTCTTAATGGAGCAGGATAAAGGGATATTAGCGCAAGGCAATCATCAAGAATTGCTCCGTAATTGTCCGTTATATAAAGAAATGTGCATCGCACAGAAAGAAGAGGTGGATTAACTGTGAATAAATTAAAGCATTTGAATAATTTGGAGGATATTAAATTAACAAAAGAATTTATTTTCCTCAATCCTTACAGATTCATTGCCTATTTTATTTATGGAATCATTGCTTTAATAATCGGTGTATGCATATTATTATCCTTTACTTCTAAGCAAGAGACAATTGATGTGAATGGTTCTCTTCAGCTATCAGATAAAGTACAGGATATACAGATTTATGTTGACGGCGTGATTGATGAAGTATTTGTACAAGACGGTGATTATGTAGAAAAGGGAGAAACCATTTTAGCCATTCAAAGCAGTAAGCTAGATGTACAAAAGGAAGATTTGGAAAATAAACTGGAAGAAGCAAGAAATCAACAGGTTTATTTAACTCAATTGGAAGAGTGTATTTCCAATCAGTATAATACATTTCAAAATAATGGACAAGAAGCTTATTATTATGCACAGGTAGAAAATTACCTTACACAAATTAGGTCTTTGAACGCCAGTGTTTCTAACAGTACGCTAAATTCTTTAAACGAGCAGAAAACATATTTACAACAGTTGCTAAATGCTATGGAAAAAGGGGAATCACTTAGCGATACACATGTACATAGAACACAATTAAGATTATACCAAAAACAGTTGACGAGCTATGACGATCAAATTAAGCAGGCACAAGAGGCGTTGGATAATGCTAGGAATCCTCAAATGAATCCTATTCAGGATCCAACTGTTATTGCTCAGTATCAACAGCAGTTGGATACTTTTAAAGCAGAAAAGGAAAATTATGCTGATCAGCAGCAGCTTTCTGTCCAACAGCAGCTTGATACTTTAAATCAACAAATCACACAGGCAAGAAATACAGCCAATGATACAGAGCAAAAAACAAAAACCGAAATTGACCATTTAACTTCTTCTGCTCTGGTAGAAGCAAAAAATCAGGAAAAACAGTTGCAAACTACGATTAAAGAGTATGAAGCATCTTTAGCGTCTATTGATTCTGATTTAAGTCATTATTCGGTACAGGCATCAGAATCGGGTTACATTCGTTATAAAGGAGATATTAAAAAGGATACTGCATTGTCTTCAGGCAGCATAGTTGGTATTTTAACTCAAGAACAGAATCAAACTGAAAATTTTCAAGTTACCTTAAATGTACCAAGCAGTGGAATTGGTTTTGTAAAGAATGGTCAAAATGTCAAACTTTCAGTAAACGGATTGGATACTAGAGAATATGGTTATATTAATGGTAACATTCAAAAAATATATGAAACGCCAGTTCAAGTTGAGAATACAGTGTATTATTTGGTAGAAACATCTGTACAAATACAGGAAAACGATGGTATCTACAATGATTTATTTGCTCTAAAAGATGATATGACTGTTAGAGCAAATATTGTAACAAAAGAAACTAGTTGGATGATATATATATTACAAAAAGTCAATATTTTGAAAGATACAGATCAAGATATAACCAGCACTTCTTGATTGTAGAGAAAGGAAATAGAGTTATGCATTGGGCATTATGGATAGTAGTAGGAATTGTTGGATTCATTATTTTGGCGGCCATTGTTTTATATGTAGGATTTTTGATCCATTTTAAATTATTTGGAAAAAAGGTTACAAAAGCAAATAAAGAGATTCTAAAACTTTTAGATGATGGTTTATTAGAAGATTTTAAAGAAAATAAACCATATGAAGAGGTAAAAGAGCGGTACTGCGCTCTTGTGGATCTGTTGGATATTTTTAGTCAATATATGCATTTTATTAGTATGCAGGAAGAAAAGAAATTTGAAAGACAAAACGATTGTATTATATTACAATATGTAACGGTAGACGGTCAAAAGGTTGCCCGTTATCATTTTAGGTCGTTTCCAATTAAAACTTTACTTCAGAAATTAAAAAATAAAAAGGAAACGCTGATTGAATCAATTAAAATGGTAGAAGATCTTTTATATAAAGATCGTGATATTGCGTATATGGAATTTATTACCCACAATCTTTTATTTAATGAATCAGTTATCAAAAAAATTATTTCGCGTGAAAATTTGCAATTAGACTATACTTATGATGATCAATATGAAAACGCTTATCTTCCTTGGATCTATTCAGAATGGATCATGATTCATGGTGGAGATAATCCAAAATCAAAAGAGGTCTATGAACAAATACGTAAATTAAATCAACCTATTAACATCAAACTTTATCGAAAAGGAGAAATTACACAAGCTCCAGTAGAAAATAAGGAAAAAGTGCTAGCCCATTAGATACATAGGTTGTATACAACGTATTTTGATGAAAAGTCTGCTAAATATGCAGACTTTTTTTATGTGAATTTAACAAAATGAGCATTACATTTTATATATGATATGCCTTAAAATTTAATTTTTACGCATATTTCATAAGATATGTTACTATTCATGTAGTATAAGATGTTGGTACAGAATCTGAACATAAATAATTTAGAATGTCAATATAAGGGGAATATGTTTTGATTAAATTAGTGAAAAATTATCCTAAAATAGCCGCAATTATGGTATTGATTTTAGTTTTGGTGATTTCTATTATACTAAAGCAGTTGGTTTCTTTGTTTTATAAAAATCAGCAACCACTAGCTTTAGTTCAGGAAAGCAGTGCAGTTGATACGGAACAAGTTACTTCCATATCAGAAAATGTAGATATTATACAAGAACAAGAAGAAATGCGTGCAATATGGGTGCCTTTTATGAGCATTACTATGAGCAGCGAAATTGATAAAAGTGAAGCTGCTTTTCAAAAAAAATTTGATGAGATTGTCAGGAAGTCGAAAGAAAAAGGCATGAACACTTTGATTGTGCAGGTTAGGCCTTTTGGTGATGCGTTTTATACATCAACTTTATTTCCGTGGTCTCATTTGTTAACTGGTACACAAGGACAAAACCCTGGTTACGATCCATTACAATATATGGTGAAAGCTGCACATGAACAAAAGCTTAAAATCCATGCGTGGGTTAATCCTCTGCGTATTCAATTAAATACCAATCCAAGTGAGTTGTCAGCCGAGAATCCATATGTTTTATGGAGTGGAGATGAGTCAAAAAAGGGATGGGGAGTTGAGTATGAAAATGGAAAATATATGAATCCCGCTTATCCAGAGGTACGAAAGTATATAGCTGACGGAGTAAAAGAAATTGTAGAAAATTATGATGTAGATGGAATTCAGTTTGATGATTATTTTTATCCGACACAGGACAGTGTCTTTGACCAGAGTGAGTATAAATCCTATCAGGATGAAGCCAGCAAAAATGGCATTCCTATGGATTTGTTAGAGTGGCGTCAAGGTAATATTAATGCTATGGTATCGCAAGTTTATGCGGAAATAAAAAAAGTAAAACCACAGGTAGTGTTTGGCATTGCACCGCAAGGCAATATACAAAACTGCCTGAATATGGGTGCTGATGTATCAAAATGGTGCAGTACACAGGGCTATGTTGATTATATTTGTCCGCAGTTGTATGTAAATTTTGATAACAAAGCATTACCTTATGGAACAGCTGTAAAAGAATGGAGGGGTATGGTAACGAATTTATCTATCAAATTATATTTTGGGTTGGGTTTATATAAAGCTGGTTCAGATGTGGATGAAGGCACATGGAAAAAATCCAATACAATTATTGCTGATCAAATTGCAGCGGGAAGAGAAGCCCAAGGGGACGGCTTTATGATATACTCATATGATTATTTGAGCCATGAGCAGACCGAACAGGAAGTACAAAATGCATTAAAACTGCTCAATTAAAAAATGATAGGCTTTGTGAAAAACTATAATATTTTTATCATTATAAACAAAAAATGGTTGGTTAGGCTAAAACAGTTGCAGGAAGAGAATAGAATACTAACCTAATACTTGCTTCCTATTAATCTTAGTTTAATAATATGTAATAAAATTATGGTTAATTTTTTATAATACCTATACAAGTATTTCCATTTATCTTTATAATGGTCACCGTAATTATTTGACCACATACATTTTTATCTGAATGAAAATGTACTAACGTATAATTATCGGTATAACCTTCATAAATATTGGGTTCTATTTCACGTTCTGCCAGTACGTTTTGTGTTGTACCACACTGTGACATTAAAAATATTTTTTGAGTTTTGCTTGTTACGGCCGTCATACGTTTACTGCGTTCTTCTTTGATATTCTTAGAAATCTGGTCGGGGGCATCGCAGGATTTTGTTCCGGGACGTTGGGAATAGGAAAATACATGAACTTTTGCAAATGCAATTTCCTCTGCAAATGCAAGGGATTGTAAAAATTCCTTTTCGGTTTCTCCGGGAAAACCCACCATAATATCTGTTGTGATAGCCACATTGGAAAATGCCTTACGTAAATTATCTACAATAGTTCGATATTCATCGGTGGTATAATGGCGTTTCATTCGAATCAATGTATCATCACAGCCGCTCTGTAAAGATAAATGGAATTGTGGGCAAAGTTTTGTTTGTTTTGCAAGACGCATAATTACATCTTCATTGAGCTGTTCTGGTTCAAGAGAACCTAATCGTACACGTTCAATACCGGTAATTTCACATACTGTCTCTACGGCATCACATAAGTGCAGGTTTAAGTCTTCTCCATATTCTGAAAGATTAATACCGGTTAATACAATTTCTTTATATCCATTTTTTGAAAGTTGTATCACTTCTGCTTTTAAATCCTCTAAAGGTTTAGAACGCACACGACCTCTGGAATAGGGAATGATACAAAATGAACAAAATCGATTGCAACCATCCTGAATTTTAATGAAAGCGCGGGTACGTTCAAAAAAATTCTCCACGGACATCTGTTCAAATTTTGCGTTGCTTTTATGAGGAACAATATCAATAATGCGTTGTCTGGTAGATAAATATTGTAATATATGGGGCAGCAGTGATGCGCGATTGCTGTTACCCAAAACAATATCCGCATCTGTTAAATCTTCTGCCATTTCCGGAAAAGCTTGCGGCATACAACCAGTAAGAACAATCACTGCGTTTGGATGCTCACGTCTAGAGCGGCGTAGGGTTTGTTTTACTTTATGGTCACTGGTAGAAGTGACAGTACAGGAGTTGAGGAGTATAACGTCTGCAGATTCGTCCTTATTACAGACCGAAAAGCCGCCCTGTACCAATTGATTTAACATAGCCTGTGATTCGTATTGATTTACTTTACAACCTAATGTAATGGTAGAAACTTTCATGCATACCTCTCAGAAAATATTTATTAAATATTATTTGATTAATAACGTTTGTTTATATAGTGGCAATGCTATATTGACCCTTTACTGTTTTAGTGATAATATGATACACAAAGAAGTTGCTGCTTAATAATTTATAAATTGATGGAGGGTCATGATGGAAACGGCAACAATTTTATTAGATAATGGTGATAAGGTAAACCGATTTGTGGCTGCTATGAGCAAACACTGTTGCCCTATTTATCTAACGACAAAGCGATATAAGGTAGATGCTAAATCTTTAATCGGCATTTTCAGTATGGATTTGACAAAACCGCTTACGGTGGAAATAGGTTCTTCCACTGTTCAGGTAGAACGGGAACAAATTGACCGTGTTTTACAGGATTTGAAAGAGTTTACAGTGATTGCTTAGAGCAGCAGAGTTATAACTCTGCTGCTCTTTATATATCTCGCTCTAATTCCTCGCTTAATAAACTCCATGATTCAAAGAGTTCATCGCTTTCTTGTTTTAGAGCAGATATTTGTTCCGTTAATTCTACAGCAACTTTATAATCGCTAGCTGTTTCAGGTTGTTGGAGTTCTCGTTCTAAGGCTTGTATATCCGCTTCTATTTGTTCTATTTTTTCCTCAGTTCTTTTTAAAGCGTTGCGCTTTTTACGCAGCTCAGCGGTTTTCTCTTTGCGTAATTTATAATCGTTTATTTTAGGTGATAAGATTTGTTTTTGCTCCTGCTGCAATATTTTTGTTTGTTCTGCATAATTGTCGTAATTTCCGGTATATATTTTTAAGCCATCTGGTGTCATAACATAAATTTTGTCGGCTAATTTATTGATGAAATATCGGTCATGAGATATAACAAGCAATGTGCCCTCATAGACTTGCAATGCTGTTTCCAATGCTTCGCATGATTGGATATCGAGGTGATTGGTGGGTTCATCGAGGATAAGAAAGTTGGATTTTGACAGCATTAAAATTAATAGTAGTACACGGGCGCGTTCTCCGCCGCTCAGTGCAGAAATGGGTTTAAAAACATCATCATCAAAAAATAAAAATACTGCTAACCCATTTCGTATTTCGGTTTGAGTCATATGAGGATAGCGATCCCATACTTCTTCTAAAATAGTTTTCTCATTATGAAGTCCTTCTTGTGTCTGATCATAATAGCCGGTTTGAATATCCGAGCCAAATTGAACTGTGCCGCAGTCTAGTTGCTGCATACCCAGTAATGTGCGTAATAAAGAGGTCTTTCCACAACCATTTGGACCAATTAAAAAAATGCGTTCTCCACGATGAATGTCTATATTAATATGCTGGAATATGGGATATGAGTCGTAAAATAAAGAAATATCTTGAGCTGTTAGCACATCATTGCCACCTCGTTTATTGATACCAAAGCTGAAATTTAAAGATTTTATCATATCAGCTGGTTTTTCTACAGTGGCTTCCAAACGTTCTATTACTTTTAGCTTACTTTCGGCGGTTTTAATATTGCGTTCTCTATTCCATCGGCGTTGTTGCTCCACAATACCATAAATCCGTTTTATTTCTTTTTGCACATTATCATAATTGCGCTGCATTGTAAGGTCATGTTCTGCTTTTAACTGTAAATAAGTGCTGTAGCTGCCCTTATAAATAGTTAGTTTGCCATGTTCTAGTTCGAATGTACGTGTAGTGACTAAATCTAAAAAGTAACGATCATGAGAAATTACTAATACTGCGCCGTTATACGTGCGTAGGAAATCCTCCAGCCATTCTACTGAATCCATATCTAAATGATTGGTTGGTTCGTCCAGCAACAATAAGTTTGCCCCGGATAACAGTATTTTTGCCAATTGTAACTTTGCTTTTTGTCCGCCGCTTAATGACATAACGGGCATTGCCATTTGCTCTTGGCTAAAACCTAAACCTGATAGTGCAGAGCGAGTGCGTTCTCGGAAAGTAAGGCCGCCCTGTTGTATAAATCTGTCATTCAGCGAAGTCTGTTGTTCAATTAATTCGTTTAATGAAGCCGATGTATTTTGTAACTTTTGGTTCAAGTAGTCAAGCTTTTGTTCCATTTCAAGTAAATCTTTAAATACGCTTAATACCTCGGTATAAGTGCTAATATTATTGTTACGGCAAACATACTGTTCCATATAGCCAATATTTGTTTGCTTTGCTCTTGATATAGTGCCGCTGTCAGCGTTTAATTTTTCGGTTAACAATTCAAGCAATGTGGTTTTGCCACCGCCGTTGACGCCAACCAAACCTATTTTTTGATTTTCTTGTATTTCAAAAGAAACCCCACTGAATATAACATGTTCGCCATATGATTTTGTCAATCTGCTTGCACTTAAAATTGCCATCTTTTTTCCTCGTAATATTGTTTAGCTAGCTTTTACTTATTATAGTAGACAAAGAGTGCAAAATCAAGTGAAAGCTTTGATTCCGTATTATAGATAATGTTTCCACATATCAATATAAGCCTGGCTTTGCTCAATAAATGTTTGGGCAAGTTCACGCTCGTCCTGATTTGGTTTTTCAAGCTCATTGAGTTTTTTTGTCATATCAATAATACCCATGGTGGTTCCATTAATCATCATTTCGGCAATATGTTGCTCGGAAGAGTTCATTAGGGTGTTCATCTGAATAGAACCCCAGAGCATGGTTTGTGCCATCATGCTCTCTTTGCTGGGTTTTACGTTGTATGCGGACATTGCATGGTTTGCTTTATCATGTAATGTTTGGTATTCTGAGCATTGTGCTTTTAAATTATTTTTGAGACTTTCATTTTTAATTTTAGGCATTAAAATATCAATCGCTTCCATTCCCATTTTTGATGCCTTCGATATTTCGTTTAATAAATTTGTGTTTTCGTGATGCATGGTTTGTAACCTCCTAATAAATAATTCATTATAGTGTGAAAAAATTTTCGAAAATTATGTATCAGTTCTGTTAATACTGATTGTAGATATAGAAATTGCTTTAACAATTTTTATATGATATACTAAACGTATTGTCAACTAGGAGGCGTATATGATGCAATGCGGTATTTCAACATCTTGCTTGTATCCAATGGAAACAAAGGATTCATTGGATACATTAGCAAGCACAGGTTTTCAAGTATTTGAAGTGTTTTTTAATACATTTCGGGAATTTCAATTTCCTTATTTGGCAGAAATAAAAAAGTGTGTTGATGCCCACGGGGCTGTTATTAAATCGGTTCATCCTTTTACCTCCGCTTTTGAATCAGCGCTTATTTTTACTAATTATTATACCCGTTTTTTAGATGGGCTTGAGTTTTACAAACAGTATTTTGATGCGGCTAATGTATTAGGCGCCAATATCATGGTGTTGCATGGCCAAAATTATCGTGGAATAGATGAAAATGAATATATGGAAAAATATTTAACTTTGTATCAGTTGGGAAAACAATACGGGATTACAGTGGCACAGGAAAATGTAAACGGATTTCGTAGTGCAGATCCTGCTTTTATACGGCGTATGCGTGAATGTCTGCAGGATGAATGTGCCTTTGTGTTTGATATAAAACAGGCAGTGCGGGCAGGGAAGGATCCTTATAATATGTGCGATGCAATGGGAGAAAAAATTGTACATGTTCATATGAATGATAATTCTGTGTCGGAGGACTGTTTGCTGCCGGGGTACGGAACCATGGATTATCCACGGTTACTGGGGCAGTTAAAGCAGAATGGCTATAGTGGGGCGTTTATCATAGAAGTTTATCGAAAAAATTTTGTAGAGTTAAGAGAATTAAACAAATCTGCACTATATTTTAATGAGATTTTATCTAAATACTTTGCATAAATTGATTGATGTTTTTGGATTTTATATGCTATAATGATAAAATAATAAAAAACATATGGAGGTACTGTTCTATGAAATGTCCGTTTTGTTTTTATGAAGAAAGCAAAGTAATAGATTCTCGCCCTACAGATGAAGGTGAGCGCATTAGACGACGCAGGGAATGTCTAAAGTGCGCCAAACGATTTACAACTTATGAGATTATTGAAACAGTACCTGTAATTGTGATAAAAAAAGATAAATCGCGTCAAGTATTTGATAGAAATAAGATACTAAGCGGTTTACTGCGGGCTTGTGAAAAGCGTCCTGTATCCATTGAAACTTTAGAAAAGATTGTAGATGAAATAGAATTTACATTGCAAAGCGCGCCGGATCGCGAAGTACCGTCAGATAGGATTGGAGAACTGGCTATGCAAAAATTGAAAGATATAGATGAAGTTGCCTATGTCCGTTTTGCATCAGTTTACCGGCAGTTTCAGGATATTCAATCGTTTATGAATGAGTTGAAAACAATGATGAAAACAAGGTTATAATGATTTTGACAGAGATTGAGACTTACATAAAAACAGACAGCAACCTACTCTCTATTTTTATATGTAGCAATAAAAGATAGGTAACTGTGGTATAATGTGTATATAATTATTGATTCATATGTAGATAACTATGCTATAAATCCCGTTTCTGTGATACTGTATTTTGTATCACAGAAACGGGATTTATAACATATAAAACAGGTTATTTATAATAACTTATATGCAGACGCTATAAAATATTTTGAATATAAGGCAATTCCGCCTCCTGTAAATGGCTAATCATTTCTATAATACGGTTGCACTCTGCTTGTATATCTGCTTCTTCTCCGTATTCCAAATAGGCAGATAAAGCAGTGAGTGAACGGTCAATTTCTTCAAGCTGTATATGCGACATATACGTGCAAAGTACAGCATGGTGTACTTGCCATTTATCTATGGTTTTTTTACATAATGCAGTAGCTGTTTGTCTGTCTTCTTTTAATATTGTAAGAGATATTTCTTCCATTTGTTCCACAATAGAAACAGTTATACTTTGTGTTATAAAAACCGCAGAAGTACAAACAGCAATTAATATCAGCAAGATAGCGCCTGCCGCCCAAAGTCTATTCATGATGATGCCCCTTTATTTTTTTTAATAATTCGATATTCTCCGCTACGGTTGGCAGTCATGATAAATATATCTTTTATGTCATAACTTTCCTTTTGCAATATGTTATATACCCAATCAGCATCTTTTTCACAAATTTTCAGCGAAAAATCGGATAGCTCACCGTCGCTGATAACAACTGTTTCCAAACCATTGTCAGGTACCTCCAACTTTAGCGTATCAGCAGATATTGTTTCTTTTTCCGGTCTTTTAATCACACTAATTTTACCATTAGTTTCCATAATTGCATAGGCTACATCATGAATAGAAAATACGTCTTTTTGGCGCAGTTGCTCAAACAGATCCTCTATTGTCATCCGTAATCTACGCATTTGCCGCTGATCTACTTTACCGTCGTTAATTAAAATAATTGGACTGCCGCAAACTAATTTTCTAAAACCCGAGTGTTTGAGCATTAAAGCAGAAATTACAATTTCTGCCATAACCAATACAGCAATCGGGACAATTCCGCTTACTAAGGGCTGGGCGGAATCTTGCATAGGGATTGCTGCAATATCAGAAATTAACAGCGTTACAACTAACTCCGAGGTTTGCAGTTCGCTGATTTGACGTTTTCCCATAATCCGTATGGCAAGTATAATCATGGTATATAGCAATGCAGCCCGAATAATTGAAATAATCATGGCATACCACCTGAATTGTATTTTCATTTACAGTATGGCTAGTTTTGGAATTTTATATACGCTTTTTATTACAAAGATTTAAATTAATTGCAAAAAAGTGAATGAATTTAGAGAGTTTGTGGTTATACTTACAAAATTTTGAATAAATAATATTGTTTCGGTGAAAAGTATTATGTAAACAGTAATATAAAAGATTGGAGGAATTCGGTTGGATAAACAAGGACAACAAGCTCAAAAAGATGATATACCGAAACAAATTTCCACCTCTCTACTAGAAAATATAATCTATATTCGTAAGCAATTTGACGGCAGTATGGACTTGGTTATAAGGCAGTTTAATATTGAGGGAACAAATGCTGCTTTAATAACCATAGATAATCTGGTAGATAAACAAACGATAGCCCAAAGTATATTAAATCCCATTCGCAAAGCCAATTTGAAAAATTTAAAAGATATGGAAAAGATGAAGCAAATTCGCGATAATATACTGACTACAGTGGATCAAGAACAATTAGTTGAATTTGATTCCTTATTTAATAAACTAATGAGCGGATTTGCTATGTTTGCAATAGAAGGATGCAGCTTTATGCTTTCAATTGGGGTTCAAAGCTATGCTTACAGAAGTATCAGCGAACCAATTAATGAAGTAGTACAGCGTGGTTCACGGGAAAGCTTTGTAGAACCCTATACTATTAATATTTCTATGATTCGCCGTCGGATGAAAACACCTAAGCTGAAATTTGAACGGATGCAAATTCAATCAGAAAGTAAAACAGATATATGTCTTTGTTATTTAAGAGATAAAGTATCACCGCAGGTTTTAAAGAAGCTTAAGAATAACATTAGTAAAATTAATTTAGAAATAGTCATGGCCTCCGGATATATTGCACCGTTTATTGAACGACGAGGATTATTTAACGGAGTAGGAGTATCGGAACGACCCGATACAGTATGCGGAAAAATAAGTGAGGGAAGAATTGCCATTATAGTAGACGGTACTCCTAATGTTTTGATTGTTCCACATTTGTTTATTGAAAATTTTCAAACTTTTGATGATTATGCGATACGTCCGTTCTTTGCGACGTTTACTCGCTGGTTAAAAGTATTTGCATTTTTTCTCTCAATATTTTTACCCGGATTTTATGTAGCAAGCGGAACTTTTCATCCAGAATTTTTACCTCAGGTTTTGCTGACAAAAGTATTGCAGGCACAGGCGGAAACACCATTTTCTCTTATGGTAGAGTGTATTTTAATTCATATTATGTACGAAATTATGCGGGAAGCGGGGCTCAGAGTACCAAAACCATTAGGGCATGCAGTTAGTATTGTAGGTGGTCTTGTGATTGGTGATGCAGCCGTGAAGTCCGGTTTGATAGGTGCGCCTACTTTAATGATCATTGCCTTGACGGCAATTTCCTCTTATGTAGCTCCAAGTCTTTATGAGCAAACAGCCGTTTTACGATTTGTATTTATTATTATCGGTGGAACTATAGGTTTTTGGGGTATAATATTGGGATTTTGTGCAATTTTGGTGAATATTTGCTCAGAGAGTGTGTATCAAATTCCCTTTTCGGCGCCATTGTCACCATTCAATTTGAAAAGTATGCGTGACGTGGTCATTCGTGCTAGCTGGAAAGTACTTGGTAAAGATGTAGAGAAAGTGCAGGATATGCCAGGATCCAATGTAGATGAGAAATGAGGTAATTTTTTGAGCAGGAAATGTATGATTAGTTCCGGTCAATTATTCGGACTTTTAACGGTTAACAGCTTAATTCTTATGGTTTCTACAAATAGTATATGGTTAGGCGGCAGTGATTTGCTAGATCAAGTGATTTCATGTTCTGTTTTATTAGTCTTAAACTTCATTGTCGTAATTCCGTTGGGTTTATTATATCGCAGGAAACCTACTATGAATATTTTGGATTATGGTGACTATTTAACAGGATGGTTCGGAACAGCTATTACATTTTTTTATGGTTTATATTTTTTAATTGTAAATTGCTATTATTTGTCAGCTTTTCAAGTATTTAATTCCAACATGGTTAATCCCGAGGTATCTTCATGGGCAATTATAACCGCTGTACTGGCAGTGGCTATTTATACAGCATGGAAAGGACTAGAATCAATTTCACGAACTGCTGCATTTATTCTAGTCATGGTATTGATCGGATTATTATTCATTTTCATCACAGTTACTCCTCAAATAAGAACAGAAAATTTTAAACCTATTTTATATGACGGCTGGCATCAAACGATACAAGGCACTATACTGTTTTTTGGAAGAAGCACGGGAATTGCTACATTAGCAATTTTATTACCAATGGCAAATGGAAATAAAAAAATAGGTTTTACTATTTGGAATATAGTAACTTATCTGCTTATGAGTATCATGTTGGTAATTATAGTAGGCGTACTAGGCAATGCAATTCAAACACAGTTGTTTCCTGTATACACATTGGCTTCTATGGCAGGAGTGGGATCTTTACAACGATTGGATTCAATTTTATTAGTTGTTTGGCTAATGGGTGCATTGATTAAGGTATCGGTAGATTTGTATTTGTTTGGTATGTGTATGCAACGTATCTTTCGTATCAAATGGGGTGGTTTATTTATTATACTCGGTGCAATTATCGTAGGTATTGTGTCAATTATAATTACAAAATCTGCAGTATTACAGCGTTTGTTCTTTCATGTATATTTGATGGCTCCTCTTACTTTGTTTGCAGCGTTTATTATTCCGTTTGTTTTGCTGTTGATTGATACTGTCAAATGTAAAAATCGGACTATCCGCCGTGCGGCGACAACTCTGGAGGTAAAACATGAAAGTTATGGGGTGGATTAAGGGTTTATGGGTATGTTTAGTGGCAGTTGGTATATTAGTATCTATAACGGCGTGTTCCTTTGGTAACGATATTAACAAAAAAATCATTGTACAGGGGATAGGAGTAGATACCGCTGAAAATGGTTATTTGCTTTCTGTTCACTATCTGCATGCCGGTGCAGAAGATGTTACGACAGATTTGATACAGACACAAGGACAAACCGTATTTGAGGCTTTACAGAATCTTACATTGCAGACAGGGCGTATTCCAACTTACGCTCATAATGCGATGGTAGTGTTCGGTAAGGACTGCGCCGAAAATGGATTTACTGATGTGTTTGATTTTTTCAGTCACCACTATGAAATACGCCCAACTGTTCAATTATTTGTTGCGCATGAGAGAGCGGAGGCGTTATTCCGTATTAAAAATAGCGATTCGTATTTACTTGCAATACAAGCAAAATCTTATGCCGAGGCGGGCGACTCAGCAAATACATTTACAAACTCAACTATTTTGAATATTACAAACCAAATGGCATCGGAGTGCCATGCTTTTGCAGTGCCGGAGTTAAAAAGCAGTCATAACGAAAATATTCAGTTGGGAGATATTGCGTATTTTCGTGATAATCACTTGATTGGATATTTTGACCGTGAGCAAACAAAAGGTTATTTAGCAGCGGCTCATTCGTTACAGAGCGGTTCTTTGGTGCTGGATATCCCTAATATAGGTACGATTGGTTTAAAGATCAAAAAAACTAATAAAAAAGTAACTGCTCAAATTATAGATGGGATTCCTCATTTTCAAATTGATGTAACTTGTGACGGATATATTTCTGAAATTAGTCGTGACATTGAAAAAACGATTTCAGAGACAACACATCAACAGTTTGAAAATGCATTAAATCAAAAATTAAAAACACAAATTCAACTTGCAGTTGATCAAGCGGTTATACGAGATCAGGTAGATATTTTTTATTTTGGATCTACTTTACAGCAACAGCAAACAGCATATTGGAAAGCGCATAAAGATACGTGGGGACAAGATATGGTAAAAATGCAGTATACGGTTAATGTTGAATCATCGCTTGAGCATGTGCAGCGAGAAGCTGCAGCAGCGTTTTAGTTTATCTTTCTTTATTTTAAATTTTTTGTTTCCACTTTTACAGTGACCGTACATTTGGTGTTTGCTTTATTGTATACTGCTGTTTATATGATATAACTAAGTATTTTCATACACGGAAACCTTAATAATGTGAAAACTACGACATAGTGCTGTTATAATTGTAAACGACAATGTATTCAATGATGTGGAATACCCTGTAATGACCTCTGCTCGATTCTCCATGCAAATTACCGTAAATATAGCAAGATTTTCAATAACATTGCTTTCACATGGGCGGTATTTATACTGGATAATAACACGTTATATATTTTTAGTTAAAAGATAAGAATTGGAGCTTTATAAAGTATTTTGCTGTTATTACTTTTAGTTCATTTGTAATCTATTATACAAAAAGTTGCATTGATGCACAATCATTTACTATAGCGGGGATATTCTCGCAAAAAACAATTTAATTTGCTATTATGATTAAAACGATGTATAATATATAAATAAAATATGATTTTTTATAATTTTAATTTTTGTGGCGGTGACCCTATGAATAATCAAATAAAGCAAACATGTTTGTCTTTAAGAAAACAGGTTATGGAAAAAACGTTTTTTCGGATGAACCAAGTACAACGTAATGCCGTTTTTCAAATAAATGGTCCCTTGTTAATTTTGGCAGGCGCTGGTAGCGGAAAAACAACCGTTTTGGTAAATAGAATTGCAAATATGATTCAATTCGGTAATGCTTATCACAGTCAACAAGTGTCTGATTCTGTTAATCAGCAAGACTTAATTGCAATGGAAAAGTTTCTTGCAGATAATACACCCCTGGATAAAGATGTTTTGCAAAAATTGGAGGTAGAGTCGTGTGCGCCATGGCAGATTTTAGCAATTACTTTTACCAATAAAGCAGCTGCAGAATTAAAAAACAGATTGGTCAGCATGTTAGGTGAACGGGGCAATGATATTTGGGCCTCAACTTTTCATTCCACCTGTGCACGTATTTTACGCAGAGACGGTAATCGTTTAGGGTATACTAACCGCTTTACTATTTATGATACTGATGATTCCCGCCGTTTGATGAAAGATTGTGGAAAAGCGCTGAATATTGAGGAGAAAATTTTGCCTGTAAAAGCAATTTTGGCCGAAATTTCAAGAGCGAAAGATCAGTTAATTGATGCAGATGAATATTTACGCAGTGCTGGAAGTGATATGCGGAAAACAACAATCGGCAAAGCCTATAAATTATATCAGGAACGCCTGCAATCGTCAGATGCAATGGATTTTGATGATTTGATTTGTAAAACAATTCAATTATTGCAGCAGTATCCTGATGTATTGGAATATTATCATCATAAGTTTCGTTATTTTATGGTGGATGAATATCAGGATACAAATCATGCGCAATATGTATTAATTGACTTATTAGCAAATTACAGTGGCAATCTTTGCGTAGTAGGTGATGATGATCAGAGTATTTATAAGTTTCGAGGTGCAACTATTCAAAATATTATGAATTTTGAGCATTCATATCCCAATGCAAAAATCATCCGTTTAGAGCAAAACTATCGTTCTACTAAAACTATATTGCACGCAGCAAATGCAGTAATTTCCAATAATTTAGAACGTAAAGGCAAAACTTTATGGACTGATAATGAAGAAGGTAAAAAAGTATGCATACATACGTCCTGTACGGAACAGGAGGAAGCAGAATATATGGCAAAACGTATTTTAGAAGAAGTTTCGGGTGGCAGAAGTTTTTCCGATTACGCCATATTATACCGTATGAATACTCAGTCAAATATTATTGAAAAATTATTTGTAAAATCCGGAATTCCGTATCGAATGATAGGTGGTCACCGTTTTTATGAACGTAAAGAAATTAAAGATATGATGGCATATTTGCAGGTAATTAATAATCCTGCTGATGAGATTCGGTTGAGACGTATTATCAATCAGCCCAAACGCTCTATTGGAGACAAAACGCTCGGCATAGCCACTGAAATTGCAGAGGCTTTTGGTGAGCCTTTGTTTGAAATTATCCGTCGTGCTGACGAGTTTGAAGCATTAAAACGTACATCACCAAAACTGCTTAGCTTTGCACAAATTATTTTAGAATTAATTGAAGCATCACAAAATAAAGAAATCTCTTTAATAGAATTATACGAACTTATTTTAGATAAAACCGCTTACATATCTTATTTAAAACATGAGAACGATGACGTACAGGATCGTATTGATAATATTCGAGAGCTGGCTTCCAATATCATTCAGTATGAGGATGAAAATCACGAGGATGCCAGTCTGGCAGGATTTTTAGAAGAGGTTTCACTCATGACGGATATTGATAATTATGATGCAACTGCTGATTCCGTAGTTATGATGACGATGCATGCCGCAAAAGGTCTGGAGTTTCCTGTAGTATTTTTGCCAGGTTTTGAAGAGGGTATTTTTCCTGGTATGCAATCTATTTATAATCCTGAGGAAATAGAAGAAGAACGTCGTTTGGCATATGTCGCCCTTACCCGTGCCAGACAAGAAATTGCATTATTGAATGCAGAAAGCCGTATGATTTTTGGTTCTACTACTAGAAATAAAGCATCCCGTTTCTTGTCTGAAATTCCGCAGGATCTGGTACAACGATCTCGCTCACGTTCGTGGGTAAAGCCAACTCCCGGTACAAGCTTACCCACCTCTGCCAATGAGACAAGAGAAGCTACAATTAATGCCGCCCGTCATTTCGGTCCGGTTAGCATGGCGAAAGCAAAACCTGTCGGTTCCAACTTGAAGGTTGGAGATAGAATTAAACATCTGACATTTGGTCAAGGTGAAATTATTTCGGCAACTCCAATGGGCAATGATACTTTATTAGAAATTGTATTTGAACAAGTTGGTAATAAAAAAATTATGGAGAATTTTGCTCGCCTCAAAAAGTTATCTTAAGTAAAAATAGGTAAAAACTGCAGATGTTTTTGAGCCATTTGCAGTTTTTTCTTTTATTTTGTCAAAATATCATATAATTTTGCAAACAATGTGATAGAATTTATAAGAATGTCATTTTAATATTGAACTTATTTTAAAAATCATGTACAATGATACTGAAATTTTATCACAGTAAAATTTTATGTATAAAAGATTTTACTGTGATAAAGTAATAAATTGATTTGGAGGGAAACAACGTGAAATTGTTTAGAATGAAAAAGCTTTCAGTAGTAGCGCTGGTAGCTATGCTAACTGCTGTTGTTATGACGGCGTGCGGCAATGCAGACTCTAACGGAACAAACGGTGAGGGAAATATTTCTGCAACACAAGTAAAAAATATTGGTATTTTGCAGTTAGTCGAGCACGATTCTTTGGATTTGTCAAGGGAAGGTTTTATTGATGGTTTGGCAGAGGCAGGATATATTGACGGAAAAAATATTAAAATTGATTACAAAAATGCACAGGGAGATATTGCAAACTGTAATACCATTGCTGGTCAATTTGCAAATGACAATAAAGATTTGATATTGGCCATTGCAACTCCGGCAGCACAGGCTATGGAAAGCAAAACAAAAACCACACCGATTTTGGTAACGGCAGTCACCAATCCGGAAGACTCTAAACTGGTACAAAGTAATAATGCTCCAGGTGGAAACGTAACCGGGACTTCTGACCTTACTCCGGTAAAAGAACAAATGGAATTATTGGCACAGCTTTGTCCAAATGCGAAAAAAGTTGCTTTTCTGTATTGTTCTGGCGAATCTAATTCAAAATATCAAATAGATATAGCAAAAGAGGAAGCTGAAAAATATCGTTTTGAAACCGTTGAAAAAACAGTATCGGATTCAAATGATATACAAGCAGTGGTACAATCTCTGGTAGGTCAGGTAGATGCAATTTATAGTCCGACTGATAATGTAATTGCAGCTAATATTCCGCTGATTTCTCAAATCGCAACAGCTAATAAGATTCCATTTTTTGTAGGTGAAGACAATAGTGTAAAATTGGGTGGTCTTGCAACTTATAGTGTAGACTACTATGAGCTTGGTAAATTGACGGCAAAACAAGCTGTAAGAATTCTTCAGGACGGCGAAAATCCTGCAACAATGCCAATTGAGTATCTGTCGGAAAATAAATTGTACATTAATTTTGATGTAGCAGAAAAAATTGGTGTTCAAATTCCTGCTCAAATAGCAGAAAAAGCTAGTGATGTAAAATAAATTTAAATTTATTTTACATATTCGGGAGGTAACTATGGCAACATTATTAGCACTGGAGGGTGCCGTAGCGCAGGGATTATTATATGCGATTATGACCCTTGGTGTTTATATTACATATAAACTTTTGGATTTTGCTGATCTTACAGTAGATGGTAGTTTTGCCCTTGGCGGTTGTGTAAGCGCAGTGTTAATTACAGTAGGATTAGATCCCTTTACCAGCTTATTAATTGCAACAATTGCAGGTATGGCGGCCGGTATGGTTACAGGTTTTTTTAATACAATTTTTAAAATCCCGCCGATTCTGTCGGGTATTTTAACAATGCTGGCGTTATATTCTATCAATATTCGAATTATGTCAGGAAAAGCCAATGTACCTCTCGGTCAATCAAATACTATATTTAAAATCATACAAAAATGGCTTCCTATTCAAACAGATTTATTAGTTATTATTATAGGTCTAGTTTTTGCAGTAATTGTAATTGTATTTATGTACTGGTTTTTTGGAACAGAATTAGGAAGCGCTATTCGTGCAACAGGTAATAATCAGGATATGATTCGTGCATTAGGGGTTAATACCAGCTGGATGAAAATTATAGCATTGCTGTTCAGTAATGGCTTGGTTGCACTGTCTGGCGCTTTAGTAACGCAGTATCAACAAAATGCTAGTGTGAATAACGGTACTGGTATGATTGTTGTCGGTTTGGCATCTGTTATTATAGGTGAAGTGATTTTTGGAAACAGATTTAATTTTATATATAAATTGACATCTGTTATCATAGGTAGTTTAATTTATCGTATTGTGGTTGCATTGGTATTACAGGTAGGCTTGGATACGCAAGATTTAAAACTATTTACTGCTGTTTTTGTTGCTTTAGCTTTAGCAGTGCCTGTATTTAAACAGCATATTCAACATATAGCCAACAGAGGCGGTAAACCGAAAAAGTTTAAAAATGCCAGTCAGCATTCTAAAGAACAGGAGGTTCCGCCAGATGATACAGCTCAATAATATTTATAAAACTTTTAATAAAGGAACTGTAAATGAAAAGAAAGCATTAAACGACTTGAATCTTAAAATTAAAAAAGGCGATTTTGTTACGGTAATTGGTGGTAATGGCGCAGGTAAGTCCACAATGCTAAATGTGATTGCAGGTGTTTATTATATAGAAAGTGGTTCGGTAATTTTGGATAATAAGGATATTACCAAACATGCCGATTATAAGCGTGCTAAATATTTGGGACGGGTTTTTCAAGACCCTATGAAGGGCACTGCTGCAGATATGTCTATAGAAGAAAATTTAGCTCTTGCATATCGAAGAGGTAAAACAAGAAGTCTTGGATGGGGGATACATAAGAGCGAGCGTAGTAGTTATAAAGAGCGTTTAAAATTACTGGATTTGGGACTGGAGAATCGTTTGAAGTCAAAGGTCGGTTTGCTTTCCGGCGGTCAAAGACAAGCGCTCACGTTACTGATGGCCACACTGCAAAAACCAAAGCTTCTACTTCTTGATGAACATACGGCTGCTTTGGACCCCAAAACTGCTGCAAAAGTACTTCATATTACAGAACAGATTATTGAACAAGATCAATTAACGGCACTTATGATTACCCACAATATGAATGATGCTTTACAGATGGGCAATCGTTTAATTATGATGCACGATGGAAGAGTCATTTTTGATGTTGAGGGAGAAGAAAAGAAAAAATTAACCATTGCCAATTTGCTTGAAAAATTCCAAATTGCAAGCGGCGATCATTTAGCAAATGATAGGATGCTGTTAAGTTAAATTTTAAGTCATTATAATAGGCGGTACAATATTCTAGTTTTGCTTAACTAGATATTGTCATTTATCATAGTTATGTATTCATTAGCAGTTTAACAAAAAACGTTGCTTTTACCTTGATAACATTTGACAAAAAATAATCAATTTTATATAATTGAATAAAGTTTTTTCATGAATTAAAGATCGGGAGTTATCCCGATCTTTGTTGTATATCAATCGGTCATATAACGTATAATCTTGATAGCTGTTTGCAGAACTGCTTAAATACTTACGTTTATTAAAAGACATTTGCTAAAACTTTTATTTGGAGAGTGATGAAACGGTATGCAAACTTGGCAAAATAAAGCAAGACAGATATTTTCACTTATCACGGTATGCTTTATACTGACTGTAGTTTTTACTTACTTTACAGCTACGGCAACATCAGTGAATCAAGATGAAACGGTAGGCAGCGGTAAAAAATATATTATTGCAATGGATACTACTTTTGCTCCTTTTGAATTTGAAGACAGTCAAGGAAATCGGATTGGTATAGATGTGGAATTGCTGGAGGCAATTGCGAAAGATCAGGGCTTTGAATACGAAGCACGTGCAATTGGTTTTGATGCTGCGCTACAGGCAGTGGAATCTGGACAGGCAGACGGCATTTTAGCAGGCTGTTCAATAACAGAAGAGCGTAAAAAGAAAATGGATTTTTCCACGCCTTATTTTGACTCAGGTATTTCTATGGCTGTAAGCAACGATAATCATTCTGTAGAAAGCTATGCGGATTTACAAGGAAAAAAGGTTGCGGTAAAAGTAGGCACAGAAGGCGCAGTACTTGCTAATACATTATCTAGTCAGTATGGATTTTCGGTTGTAACCTTTGATGACTCAGCTAATATGTATGAAGATGTTAAATTGGGTAATACCGTGGCTTGCTTTGAAGATTACCCCGTTTTGGGATACGCCATTAGTCAAAATATTGGTTTAAAGCTGATAGGAGAAAAAGAGGCGGGCTCTTCATATGGTCTTGGTGTGAAAAAAGGCCACAATACAGAACTACTTCAAATGTTTAATGATGGATTGGAAAATGTGAAAACAAGTGGGGAATATCAACGTATTTTAGATACCTATATTGCTTCCGGTGAAAGTATATCATCAGTAATTGATACAAAAGAATCAATTAATTTTTTTCTTTTGTTGGGCGAAACGTTTCCGCGTTTTATTGAGGCCGCCGGTATTACTTTATGGATTACTGCTGTTTCTTTAATATTTGCCGTTATACTTGGTTTGTTTTTTTGTGCATTGCGTATTTCCAAATGGAAAACGCTACATGTTATTACTAAAGTATATTTATGGATAATTCGCGGCACGCCGGTTATAGTACAAGCATTTATGATCTACTTTGGTATCCCAAAATTAGTGGGTTTTACCATGCCTGTGGAAGTAGCAAGTATTATAACATTAAGCATGAATGCCGGAGCCTATTTATCTGAAATATTTCGTAGTGGCATTGATGCGGTTGATATAGGTCAAATGGAAGCTGCACGTTCGCTAGGAATGCCTTATATGAGAACTATGCAAAAAGTTATTTTTCCTCAAGCTGCTAGGATTGTCATTCCTTCTGTAATTAACCAGTTTATTATTACATTGAAAGATTCTTCTATTTTATCTGTCATCGGTCTATCTGAGCTTACAAAGGTGGGTAAAGCAATTGTAGCTAGAAATTTGGAAAGTTTTCAAACCTATTTAATTTTGGCTATTTATTATTTAATTCTGGTATCATTATTAACAGCGTTATCCGCTTTAATTGAAAGGAGACTGCGCCGTGGAAAAATTAAAGGTTCGGGTAAATGATTTGCATAAATATTATGGTAAATTAGAAGTACTGAAAGGAATTGACATGACCGTAAATCAGGGAGAGGTTGTTAGTTTGATTGGTCCCTCAGGTTCCGGAAAAAGTACCTTTCTGCGATGTATCAATTTGCTTGAAACACCTACAAGAGGAAGTGTCTTTATTGATGGAAACGAAACCACCGATAAAAAAGCAAATATTAATAAGTTGCGTCGGCATATTGGCATGGTATTTCAGCATTTTAATTTATTTCCTCATTTAACAGTAGAAAAAAACATTATGTTGGCTCCTGTAAATCTTAAAATTATGACAAAAGATCAAGCTCAAATCCGTGCCTTAGAATTATTAGATCGTGTTGGTTTGAAAAATAAGGCAAAGGATTATCCAGTCAATTTATCTGGTGGTCAAAAACAACGTGTAGCCATTGCACGTGCATTGGCAATGAGTCCAAATTTAATGCTGTTTGATGAACCAACCTCCGCTTTGGATCCTGAAATGGTGGGCGGCGTATTACAGGTTATGAAAGAGCTTGCAACTGACGGTATGACAATGATTGTTGTCACCCATGAAATGGGGTTTGCGCGTGATGTAAGCGATCGTGTTGTGTTTATGGCAAACGGATATAAAGTGGAAGAAGGACCTGCAAAAGACTTTTTTGTAAATCCTAGAGAACAGCGTACACAAGATTTTTTAAATTGCGTTTTATAGAAACAACTCCCCCATAGGGGAGTTGTTTTGTGATTTTTATATTAAATTTTACGCTATACTAAAAGGCCTATATTTTAAAAGATGGATAGAATTAAAAAAAATGAGCAATTTATAGGATAGGATATAAGATATTGATTTTTACAGTAAATTTGCTTTTATTTTTTTTACTAATTGCTGGATATCGTTAAAGGAGTTAACATCTTGTTCTTCAATTTTTCTTTGTATATCCAGAGGGAGAGAATGGAAGTATTCATAGCTGGATAAATCCTGATCTAATAAATCAGATAAACATAAAAATGGTTCATTCATAATTGTAACCTCCTGCGCTTAGTGTAAGCAGCTTTGACCAAAACATAGTTAGTAATGATTGTTAGAAAAGTTGCCGTTGTTTGATTATGTTATAGTAATAGATTAAATGTTTGTTCGATTTGTTCTGTTGTATTTTGGTATAATAATACGGTAGCAGTACAATGAATATAGGAGGTAAAATATGATACTAAAAAAAGTGTGTTTAAATGCCTGTCGTAACGCACATGTAGTTGTTACCGCTGTAGAGGGAGAGGTTGGAAGTAGATTTATACAAATTACATTATTGCATTATGATCAGCCATTAGATTTGACCGAAAAAACAGTAGCTATTTATATGACAAAGCCGGACCGAACAGTTGTTTATAATCGCTGCGAAATTATTGATCCCGAAAACGGTATCATTTTAGTTTCACTCACATCTCAAATGAGTGCAATGGCAGGAACTATTACTGATTGTGAAATACATGTTATAGGAACAAATGGTTCTCTTTTAAAAATTTTAGGGTTGACCATAGTAATTGAGCGTTCTTTGGAAAATGATGAAGCAATTGAAAGCGCCAATGAAATGACTTTATTGTTGGATGCATTAGAAAAAACAGATGGAATTGCAAATGTGGTTACCGAAGCTCTACAACAAAAAATAAGGGAGTTCGATGCAATTTTTACAAATCAGTCAGAACATTTCAGTACACAATTCAATCAAATGATAACAGATTCAGATAATCAAATGGCACAAAAGCTGCAAAATTTTGATATAAACTTAAGCCATGCTAATCAAAAATTGGAAAAAGTTTTAACGGATGCAAGACAATCGGTAGAATCGGCTGTTTCAAGTGCCAATTTGGCAGTTGTTCGGGTCAATGAGGCCATTGATCAAATTGAAGAGGTTTCGGGTGAATTGGTGGCAGAAGCAATTGAAATGCAAAAAAATGAGATCAACGGTATTGCTGGATTAGATCATAGTGGTAAATTAATGCAAATGCCTACTGCTGCTGATGTGGGAGCTGTACCTACAACACGCATGGTAAACAATCAAGGGCTTTCAGGCGATATTACTTTATCAGCTGTAGATGTAGATGCCGTGCCAATAACCAGAACTGTAAACGGCAAGGCATTATCAGGTAATATTACGTTGTCAGCAAATGATATCGGCGCAGTGGCAAAAACGGATATAGGTAAAATGAATGGAGTGGCAGGGTTAAATAGCAGCGGTAAACTAACAAATATGCCCACAGCTGCCGATGTGGGAGCTGTGCCCACAACACGCATGGTAAACAATAAAGCGCTTTCAGCCAATATTAGTTTGTCAGCTGTAGATGTAGATGCCGTACCAATAACCAGAACCGTAAACGGTAAGGCATTATCAGATAATATTACTTTAACGGTAAATGATATAGGCGTAGATAATCTGTTTTTGGCAGTATACCCGGTAGGTTCTATTTATATGACCACGGTGGTGACAAATCCTGGAATGTTATTTGGCGGTACATGGGTTGCATGGGGCAGTGGTCGTGTGCCAGTAGGGGTAAATACGGCTGATGCAAATTTTAACACGGTGAATAAAACAGGAGGCAGCAAAACACACATACTAACGGTCGACGAGATACCCAAACATACACATTCACAATTGTTGTATTGGAGTGGGGAGCAGGGAACAAACCAGGTTGTCTCTCCGGCATTAGAAACAAATGATCCTAGACAATACACCACATATCCATTTACAGGTGCAGCAGGGGGAGGGCAATCTCATAACAATTTACAACCGTATATCACATGTTACATGTGGAGGAGAACAGCCTAGAAGTAACTTATTAAATACAACGGACCAAAGAAAGTAATTTTTTATATAGGAGACTTGTATTGACTATTACAGAATTCTGATATATAATACTATATATCAGAATTCTGTAATTACTTTATATTAAAGAGGCGTTTATATGACATTACAAGAACTTTCACAGCTAACCTATTTAAAAAAAGAAATTGAGATCAATCAAAAGCAATTAGAAGAAATAGAGCAAACTATTGAAAAGCGTATGGGATATTTATCAAATGTTTTAAATTTCTCTGTGTTAAAAGTTAACGATGAAATCATGCAAGAAATGATGATCTGTAAACTTTTAATAGAACAACGCTATAAGAAAAGCATATATGCCTATAAAAAGCTAAATCAGTTTATTTCCAGAATAGAGGATAGTATGTTACGGCAAGTAGTGATGCTGAGATTCATACAGGGGTTATCATGGGTACAGGTAGCGTTGCATTTAGGTGGCGGTAATAGCGCAGACGGTGTAAGAATGATGGTAAAACGATATTTAAAAAAATACGGTAATTTATAAAATAAAATATACAGTTGTAGTTGATAATCATAATATTGATATGCAAATGTTTGTAACAATAAACAGAACCTAATGGTAAAGAATGATAATTTTTCTTGAGCACGAACATATGAATTGATAAACTATATTAGAAAGTGTTGGATAAATACTGTAAATAATTTTTTAAACATAATTGACTTTTCTGTAAAAAAGAGATACACTTTAAATAATACTAACATAGTATGGATATAGTTTATATAACAGAAGGGATCACCATGTGTATGTTATTGCTTTGCTAGAACTTACATATACGATGTTTAGATTTAATTGTATTTTATTAATAGTCTAGATAAATTATGAAAGGAGTTATATTTTCGTGTCTAAAATTTATAAAAGTTTAACAGAACTAGTAGGTAGAACCCCTTTACTAGAGGTTACCAATTACGAAAAAAAACATAATTTAAAATCTAATATTCTTGTAAAACTAGAATATTTTAATCCAGCAGGAAGTGTAAAAGACCGCATCGCCAAAGCAATGCTGGATGATGCTGAAGCAAAAGGGCAACTCAAAGAAGGCGCTGTAATTATTGAGCCTACCAGCGGCAATACCGGTATCGGTTTGGCTGCAGTTGGCGCAGCAAAAGGCTACCGTGTTATTTTAACTATGCCGGAAACGATGAGCATTGAGCGAAGAAATTTGGTTAAGGCCTATGGCGCTGAGGTTATACTAACTGAAGGTGCAAAAGGTATGAAAGGCGCCATTGCAAAAGCGGAGGAATTGGCAGCTGAAATTCCTGGCAGCTTTATTCCAGGACAGTTTGTAAATCCGGCAAATCCCTATATTCATGAGACAACTACTGGGCCGGAAATTTGGAATGATACAGATGGCCATGTTGACGTATTTGTTGCTGGTATTGGTACTGGTGGTACAATTAGTGGTATTGGCGCATACTTAAAACAACAGAATCCTAATGTTTATATCGTTGCCGTCGAACCAGCGGCTTCACCGGTTCTTTCAGAGGGAACTGCTGGTCCACATAAAATTCAAGGAATTGGCGCAGGTTTTATTCCTGATACTCTGAATACAGGTATATATGACGAAATTATTACGGTAGAAAACGCAGATGCTATGACTATAGGTAAAGAAATTGCCCGCACCGAAGGCATATTGGTTGGCATTTCCTCTGGAGCGGCATTATGGGCTGCTACCCAGATAGCAAATCGTCCAAAATTTGTTGGAAAAACTATTGTTACACTACTTCCTGATACTGGTGAACGCTACTTATCGACAGATTTGTTTATAGAATAAAAATAACTTTTTCTAAATTTCACCCAAAGTTATACAAAAATTAAATAATACAGTGGAAAGGGCTTGCTGTCTATGTAAATAGATAGTGGGCTCTTAAACTTTGCTTTGATTTTGCAGTTATGGTCATAGGTTATATACGAAATGATTTTTACTTTGAAATCTATATGCAGAGTAAATTTCAATAAATATTTAAGTTCTTTTTTAAGGTTAACCGTAAAAGTTTTTATTACAAAGCTCTTGACGCAGTTTTATTTATGACGCATACTTTGGATGTATACCGTTTTCAATGAAATATGGGTTATTATGCGGCTCAAGGCATAAGCTTTGCAATTTTTTCAAAATAAATACACTCCTATTTTTGGATAATTAAAATACTCTTTAATTTTTAATTACGCATGGCTTGGTGTAGTTTAACATTTTATTCGCTATAGCTTTTATTGGAAATAGGGTTTACTATTCTGAGCGTTTGTTGTTTACCCTTGCTTTAGATATGAAAACTGCACCTCTTTTGGTTTACAGTCAAGCATACTGTCTGACTTTTGAGGTGCAGTTCAATATAGAAAGGAATATTTTATGATTTTGTATATATTTGCAAGTGTTGATCAACTTTTGACCAATTGATTACAGAAAAAAAAGCATCAATATACGCACTTCTCCTGTTTTGATAGTCTAAATAATAAGCATGCTCCCAAACGTCAAGCAGAAGCAAGGGTTTTTTACATAAAATTGGAGGAATATCCTGATTGGGTGTGCATACAATCTCTAATGCGCCTTTATCATAAACAAGCCATACATAACCAGAACCAAACAGTTGTAAAGCCGCTTTTTTCCACTCCGATTGAAAATCCTTATATGAATCGAAGTATTCGGAAATTTTGTTTGCAATTTCACCTGCAGGAAAATTTTCTGTTGTTTTACTATGATGCATAGATGCAAAATAAAGCTGATGGTTATATACACCGCCTCCGTTATTTTTTACGGCAGTGCGTATTTCTTCAGGTATAGCCTCTAAATGACAAAGTAATTCTTCTAAAGATTGATTATGCAGTTGCGGATATGGGTTTAATGCTTTGTTTAGATTATCAATATAAGTATTCATATGTTTATCGTGATGAAAGTGCAGTGTAGTTTGATCGATATACGGCTCTAGTGCGTCGTATGCAAAAGGAAGCGGTTCTAACTGAAATGGATAATGCTGATGATTCATTTGATACACTCCTATCTGTTTTATAAAATGTATGTTAGTTTTTCTAGATTATGTAAGGAACTTGCTTTTTTTGTTAATTAAAAAATGTATTTTTCCATGTTTTTCATTTTATATACGAAAAATGATTGTGTAGATACCTTAGAAAGTGCTATAATAATGGAAATTATAACTTAAATGCTACGGAGGTATGTATATGGATGTTCGTCCTGGAGATAGATTGATAATGAAAAAACAGCATCCATGCGGTAGTAAAGAGTTTTTGGTATTAAGAGCAGGTATGGATTTTAAAATTCTTTGCACAGGCTGCAAACATGAAATTATGGTGCCGCGGTTAAAATGTGAAAAAAATATTAAAAAGATTATGCGCGAAACAATTGAATCTGAACAATAGCAGGTTTACAGTGACGGATGTGAGAGTAAATTTTATAATAAAAATTGGAGTATTGGAATGTTTGATAATTTAGTAGTATTTGTAAATAGGTTTGATGAAATCAACGAAAAACTCTTTGATCCCTCTATTGTGTCTAATCCGAAAATTTATGCGGATTTAATGAGAGAATTAAAACATATCACACCAATTGTTGAGAAGTATAAAGAATATCAACAGGTTTTCAAAACGGAAGTAGAAGCAAAAGAAATGCTGGATGCTGGAGGTCTTGAAAAAGAGTTTCGTGAAATGGTTGAACAGGAGCTTAGTGATTCTAGAAAACAGTTAGAAGTGATTACAGATGAACTGAAAATATTGCTTCTTCCTAGAGATCCTAATGATGATCGTAATGTTATTGTAGAGATTCGCGGTGGAGCCGGCGGTGAAGAAGCGGCGTTATTTTCGGGCGTATTGTTTAGAATGTATAGCATGTATGCCGAATCAAAGGGTTGGAGAGCAGAAATACTTAATGCCAATGAAACGGAGCTGGGAGGATATAAAGAAATTAGTTTTATGATTACAGGTGACGGCGCATATTCCAGACTGAAGTATGAAAGCGGTGTTCATCGTGTGCAACGTGTTCCTGAAACGGAAACACAGGGGCGTGTGCATACGTCCACTGCAACTGTTGCAGTACTTGCAGAAGTAGATGATGTGGAGATTGAAATCAATCCGGCAGATTTACAAATTGATACTTACCGTGCCAGTGGCGCAGGTGGTCAACATGTTAACAAAACCGAATCTGCTATTCGCATTACTCATTTACCTACAGGTGTAATTGTCGAATGTCAGGATGAACGCAGTCAATTGAAAAACAAAGACAAGGCAATGAAAATTTTACGTTCTCGTTTATATGAAGCAAAGCAACAGGAGCAGGATGCAAAGCTGGCAGAGGAAAGACGTTCTCAGGTTGGCACCGGCGATCGTTCCGAACGTATTCGTACCTATAACTATCCGCAAGGCAGAATCACTGACCATAGAATTGGTTTAACGATTTATAAGTTTGATGATATGTTAAACGGCAGTCTGGACGAAATGATAGACGCATTGATCACAGCAGACAGAGCAGCCAAACTGGAAAATACTATTGAAACACAAGAATAGAAGTAAAAAACAGCTTTCAGGTTATAAGGGTGATTGTGATGGAAACGCAGCGGTTAAACGGTAATTATAATAGTGATATTGTAATAGCTGGAACTATATTAAGGCAGGGCGGTTTGGTAGCAATACCAACGGAAACAGTTTATGGTCTGGCTGGAGATGCTACCAACGAAGCAGCAGTACAAAAAATTTTTTTATCAAAAGGCAGACCGCAGGATAATCCGCTAATTGTGCATATCTCATCATACGAACAATTGAATCAACTGACATCAGAGTTATCTATAAAAGCAAAACAGTTGGCAGATGCTTTTTGGCCAGGGCCCTTAACAATGATTTTGCCAAAATCTAAACTCATATCTGATCGAGTAAGCGCAGGTCTTTCGACAGTTGCATTACGTTTTCCATCCCATTCAGTTGCCATTGAGATTATTAAATCTGCTGGTGTGCCGTTAGCAGCTCCGTCTGCCAATATTTCCGGCAGCCCCAGCCCTACAACGGCGGCGCATGTTCTGCATGATTTGGATGGAAAAATAGATGCTGTGGTGGATGGCGGAGCATGCACTATAGGGCTGGAGTCTACCGTTGTTAACTTAACAACAGAGATTCCTACTCTATTGCGCCCGGGGCATGTCACGTTGGAGCAGCTAAAAAGTGTGCTGGGGGATGTAAATGTTGTAGATGCTGTTTTACATCAATCTGATAGTAATGCGCCTGTATTTTCTCCTGGTATGAAATATAAACATTACGCTCCTAAGGCTAAAATGGTGCTATTGGAGGGTTCTTACAAAGCTTTTCAGACATATGTCAACGCTCATGCCGGTGAAGGTGTTGCAGCATTATGTTATACAGGGGAAGAAAAAGGATTGCATGTGCCGGTTATTACCTATGGAGCACAATATTGTCAAGAAGAACAAGCGCGTGTTTTATTTGGTGCTTTACGTAAATTGGATGAAATGAATTGTCAGGTTATTTACGCCAGGTGTCCTAACGCTAATGGAGTAGGATTAGCAATATACAATCGGATGATTCGTGCCGCTGGATTTGAGGTGCGAACGCTTGACTAAAATTATTGGATTAACTGGCCCCACGGGAGCTGGTAAAACGACTGTATCGCAACTATTGGAAAAGTACGGCTGCTATGTTATTGACTGTGATAAAATTGCTCATGAAATTACAACTTATCATGTAGATTGTTTGAAAGCTTTGTGCTATGCTTTTGGTAATGACATTTTAAATGACCAGGGTTTTTTAAATCGTCCATTATTGGCTCAACGAGCTTTTTCTGATAAAGAACAAACACAAAAACTTAATCAAGTAACACATCCTTATATTATAGAGGAAATTCAACGACTAATACAGCAATATAAAAAATATGCAAAGGTTATTGTGTTAGATGCTCCGTTGTTGTTTGAAGCAGGTTTACAGTATGATTGTGATAAAACTGTATCAGTGTTAGCGCCATTACAAATTCGTATGGATCGTATTATAAATCGTGATGGAATTTCACAAGAACAGGCGCGTTTACGTATATGTGCACAACCAGATGATAGATTTTATATATCACAATCTGATATTATTTTAGATGGTACTCAAACAGAGCAGGTATTATCTAATCAAATAACAACTTTATTAGAGGAGATATGGTAAGGTGATATGAGCAAAACGTATAGTAGAACCATTAGGAGGAAAACTGTAAAACGAGCTAAAAGCTATCTTTCAAAAAAGCTGTTTTATATAATTGCCAGTATTTTAATGATAATCTCTGTCGTGCTTAGTATTTATTTTGTGAGCAGTGGTGAAGCACATATACAAAGAAGTTTGCATCCAATGGCGTACAGCGAAATTGTAGAGCGTGAAGCACAAAATTACGGTATTGATCCGTTGCTAGTTTATTCAGTCATGAAAGCGGAAAGTAATTTTGAATCTGATGCCATTTCAGGAGCTGGAGCTATGGGACTCATGCAGATTATGCCTGAGACCTATGAATGGCTGGCAATGAGGGCGGGTGTTACAAAAGTTGCAAAAGAGGATTTGCTGAATCCTGAAATTAATATTAAATACGGATGCTTATTTTTGTCCCACCTAATGAAGAAATACCCTCAATTAAAATCTGTCTTAGCCGCTTATAACGCAGGACCTGGAAATGTTGATAGCTGGCTCAACGATAGCACAATTACTCCGGATGGAGAAAATTTAGAATACATTCCATTTCCTGAAACCAAAAAATACACAGAAAAAGTATTGAATCATTATAAAATTTATCAAAGAATCTATGAAATAACAAATTCTTAGGAGGTATACAATATGAATATAGAAAACGAAAAATCGTATGTGGAAAAATTGACAGAGGAGTTGCTAATTAATCGAAAAAATGGTTTTATGGACGTAACAGATGAGCAAATCGAAAAAGCTGATCAATTTTGTGAGGGATACAAAAATTTTTTAAATAAAGCGAAAACAGAACGTGAGGCTGTGACGGTTACCATTGCATACGCAGAAAAAAATGGCTTTGTACCTTTTAACCGTGACGTAACTTATCAACCGGGTGATAAAATTTATTATAACAATCGGGATAAATCTTTAATATTAGCGGTGATTGGTAAAGATGGCTGTAAGAACGGAGTCCGCATGGCAGCGGCCCATATTGATTCACCAAGACTTGATTTAAAACCATATCCAATGTATGAGGCAAATGATTTAGTGTTATTTAAGTCGCACTATTACGGCGGACTGAAAAAATATCAGTGGACGACTATTCCGTTGTCTATGCATGGTAGAGTAGTCCGCCGCGACGGTACTTTTGTAGATATATGCTTAGGTGAAGAACCCAATGATCCACAGTTTTGTGTGACAGATTTGTTACCTCATCTTGGTTCAGAACAAATGGGCAAAGTATTGTCTAAAGCCATTGAAGGTGAAAATTTAAATATTTTAATCGGCAGCCGTCCTGTTCGTTCTGATAAAGGCTCAAATCTTTTTAAATTAAACATTATGAAGCTAATTCATGAGAAGTACGGTATTATAGAAGAAGATTTTGTTTCAGCAGAAATAGAATTTGTACCAGCTTTTTCGGCGCGGGATGTGGGATTTGATAAAAGTATGATTGGCGCTTACGGTCATGACGACCGTGTTTGTTCGTATCCGGCTATTGAAGCCATTATGCACTGCCAAATGCCAAAGCAAACAATTTTGACAGTGCTGGCAGATAAAGAGGAAGTAGGCAGCGATGGCAATACTGGTTTAAATTCTTCATTTTTACGCTATTTTATAGCAGACCTTGCCAGACAGGAACAATTAGACGGCTATGATGTACTGCGTAAATCTAAGTGTTTATCTGCAGACGTTACCGCAGCTTATGATCCGACTTATGCTAGCGCTTATGAACCGCTGAATTCTTGTTATTTAAACAATGGCGTCGGTGTCATGAAATATACTGGTTCTCGCGGTAAGGCGGGAACTTCCGATGCTTCTGCTGAATTTATGGCGGAAATACGCAACCTGTTTGATAGTAATGATATTTTATGGCAGACAGGTGAACTAGGAAAAGTAGATGGCGGAGGGGGCGGTACAGTAGCAATGTATATTGCTAATTTAGATGTAGATGTCATTGATGTAGGGGTTCCGGTTATCTCTATGCATTCTCCATTTGAAGTGGTTTCTAAATTAGATGTTTATATGACCTATCTGGGTATTGAGGCTTTTTTTACAGCAAAATAAAACGATAAATACGGGTATGCAGCGGCATACCTGTGTTTTGTTATAGCAGTAACAGGAGGAAGTCATGAGAGCTAAAAAAAGACGTTCGGAAAAAGTTATGCAAACCCGTAAGGGGTGGCGTCATGCAGATGATGTCAAAAGATTACGTATCTTTATGCTGGCTATAGCTATGACGACTGTAGCTTTTATGGCAGCAGGGGGTGTAACGATATGGTTATTGATAAGAGCTCCTTTACAAAATCTTAGTGGTGATTCTGACTCTGTGCAGACTGCAAGTGTTTCGCTGCCAGTCTATGACGATTCCTTCAATTTGATACTGGTGAATAGAAATAAAAAACTAAAAGAAGATTTTGAAATGCAACTGATTGATTTTAAGGGAATAAAAATAGATATGCGTATTCAAGCGGCTCTTGAAAAAATGCTGAAAGATGCCGCCGAAGCTGGATGCAGTTTAAAACTTACAGGAGGATATGTGGAAAAAGAAACCCAGCAGGCCGAATTTGAAGCGGAGGTTAAACGATTAATGGACAGTGGTGGTTATACCCGTATTCGAGCCGAAGATACTGTCAAAACAACAGTGCAGCCTGGGGAATACAGCGAATTACAAACAGGAATGGCTGTGCAATTGGTTTCTGCACAGACACCTGATGCGAAGTTTGAGACAACAGAGGAATATCGTTGGCTTGAAAAAAACTCCATTTATTATGGCTTTATACTGCGATATCCATCTGCTAAAACAGAGGTAACAGGACATATTGCGGTATCAACACAGTTTCGCTATGTGGGAACAGAACATGCTGTTAAAATGCGTAGTTTAGGTATGTGCCTAGAGGAGTATTGTATTTATGTACGCAATCGCTGAAGTGTATACGCAATCATTCTTATTAAAAATTTATGCTTGCATTTTGATACAATTTGTGCTAAAATTTAATTATTATTTTGTATTATTGCTGAAAGAGGTGACAAGAATGAAAGAAAATTTACATCCAAGTTTTGAGAAAACTACTATTAAATGTGCATGTGGAAATGAAATTGAAACAAGATCTACAAAAGAAAATATTCGTGTAGAAATTTGTTCTAAATGCCATCCTTTCTTTACAGGCAAACAAAAACTTGTAGATACAAGCGGTCGTGTTGATATGTTTAAGAAACGTTATGGTATGCAAGATAAATAATTGATTTGCTGGTCATATAGTTCAGCATTTTTATGATTGTTATTTCTTTTGGTTTGTCTTTAAATTTGCAGGACGGTGCATATTGCTTGTACCGTCCGTATTTTTATTTAACGGCAAGAAAGGGTTTTATGGAATCTTATCGAACAATTAAACAGGAGATTAGTGCAGAATTTGTAGAAAGGCGTTCTAAATTTATTGGTCATATCAAGCCTGTTCAAACAGAAGATGATGCAATTACTTTTATTCAGAAAATTAAAACCAAACATTGGGACGCTACCCACAATGTTTATGCCTATTCACTGAAAACGGGACAAACACGCCGATATTCCGATGACGGAGAACCGCAGGGGACTGCTGGAATTCCAACTTTGGATGTGTTGTTAAAAGCTGAGGTTACAGATGCAGTTGTGGTAGTTACCCGTTACTTTGGCGGTATTATGCTCGGCGCCGGCGGACTGGTAAGGGCATATTCTCAGGCGGCTTCTTTAGCGATAGAGGCAAGCGGTATTTTGCAAATGCAACAATGTCATCTGATACAGATTTCCTGCAATTATAATCAATACGGAAAAGTATCATCTTTGATTTTGGAATATAACGGTCAGATTGACGATACGAGTTTTGGCGAACATGTTTCTGTACAGTTTCACATGTCTTATGAGAATTTTAATCGCTTTGAAAAACAATTAGCAGACGTAACCTGTGGTACGGTCACATCTGTGGTAATTGGTAAAGATTTTTTTGCCGTTTCCACTTTATAAAAACAAAAATAAAAAATTTTTTGAAAAAAAAGCAGGATATTTGAAAATTTAAACGTATATCTACTTAATGTATCTTAAAAAGGTGGTGTTTATTTTGTTTATAAGAGAACGTACGGAACTATTAGAGAAGCAAATTTTGTCACCTTATGCAACTTTCGCAAAAGATACATATGGTCGGGAATATCCCGAAAAAGAATGTGGAATCAGAACAGCTTTTCAGCGTGACCGTGACAGAATTATCCATTCCAAATCTTTTCGTCGCTTAAAACATAAAACACAGGTGTTCCTTTCCCCAGAGGGAGATCACTACCGCACCCGTTTGACCCATACCTTAGAGGTAGCTCAAATTGCTCGCACTATTGCAAGAGCGTTACGCTTAAACGAAGATTTAACCGAGGCGATTACCTTAGGTCATGACCTTGGGCATACACCATTCGGTCATGCAGGTGAACGGGCATTGCGCGCAATTTCTTCAATAGAGTTTAACCATAATGAACAAAGTGTTCGGGTAGTGGAGCGTTTAGAAAAAAACAATCATGGATTAAATCTTACCAAGGAAGTTCGAGATGGAATACTGTGCCATACAGGCACTAAAACGGCAGATACACCCGAAGGACGTATTGTGCGTTTTGCAGATCGTATTGCTTATTTGAATCATGATATTGATGATGCAGTGCGTGCTGGGGTACTGAGTCTCAATGATATTCCCGATGAATTGATTCACATATTGGGAAATACTACCTCTACTCGTATTAATAAAATGGTGCTTTCATTGGTAGAAAACAGCGTAGGAGGGGAAATCAAAATGGATGAAGTAGTCGGAAGTGCTTATTTACAGCTGCATAAATTTATGTTTGAACATGTGTACCGTAATCCCAATGCAAAGGGTGAAGAAACCAAAGTACCGAATTTAATTAAAATCTTGTATGAATATGTATTAAATAAGGAAAACTTACCTTATGACATGCAGGAAGTTGCGGAAAAAGATGGAGTAGACCGTGCTGCTTGTGATTATATTGCAGGTATGACCGATCATTTTGCCGTAGCGTTATTTCAGGAGATTACCATACCTAAATCATGGAGCGTTTAACTTTCGAAAAAGGAGGAGTATAAATTGGCTTTACCGGAATTATTTTTGCAGGATTTAAAACTGCGAAATTCTATCGAAGATATTGCTTCTTCTTATGTGCAATTTAAACGCCGAGGCCGTAATATGGTAGGGTTGTGTCCCTTTCATAATGAGAAAACACCATCCTTTCATTTGTATCCTGAAAGCGGCTCATTTTATTGTTTTGGCTGCGGTGTAGGTGGAGATGTCATCACTTTTATTCGCCGTATTGAGAATTTAGATTATATAGAAGCAGTTAAATTTTTAGCAGATCGTGCAGGGTTACCAATGCCTGAAACTGGTGTAGATGATACTATAAGTAAACTACGTGTCCGAATTTTGGAAATTAATCGGGAAACAGCAAGGTTTTATCATAGTGTTTTGCGGAATTCGGAAGGTAAAAAGGGGCTCGATTATTTTTTGCAGCGGCATTTGCTGCCGGCTACTATAACTCACTTTGGCTTGGGATTTGCGCCTGCTACCCGTTTTGCGTTAGTAGATCATTTAAAAAACAAAGGATATACAGTAGAAGAAATGATACAATCGAATGTAGCGGTAAAGACCCGTTCCGGCAGGGTAGCTGACCGTTTTTTTAATCGGGTTATGTTTCCTATTATAGATTTAAGAGGAAATGTAATTGCCTTTGGCGGGCGAACCATGACGGATCAAAAACCAAAATATCTTAATACGTCTGATACGCTAGTATTTAAAAAAAGTTATGGATTATTTGCTATGAACTTTGCCAAAAATAGTGAAGAACAACAATTAATTTTGGCAGAGGGTTATATGGATGTTATTGCTCTGCATCAGGCAGGTTTTGTAAATGCTATTGCAGGATTAGGTACAGCGCTCACTACAGAACAAGTCCATTTAATTTCGCGTTATGCAAAAGAGGTTATTCTCGCATATGATGCCGACCAGGCCGGACAAAAAGCTACTTCTCGTGCCATTGAAATGCTGCGCAGTGTGGGGTTACAAGTAAAAATATTGTCTATTACGGGAGGAAAAGATCCAGATGAATATATTCGTTCTTTTGGTGAACAAGGAGCTGTGAGGTTTAAACAACTCATTGAGAAAAGTGGTAATGATGTTGAATATCGCTTGCAAAAAATAAAAACAACATGCAATATGCAAACTCCTGCCGGTAAAGTACAGTACTTAAACAAAGGTGCAGAATTATTAGCCACATTGAATAATCCCATAGAACAAGAAATTTATGCAGGAAAGCTGGCAGAAGAAGCGAATGTGGAACGCAGGACTGTTCTGTTGCTGGTAAAAAGATTTTATCAACAGCGGTATCGCTCACAGGAAAAGAAAGAGTTTCGGGAATTTCAGCAGCAAGTCAGTGGGCTGCGAGACCATATTAATCCCGATAAACGGGAGAATTTGCGTGCCGCTAATGCCGAAGAAGCGATTATCGCTTATTTATTTCAAAATCCGGATATGGCGCAATATATTCTTTCGATGCTGCCACCAGAAAAATTTAGCACAGCGTTTAATCGCCGTGTTTATAAAGTAATTGTGGGTAGAATGATGAATGGGGTCTCGGTAAGCTTGACAGATATTTCTGATATATTTAACATGGAGGAAATCAGCTCCATTGCAAGAATCCTTGCCAAATACCACGAAGTTTCTGTAAGACAACAGGATGCAGAGAAATATATCAACATTATTTTAGAGGAAAAATTTAAACTAAATATTCATGATGTTCAATATGCGCAGACGCAGGATATACAGAATTATTTGGCGCGGCTTCGTAAACAAAAACAATAGTTTGAGAGTCGCTTAGCTAGGGGGAAACAAATACTATGTCAACACCAGAAGATAAAAAAACGATAATGGATGATTTGCTGGAAACAGGAAAATCTAAAGGACAGCTTACAACCAAAGAAATTTTAGACGCATTGGGTGAGATGGATTTTGATCCGGAACAAATTGAAAAATTTTATGATACTTTGGAGTCACATGGGGTCGAAATTGTAGAAGATTTTGTGGAAATGGCTTTAGATGGAATAGAATTTGTCCAGCAGCAGTCGTCAGATAATGATGATTTGGAATCATCGCTCAATACAGAAGGTCTTGCTATTGACGATCCGGTAAAGGTGTATTTAAAAGAAATCGGCCGTGTTCCCCTGCTTTCTCCGGAAGAAGAAATTGATTTAGCGATTCGTATTATTGATGGTGATAAAATTGCCAAGAAGCGATTATCAGAAGCAAATTTACGCTTGGTAGTCAGTATCGCAAAACGCTATTTGGGGCGAGGGATGCAATTTTTAGACTTAATTCAAGAAGGTAATTTAGGACTAATTAAAGCGGTAGAAAAATTTGACTATACAAAAGGCTTTAAATTTTCTACTTACGCTACATGGTGGATTAGACAGGCAATTACGCGCGCGATTGCGGATCAGGCCAGGACTATTCGAATTCCGGTTCATATGGTGGAAACCATCAATAAAGTAAAAAAAGTATCCAATCAATTACTGCATACTAATGGTCATGAACCAACAGCCGATGAAATTTCTGAGGAACTGGATATGCCGGTTGATAAAGTACGGGAAATTATGCGTGTTGCACAGGAGCCTGTATCTTTGGAAACACCAATTGGCGAAGAAGAGGACAGTCATTTAGGAGATTTTATTCCAGATGATGATGCGCCAGCACCCGCTGAAGCGGCTTCGCATACCTTACTGAAAGAGCAATTGTCAGATGTATTGGATACTTTGACACCTAGAGAAGAAAAAGTATTGCGTTTGCGCTTTGGTTTAGAGGATGGTCGTTCCAGAACTCTAGAGGAAGTGGGAAAAGAATTTAATGTTACTAGAGAACGTATTCGGCAAATTGAAGCGAAAGCTTTAAGAAAATTGCGTCACCCAAGCCGCAGTAAAAAATTAAAAGACTTTTTAGATTAATAGGGATGGAGGTTGCGTATGCATCTGACGCTGGAAGCGGATTACGCTGTTAGAATTGTGGATAAACTTGCCATTAAAAATAAGAAAATGGGAGCACAATCCATAGCGGAACAGACTAATGTTCCGCTAAGATTTGCACTTAAAATATTAAGAAAATTAGTTGCTTGTGGGGCGGTGAAATCATATAAAGGCGCACATGGCGGGTATATAATTGCTAAAGATCCTAAAGAGATTACATTAAGGGAAATTATTGAAGCGGTAGAAGGACCGTTTATGATCAGCCGCTGCCAGCAGGATGATTACTGCTGTTGTAATCAGGCTTCATGCCGCGTACATAATATCTACGCCGAAATATCATTGATGGTTCGTGATAAGCTGGAATCGTATAACTTTTCTAATTTTACAAAATATGGACAGTTACCATGTACTGATGAAGAACAGTTAGAAGCGAGTAATACATATAAATAAAAACAACACCGGAGAAAATATTTTCTCCGGTGTTGTTTTTATTTATATGTAAAACGTACGTTTAATTATATTTGTATAGTATATGAGATAAATTTATTAGAATATATGCACAATCAGGATATGTGTTGACAAACACTACGGATTGTTATAAAATAGTATACTGCATCATCATATAGAAGTATGCTTATTATCTACAATGTTATTTTAGCATATTATTCGAGAAAACGCAAGCAAAGTCTTTAGAAATATTGACAGAATTGCGTGATGTTTGTAAAACATAGTATTACAATATATAAAATAAGACGGTAAATATAAGAATGGAGTGATTAAGCCAATGGTGAATGTCAAACCGGTGCAATTGGGCAATAATACCCGTATGAGCTTCTCAAAAATTGATGAAGTTTTGGAAATGCCAAATTTAATTGAGGTACAAAAAAATTCTTATCAGTGGTTCCTCAAAGAAGGATTAAAAGAGGTATTTAAAGATGTTTCCGGTATTACCGACTACACAGGTAACTTAGTTCTCGATTTTGTCAATTACAAGCTTGATGATAAACCAAACTACAGTGTGGAAGAATGTAAGGAAAGAGATGCAACCTATGCTGCAGCTCTCAGGGTGAATGCACGATTGTTAAATAAGGAAAGCGGAGAAATTAAAGAATCTGAAGTGTTTATGGGTGATTTTCCACTTATGACAGACAGCGGTACGTTTGTAATCAACGGCGCTGAGCGTGTTATTGTATCCCAATTAGTACGTTCTCCAGGTGTTTACTATAAAATGGAATATGATAAAACTGGTAAAGAACTATTTAGTTCTACTGTCATTCCAAACCGTGGTGCATGGTTGGAATATGAAAACGATGCAAACGACGTTTTTTATGTGCGAATTGATAAAAACAGAAAATTGCCTGTTACTGTTTTTATACGAGCGTTAGGTCTAGGTACCGATGCCGAAATTTTAGAATATTTTGGTCAAGACGACCGTATTTTAGCAACAATTGAGAAAGATCCTTGTAAAAATATTGAAGAAGCTTTATTTGAAGTTTACCGTAAATTAAGACCAAGTGAACCACCGACGATTGAAAGTGCGCAAGCACACATCAATGGTTTGTTTTTTGATGCCCGTCGTTATGATTTGTCTAGAGTCGGACGTTATAAATATAATAAAAAATTGAACCTTGCCGGTCGTATTGCAGGCCAACAACTAACCCAGCCAGTTGTAAACCCCTTGACAGGTGAGTTAATGGCGGAATCTGGAGAAGTTTTATCTTTTGATAAAGCACATGCAATTGATAACGCAGGCGTTTCTGTGGCTTACGTGCTGGTAAATGAGCAGGAAGTAAAAGTGATTTCAAACGGCATGGTTGATATTAATGCTATTGTCGGCTTTAACGCTAAAGAAGAATGTGGTATTTATGAACGCGTTCGTTTTAGTGTTCTGGCTGAAATTTTGGAAACCAGCGCTGATGAAGAAGAAATGAAAGAAGCTATTCGTGCTCGTGTAGATGAATTGATCCCCAAACATATCATTATTGACGATATTTTTTCTTCAATCAATTACATGAACTGTCTTGCAATGGGTTTAGGTCATGTAGATGATATTGATCATTTAGGAAACCGTCGTATTCGTTCTGTGGGTGAATTGCTGCAAAATCAATTTAGAATTGGTTTTTCTCGTTTAGAGAGAGTCATTCGTGAAAGAATGACTTTGCAAGCGCAGGATTTGGAAATTTTAACGCCCCACTCATTAATTAATATTCGTCCTGTTGTGGCAGCAATTAAAGAATTTTTTGGTTCTTCTCCTTTATCACAATTTATGGATCAAACAAATCCGCTTGCAGAACTGACTCATAAACGTCGTTTGTCTGCTCTTGGTCCCGGCGGTCTTTCCAGAGATCGCGCAGGTTTTGAGGTTCGTGACGTTCACTATAGCCACTACGGGCGTATGTGTCCAATTGAAACGCCAGAGGGACCTAATATCGGTTTAATTTCCTATCTTGCAACCTTTGCAAGAATTAACGAGTATGGCTTTATTGAAGCGCCGTTCCGCCGTGTTGATAAGGAAACCGGCATTGTTTCCTCTGAAGTTGTTTATATGACAGCAGATCTAGAAGATGATTTCATTGTAGCGCAGGCAAACGAGCCTTTAGATGAGAGCGGCCGCTTTTTACATGCAAAGGTTAATGGTCGTTATAGAGATGAATTCGTGGAAGTAGAGCGTTCACAGGCAGATTATATGGATGTTTCGCCTCGTATGGTTGTTTCTGTTGCTACTGCCATGATTCCATTTTTAGAAAACGATGACGCCAACCGTGCGTTAATGGGTTCTAATATGCAGCGTCAAGCAGTGCCTCTATTGAAAACAGAATCCCCGATTGTTGGTACAGGTATGGAATATAAAGCTGGCGTAGATTCTGGCGTTTGCGTACTTGCACGTCATGAGGGTGTGGTATGTAGCGTTAGTGCCGACGAAGTGACTGTTACTAATGATGACGGTACCGTTGAAGAATATCATATAACAAAGTTTATGCGATCCAACCAAGGTACATGTATTAATCAGGTTCCTGTTGTTGAGCGAGGACAAAGAATTCAAAAAGGACAGGTTATTGCGGATGGTCCTGCCACCAGTAACGGCGAAATTTCTCTAGGTAAAAACGCATTAATTGGCTTTATGACCTGGGAAGGTTATAACTATGAAGACGCTGTTTTAATTAACGAAAAAATTGTGCGGGATGACGTGTATACTTCTATCCATATAGAAGAATACGAAATCGAAGCTAGAGATACCAAATTAGGCTCTGAAGATATTACAAGAGATATCCCTAATGTAAATGAAGATTTGCTCAGTGATTTGGACGAATCTGGTATTATCCGTGTTGGTGCTGAGGTGCGGGCAGGCGATATTCTAGTTGGTAAAGTAACGCCTAAAGGAGAAACAGAGCTGACCGCTGAAGAGAGATTGTTACGTGCCATTTTTGGTGAAAAGGCGCGTGAAGTACGTGATACCTCTCTGCGTGTTCCTCATGGTGAATACGGAATTGTGGTTGATGTAAAAGTATTTACAAGAGAAAATAGCCATGATGAATTAAGTCCTGGCGTTAATAAAGTAGTACGCTGCTATATTGCACAAAAGCGTAAAATTTCTGTTGGTGATAAAATGGCGGGACGTCACGGTAATAAAGGCGTTGTCTCCCGCATTTTGCCACAAGAGGATATGCCGTATTTACCGGATGGTACTCCTCTTGATATTGTTCTTAATCCGTTAGGTGTTCCATCTCGTATGAATATCGGTCAGGTATTGGAAGTACATCTTGGCCGTGCCGCAAAAGCCTTGGGTTGGAAAATTATGACCCCTGTTTTTGACGGCGCTCATGAAGAAGACATTGCTGCATGTTTGAAACAAGCTGGTTTGCGTGAAGACGGTAAAACGCTTCTCCGTGACGGTCGTACAGGCGAGTATTTTGATAATCCTGTTACGGTTGGTTATATGTATTATCTAAAACTGCATCATTTAGTTGACGATAAAATTCACGCTCGTTCTACTGGTCCTTATTCCCTTGTTACGCAGCAGCCTTTAGGTGGTAAAGCTCAATTTGGCGGTCAACGCTTTGGTGAGATGGAGGTTTGGGCGCTGGAGGCTTATGGTGCAGCCTATACATTGCAGGAAATTTTAACAGTAAAATCTGACGATGTGATTGGACGCGTAAAAACTTATGAATCTATCGTAAAAGGTCAAAATATTCCGAAGCCAGGTATCCCTGAATCCTTTAAAGTTTTGATTAAGGAACTGCAATCCTTGGGTCTGGATGTAAAAGTACTGGACAAAAACGATACAGAAATTGATTTAAAACAGAATTTTGATGATGATGACGACATTGGTTTTAAACCTTCTGATGATGCGTTTGATGAGCAAAATGTGATGACTGATGAATTAGATGGTTATACGGTTGAGGATGCTGAAGATGGTTTGGATAGCGCATATACAAGTAATTTTGTAACAGATGAGCACAATGAGGCAGATGATGAGGACGATACGTTTGATGTACTTGAGGAATCATCGTTTAGTAGTGAATTTGAAGACAGCGACGAAGAATAGGGCAGGGGGTTACACAATGGAATTTAACGTGTTTGAATCTATAAAAATAGGAATTGCCTCTCCGGATAAAGTTAGAGAATGGTCATACGGAGAAGTAAAAAAGCCTGAAACCATTAACTACCGCACCTTAAAACCCGAGCGTGACGGTTTGTTCTGTGAACGTATTTTTGGTCCGCAAAAAGACTGGGAATGCCATTGCGGCAAATATAAAAGAATCCGCTATAAAGGCAAAATTTGTGATCGTTGCGGTGTGGAGGTGACACGATCTAAAGTACGGCGTGAACGTATGGGGCATATTGAACTGGCTGCTCCGGTTTCACACATCTGGTATTTTAAAGGAATTCCATCCCGCATGGGTTTTCTTTTGGACATTTCTCCACGTATGCTGGAAAAGGTACTATATTTTGCTTTATATATTGTGACAGATCCGGGTGATGTGCGTGAATTACAAGAAAAACAGATGCTAAATGAAAAAGAGTACCGTGACATGCGTGAAAAATATGAGGATGATTTTCAGGCAGGTATGGGTGCAGAAGCTGTTAGAACCCTTTTGGAAAAAATAGATCTTGAACAGCTTGCGGCTGAATTAAAAGAAGAACTCTTTACAGCTACCGGTCAAAAGAGAGTGCGTATATTAAAACGATTGGAAGTCGTAGAGGCATTTCGTGCCTCTGGTAATCGTCCTGAGTGGATGATTCTTGATACCATTCCAGTAATTCCGCCGGATATTCGCCCGATGGTGCAGTTAGACGGCGGTAGATTTGCCACCTCTGACCTAAATGATTTATATCGTCGCGTGATTAATAGAAACAACCGTCTTAAACGCTTACTGGAGTTGGGTGCGCCAGATATTATTGTCCGAAATGAAAAGCGTATGCTGCAAGAAGCTGTTGACGCTCTGATTGATAATGGTCGACGCGGTCGTCCTGTTACGGGTCCTAATAATCGACCGCTGAAATCCTTGTCCGATATGCTCAAAGGTAAGCAGGGGCGTTTTCGTCAAAATTTGTTGGGTAAACGCGTTGATTATTCTGGTCGTTCCGTTATTGTTGTTGGTCCTGAATTGAAAATGTATCAATGCGGATTGCCGAAAGAAATGGCGCTTGAATTGTTTAAACCTTTTGTTATGAAGCGTTTGGTTGAAACAGGTGCTGTGGGTAATATCAAGGCCGCCAGAAAAGCAGTAGAGCGTGCAAAACCTGAGGTTTGGGATGCTTTGGAAATTGTAATTAAAAATCATCCGGTTTTGCTGAACCGCGCTCCTACCTTGCATAGATTGGGCATACAGGCATTTGAACCGGTACTTGTAGAAGGACGTGCGTTAAAGTTGCATCCTCTTGTATGTACAGCCTATAACGCTGACTTTGACGGCGATCAAATGGCTGTACACGTTCCGTTATCAGCAGAGGCGCAGTCAGAAGCTCGTTTTCTAATGTTGGCGGCAGGTAATTTGCTTAAGCCTTCTGATGGACGCCCGGTAGCAGTGCCTACGCAGGACATGGTTCTGGGCTCTTATTATTTAACTCTTGAAAAAGACGGCGAGCTGGGAGAAGGAAAAGTTTTTAAGGATGAAGATGAAGCTTTAATGGCTTATGATGCAAAAGCAGTTAGCTTACATGCAAAAATTAAAGTGCGCCGTACTATGGAAGTAAATGGTCAGATAGTATCTAAATTAGT